>CAWIYV010000010.1:0-536347 GCA_963840455.1 Nitrospirota bacterium | reverse complement strand
ATATCAACGGCCTTTTGTATGCATCGCGGATCGTCCGTGTTGACTGCTAGTAGCTTTACGGTGACCAGACCTGGACCGGATGCGATGGTCCTGTCCCGGTTGTCCGGAAAAGATCGATAAGATGACGACCACCTGCGTGAGCAGGAGTACCCACCGGAATATCTCCCGGGTTGAAGCGGGGCATGCATGCACGGGGGATACGTGCTGGCCATCTCCCTGCCGCTCTCCCTGGTCCGGGCTCAGTTGGCGTATTTCTCCAGCTTCTCAAGCACTTCGATGTGCAGGGACTCCGACGGAACGATGATGAAGTCCACTATGTCAGGAGCCCCCTTGCGGGCATCAAGCGGTCCGGTAGCGCTGATGAAGTACGACGCGTATCCCCGGCCGAGCTCGGGCACCTCCAGGAACAACGCGTCCTCGATGAACCCGACCAACAGATGCTCCTGCATCCTCCCCGGGACGTTCGCACCCGGCGCTTCGCGATGCGCGAACCGCGAGACGATCAGGACACGGTCGATCTCGGAACGCGTTCGTTCGTCCTTCATGAGCGCAAAAAAGACCTTCGCGAGCTTGCCCAGGATGCTCTTTCCCTCCGGCTGCAGTTTGCCGTCCGGCTGGAAGATGAGCGACCGCTGCATCTGGATGGAGCTCCTCCGAACCTTCAGCCCGCTGACAGGCCGGTCGCCGAACTCCCGCTGGAACAGCTCGTTGATCCGCTTGGTGAACTCGTTCCGGGGCTGGGAGAGCGCCAATGCCGGTTCCAAGAACCGTTGGATCTTCACGGACCGGTAATAGAGCAGTGCGCTCAAAAGCACGAGCCCTATCAGCAGGAGGCTGATGACCGGGCCGGACGGCGGCAGGTAGCGCCACCGCGATCTAACTCGCTCGATCATGGCGTGAACTCCTCCAACTGGGCCAGTTTTTTGATCGCTGTCTGGAAGTCGTTCTCCACCAGGGTCGCGGGCTGGTGAATGGCCTTGTTCCTCAGCCCCAGCAGATCGCCGAACAATCCATACCGGTAACGGGTGATCATGTTGCGCTGCTGCATCTCCTGCAGGCCTTCTGACAGGATGGCGTAGGTTCGTCCCAGTGTCGACGCGGTAGCAGACTTCAGACGGTTCTCCAGATAATAACCGAGCAGCAGCGCGGCCACGATACGCTCGCCGGCTCGGAAATACTCCAGGGCCTGTTCCGCCGACACCTCGCCCCGGATGATGCGGATGTTCTCTGTGGATTCCACATCATGCGGCGCCAGATGCTGGATCTTCTGATAGACTTCCAGGCATTTATCGATCATGTTCTTCTCAAGATAGGACTCGGCAAGCAGGAACAGCTCCCGGACATTGTCCGCCCCTTCCTGCTGCTGCCGGGCGAACGCATAAGCGCGGCGGATGGCCTCCGCCTTGTCGTCCTTCTTGTCAAGCACATCGAAGTGCCTGGCCCAGCGCTTGCCCTTCAGCACGTTGTCCTTGGTGAAACGGAACAGCCGTTCCGACACTTCCCGTTTGTCGAGCTTGCCGCTGATAATGATGATGTTCAGCCCCGGATAGGTCTCGAAGATCTCGGGAAGGACATCGATCCCCTCGGTCATCCGGTCGAACTCGATGTCGAGCGTCATGAGATCAAAGACCTGCGCCTCGAGCTGCTTGACGGCCTCCTGAACGCTGCCTGCCTCGCGGAACCGGACGGCGTCCGCGTCCGGTCCGAGGGCCCGCTGGATCTCGAGCTTCAGAAGCTCGCGGTCCTCAAAATCATCATCGGCGATCAGCACCTTAAACATCCAGCGACTCCTCGACGAACGGAAGATTGATGATGATCTCGGTTCCCGCTCCGGGCGCCGTATATTCCTTGCCGATCCGTATCTTTCCCGCATGCAGGCCAACAACGTACTTCGCATAATACAGACCCTGCCCCCAGCTTTCGCCGGTGCCTTTGCCCTTGTAGAAACATTGGTCGGCCTGCTGCTCATCCATGCCGATCCCCTGGTCGCGGATGGAGATCGTCACATACCGCCTGCCGCCGTCCTGATCCGTGGCACAGGAAACGAGGACCTGAGCGAGATTGTCGTCCGGCTTCTTGTATTTGGCCGCGTTATCAAAGACATTCTCGAACACGGTCCTCACCAGCTCGGGTGCAGCATAGATCGGTGGGACAACTGCACACTCACGGATCGAGACGTGAGCAAGATCGCTGAATTGCAGGGCAAGACTGTTCAGCATTTCTTTGAGATCGAAGTTCTTGAACTCTACCAGGCTCGCTTCGCGCTCATCCGAGATACGCTTGAAGATATCGATATCTGCGAAAAGCTTGTCCAGGTTGTCATCGATCCGTCCCCGTGCCTCCCGGGGCAGCTCCGAGATCAGATCGATCCGCCGCTTGATACGGCCGAGATTGTTCTTGAACTCATGGCCGATGGTGGCGGAAATATAGCGGATGAACTCGTTGCGGCGGGCGATCTCCTGGTTCTTGAGGACCAGGAACATGTTCTCCCGTGCGCGGCGCTGTTTCTGCTGGTAGAGGATGGAGAGATACACGCTCAGCGCGGCGAACGACATGATCATGCCGGTGAACGCGTACGAGGAGATCCTGGTGGAAGCGTCAAGCTGTTGCTGCATTAGTTCGAGGCGCTGGTCTAGATTCGCCTCTGGCGGCAGGGGCCGTTTCCACGGCATCAGCACCAGTTCCAGCCGCGTCAGGGCCGGCGGAAAGCGATCCAGGTAAACCATCCCGAGGACGAACCAGACCGCGGCAACGGCCAACGTCAGTATGAGGATGCGGATCTTTGCGGATATTTCCGGTTGCTCGTTCTTCATTGCCATGTATAGTAGTGCAATACACTCCCTTTTACAACACGAAAAGCTGGTCACTGCATATGCAACTGAAGCATCACAGTATCGTTCGCTCCTATTTTTTTAACAAGAAAAGACCACAGGCCATCCACAACGTATGATCTCTTTGTGTAACGAATCCTTGTAGAGAGCAAAAGTATTCTAACATTGCTTTTTTACTATTATTATGGTAATCAGAACATGCTATAGATGTTTTTCACAAAACACATTACATGACTATTGGCTGACGGTAAAAGGGGATTTTGCTTGGTGACAGAATAACTTGAATCGTCCTTGCTCGGTTTCACGGGTCCAAAGACTATTTTACCTTAGATTGCAGCATAACAGGTGTTGGTTCAGGATGAAAAGAACAAAGGGCTTTAGTTGCTATCTTTCAGCATCAATTTCGACCGTAACGGTCCTGAATTATATCTGTTTGAAGAATGATTTCATTTGCCATGGCGATAGGGTCTCTGTTCGTTGCTCAATGGCGTTGCGGCAGGATTATATGTTGTATTGCCTCCTATGAAAAAAGAATTTCTCATCAATAATTATATGATCGTTGTGGCGCTAGCCGTCGCGGGCCTCATTCTCTTCTCGCAAACCTCGACCAATTCCTTCATCAGCCTTGACGATCCTGCGTACATCACCGAGAACTCCTTTATCCGGGAAGGCCTTATGACGCAGGGGATCGTCTGGGCATTCACATCCACCTACGAGCAGAACTGGCATCCGATAACGTGGCTGTCGCACATGCTGGACATCCAGATCTTCGGCCTCTCGCCCGGGGGGCATCACATCGTGAGTGCCCTTTTCCACACCCTAAACAGCGTGATCCTGTTCTTCTTGCTCTGGATCATGACGGGTAAGTCACTGCGAAGTGCGTTTGTGGCGGCGCTATTCCTCGTCCATCCCCTTCACGTCGAGTCGGTCGCCTGGGCTTCTGAACGAAAGGATGTGCTCTGCACCTTCTTCTCGCTCTTGACGCTCTGGGCGTATGTCAGATTCGCGGAGCGTTCTACCGCCCGGTGGTACGCCATGGCGCTGATGTTCTTTGCCTGTGCACTGATGGCAAAACCAATGGCGGTGACCCTGCCTTTTGTCCTCCTTCTCATCGATTGGTGGCCCCTCGGGCGTCTCCGTGTTGACGAATGGGAGCAGTCCTCTCCGTTGAGATTAACCGCGGCGAGGCTTCCTCGTCTGCTGCTGGAGAAAATCCCTTTCCTGGTCTTGACAGCAGGTTCTTCCGTGATCACCGTTATCGCCCAGAAAGCGTTTATCCAGCCGATCACCTTCCAGGCTCGCCTGACGAACGCCCTCAGCAGCTATGTGGCCTATCTGGGCAAGACGTTCTGGCCGTCGGGACTGTCCGTCTACTACCCCCATCGCGGCTATCTCATTCCCTTCTGGGAGATCACCCTCGTAATCGCACTGCTGGCTTGCTTGACGATTCTGGTCACCTATTTCGCGAGAAGGTTCCCGTACTTGGCCTTTGGATGGTTCTGGTATCTCGGAACCCTGGTACCGGTGATCGGGCTCGTGCAAGTCGGGGCGCAGGCCATGGCCGACCGATATACCTACGTGCCCCTTATCGGGATTTTCATCGCGGTTTCCTGGGGAATAGGCGATCTGGTCCGGAGATTGGCCCTCCCGAAGTGGGTACTGCCCATTTGTTCAACGACGATTCTCCTGCTGCTTGCATCGTTAACCTGGATACAGCTGGGATACTGGAAGAATGACTTGACCCTTTATCGTCATGCAGTGGATGTCGATGAGGACAACTGGATCGCCCAGAACACACTCGGGGCCCTGCTCGGTACGAAGGGAAGGTTCGACGAGGCGATCCCTCATCTGATGCAGTCCATCCGCCGGAATCCTGCATATGCTGACCCCTATTTCAATCTCGGCGTCGCATATTACCGGAAGGGGGACCGGCAGGAGGCCGTCCGCTATTACCGTGAATCTCTCCGCATCGAGCCTGGCAATACTTCCCGTCGCTTGGTCTTCGCCAAAGTACTGGATGAGATGGGCAGGCACGAGGAGGCGATGGCGGAGTATCAGAAGGTTCTTCAGGTCGAGCCTGACGACAAGAAGGTACAGGACCTGTTGCGAGAGCAGTCGTTCAAGAAGAGAGCAGAAGCGCGTTCTCGTGCCATGGGCAAGGAAATTCAACGCAATATTCTTCCGTAATTTCACCTAATTTTGGGATACTATAAGTAGTGAGGCTGAAATCTTTATGCATCTTTCAATGGATAATACCTTCGCAGATTGCTGCAATCTAACGACAGATTAGATAGAATGTACCCTTGATAGCCGCCCAAGAAAGTGCCTCGGCCAGACAACACCGTTGAAGCTCGCTGTTTTAAGCATTGTACATCGAGATTGAACTCGCGAATCCTTTCTTAACTAAAATGTCAGAATGCGTTAAAAAGTCAGTGGCTAAACTGTCACTTTACCCATAATAATAATCATACACCGGCAGACACGATCTGAGCCTGGGCAAGCAGAAAGAATATTATTATAAGAAAATAGCGGTGGGAGCATTGACGCAAGTGGCAATGGGCCAGTGTTCCGTCTCGCAATAGCCTCATCTCGTGATTCCCCGTTTGAGTATCTCCCAATCCACCATGTGCTCTATGGGAGCCAGGTCGTCAGTGAGGGGCTTGTACCTGTTGTCGTATATACTCTCCCTGAAGTTCACCTGGCTGTACTGAGCAATACCCTGAAGTTCTGTTCCGCCCGCCGCTGTGAACAACGCTAAGTCTACGCTCCTGTCAGAGGCGAGGACGACGTTATCAACAGAACCGGGGATTCTAAGCCGGTATACGTGACCGAACACGAGTCGGAGCGTGTTGCTGATGCTCTGAATGAGCGGTGAGTCCTCTCGTGCCGAGGAAACGTTCATGGCGACAATTCCATTGTCTGAAAGTCCCTTCTTCACCTGGCTGAAGAACTCCATCGTCGTAAGGTGAAAAGGGATATAGACCTGTTGTGTGTAGGCGTCGATGATAACGATGTCATGCTTCCTTTCTCCCAGGCTGACGAAGATGCGCCCGTCCTGATTGTATGTCTTCACAGCGTCGCTTAGTGCGAAGTAGTTCCGCGCAATCTGTATCACCTTTGGGTCTATTTCCACGCCGTCAATATCGATTTTCGGGTGAAAGTAGTGGAGCTGGTTCGCTATGATCCCCCCGCCGAGGCCGATAATAAGTGCGCTTTTGGGGGCATCTCGAAAGAGGAACGGAAGAAGCGAATAAAAGTCGTAGTAGTAGTTAAGTCCCGTAAGGACGCTCTTCTTATTGGCAACCGTTTGGAAACCTGCCGCATCATTGTACACAAGGTAGCGGAAAGATCCTCTGTCAAAGACCTCGATATACTGATACGCCGACTCTGTCGAGTATATCTTTCCGGTGGTCTCCCGCACGGACGGTATTGGGAAGAGGAACGGCACGGCCGCGGCGACTGAAAGAAGCGCGTTTCTCTTGCTGGCAAAGCCCAATGCGGTGACGACGAATAGCACTGCCGCAAAAAACATTATTGTCTTGCCCGTGCCCCACGTCGGGATGAAGACCAGGATAGGCAGAAAGGTGCCTACGACGCTTCCGATGGTGGAGATCCCGAAAATGCGCCCGGCAGCGTCACCCTCGTGGCCACTCTGAGCAATGATCCGTATGAGGAACGGACTCGTCATGCCCATGATAACGATAGGCGGGGAGAACAGAAGTGTTATGGCAGAGAGCGATCCGAAAAATATGAACGAAAAGGACGAATTGAAGTTCGCCATGAGCGACGCGAGCCACCTGGCAATGGGTGACGCCACAAAAGGAAGCACGAGAAGGAAGGCGCAGGCGGCCAGGAGGAGCTTCAGGAGGATGTCGAGCCGCGGCTTCCGGTCGGCGAGCTTCCCCCCAGCAATGTAACCGGCCGACAGTGCAATCATAATAATGCCGATGATGTTTGTCCAGACAAAGGTGGAGGTCCCGAAAAACGGAGCCATGAGACGAGATGCGCAAAGTTCAACGGCCATGATGCACATGCCGGAAAAAAAGGCGAGAACGTAAATATAGCGTGATGTAATGTTCATTTTATGTGGTAGGGGGTCCTTGCAGCATTGCCTCTCATCGCGCTCCATCTTCACACCCTGTCCTTTCCCGGGCTTCTCATTCCCCCTCATCCGTTCCTCAGTATGAATCTTGCGAGGATGAATATCGGTGATAACTGGGGTTCCCGCAAGTGGAGACCCATCAAGACCTGATCAGCGTTTAGAAAATCCGGGGTCTTTCTGGAAGCTTTATTCGAGGATCGCTGACATTGCTCTCCTGTCAGGCTGAGACGTTCCTGCAACTTGGACATGACTTGCTCGGCGATAGTTTATATTAAGAGAATCATCAACTCACACGGCAAGCGATAAAATCATTAGGACCGCTGTAAATCGTAAAACATGAGCTGCACACGCAGGAGGTTTCGGGAACCTATTGTTGCGTATACTTATCAGGTTGCATCTAGCATTGTCAAGCCTTTTCCGTAAAGAAACACCGCCGGGGTTTTATACCCAATGGTTTGCATGGTTCCGATTATGCCGCGATCCTTCGCAGTTTCAACGCACGTATACTGATACGGATGGCCTTTTGCCTCCTTTTGTATCCGAGGAGTTACACCCTGATATTAGGACAATAGGTTTTTTTTGGAAAGGCTAAGAAAAGTGTCTGCAATGAAGCTCCCCGCATTTTGCTGCAGGGTATCTTTCAGAACAACGTCAACTGCTTCAGTTCGTCTTTCGGCTTACCTGACTTGATAATCATATAAAGGGCACTTCCCAAGCATACCAGAGCGGCTAGACTCTGATATGCTCTTGGGCAAAAACGCCAATCTTAAACCCAGGAGGCGCTTTGTGTGATTGTACACGGTTTTTGATTTACATTCAAACAATTCGTACCTTGGCATCATATCCCGCTCTCATTGGAGAGATAACAAAAAAAAGGACCGCAAATGCCGGTCCTCTTTTTTGCTCTCCTTCCTCTGCATGCATTAGTCTAGACCATGACACTTGTTGCAGAGCGTGCGCTGGAAAGCGGCGAACTTCGTTACGTTCTTGTCATAGTAGGCTTTTGATACCTCCGCTAAGGATCGACCCCAGCCCGCGTCATTACCAGTAGGATAGGCGCCAGCGACGGTGATGGTCGTAACATCCTTGTTCCATCTAAACATGGTAGCCCAGCCAGATGCATGAGCCCGGTGGCAGGAGAGGCACATTATGGTCGCCGTTGCAGGCACGGTACCAGAGCCCGGGCCGTTTAGATTGGAATCGTCGATCTGGGCATGGCTCTTCAGGGTGTTGATGGCGGCCGCGCTGTAGGTCTGGCCTTCTTCGAACGGAACGAGCGACAGGTACGAGGTGGTCGGGCTGCCGGTCATAGCACCTGTTTTCACATAGCTGTTGTAGATGCCCTGGACCGTGCCGCTCATGACCTGGTTCGTCGGGTGACGGTTGATGCCTGCCGTGGTGTGCATGTCAGGATGACAGGTGCCGCAGAAGTCGGACATGCCGGAGCCGTAGGCAGTGCGGGTCTGGAAGAAGAACTCTGACCTGTTGTAGGTGCTCGGAGCTACCGCAACCGGCGGGAGGGCGGGGAAGGTCACGCCGCCAACACTGTCGGCAGCACGGAGCAGACGGTATACGCCCGTCGACAAGTTTTCGCCAGTGGCGGAGAAAACTGTCGGTATGGAACCATACGAACCGGAGGTATAGATAGCGCCGGAGGTCTTGCTATAGGTGCCTGCTGTCGTCCAACGGCCTTTACCATGTTGGTCATGGCAGCTGGTGCAGGCAAGCAGCGCTGACGAGAACGTGCCGCCCGGGGCCGTTGGGTTGTCGGGATCAACAGTGTAAACGCCGCCGGTGTAACCTGCAGCAATGATGTTATGGCCATGGGTCTGGCCGTTATCGGTGGAGACTAGCGATCCTGCAATCGTGAAAATATAGGTCTTGTGCAGCCAGCCGAAGTCACCGCCGGGGCCTTCATTGACTGGCGGCGTACCCGCGGGCATGTCTGTATCGGGGGTAAGAACATGGTAGCTGGACTGGCCTGATGTGCCATGGCAGCTCAGACAGACCGAGCTCTGGTCAGCGGCGATAAGAAGGTTGGCGCCTGGTGCGTTGTGCATTTGGTGGCAGCCCACACAATCAGCGACGCCGCCGTCATGGAAGGAGAAACCGGTCCCGCTCAGCCCGAACACTACCGCGGCTGCAGCGACAAGGATAAGGCTTAATTTAGCGAGCTTCATATAACCCCCCTCCTTCATATTCTCCGGCAGCCTGGCCGTCCCGCTTCCGGGACCCGCTGGCTTTGTGTCCCCACCTTGCGATGAGTTTACTCTTTCGGAGGATCAATGTTGGTTAATCCGACATGCATGGTCGGAATGCCCCTGCTCACTGCTTGTTGCCGTCCCCCTTTTTTTATTCTCTGACGGCATTCACCTCCTTTTATGTGGACTGCTGTCTTCAGTTGTAAATCAACCTGAAAACGCTGATCCCCCGGTTCCCGCCCTGGGTGACATACAGCTTGTTGCTGCCGTCCACGGCCAGCTTCTGGGGCATGGTCAAATTGCTCGGCTCGTTCCCGCGGCCGCCGAATTCCTTGAGAAACCGAAAGCCCTTGTCATACACGCTGACGACGCATTTCAACTTGTCCGACACCAGATAGTTCCCCTCATTATCCATTATGATGTCCGACACAACCCCAAATTTCCCCGGGACGCTCCCCGGCTCGCCGAAGTTCGCTACCTTCCCCTCCGGAGAGAGCACGGTAGCACTGAACAGGACCGGTATGGTGAACAGCATATTGCCCTCTTTGTCCACGCTGAAGCCGCCCATCTCGAGATCGGCCCGGCCCTTTTCCTTGAGCTCAAGGAGAGGGATAATGTCATAGGTCTTCTTCACCTGGCCGGTCATACCGGCGACCGCGATCCTCAGGCTGCTTGTGTCCGCAAGATAGAACTGTCCTCCCTGGTATACCATCTGGGTTGGCGAAAACTTCTCAGCGTTGGAAAAATCGGACAGGAGGCCGGTGATCTCGATCCTCCCCGTCGGCGTTCCCCGGTAATTGCAGCGGATGATTCCATACACTCCTCTATCATCATAGGAAAGGAAGAAGATGGCGCCGTCCCGGTCCACTGCTAAGGCGGTGATCCTGCCGAGGTTGTTTTCTTCATTGAACCGATAGATCTCCAGCCCGTTTTCATTGAACACTCTGACGACATTCTGATACACGACGTAGGTCTCGTTCCGGTCCTTGTCAACGAACATCCTCCCCCCATGGATCAAAAAGGGGCCGGTGAAATCGGACAGCGTATACAGGAAGTTTGCCTCGATGGCCCCTGCCAATGCGGGCAATGCAAAGGTCGTCGTGAAGGTGAAAATCGTTATGAGAAGCAAAAGAAAATATATATGGAATCGCGCTCGCATATGTACTCTCCTGTAAACCTCGATGTTTACAGCCGAATTCCCTAGACTTGAAGAATAAAAAAGCCGAGCATACCAAAGGCTCAACCTTCGGCAGCTCGGCCATCTTCACTTCAAGACCCGCCGCTTTCCGCCCCCCTCTCACGAAGGGTTTGGCTTTATCGGGCGCTCTTACTGTTAAAAGAAAATAAATGCAAATTATGTGTAAATTTTGCCTATAACCTCATAGTGCAAAAAATAATACTTTAAAAGTATAGAATTAATAAATACTAATATCTGTCAGTTACACGGGTACATGAATGCGGGCATATAAAATTGCTCTTGTTTTATTAATAGCATAAATTGAAGAAGAAGTATAGAGTCAGGAAGAATGTTTTTCCGGGTATAGTGTAATTTAAAGAAGAATATACACAATAAGATGATCGCTATCTGTAGCCCGATGCTTCAACACACTAGCCGTCAAAGGGCTGGTAGAACGCCTGCCTTATAGGTTCATTCCGAGGTTTTTATCATAGTACAACCTGCTGGACTTCCCAATTCACAAGCTTTTCTGAAGTCTGAGGCAGCTAACGCATCTTGATTCAGTCTAGAGTAAGCGAAACCACGATTAAGAAAGAACAGTTCAATGCCGACAAAGCTCTTAGACCCATATCTAATTAAACTAATTGCTCTATCTAAATCTGCGACTGCCTTGTCAAATTGACCCATTTCAAAAAAAATCGTACCGCGCTCATAATAGGCATCAACACTGAATGCATCTAAGAAAAGTGCCATATTAAAGTCCGCAATCGCTTTATTCAGCCGACCCTCTTTGTGGAAAGCCACGCCTCGATTAACATAGGCGCCAGGGACGCGTACCGGTTCTCTCTCAATAACATACGTCCATAGTGTGACAGGATTCTTCCAGATGGCTATCTGCTTCGACGTTAAAAATGCGAGAACAGAGAACAGGAAGAAGGTTATAGCAAGCGCAGAGACCTTTATGGCAAAAGACCATCTTTGTAAGGCATGAACCCTTCCATAAATCCATGCACCCAACAGCCCTGCGATAATAAATGGACCCAGACTGGGCAAATAGGTATATCTGTCCGCCATCGCCTGCTCCCCCACTTGGACTATCCCAATTACGGGAATCAAGGTCAAAACATAATAACCCCAGGCTGTCAATAAGACCTTTTGCCTTTTTGCGTACAGTATGCACATTACCGTAATCACTGTTATAAGGATGGCTGCTGAAAAATACTCTAGCGAAAAAACCGTTACCCCCTTTGGATATGCGTAATAGGGGATTAAATCCCTAGGTAGTATCATTTTCCAAATATAAGCCAAAAGGGTTTTGGCAGCCACAAGAAGGCGGACTGATAAAGGCACAAAGACCATCATTCCCATTGAACCGCCAGCTCTCTGTGCGAGGATAGTCAGTATTGATGAAATAAAGCTTAATGCAAAAAACGGCAATTTTTCCCCGAATGCGGACACAAATGATTTTAACGACTGAATTCTTTTGAAGGGATACCAGTCCCATATCAGGAAGACCAACGGCAGGGAAACCGCCATAGGCTTGCTTAAAAGGGCAAGGGCAAAAAAGCCCAGGGAGAGGAGATACCGCTTATTGAAAAAACGTGACGCCCTTTTTTGATGGGCTGATCCAGTAGTCACGTATCCCGCATATGTCATGCTGCTGAGCAGGAAGAACAGGGCACAGAGAAGATCTTTCCTTTCCGAAACCCATACCACAGATTCCACATGAACAGGATGAAGTCCAAAAAGCAGCCCCGTAACCACACCCACCATCAAAAACCCTGAACGGTCCATGAATGTGGCTGAACCTCTTCTGATTTCCCTTTCCTGATAAATCTCTAACAGTTTTATTATTAGGACAACCACGAGGAAGGTGTTGATAGCATGGATAATGAGGTTGGTAAGATGATGTCCCACGGGATTCAGTCCCCAAATAGCATAATCCAATGCGTGGGATATCCATGTCAGCGGATGCCAATTTGAAGCATAGAAATTAAGAAATGCCCACTTTAAAAAAACCAGGTTGAATGAACGAATATAAGGATTCTCGTAAACATATTCGCTATCATCCCACCAACCAGCAAAATCGTTACGGAGAGCTGAGAGATAGACCGCGCAGGTAACGACGGCGACGAAACCTGCAAGATAGTAACGAAGGTTCTTTGATTCCTTCACCTGCAACCTCCAGAAACTCAAGGCGAGCGGGGAACATTTTGTTTCTCTATGCGGTATGCCGCTGGCTGCGTGGTCGGCTCTCAAACCGTGAGGCGCAACATTATTCTTTCTTCCGGTCCGGCCTGATCATGGTACGTGATACCTGCAATGCGTTACACGCCTCCTCGTCGCCCAAATCACACCCTTGTTTAAAATCTGAAATGGCAAGTTCTTTATTGTCTGTTCTGAGATATACATCACCTCGGTGAAAATAAGCGCTCGCATAATTCTGGTCCAAGATGATTGCCTTGCTGAAATCCTCTATTGCCCTTTTGTACCGACCTCGATAAGCATAGGCAAAACCACGGTTGTAAAACGTCACCGGATTGTTTGGCTCAATCGCAATGGAGTTATTAAAAGCAGCTATTGACTGGTCGTCCATGCCTGCCTTGCCATAAAGAATCCCCAGATTATTATGTGCCCACGCAATCACCCGAGGATCCAGCATATTTAATCTCATTGCCCGTTGAAAGTCCTCGATTGCGTCAACAATTCTGCCCATTTTGTCATATAACAAACCTCGATTGAAATAAGCCCTGTAATCACCAGGATTCGATATCACCGCCTTGTTATAGCTCTCAATTGCCTTGTCGAATTGACCCACCTTGCCAAATATTACACCACGGTTCGAATAAGCTAGATAATCATTTGGGTCCAAGGTTATCGCCTTGTCATAGTTCTCCATGGCCTTGTCGAGCTGGCCCATTTTTTGATAAACCGAGCCAAGATTCGTATAAGCGATGGAAACCTTCTCCGGTTGTTTTTCGATGACATAACTCCACAGGGTAAGACTGCTTTCCCAGATATGCATCTGTCGAACTGACAAGAATGACAAGCCGGCGAATATCACGATTCCTGCACTAAGGAAGAGCATCATGACCACGGACCTCGCCCGATTAAGGCGTACGGCCTTATCGTAGCCCCATGAGGTTCCCGCTGCGATGATCAGGAAGGGCGCAAGACTTGGCAAATAGGTATATCTGTCCGCCATCGATTGACTTCCCACCTGCACGATGCCGATTACAGGCAGTAAGGTGACAATATAATAACCCCAGGCCGCCAACCCTAATTTATGTCTCTTGGCAACAATAATGCAAAATATGTTGATCCCAATGACCAGAGCAAAGGCGAGCAGAAAGTCCACGGAGAGGAGCGAGATGTCCTTCGGATAGGGATAATAGGGGATAAGATCCCGAGGTACTACCATCTTCCAGAGATACACGAGCAGCGACTGGGCCGCGACCAGCAAGCGTGATGACAAGGGGAGCCACTGAATCTCTACAATGGCCCCCCCTGCCCGTTGTGCCAGAATCGTGAGGACCGACGAGATGAGACTGAACGTGATGAAAGGAAGTTTCTCAACAAGCAGGATCCGTGCTGCTTTGGCGGAGCGCAGCCTGCGAAACGGGTACCAATCGAAGATCAGCAGAACCGCGGGAAGACTCACCGCCATCGGTTTGCTCATCAACGCAAGGATGAAAAATCCGAGAGAAAGCAGGTATTCTTTCCTGACAAAGCGAGATCGCACAGCATGGTCGATCGACTCATTGCCGATGCCCGTTACATACTTCACATACCCGGCGATGCTGAGCAGAAAGAACAAGGCGCACAGAAGGTCTTTCCGTTCAGCGATCCAAGCCACGGATTCAACATGTACGGGATGCAGGCCGAACAATAATCCCGTGACTCCTGCTGTTATCAGCATCCCGCGATCGCCCGATGGTGACGCATACCGGCCGTCCGGCGCCGCCTGCTTCGCGGCCTCTTGCAGCCTCATGATGAGCACGACGACCAGAAAAGCGTTGACAGCGTGGAGAATCACGCTGGTCAGATGATGCCCGAAGGGATTTGCACCCCAGAGCGCATAATCCACGGCATGGGATATCCAAGTAAGGGGGTGCCAGTTGCTGGCATGGAAATCAAAGAATGCCCACTTCAGAAACGCCAGGTTGATCGAGCGAATGTATGGATTATTCAGAACATATTCGCCATCGTCCCATTCAACAATGAAATCGTTCTGAAGAGCAGCGAGATACACGGCAAAAGTGGTGACGGCAACGAAACCGGCAAGGTAGTATCTAAAGTTCGACGTCTTTTGCATCACGACCTCCACGCTGCACGGCCAGAAACCAGGTATTCGCGTATCCGCAGTTAGCGATCTATCGAAAGAATCGAGAAATCAAAACACGTGTTATCCCGATCCGAGCGAAGTATATCATCACTTCATATCAAAATGTTCTTGGCTCCCATCACTGTGATGAGCGCAATAATGAATTAGCATCCTCCGCTAGAGCTTGTGTCAGGTGGGGGGGAAATCTGGAGATAATCGGCGAAATGCATCGCAGGCATTTCTGTTCCCCAGATTACACGCCTTCCCGTAATCCTTCAAGGCAAGCTCCTTGTTGCCGGAAATAATAAATACATTCCCGCGATTGAGATATGCCGTGTCAAAATCATGCTTCAACTCAATTGCCTTATTATAATTTTCCAGTGCACGATCATACTGATTCATATAGAAATAGGACAGGCCAAGGTTGCAGTAAGATTCAGCATGCCTTGGATTTATGGATATCGACTTAAGGAAATATTCTATTGAGATACGATACAAGCCATCTTCGCCGTATAATACCCCCCGGTTATTATAGGCAAGATAAAACCGTGGATCCAAGGCAATCGCCAGCTCGTAATCGGCAATTGCCCGATCTCGCTGCCCCATATCTTCCAGAGACATTCCCCGGTTGTTATAGGCCGTAGCGCTCTCGAAACCCCTTGCAATGACGTGATTCCAAAGAACAAAGCCGTTTTTCCAGATACCTATTTGTTGAAAGGTTCTGTATGACATCGAGCATAACAAAATAAGCACCCCGGCAGTGCCGACGAACTTAACAAGAACTCTCCACTTTGGCAGGTTAGCTACTTTTACCACAATCCATGCCACGCATAAACCCGCCACCAGGAAGGGTCCAAGGCTGGGCAAATAGGCATATCGGTCGGCCATAGACTGATTGCCCACCTGGACAATGCCAAGGACAGGAATGAGCGTTACCACATAATATCCCCAGGCTGACAACCAGAATTTCTGTTTTTTAACAATGACCATGCAGGCTGCTGTAAGCCCCATCGTCAGGCTAATTGCGAATAAATACTCTAACGAGAACAGTGATACGTACTTGGGATAGGGATACAATGGGATTAGATTCATTGGGGCTATCATCTTTCCAAGATACATGACGATGGACCGAGAGGCTATCAGCACGCGGGATGATAGTGGCGCAAATTCTAGTGATACGATGGATTCTCCCGTCCTCTGAGCCAAAATGGTGATCACGGACGAAGCAAGGCTCAATGCAAGAAAAGGAATTTTCTCGATACTCGCAGCCCATAAGGTTTTGAGAGACCGAATCCTGTTAAAGGGATACCAGTCCAAGATCAGCAGGACCACGGGCAGGGTCACCGCCATCGGCTTGCTGAGAAGAGCGAGGATGAAAAACCCAAGCGTGATGCGATAGCGCTTATTGAAAAGCCGCGAGATCGATTCATCCTGGGGCGCTTCATGGCATTCTGTTCCCGCAGATATATAGATGGTGATGCTAAGCAGAAAGAACAAGGCGCACAGAAGGTCTTTTCGTTCTGCGACCCAAGCCACGGATTCCACATGTATGGGATGGAAACCAAACAATAAACCGGTCAATCCCGCCACGATAAGGATCGTCCGGTCAGTCAGGAAGAATGTGGATGTATTCTGCCTTGTCCTCTCCTTCACGATCTCGAGCAACTTCAGAGTCAGTAACACAACGATCGCCGTGTTCGCTGCGTGGAGAATGATGTTCGTAAGATGATGCCCGAAGGGATTCGGTCCCCAGAGCGCATAATCCACGGCATGGGATATCCAAGTAAGGGGGTGCCAGTTGCTGGCATGGAAATCAAAGAACGCCCATCTCAGAAACACCAGGTTGATCGAGCGAATGTATGGATTATTCAGAACATATTCACTATCGTCCCCTGCTGCAATGAAATCATTCTGAAGAGCAGCAAGATATATTGCAAACGTGATGACGGCAACGAAACCTGCAAGGGAATATTTGAGCTTATTTGTCATTCTCATTTCTAACCGCCTAAAATCTTAATGCAAGCGACAAGCCACGCTCGCGTTATGTACTACGGTCCAAAATGACAAGCACAAACCATCCTTCAGCAACGATGCCGCTTTGTCGATGGCGAAAGTCCATAGGATAATATTATTTCCCCATATGCCAATTCGTTTGATCGTTACAGAACCTCTAGAGACAAATATAAGAAGCGCTTTGGCAATACCGATGAACGAAGCGATCAATTTCTTTCAATATCTACAAGTTAAATCCCTCTCTCCTTCGGGGTGATTATTCATTCATTTGTTTATTTATTTTAATATTTATATTTTCAATCACTTTTAGCTTCTCTTGCTGGAAGATCGTCCTAAGGCAGATATTTTTCCCCTCGCACGGGGGGCTCGGCCACATGCAGGCATGGAGAGCAGGGAATTTTCTGGTAATAGACTTCTGTCGCAACATAGGCAAACTCCTGCAGGCGGGTAACAGGGTCCGTAGGCCCCCAAAAAGAACTGTTTTTCTTCCCGAGAAGACGGGCATAGTGCAGAAGTCCTGAACGTTCTCCCAAAACTCGTCCGAAGATTTGATACAAGCCACCGATTCTTTAAGGGTCAGCGAGTTCCATCCCACCTCAGCTTGAACGTCTTTATCAGCAAAGAAGTAAGTAAGCATATGCTGGGATAATAAGTCAGCGTATTCCGGAAGATAGCTGTGTTAAACATTAGGCGTCCAGAGAAAAAGACTGTGAAAATATAGACGAAGGTGAAGAACAGCGCATAACACAGAACAGGCACAAACAAGAAAATAAATTCCTTTGTAGGCGGCCATGCAAGCATTGTAAAGATGGGGAAAAACAGGAAAAAAACATTGAAATTCTGAAAGGAGACAAGCAGCAAAACGACTTTCCATGCCATCTCGGGACGAAAGGTAAATTCTAACGTAACATAATCGGCGCCGAACCCGAGTTGATGGGCGAATTTAAACACGAACCAGGGTGCCGCCAATAACAGACTAGCGAATAGGGGGGTTGCGGATTTTCGAAGAACAATATTTTGACTACTGTTCTGCCAGAAGAAAATAACAGCAACCAGAAGCAGAGGAAGAACAAAAAAAGGTGCCTCATCTTTAGTAAATAGTGCTTCTGCAGAGAAGATGCCCATCAGCATCCAATACTCATACTTCCCTCTCATGCCGAAAAGAAACATGATCAGGGAAAAGAGAATATAAACGCTGAGCGGTACATCACTGTATACTTCGATAGAATGAAGAGACAGGAGCGGAGAACTCAAGAAAAGCACAAGCATCGATAATGCAATGAGTCGTGAGGTCTCTCGGGCCATGACCGCATATAAATAAAAGGACATGGCGAGAAGGTACGCTGGGCTCCAGAATTTAACAAGTACTTCATCAAAATTTCCGATCCAAAGGCCCATCCAGACCTGCATAAGGGGATTGTGAGGCGGATAGTTTGCGTTCCTATTCAGCAGCCCCTTACCGAAAAAATCTTCTGGCGAAGCATCTACGAAGAGACTGTGAGAATAAAAGAATGCTTTGGCTCCCGCTGACCAATTGGCGAACGAATCCCAGGCAAATATCGGTCTCAAATAGGTTTCCGCAAAGATGGATCCGATTTTAATGAAAACGAGCGTAGTCAGGATGATTAGGGCGGTCTTTTTAATCCAAGGGCTGTCCCTATCGAAAATCTCGCTGAAAAGCCCTAATGAAGGTGTTTTGACGATGATGACATTTTTTTTCCGTATCCACAAGAAGAGCCCAGCAATTTCCATTATAATCGGTACGGTAACATACCAAAGCTTTAATGGAACGTGCATGAGAGCTAAGAAGAACATTTGCATAGTCACAAAACCCATGCCAAGCGGGTAAGCCAGACAGAGACGTTCGATAGGCCCGCTTGCAGTATCATTGCGCAACAGCAGGGACACGAAGAGAAAACCCAGGATGGCCGGTATCATGAGAGCGATGAGCATTGAGATCATCTTACCCTCACAATATATGCACCGGGATCATAGCGAAAGAGCAGCTCAACGTTTTCAATCCGTTCATCGCCCCTATTGAATGTTCTTGTCAATTCGTCATAGGCAGTATTATCATTGTATAAAACGATGATTATTTTTGCGTTAGCCCTGTGCCGTCGGGGGAGCAGATAGTATTGGGCCATTAGACTAGTAGCGGTGTCGGAAGCATACAGAGTGTAATCGCTGTCGTTCAGCACAGTGCTGGCCACCGCGACAAATTCGTATAAGGGTCCCAAAAATATCCTTACCTTCTCGCCTGTGGAGGATCCGGAATAGGTTGCAACATCTTCGCTGAACCATGAGTACCATGTCCTTTCCGAATGAACCAAATACAGGAATCCTGCGCAAAAAAAGACAAGGGAAATAGCCTTTCTTAAAGCTTCAACGAGTGGGATTTTCTTCCTGAGATAATATACAGTACTCACCATCGTAATTATTACGATTACAAAATACATCACGATGACAAATGACGTCGGGATTTGTATCCAGCCATTCACGCTGCCTCCGTGCATTGGCTCAACCTTGAGTAGGTCTGCGATGAAAGAATCCATCATGTCATTATGGCATTGCCTGCAAGATTTACAACGAGCATAGAAGCGATTACAAGATTATAAATAGCAATGTGTTCGCATTAACGGATTGAGAAAAGGTCTTCATCAAAAGCCACTTCGGTTTTTTTCGTTGGACAAGCTCTGCCCCCGCGATTTCCAATCATAATAACAGCAGTTTTGACAAATATCAGAAGTGCGGGATTCAGAACAAAGCTCTTGTGTATCACACTATAGCATAAAGGCCACATCTCAATTAGATTTCTACGCACATGGAGTAGGTGAAAGCTTTCTCCGGAATCATCATCTGAATAAGCAGCGACGATATTAGTCAATAGGCGATGCCGGGACGAGGTACGATGAGGACATCGTGAAATAACACGCCCTTTCTAAAAGAGCCCCAGACGTGACAGCTTGTTTACGAGATCTTTAACGAAAGATTGCATAAGGTCGGTGTAAGATACACCCTCTCGTATCCATGTTTCCGCTGAAGCGCTCAAGACCAATCTGGTCGATTTCATATCGTAGACATCTGTTTTTGTATTGACGTACGTGTCAATGTAGCTACCGACAAAACCGTTCGGGGATTCATGTTGTGATGTGCCAACAGGTTTGTTGATGAGTACGGTGTCCGCGCCGACTTCCTTTGCTTTCGCCGCAATAGTATCCATATCGGGCACGGCCGGATCAGGCATAACGGTGTAGCTCACGACGGCATCTATCCTTCGATCCTTCATTGCCTTCACAAATTCTTCTTCGAAAACTCTTCTGTTCGCGGGATCTTTAAATGCGTTGATCACCAGGATCTTTTCGGGACGTCCTTGATAGGTGTCATCTTTCCAGATAGCGGTGAATTTTGTTGACGTGCATCCCATGAAAAGTAACAACATCACAAACGCAGCGAATTGTAAAAATATTTTTAAGGCGCTCATTATCTTCGATGCTCCTTTTCACTTCTTAGCGGTGTCAGGGGACACAGGTTACCGTCGGCCTGCGCTCCGCTTGTTTTCAAAACCTCTCTCTTTGTGGGCATTGAATGACACTCCCCCGGCAGCAGCAGGGGGGTTTATCCGGCTCAATAACAACGGCGGCGTGCGCACGTTCTTTGCCAATCCTGATCCCCATGCTGTTCACCTCCACGTCGAACAGCGCTTCGTCCTTGTTGTCCCCTTTCCTCTTCGCGTTTATCAGGATACCGAGACTTCCATTTGTGGACGCGCCCTGCACTAGTGAGCCCCCATAAAAGTAGTTGTCTCCTCCGTCATCCTCCAGGAACCCGACACCAAAATCGTGCCCCATGCCCTGGCCTGCACCGACCGAGGAATAGTAGAGGTCATCTCCCGCACGGTCAATGAGGATGCCGATCGAAGAATGGATTCCCGCGCCTTGAGAATACCGGCCGGAAAGGTATTGGTCATTTCCTGCCCGATCGTCCAGAATGCCAAGTCCGTAGTAATAGGCTGCACCCTGGGCAAAATAATCAGCGATATAAACATCGTTCCCTTTGTTATCGATGAGCATGCCTATCCCTCCCGGCACGCCGAGCTTGTCCTTGTCGGCCCTGGTGCCCAGACCGAACCCCTGACCAAGGCTTTGCGTCGCTTTTGTGGGATCGCGAAAGTCCGGTTCTAGGCCGCCCAATTGATACAGATCATCGCCGGCCTCGTCGATTAGTATGCCTGCTCCGCCGAACAGTCCCAGCCCTTGTCCCGCATAGGAGCAGATATATTTGTCGTCCCCGTTTCTGTTTATCAAAAGACCGATTCCCATCTGTCCTGCGCCTTGGCATAGCTTCCTTGCACTGAAAACGCTGTTACTGCCGCCATGATAGAGAAGTCCTATGCCCCAGAAGCCAACTCCTTGGCTCCCATCCAGTGAGATGAATGTATCGTCCCCGCCAAGATCGATAAGAAAACCGCCACCGAGGATCCCCGCACCTTGAGAAAAGTTCTCTCTGCTTAGGTACCGATCATTTCCTCCCCAGTCGATCACCAGGGCCAATGGCATCCCGGGTCGCGTCCCTCCTGCATTATTTAGGTAAAGGTCGTCACCTCCGAGATCAAGGATCAATGCGGCGTCCTCAGCATACACATTCGGCCCTCCTCCGCCCACGATCACCTTGCCAATCGGTGTCTGCGCTTCATAGAGGATGGAGCCCGTGCTGCCACGGAACCTGCTGACGAGGTCTTGTCTCAGGAGCTCGAGGTTGTCGCGGGTCAAAAAAGCGAGAAAAGGAGAAAAGGCATTGAAGATCTTTGTGCGGTCGATCTTCATGGAGATGTCGAGAACAGTGTTCCATTGTTTGTCGTCATCCAAATTTCGTGCGACATTCTGCAGGAGCATCTTTTCTTCTGGCGTCAAGTTGCTTAGCGCTTCGTCAATCCTGTTCTTTGTTTCCTCCGTGGTTCGGAGCAAGGCAGGGAATGTCATTTCGGTTTGAGATACGGAAGATAATCGCCCGACATCAAGGAGAGAAGCGGTTTTTTGGAAAATGGTATTAATCTGCCAGTTCATTTCTTCAAGGGGCAAACTTGTCCGTCGTGAAAGTTCTTTGGCAACGGCTCCCGCTGCCAAGGGATGCCTCATCAGGTAAGTCGCCTCGTTCAATTGTAAGGGATGGAACTCTTTTTCGTGGATTATGAAGCCTGGATTATGTACAACGTTGGATTTCCGGTAGAGCTCATTCACGAGGGTGTTATAGAAAGGCAAGACATTTTGAGCCCGCAGGGTGTTCTCGAGCATCGAGGTCTGTTGCGGACATTGATCGATCTCAGGGTGTTCCGCTTCCCGCTGAACATGGGTCGGTAGTTCCTCCAGCGTGACCGTGAGGCCAAGCTTTTTGTCATTGCGGATAATCTCAAGGGGGAGAGGAACTCCGATCTTCTGCTGTTCGATCGTTTTTTTAAAGGACGATATGATGTGCTCGGCATTATGACAGGTAGGGATGTTGTTCAATGACAAAATGACGTCGCCATCCCTGAGCCCTGCTTTTTCCGCAGGCGTCCCCATGATGATTCCGGCAGTCAGAATAAGAAGGTTCTCTTTGCAGTTCGGTATGGCTTGCTCTATTTTTTGGGTGGCTAGGTAGATCCCGAGGTACGCTCTTGGTTCGATGGCCGAGTAAGGCCGAGTCGGCGTATTCAGCAATCCGCAATAGGGAAAAGGTTCGGGGAGATTTTGCGATGTCACGATATGGGTGGTGCAGGAAGTGAGAATAATAGTCAGTATAAAAACAGGAAGAAACATTACGAGAGATCCCTTACATGGATATACATAGCCCTTATAGTCGTACTTTGCTAGTGAACCACCCCCAGGCCTAAAGGCCGGGGCTTCAGGCATGGCATGATCTGTCATGGCCTGCCATTTCTGCGTCTTGATGTATTTCCGGATGACCTCTTCATCCACCTTGCCGACCGACTCGGCTATATTATGCCAGAAGTACCTTCGCTACGCCAGATGAAACTCTGGCTTCGCTCCTGGCTGCTCTTCATCCCCAGCCTTAAAATGCTGGGGTTTTCTGGCAGTTTTTATAAATGGAGGCTCTTTACCCTCTCTATAGGTCACTACGCGAGAGAGAGACGACCGAAGCGGTGACGACATGAGGAATATCCGCCTGTACGTGGACCTGAAGCCTTGGGGATGCTCACCACTTGACCATTCACTGAATATCGTAAAAAAACCCTATGCTAACAGCAAAACGACCACGCTAACCACTGATCGTCATTACTCGCGGATCTACGAGAAACGGTCCAGAAACCTTCCTTCAAATGATTTGATCGGAAGGTTTGTCGGTTGACCGGGATTCCTCAGGAGTTGATCGCCGATGCTCGAACACGATCATAGCTTGTGCGAACAATGGATGCAGTTCGAGACGCTTCTCTCCAACCCGTCCGCCCGGCTCATCAAGACGCACATGGACGAACTTCATGAGGAGATCGAGCAGGCCTTGGCACAGGTCCGGAAATTCTTCCAGGCAGACCGCTGCGTCTTGCTTGGTACCATGATCCTCCGCTACGCCCACCAGCCCCCGCCCATAAGGTAAACGCCATCGATATCCTGGATAAAACCCTGAACGTCCCCGCAGACTATACAATTCCGATACAGTCCAATAAAAAGGGCTAGCATTTGTCTGCTAACCCCTTGATTACGTGGTTGGCGCTACTGAGTTTGAACCAGTGGCTCTGTCGTGTGAAGGCTTTTTACATGGCTGGGACGAATTTTCCGCCTTTTCTTTCTATTGCTACATCATGCGGTTACAGAACCATGGGGATAGGCAGTTTTCCGCCTTTTACTCTCTGTCTCTGTCCTTTACTAACACGCGCGAACTGCGCAATATAGGATAGCCATCACCCCAAATGAATACTCCATAGGAGCAGATAGGTTGTCAAGGCTGCAAATGTCCGCATTACGTCAGGAATGCCGAAGGGAGAAACTACCTTGAGCCTGTGTGAGACAGCATACTTACGAGATCTTTAGTATAGGATTGTATTTGGTCAGTGTAAGGCTTCCCTTTTTGTAGCTGTTTTTCCGCTGAAACGCTCACAATCAATTTGTATGTCTTCATGTCGTAGACATCTGTTCGTGTATTAATAGATGTTTTCCATACTGGAATACCGGTGGAAATAGTAATGTCCTTCCGTGCCGTATCAAGAGGTTTGTTAATCAGCACGGTATCCGCGCCGACTTCTTTTGCTTGGATCACAATAGCGACCTTTTCGTCCAGGATTGGATCAAGCATATCAGGCATAACGGTGTAACTCACGACGGCATCTATCTTGCGGTCCTTTAATGCCGTCACGAACCCGTCTTCAAAGAACCTTCTGTTCACGGGATTTTTATATGCGTTGATCACAAGGACCTTTTTGGGCTGAACTTGATATGTCTCATCTTTCCATATAATGGAGAAATTCGTTGTTGGTTTCGTGCATGCCATGAAGAGAAACAACATTATGAACGCAGTGAACTGTAAAGATACTCTTAAGACTCTCATTTCTCCGATGCTCCGTTCCACTTCATAGGATCGCTCTGAAGAGATATTTTATTGTACAACTGAAGACGCACGACAAGAAGATGATAATCCCGGGCTGCCCTCCCCGCTTGTCAGCCGGGTGCCTGCGACTCGAGGCTTCCGGTAGAGGCGATATCCCCGTTGAGAAGGTTGATGCTGTGACAAAAACCAAAGGCCGGAGACTGTCCTCCCGCCTTATGTGTTTTTTGATCCTATGAAGATTTGGGAGTCAATCTTTCGCATGGCATTTATTGCAGAGCGAGCGCTGATAGGCGGACCACCTCGTTACGTTCTTATCGTAATAGGCTTTGGATACCTCGGTCAAGGTTCGGCCCCAGCCCGCGTCATTCCCGGTAGGATAGGCGCCAGCAAGGGTGATGGTCGTAACTTCGGGGTTCCACTTAAGCATTTTCGGCCAGCCGGACGCATGCGCCCTGTGGCAGGAAAGGCAGAACACCGTTGTCGAACCATTGGTCTGGTCTGGACCGTTCAGGTAAGAATCATCCGTCTTTGCATGGGACTTCAAAGTGTTGATGTTCGCTGTGCTGTAGGTCAGGCCTTCTTCGAACGGAACGAGCGACAGGTAGGAGGTGGCCGCATTACCGGTCATGACGCCGCTCTTTGTATAGTTGTTGTAGTTCCTGACGGTCAACCCCGTCAGCTTTCGATCTGTCGGATGCCTGATAATCCCCCCCGTATTTCCGTTTCCGGTGTGCATGTCAGGATGGCAGGTGCTGCACCAGTCGGACATGCCGGAGCCGTAGGCAGTGCGGGTCTGGAAGAAGTACTCTGACCTGTTGTAGGTGCTCGGAACCACTGCTACCGGCGGGAGCGCAGGGAAGGTCACGCCGTCAACAGTATCCATAGCACGGAGCAGGCGGTATACGCCCGTCGACAAAAGTTCGCCTGTGGGGCCGAAAGTTGACGGGATGGAACCATACGAACCGGAGGTGTAGATAGCGCCGGAGGTCTTGCTATAGGTGCCGGCTGTCGTCCAACGGCCCTTACCATGCTGGTCATGGCAGGAGATGCAGTTGAGCTGGGCTGACGGAAACGTGCCGCCCGGGGCCGTTGCGTTCTTTGGGTCAACAGCGTACGTGCCGCCTGTGTAGCCTGCAGCAATGATGTTATGGCCGTGGGTCTCGCCGAGGTCGGTCGTCAATCCACCGCGGATCGTGAAGTAATAGGACTTGTGCAGCCAGCCGAAGTCACCGCCCGGAGTCTCATTGACCGGCGGCGATCCCGCGGGCATGTCCGCATCGGGGGTGGCAACATGGTAGCTGGACTGGCCTGATGCGCCATGGCAATCAAGACAGGTCGAGCTCTGATCAACGGCGATCAGAAGGTTGGCGCCTGGTGCATCGTGCATCTGGTGGCAGCCCACGCATTCGGCGACGCCGCCGCTATGGAAAGCGAATGCATCCATGCCCAACCCGCAGGTCACGAGCGCAGTAATAATGATAATCAAGCTAACCGTGAACGTCATGTATAAATCCACCTAACACTTATTCCAAGCCTTTCCACGAATGCTGTGACGTTGCTTCCAAACATTTTCCCCAGCGCTCGTCCATTGGGTTGTTGACCACTTCTAGGGCCAGCTCCTTCCGCTGGAATAAAAAAAGGCCAAGCAATACCTCAGGATATATCCTTCGGCAGCTCGGCCATCTTGCGTGGTTTATCAAGATCCGTTTGCTTTCCGTCCCCATCTCACGATGGGTTTGGCTTTGTCGCAACCTATTTATATTGCATCCAGATTATCTTTTCCCCGGCGCTCGTTCCTGGGGTGGTTGATACTTCTAGGGTCCGCTCCTTCAGCTGGAATAAAAAAGGCCAAGCATACCTCAGGATATATCCTTCGGCAGCTCGGCCATCTTGCGTGGTTTATCAAGATCCGTTTGCTTTCCGTCCCCACCTCGCGGTGGGTTTGGCTTTATCGATACCTACTTATGTATTGAAAAAAGCAACAATCATGCCTTAGTTGCAACTTCTTTAATAACAATACAATGCGACTATTGTTGGATATATACTATCTGCATGTCTGGCGAAACAACCGATAGAAAATGGTCATTTGACCTATATGGGATGGTCATAAAATATAAGAAATATCTTAACTAATAATGAGATCGCGAATTCTGTCTCGAACTGCATTCGAAGCGCAATTATCAAATATTATGCATAGGATCCGTATCTAATTTACGTTGTCCTTCATTAACCTGGGATGCGTCTTTACGAAGAAATAGCCGCTAGGATTTTACGCAAACAGCGATTGACTGTGGCGAGAAAAGATCAGCAACAGGTAGGTTAATAGCAGATAGTAAAACTAAAATAGCAGAACCTATTATAAAGCGTCAAAGTCAACATTTCGACACAGCTATTAATTATTGTAATATCAATAAAATAAAGTATACATCGTGGAGTATGTTACCGCATGGCTAAAATTAGGAGAGTAATAGTTGACCATTGACGTAACCGAGTCATTGCACTAATTGGAAAGCTGGACTTTATGGATTGTGCTGGCTCCTCTTGGAGAGTATTGAAACGGGCAGACATTGCGGATTTTCACTTTCACGGTCTGCATACCTTTGGTAGTCACCTGGTAATGTCGTGAGCAGACCTCACAGCAGTAAAGGATCTGCTGTGTCACAAAGACATTAAGATGACTCTCCGGTAAGCTAACCCCTTGATATTTCTGGTGGGCGCTACTGGGTTTGAACCAGTGGTCCCTGCCGTGTGAAGGTTTTTTACCGGGCGGGATCTGCTTCAGCTCTCTCCTGACACACGGACTGCACAATAATAGCCATCATGTACAAGCAAAAGGTGCTCTAAATACGTCCCCTAATGTCTTAAGCCATTTTAGAAAGCCAACACCCCGTGAATCACTTCCCGGCCTAAAGGCCGGGGAGTGGTTCACTTGCCAAAATACTTTCTCATAAGAAACTGGAAACCACTATGGCCCCGAAGAGGATCCAGGCACGCGTCCCGTGCGATGTTCTGGTAGTCGTTATATCCCTTGTTCAATGCTGACTCAAGACGCCCTAACGCTTCATGGGGATGTCTGCTGAGAGATTCGACGCAGGCCAGACGATACTCCAGATCTGCCGTTGTGCCTTCAAGTTCGGTCGCTTTTTGAAAATAATCCCGGGCCATCTCAGGTTTTCTCATCCTTAGATAGACATCGCCTAAACGCGAGAGAGCATCGGCTGACTGGGGTTTCAACACCAGCACTTTTTTAAAAATCAGTTCGGCGTTTTGATAATCATGGGAAACATAATAATTGATTCCCAAGTTCATCAAGCTATTGCTGTTTTCAGGAAATAACTTCGTGGCCTTGAGCAAAAAAGGCCGAGCCTCCGCTATTTTCCCACGGCTATTGTACAGGCCGCCAATATTGTTGAGCGCCAGCTCGTAATCAGGGTCAATCGATAATGCCTTTAAGAAGGCGCTGGCCGCTTCTTCAAACCTCCCCGCATCAACGTAGGACATGCCGAGACCATTCCAGGCGAGGGGCGAAACCGGGGTTTTACTTGTCGCGTCCCTCCATAAAGACAGGTCATTGCTCCAAACAGACGTTCTCTGCCACGAAAGCCAGGGAAGCAGTATGATCAAAAGACCAAGAATGACCGCTATGCTTCTTTTTCGTAAATTATGGACATCATCGGTAAAAGCGAGCGCCATGAGTCCAAAAAACGCTGCGGCTCCCAACAGGGGAAAATAGAGATAACGATCATTCATGAGCGTGACCAGGGGCACGATCTGGGAAACGGGAAGGAGGCCGACAAAAAAAAGTGCGTACCAGAAGAAAAGCTCTTTTCTTCTCCGGTAAAGATACCATCCCAGAATGATCAACAGAACAGCAAACAACGCGGACAACACAACCGCTGAATCTATTCTTACTTTCATGGGCGGCATATACAGAGCACTTAATTCCATCGGCCAGAAAATGATCTTACAATAGCGGACAAGGACCGTGAGCATGGTGTAGAAAACACCCAGCGGACCTTCAATGGCATACGATATCCGCCCTCCGTCATATTCCGGCAACTGGCTTTTTAACGCGACCAAGAGCGCAACGCCTGCAATGGATATAAAAGGGATCTTATTGATCAGCCATGATGGCCGGTCGGTCTTATCACGATAACAAAGGTCGTAAAGAAAGAGAACAAGAGGGAGAATGATCGCAACCGTTTTTGACAGAAGGGCGACCATAAATGCCGCAACAGAAAATATATACGATAACGTGCCCTTTGTTTTCTCTGCAAGCCGATAGGAAATATAGAAGTGAAAAGCTGCAAGGAAGAAAAACATGGCGAGCAGATTTTTCCGCTGGGATATCCAGGCAACTGACTCGACCTGAACAGGGTGGAGCAGGAAAATAAATGCGGCAAGAAAGCCGATTACCTTGCGTTGGGTAAGTCGAAAAAGCAGCAAATAGAATAGGATGCCGTTTGTGACATGCAAAAGAACATTAGTAAAAATATAAACACTAGGGCGCAGTCCCCCAACGGAATAGTCCACCATGTATGAGATGATCTGGATCGGAGCGTAATTTCCTACATAGAATCGGGCGAATGCCTCCTTCACGTGTTCCCATGTCAAACCTCGTATCGTTTCATTGTCCGTGACATACAAGCTGTCATCCCAATTCAAGAGAAAATCATGTTCGAGCGTACCGGCATATACAGCAAAGGTCGCGCCAACAAGAACAATTATAGGTATGATGTGATGCCGTATATTGTCAAGAATAGGCTTGTGCTTTTTTAAACCATGAGGGAGTTCGAGCATATATTGAACGTGCCGTGTTTTCTTCACATTGAAATTCTTAAACATGTTCATCGGATAAAACTGATGAAGACCCAACCTGCTGGTATGATCGTTTTGCGAGTGAGTGCTTTCGTTGCCCCTGAAAACAACCGCGGTACAGCAAGGTGCGGGGCATTGAAGCTCCCTGCAGCAAGCTGCAGGGAATCTTCGATCCTCAAGGTAGTACTATTTATTCTCATCGCTCGCTAACCCCGCAGCAAGCTACGGGGAATGCGCTCGCTCCTGGATTCAATTGATAAGAATACTCTTCCAGAACCTGCGGTTTCTCAAACCCTTGCTTCCGGAAGGTACCGCTGGAATATATTTCAATGAGCTGCCAGTAGTGCGAGGACTATATGGGTTTTCAGGAAGATTGGCATTATCATCCTCCTTATCGAACGTAATCTGCAGAGATGCCAAAGAGGACGACAAGGCAGTGATTGCGGATGAACCATGATGGATTATTTGAGGTTTCTCGTTGTGCTCACCTGCGACCTTAACACGTCCGAGGCTCGCGGTCGAACCTTGTTTCGTTTCCTTCCAGGTCCTCGTATGGTTTCTCGATGCGGTTTCGATCGATATACATACATCGCCCTCAGATAGTGCGTAATCTCGTTCATTTCCGCAGTTGCTTCTGGTTCGATACCCGATCGAGCAAATGAATGTTCTCGAGTGCCGCGGGGAAGTCCGGCTTGAGCTTCAAAGCGATCTGATATTGTTCCGCTGCGTCTTCGAAACGTCCCTGGGTGAAATAGACGTACCCGAGATTGTTATGAATCTCGGCAACATCCGGTGCGAGCTTTATTGCCGCTTGATACTCCTTGATGGCTTCGTCAGGCCGACCTTGCTTGAAGTAAACATAGCCAAGGTTATCGCGGGTCAACGGAGCGTCCGGGTTGAGATGGACGGCCGTGCGAAACTCCTCGATCGCTTCCCCGAGGCGCCTCTGGTTCATGTACACATTCCCTAGGTTGTTATGAGCCATTGCATCATCTGGTTTCAGATCGATGGACGCTCGATAGTTCTCGGCCGCCAGGTCCAATTGCCCTCGTGCTTCGTATTCTTTCGCCAGGTTAAACCGAGGTCTGAACTTTTTCGGACTTTTGAGTGTTGTATCCTGCCACAACGTTACCGAATCCTGCCAGAGTATGTTTCTCGAATACGTGATACTTGAAAAAGCAATGACCAGCAGGACCGCGACAAGCGAGATGACCATGCCTTTTCGATTCTCTCCCCGGGTCCCTGTCCGGAATGATTTCTCTTTCATAATCTTGCCCTTAACGAGTTCGAATCAGGCGGTATGATGACCGACGATCCCCAAAAGAAGAACGAGAGCGCATCACGTAAGCTGCGCTCTCGCAAAGAGAGGTCTTCAGACATTTCCCCGGTTCCAAGAAGGTGATACCAGGCTGCCGGAACTATCGAAGTTCATTCTTTCCTGAACATCTGGATGCGGTTGTTCCCGCGGTCCGCGATGAATATTTCCCCCTTCTCGTTCAGGCAAATATCGGAAGGATAGAGAAGTTCTCCCTCCTTCCAGCCCATTCTGAGCTTGCGACCTTTAAAGGAGCCGTCCTTCCCCAGAACCACGACACCACTGCCGAACTGATCTACCATGTAGAGAAATTGTTTGTCTGCTGCAAGCGTGGTCGCGAACGTGACATAGTCTTTGAGGCCCTTTGTCAGCGGGGAAAATGCCTTGTCATCGGGACCAGCAGAATAGACCGAAGCAGCGATGCTGTTGAGTATAAAGATCGTGCCCTGGGGATCCACGGCCAGGTCAGAGAAAAAACCATCAGCATTCGGGAGCGCGATCTGCCTTTGGAACTTTCCTTCCGGGCTCACGATGAGCACTCGTGAAGAAAATACATCAAGAATGTACACCGTATCCTTCGTATCGATCGCAAAATTTTTCGGAATCCATGCTGTCGGCAAAGGCATCCCCTCGGGTTCGAATGATCCTTTGGGCTCGCCATTGGGGCTCATGCGGAGGATCTTGCGCTGCTTGCCGTCGAGCACAAAGATATCTCCCTTGGAATTCAGACGAACATGCAAGGGATAGGGCACTTTGATCTCAGCCCCCGGTCCCGGCTTTATGGTCCCGTCATCCTGGAGAGTATAGGGCTGAAGACGGCCGTTTGCAGTATCGGACACGAGAAGAAGGGATTTATCCCTGCAGGCAACTCCTTCGGGCTGATTGATTTTAATTCCTCCAGCATCGGCATATATCGAGGCAACACGCTGAAAGTTCATCATCTCGGCGCTCAGGGCCGGAGCAGGCAGCAGCAGGATCGCTATCAGAACGATATTTTTCATCATGGCATTATCTCCTATGTTCTGCATGGCACTGGACGCACAGTTCCGTCGTCGTCGGATAGTAAAGCATTTTTTTGTTCTCCGTCCCGTGGGTCCCATGGCAGCTTGTGCACTGGACCATGACATTGTTATTTCTCGGGTCGAGGGCCTTTGCTCCAAGGGGATGCGTTGAGTGTTTCCCATAGTTATGACAGGACAGGCACAGGTCGATCGTGGATGCCTGCTTGAACAGGAACACATTATCCGAGGCATGGGGCGAATGGCAGGTGGTGCACATGCCGTCTTTTATCGGAGCGTGTTTTGTTTGAGAGCGTTTCTGCCTCTCAATGGCATCGGGGTGACATTCGCTGCACAGGTCGATCATCTTGGCCTTGAGAAGCCCCTTTACCGGGCTTGCATGGGGACTGTGGCAATGGATACAGCCTGTTTTGTCCAACGCAGGCCAATGGATCCGGTTCTTGCTGAGTGCCTCATTGACCATCGTGCTATGGCATCCCCGGCACAGCTCGTATCCCGTCTTTTTGGTCGCAAAGGGCTTCGGGGAAGTAGGGTCTTCATGGCACTGATTGCACATCTTATTGGCAACGGGCCGGTGGACGTTCGTGTAGAGCACCCCTCCCCTATCAGAACCATGAGGATCATGACAGCTCGTGCAGCGCGCTTTCGCTACGGGATAGTTCATGTGCTGTTTCTGGAACGAAGGCGTTGCCGTCTTGTGGCACTTCAGGCAGAGAGCCGGCACGTCGTCCTTTAACAGCGAGGCGGCCTGATCAGAAGAGTGGGGGTTGTGACAGTTGATGCATCCCCGCTCCACGGGATTGTGCTTGAATTTCACCTTTGCTAGGGTATCGCCCATATCCTTATGACATCCGAAACAGAGTTTGTTCCCTGCCTCCAGCAGGTTGAACTTGTTCTTTGCTGCGTGAGGATCGTGACATTTGATACAATTTCCCTCTACCACGACCACATGGGAACTGCGTGCCTTTTTGGATATCACATCGGGGTGGCAGGTGAAGCAGATCTTATTAGGATCCGCTGTAAGGAGCTTGCCATGGGAAGACGCATGGGGATTATGACAGCTTGCGCATTTTCTGGACTTTACCGGCGAATGGACAAAAGGCTGCTTAAGCTTGTCCTCGAACGTCACATGACAGGTCAGGCAATTCTTCCCCTCCGCTCCCGGCTTCAGTCTGAATTTATTTTCCTGCGCACCGGCGGATGCTATGATACCGAGAACACAGACCGCAATAAGCGCCGGGAACGGCCAGTACCATACATTCATGCCTTTATTTTTCATTTCTTTTCTCCTATATGGCAATCATCGCACGATCGTGCGGCGAAGGGAGGATGGATGTTTGCTTTGAACAGTTTCGGGTCCTTCGAAGCATGCGGATCGTGACAGCTCATGCAATCCATCACAGCAGCCTTGATGCCGATATGGGCCTTCGCAAAAGAACTTCCGTTCAGGTCATGGCATTCACCGCATAATGCGGATAACGGCTGCGCCATCAGCGAAGGGTCCTTCGAAAAATGCGGCAGGTGGCACCGCAGGCAATCTCTCGCCGCCGGCGGATGGGTTATATCCTTCCCCAAGCGTTCCTTTATGTTCTTATGACAGGTAAAACACAGATCGGGACTTTCCACTACGAGGAGTTTTGCCAACTTTGACTTGTGGGGGCTGTGGCACTGGGTGCATTCGCCCGTCATCATTGGGGCATGCTTGCTCTTTCCGGTCCCCATCTCCTGCTGCAGTTTCGTATGGCACTGGAAGCAGAGTACGTCCTGTTTCGCAACGATCATCCCGCTGATATTGCTCGCATGGGCATCATGGCAGGTAAGACACTGCTCGTCCTGGAAGGGAGGATGATTGGCCCCTCCGGTGCCTGCCTTTTTCATTAGCTCACCATGACATTGCGCACAGAGGGCCGATGCCGACACTTTCAGGAGCTTCCCCTCATTCGAGCCGTGGGGATTGTGGCATACATAGCACGCTGCAGTGCTTACGGGCTTATGGGTATAGGCTTTCAGAAACTCCTTTTCGGCATTGGTATGACACGAATAGCAGATCGTGTCCATCCGGTTCCGCGTCATAGCAATAAAATCGGAGCCGTGCGGATTGTGGCACGAGCTGCACATATTTTTGGCAAACGGCGTATGGACGTCTTTCGCCTTCTTCAGCTCCTGGGTCTTTGCGTGGCAGGTGAAGCAGATCTCCCCTTCTTTCGCGATCAGGAGATTCTTGTTCTTTGCTGCATGGGGCGCGTGACAGGACAAGCACCCCTTCCCGCTCGAGACCGCTGCATGGCCAAAGGTTTTTTTCGCCTCTTTGTCCGGATGGCATCCGAAACAGAGCTTATTGCCTTTCTCGGCAACCAGCTTCGGATTCTCCGAGGAATGCGGATCATGGCAGGAAAGACACATCCCGCCACTGAACGGAGGATGTTCGACCGTGCCTCCGGCCTTCAGCGCCGACGCGTCATGGCACTGGAAACAGAGGTCGCCTCCCTGTTGCGCCGTAGCAAAGGGTTTCTCGGACCCGGCAGGGTTGTGGCACGAATCGCAGCTCGAGGAGGCAACGGGGTTGTGAACGCTCGCCTTCAGGAGCTTTGGCTCCGACGAAGCGTGGGGGTTATGGCAGCGTGAGCAGGTTTTGCCGTCCACGGGGTACCCGTTGTGCGCCTTCTTGAATGACGATGAACCGCTGCTGTGGCAGTCGAGACACAGGGCCGGCTCCGCCTTGGTGAGCAGGTTGTCCAAATCGGCGCCGTGGGGAAGATGACATGCTTTGCAGCCGTCGGTCTTCAGGGTTTTATGCGTAACTTTCTTCTCATAATTCTCCTTCTGGTGGCACTGGTAACAGAGGGCCGCGCCTTCCTGCTTGAGCAGGTGGGGCATCTGTGACGCATGGGGATCATGACAGTTCGTACACGTGCCGGCCCGCACCGCCGTGTGCATTTTTGCCTTGTCCAGGCCCATTTTATCCTTGGGGTGGCACGAATAGCAGAGATCATTCTGGGGTTTCTTCAGGAGCAGAGTAGGAACTTTGCCGTGCCGGAGATGGCAGTCCTCACATTTTTTCTCTTTCACCACGCGGTGCACATTCTTCATGTCAAGATACTTGTCGGCAAATTTTTTATGGCATTCGAGACACTCCTTCTTTTCAAATTTCTTCTGTGCAAGCGCCTGGGTGGTCGCGGCGAGAAAAACCGCCCCGCCCAGAAGAAGGAACAGTACAAGGTGAAGAATTTTCTGTTTTGAGTGTATGGTATGCATGGTTCTCCTCAGACTATCTCACGGTTTTTTATTTCTCAGGACCTGCCAGATAAACCTTGATATCGGCGGATTTTCTCAGTTTGCGGATCCACTCGTTCGCTGCTTCACCCAGCTTCTCATTGAACACTTGGTTTCGGATTGCCACCCGGACATTCTCGAACGGCTGCTGCACAGGAGGCACCACGTTCATTATGTACAGAACATAGAAATGGCCCTGCGGGCTTTCATACAGCCGGAAATCCCCGGCATTGACTCCAGAGAGGGCTTTCTGCACATCCGGGGCCATTGTGGTGATCGGCACCAGCTCTTCATCAAAGGTCATGAGGTCCTTTGTGCCGGCATCCAGCTTGCCTTCGACATTGGCCTTGGTCCAGTTAAAATCCGCGCCCTTCCTGAGCTTCTCGAGCACTGTTACGGCATCTGTCTCTTTCCCGAATGCGAGACTTCGGATCTTGATCATTTTGTCGGACAGGTAATCGCCGGCATGATCATGGTAGTAGGCTCTCATGTCCTCATCCCGCAGTTTCACGTCCCGTACAACAACCTTCTGAATGAAAGCGCTCCACAAAATATTCCGTTCGTACTCCTCCATCATATTTTTGTATGCCGCTGTTTTGTCAAGTCCCCGCCTCTTTGCCTCCAGCAGGAACAGGCGTTTCTTTACGAGGCTTTCCAGGACGTCATGCTTGGTCCTGATCATCTTTTCCCCTTTCAGCTTCTTCATCCCGTGGTAGAACTTTTCCTGCATCGCCTGGGACAGTTGCGCCACCGTAACGGGTTGGTCTCCCTCGATCTCGGCCACGACCCGTTGGTCCTCCAGGAGCTTCTCGAGTCCCTCGCCCTGCGGTCCGTAATCCAGACTTTCAATCAGCTTCTTATCCGCTTTCACATATTTTTTGTACAAGGAATTGCCCAATGTCTCCATAGCTTTATCTATCTTGCTCTGGAGAACTGTTTGCCGGGCCTGCTCTTTTGCTTCGGGGCTTTCTGCTAACCGGTCATCGTCCAGCCGGAAGACGGCAAAGTATGTTTTGTTGTCCGACATTGCGATCTTCGTAACAGGGCTTACGGAACCGACCTTCATTTTTGAAAGAGCTGCTGCTATCGCCGGGTTGAGATCTTTGAATTTTATATAGTTCCCTACGTCGGCCCCTTTTACCGTCTCATCCTTTTTCCCCCTTGCGATCACATCGTCAAAGCTTTTTCCTGCCTTGATCTCTCTAACGGCCTTCTTCGCAGCCTTTTCCTTTTCGAAAAAAGCCGTATTCGTCCTCACTTCCCTCACGTTCCCTCGATAGACCTTCTCGACCTCGTCTTCATTTGCCGTAATATCTTTCGCGACATCTTCCCGCAAGAGGCCCCGCAGGGACACCCTTGAGAAGACATCCATAGGATCCTGTACTTCGGGCAATTCGTCGAGACCGATGCTCTTTGCCTCCTGGATGACAAGCTCCACATTGATCATGCGCTGCAGCAGTTCATTAAAATCTATTTTGGGCGCCTGAGTCGTCGTTTCCTTCTTGCCCTCATGCCCTTCTTCATGGGCAGCGGCGATCGCATTCTTGAGATCATCCACCGTAATCGGCACATCGTTCACCACGGCAACAGGGAGATCATCGTGTACCGTGGAATCGAAGGGAACCGTTACCGTCGTGGACGAGCGGGGATCCTTTACGATAATGACCATGCCGCCTGCTGATACCCCCGGATTCTGCGCTCCGCCCGTTTTCTCTGCAGGGGTCACTGGCTTCTGGTCTGATGAAAATCCCGTCATGGCGGCAACCAGGAAGAACATCAGCGCTACGGTTGTTATGAACCATTTCTTCAGCATCATTTCACCTCTCATTGCGTGTCACATGACAATATGCACGAAATTGGAGCATTATATCCTAGAACAAAAAAAATTACAATAACTGCTCACCATGTTACCACCCTCTTTGTGAGTACCCGCACCATCTCCGATACCATCTCATTGGCCGAATTGACGCTTCCCCAATCGAACAGGGTGACCGCGTCATCTCCCTTATTGGAGCTCCTGGATGCCCAGATGATCTTCTTGCTCGATCTGTCGATCAACATGACGGAAAAAGCCACTTTCGGCTTGCCGTATAACGCTATGTCATCCTGGTAATCCATTACCTGCCCGGCCAGGATCAGGTCTGCATCGATTTTGCTGGTGATCAGGTCGATATCGGCAGATGAAACCCCTTCAGACATGATGACCCTCATGTCCAGAAACTGCTGCCTGACTACACCCGGCTCGATCACCACGAAGTCCTCTTGTTTCTTTAATTCTTTGACAAACTGTAACGCCATGATGTCGCCGGCATTCTTCTTCGTGCTTGTGGTGAAAAAAGGAACAACGGCAATGGTGGGAATGGCATCCTTCACGATGACTATGCGGTATACCCCGGTCAACCCGAGGAATGCGTTGTCCGGGTTCGACAGCCTCACTTCGATCGTCTTATCAGCTTCGACCGGGATATTGTCCTTCATGGTTATCACGATCTCCATACTCCGCATCCCCGCTCTGATCACGACCGGGCTCGGGGTAATGGCGAAGTCTTTTCCCTGAATCGCTGTGCCGCTGACCGTGAAGGGTACCGTCACGTCTTTTCCGGAAACTTCTGATAGCTGGACAGTGATGTTCAGTCTTCCTGCGCTCTTTCTGATGCGCTGGTTTGCGGTTCGGATTACGACCGTCGGCTTCATATGATTGTTGACTATGGTGTAGGCAAACACCGCGCTGCTGCCCAGGACCGCGCCCGAAGCGTTCTTCAGGGCCACCTCGATGGTCTTGGTCTTGCTCTCGCTGTAGATATTGTGGTTCTTGATGTCGACCAGGATCTCCTTGGCCGTCTCGCCGGGAGCGAAGGTCAGCGGACCTCCCTGCAGGGCGTAGTCCTTCCCCTGTATCGCCGTGCCGCCCGAGGCAGCATACTCCACCGTCACCGGCCTGCCGCTCGCCGCAGAGAGCTTCACCTCAAGATGGGCAGGGCCGGACTTCTCCTCTCCGCTCGAACTCGCGCTCGCAAACGATACTGTGGGCTCAGGATCCGTATTGACAATGGTCACCGTGTTCGCGGTCGTTTTCCCCTGCACCGCGTGTATCGGCACTCCCATGCTCACCACCACGGTCTTGTCGTCCTCGCTCACCCCGTTGGCCACCACCTGCACCGGGATCGTCGCACTCTTCGTCCCTGCCTTGATCACCACCGGGCCCGAAGGCATGGCGAAGTTCTCCGGTGTCTTCGCTGTTCCGCTTACCATAAGCGGCACGATCACGTCCCTGCCCGACACTGCCGAAAGCTCAACACCGATGGTCGCCTTCCCCGCGTTCTCCTTCACCTGCTGGCCCGCCATCGTGAACGTCACCGCTGGCTCGGGATCGATGTTAACGATGGTCACGGTGCTCGCGACGACCTTTCCCTGCACCGCGTGCGTCGGCACCCCCATGCTCACCGCTACGGTCTTGTCATCCTCGTTCAGACCGTTATCAGCAACCTGCACCGTGATCGAAGCACTCCGCTGGCCTTCCTTGATCACCAGCGGACTAGGCACGATGGAGTAGTTCCCCGGCGTCCTCGCAGTCCCGGTCACCAGGAACGGCACCGCTACGTCCCAGCCCGACACCGTAGAAAGCTCCACCCCGATGGAAACGCTCCGCGCGCTCTCCTTCACCTGCTGGCCCGCCACCGTGAACGTAACAGCGGGCTCGGGGTCGTTATCCATGATGGTATAGGTATGGACCGCTGTGTTGCCCAGGACCGCGTTCTTCGGGTTCATCAGGCTCAACTCGACGGTCCTGTCAGGCTCGTTCACACCGTTATCCTTTATACTGACCTCAATGGTCTTGACCGTCTCTCCGGGTTTGAAGGTTAGCCCTCCGTCCTTCAGAGTGTAGTTCATACCTCGAACCGCTGTTCCGCCCCTTACCGCATACTCCACCGTTACCGGCTTGCCGCTTACCGCGTTAAGCGCCACAGGAATCCGGACAGTACTTACCCTCTCGTAGCCGCGGGAGATCGCATACAGGAACGCCACCGTAGGCTTGGGAATCCCCACTCTCCGCTCGTCTGTTTTGGCTGCAATCAGTACCGGCATAATTGTGGAGTTCCCGGGAATGTCTGCCATGGCAAGCATCATGAGCGGCATGGTCGCGTTCTTGGTCGCTGCCCCCGTGGTCGCCTTTGCCTGTTGGACCGGGCGGGAAACGCCCGTTGTCTGCTCAGACTCTCCGCTGACGATGATGGTACGGGTATGCACCGCCGTGCTTCCCAGGACCGCGTTCTTCGGGTTCTTCAGGGTGATCTCAAGGGTCTTGTCGTCGTCGTAGATGCCGTGGTCCTTGATGTCCACCACCAGGGTCTTGCTCGTCTCTCCGGGCTCGAAGCTCAGGACGCCGGCCGGAAGGGCGTAGTCCTTGCCCAAGACCGCTGTCCCGCCCTTCACCCCGTACTCGACCCACACCGGCTTCCCGCTCGCCGCGGAGAGCTTCACCTCAAGACGCGCAGGACCGGACTTCTCCTCTCCGCTCGAACTCGCGCTCGCAAACGATACCGCGGGGACGGGGTCCGTGTCGACGATGGTCACCGTGCTCGTGGTCGTTTTCCCCTGCACACCGTGCGTCGGCACGCCCATGCTCACCACCACGGTCTTGTCGTCCTCGTTCACCCCGTTGGCCGCAACCTGCACCGGGACCGTCGCGCTCTTCGTCCCTGCCTTGATCACCACCGGACCCGGCGTCATGGTGTAGTTCGACGGTGTCTTCGCTGTCCCGCTCACCAGGAGCGGCACGGTCACGTCCCTGCCTGAAATTGCCGAGAGCTCGACACCGATGGCCGCTGTCCCTGCGCTTTCCTTCACCTGCTGGCTTGCTGTGGTAAACGTCACCGCTGGCTCGGGGCTGCTGTCCAGGATGGTGTAGGTATGCATTGCCGTCTCGCCCAGCACCGCGCCCGTCGGGTTCTTGAGGCTTACCGCAACGGTCGTGTCGTCACGGTTCACACCGTCATCCTTTACCGTGACCTCGATCTCCTTCACCGTCTCGCCCGGCGCAAAGGTCAGGCTGGTCCCCTTCAAAACGTACTGCTTCCCGGCCTCCGCTGTCCCGCCCGTCACTTCGTACTCCACCCGCACCGGCTTTCCGCTCGGAGCGGAGAGCTGCACCTCAAGACGCGCGGAACCGGACTTCTCCGTACCCCGGGAGCCTGCATGCAGGAATGCCACTGCCGGCAGGGGTGCGGTGTGCACAATGGTCAGGGTATGGACCGGGCTTCCGCCCAGCACCGCGTTCTTCGGGTTCTTCAGGGCGATCTCAAGGGTCTTGTCGTCGTCGTAGATGCCGTGGTCCTTGATGTCCACCACCAGGGTCTTGCTCGTCTCTCCGGGCTCGAAGCTCAGGACGCCGGCCGGAAGGGCGTAGTCCTTGCCCAAGACCGCTGTCCCGCCCTTCACCCCGTACTCGACCCACACCGGCTTCCCGCTCGCCGCGGAGAGCTTCACCTCAAGACGCGCAGGACCGGACTTCTCCTCTCCGCTCGAACTCGCGCTCGCAAACGATACCGCGGGGACGGGGTCCGTGTCGACGATGGTCACCGTGCTCGTGGTCGTTTTCCCCTGCACACCGTGCGTCGGCACTCCCATGCTCACCACCACGGTCTTGTCGTCCTCGTTCACCCCGTTGGCCGCAACCTGCACCGGGACCGTCGCGCTCTTCGTCCCTGCCTTGATCACCACCGGACCCGGCGTCATGGTGTAGTTCTCCGGTGTCTTCGCTGTCCCGCTCACCAGGAGCGGCACGGTCACGTCCCTGCCTGAAATTGCCGAGAGCTCGACACCGATGGCCGCTGTCCCTGCGCTTTCCTTCACCTGCTGGCTCGCTGTGGTAAACGTCACCGCCGGCTCGGGGCTGCTGTCCAGGATGGTGTAGGTATGCATTGCCGTCTCGCCCAGCACCGCGCCCGTCGGGTTCTTGAGGCTTACCGCAACGGTCGTGTCGTCACGGTTCACACCGTCATCCTTTACCGTGACCTCGATCTCCTTCACCGTCTCGCCCGGCGCAAAGGTCAGGCTGGTCCCCTTCAAAACATACTGCTTCCCGGCCTCCGCTGTCCCGCCCGTCACTTCGTACTCCACCCGCACCGGCTTTCCGCTCGCCGAAGAGAGCTGCACCTCAAGACGCGCGGAACCGGACTTCTCCGTACCCCGGGAGCCTGCATGCAGGAATGCCACTGCCGGCAGGGGTGCGGTGTGCACAATGGTCAGGGTATGGACCGGGCTTCCGCCCAGCACCGCGTTCTTCGGGTTCTTCAGGGCGATCTCAAGGGTCTTGTCGTCGTCGTAGATGCCGTGGTCCTTGATGTCCACCACCAGGGTCTTGCTCGTCTCTCCGGGCTCGAAGCTCAGGACGCCGGCCGGAAGGGCGTAGTCCTTGCCCAAGACCGCTGTCCCGCCCTTCACCCCGTACTCGACCCACACCGGCTTCCCGCTCGCCGCGGAGAGCTTCACCTCAAGACGCGCAGGGCCGGACTTCTCCTCTCCGCTCGAACTCGCGCCCGCAAACGTAACCGCGGGGACGATCGCATCCTTTCCCGGATCAGCAGCAGGCTCAACAGTGATGGTCACAAGAGTGGAGGTTTCCTTCATCTGCCGGCCCTCGGCCGTGGAGGAAACTGCTGCGGGCGCTGAATTTGTTTTGCTCAAGGTATGAGTATGAATGGTCGTCTTGCCCAGCACCGCGTTCTTCGGGTTCTTCAGGGTGATCTCAAGGGTCTTGTCGTCGTCGTAGATGCCGTGGTCCTTGATGTCCACCACCAGGGTCTTGCTCGTCTCTCCGGGCTCGAAGCTCAGGACGCCGGCCGGAAGGGCGTAGTCCTTGCCCAAGACCGCTGTCCCGCCCTTCACCCCGTACTCCACCGTCACCGGCTTCCCGCTCGCCGCGGAGAGCTTCACCTCAAGACGCGCAGGGCCGGACTTCTCCTCTCCGCTCGAACTCGCGCTCGCAAACGATACCGCGGGGACGGGGTCCGTGTCGACGATGGTCACCGTGCTCGTGGTCGTTTTCCCCTGCACACCGTGCGTCGGCACGCCCATGCTCACCACCACGGTCTTGTCGTCCTCGTTCACCCCGTTGGCCGCAACCTGCACCGGGACCGTCGCGCTCTTCGTCCCTGCCTTGATCACCACCGGGCCCGAAGTCATGGTAAAGTTTCCCGGTGTCTTCGCTGTCCCGCTCACCAGGAGCGGCACGGTCACGTCCCTGCCTGAAATTGCCGAGAGCTCGACACCGATGGTCGCTGTCCCTGCGCTTTCCTTCACCTGCTGGCTTGCTGTGGTAAACGTCACCGCTGGCTCGGGGCTGCTGTCCAGGATGGTGTAGGTATGCATTGCCGTCTCGCCCAGCACCGCGCCCGTCGGGTTCTTGAGGCTTACCGCAACGGTCGTGTCGTCACGGTTCACACCGTCATCCTTTACCGTGACCTCGATCTCCTTCACCGTCTCGCCCGGCGCAAAGGTCAGGCTGGTCCCCTTCAAAACGTACTGCTTCCCGGCCTCCGCTGTCCCGCCCGTCACTTCGTACTCCACCCGCACCGGCTTTCCGCTCGCCGAAGAGAGCTGCACCTCCAAGACGCGCGGAACCGGACTTCTCCGTACCCCGGGAGCCTGCATGCAGGAATGCCACTGCCGGCAGGGGTGCGGTGTGCACAATGGTCCGGGTATGGACCGGGCTTCCGCCCAGCACCGCGTTCTTCGGGTTCTTCAGGGTGATCTCAAGGGTCTTGTCGTCGTCGTAGATGCCGTGGTCCTTGATGTCCACCACCAGGGTCTTGCTCGTCTCTCCGGGCTCGAAGCTCAGGACGCCGGCCGGAAGGGCGTAGTCCTTGCCCAAGACCGCTGTCCCGCCCTTCACCCCGTACTCGACCCACACCGGCTTCCCGCTCGCCGCGGAGAGCTTCACCTCAAGACGCGCAGGACCGGACTTCTCCTCTCCGCTCGAACTCGCGCTCGCAAACGATACCGCGGGGACGGGGTCCGTGTCGACGATGGTCACCGTGCTCGTGGTCGTTTTCCCCTGCACACCGTGCGTCGGCACTCCCATGCTCACCACCACGGTCTTGTCGTCCTCGTTCACCCCGTTGGCCGCAACCTGCACCGGGACCGTCGCGCTCTTCGTCCCTGCCTTGATCACCACCGGACCCGGCGTTATGGTGTAGTTCGACGGTGTCTTCGCTGTCCCGCTCACCAGGAGCGGCACGGTCACGTCCCTGCCTGAAATTGCCGAGAGCTCGACACCGATGGCCGCTGTCCCTGCGCTTTCCTTCACCTGCTGGCTCGCTGTGGTAAACGTCACCGCCGGCTCGGGGCTGCTGTCCAGGATGGTGTAGGTATGCATTGCCGTCTCGCCCAGCACCGCGCCCGTCGGGTTCTTGAGGCTTACCGCAACGGTCGTGTCGTCACGGTTCACACCGTCATCCTTTACCGTGACCTCGATCTCCTTCACCGTCTCGCCCGGCGCAAAGGTCAGGCTGGTCCCCTTCAAAACATACTGCTTCCCGGCCTCCGCTGTCCCGCCCGTCACTTCGTACTCCACCCGCACCGGCTTTCCGCTCGCCGAAGAGAGCTGCACCTCAAGACGCGCGGAACCGGACTTCTCCGTACCCCGGGAGCCTGCATGCAGGAATGCCACTGCCGGCAGGGGTGCGGTGTGCACAATGGTCAGGGTATGGACCGGGCTTCCGCCCAGCACCGCGTTCTTCGGGTTCTTCAGGGCGATCTCAAGGGTCTTGTCGTCGTCGTAGATGCCGTGGTCCTTGATGTCCACCACCAGGGTCTTGCTCGTCTCTCCGGGCTCGAAGCTCAGGACGCCGGCCGGAAGGGCGTAGTCCTTGCCCAAGACCGCTGTCCCGCCCTTCACCCCGTACTCGACCCACACCGGCTTCCCGCTCGCCGCGGAGAGCTTCATCTCAAGACGCGCAGGGCCGGACTTCTCCTCTCCGCTCGAACTCGCGCTCGCAAACGATACCGCGGGGACGGGGTCCGTGTCGACGATGGTCACCGTGCTCGTGGTCGTTTTCCCCTGCACACCGTGCGTCGGCACTCCCATGCTCACCACCACGGTCTTGTCGTCCTCGTTCACCCCGTTGGCCGCAACCTGCACCGGGACCGTCGCGCTCTTCGTCCCTGCCTTGATCACCACCGGACCCGGCGTCATGGTGTAGTTCGACGGTGTCTTCGCTGTCCCGCTCACCAGGAGCGGCACGGTCACGTCCCTGCCTGAAATTGCCGAGAGCTCGACACCGATGGCCGCTGTCCCTGCGCTTTCCTTCACCTGCTGGCTCGCTGTGGTAAACGTCACCGCCGGCTCGGGGCTGCTGTCCAGGATGGTGTAGGTATGCATTGCCGTCTCGCCCAGCACCGCGCCCGTCGGGTTCTTGAGGCTTACCGCAACGGTCGTGTCGTCACGGTTCACACCGTCATCCTTTACCGTGACCTCGATCTCCTTCACCGTCTCGCCCGGCGCAAAGGTCAGGCTGGTCCCCTTCAAAACATACTGCTTCCCGGCCTCCGCTGTCCCGCCCGTCACTTCGTACTCCACCCGCACCGGCTTTCCGCTCGGAGCGGAGAGGCCCACCGGGAGAAGAACGGAACTCATCTTCTCATCGCCGCGGGAATTCGCGTAGAGGAACGAGATTGCCGGCAACGGCATCTCCTCTCTCCGCTCCTCTGTTTCGGCCGCCAGCAGACCCGTCATGATTGCAGAGTCCCCCGAAGTACCCGCCATGGCAAGCATGATGAGCGGCTTGGTCGCGTCCTTGATCTCTGTCCCCGCGGCTTTCTTGATCTGCCCGGGTCCGCCGCTGACGATGATGGTATGGGTATGGACCGCCGTGCTTCCCAGCACCGCGTTCTTCGGGTTCTTCAGGGTGATCTCAAGGGTCTTGTCGTCGTCGTAGATGCCGTGGTCCTTGATGTCCACCACCAGGGTCTTGCTCGTCTCTCCGGGCTCGAAGCTCACGACGCCGGCCGGAAGGGCGTAGTCCTTGCCCAAGACCGCTGTCCCGCCCTTCACCCCGTACTCGACCGTCACCGGCTTCCCGCTCGCCGCGGAGAGCTTCACCTCAAGACGCGCAGGACCGGACTTCTCCTCTCCGCTCGAACTCGCGCTCACAAACGATACCGCGGGGACGGGGTCCGTGTCGACGATGGTCACCGTGCTCGTGGTCGTCTTTCCCTGGGCTGCGTGCGTCGGCACGCCCATGCTCACCACCACGGTCTTGTCGTCCTCGTTCACCCCGTTGGCCTTCACCTGCACCGGGACCGTCGTGCCCTTCGTCCCTGCCTTGATCACCACCGGACCTGAAGGCATGGTGAAGTTCTCCGGCGTCTTCGCTGTCCCGCCCACCATGAACGGCACGGTCACGTCCCTGCCTGAAATTGCCGAGAGCTCGACACCGATGGCCGCTGTCCCTGCGCTTTCCTTCACCTGCTGGCTCGCTACGGTGAACGTAACCGTGGGATCGGGGCTGGTGTTGACGATGGTCACAGAGCTCTGCACAATCTTCCCCTGCACCCCGTTCGTCGGCACGCCCATGCTCACCACCACGGTCTTGGCGTCCTCGTTCAACCCTTTGTCCGTGACATTCACCGTGATCGCTGCGCTCCTCTGTCCCGCCTTGATCACGAGCGGGCCCGGCGTGATGGTGTAGTTCGACGGTGTCTTCGCCGTCCCGCCCACCATGAACGGGATGGTCACATCCCTGCCCGACACGGCCGATAGCTCCACGCCGATCGTCGCCTTCCCCGCGTTCTCCTTTACCCGCACCTGCTGGCTCGGTACCGCAAACGTAACCGCAGGCTCTGGATCCCTGTCGATGATGGTATAGGTATGGACCGCCGTGCTGCCCAAGGCCGCGCCCGCCGGGTTCTTCAGGCTCACCTCGACGGTCTCGTCTCCCGTATTCACACCGTTGTGTCTGATGTCGACCTCAATGCTCTTGAGCGTCTCTCCGGGCGCAAAGGTGAGGGTGTTCCCCTTCACGACATAATCCCTCCCCTCCGTCGCTTTGCCGCCCGTGACCGCATACTCCACCGTCACCGGCGCTCTGCTCTCAGCGGTGAGTGCGACATCCAACCTGACCGGTCCATTCCCCTCATCCCCGCTGGAACTGCTGTTCACAAAACCGACGGCATTCTGCCGAAAGTTCGCGCCGATGATAGGGGAGCGGTATGATGCTCTCGGTCCAAAGCTCTTCCGCCCGCCGTGGATACGGTCCTTCTCCCCTGCAAGATACTTCGTTAATAAGGCGCCCAGCTGTACCATTGCCTTGTGCCGCAGGACTTTAGGATCTTCAATCAGGCCAAGCCCGAGGAGGCCGGGGGAATCGGCGCCTGTCATTCCGATGCTGTCAGCCCACAAAACCGACGGTCTGGGTCCGGCAGAAACCAGCCTGGAGATGAGGGCGATCGCGGGAGGATAGGTCTCGCTGTAGGCCTCCACCGAGGTAATAAGAACTGCGTCAACACCGATCTCGCTGCTGAATGACTCTGATGTCGCGGCATCCAGACCTGCGGTATAGCGGACACGGTGTTTCTTCATAAACTGGTCGAGCGCGGCGTCATCAAGCACATCAGCCCCTGCTGCCTTCAACTGCTGGACCAGCGATTGCCGGATCTCGTCCAAAGGCACAACGGCATTGCTCAGGTTATCGACTGGATATACGGCGACGTGCAGATGTTTCTCGGGAGGGTTGATCAGCACGGAATTTCTGCTGCCCGCGCACGCTGTTAAAACAAGGAAACCAGCAACGACAACATAAAGACCCCTTCTATTTAAACAGTTTATCGATAATGTCATCAACAGCCTTCTCGGTAACTACATTCATAGGTTCGCCGCCCCCGCCTAAGAGACGGTCGCCGAATGTGATACCTCCCTTGGTGGACGATGCGGCCCATACAACCCGACCCGTCTGCGCTTCGAGCATCTGCATGCTCAGGGCGATGGACGTGGAGGAAGAGGTGCCTGACCTCACCTCACCATACTCCTTTACCGAACCGACGATCACGACGTCAGCCTTCACAATGCCCCCAAACCTTACGATTTCCTCGGGCGAGGGGGCCGTCGCATCGGAGATCCCCGCCCTCGCGATCCCCCGCTTCACCTCACCGATAGGAAGTACATACGCCGCGCCGGTGGATAAGAGCTTATTGATGAATACGTCCCTCACCCGGTCAGCAGCGGTCTGCTCCCGCGACTGGTTCGAAAGGGGCATTACGGCAATGTTCTGGATCGCCCCAAAATCCATGTTCTGGTCGCGGAACACGCCGCTTGTCGGACGGGCACAGGCTGCAAGACCGACGAGCATTAACAGCGATATGATTTTTTTGACATTCACGACAATCCCTCCATGCTAAAAGATCACATTCAACGACGCAGATTCTATCCTCGTCGTTGACTGCCCTATTCTAGAAGTGTTCTTGGTAGAGTTATACGCTACAGTCGCATAGGCCCGCCTGGTGATATTCCACCGCAGGCTCGGGATGGATGACGTATCAATCGAATCATCAAAGGCCCTCCGGTTCTCGAAATAGGAATAATTGAACACGAGATCTCCACCCGGGAACGGCGCCCAGTTGAGTCCGTAGTTCGTGATCCTGTCGCTCGCCTGGCCCGAGCCTGATCTCACGCTCCGGGAGGCGAAGAGGTACAGGGTTTTGAACGGATAATACGACGCGCTAACCTCGTTGCTCCGGGTGGACTGCGTACTGTCCGGGGCGCCTCCGCCTGATTGATCGCTTGTCTGGCCCCCGGAGCTCAGCGTGATGTTCAATGTCTGTATCGGGATCAGATTGAGCCCCGCCGAATAGTTCCTGGACTCCATTTTCTGGTCCGTCTCCGATACGTTACTGCTCAGCCCGCCGTTCAAGAAGGCATTGATATTGGGGTAAAGCTCGGCGGTATTGGTCAATGTCACCGCGTTACTCTTGCTCCGTCCCGTCGACCTTTGTATGGTCGAGCTGGAAGCGCCAATGGTGTGGCTCAGCGTCCGCAAGGGGACAATCACGATCTGGCCGCCGGCCTGTAACGTGACCTGATCCCCGGAGGGGCTGGAATCGTCGACCCGTTGTACTTGCGCAGATCCGAAAAATACAGGGTTGAACCGGTGCTGGACCGAAAGCGCATTCGACATCGTTGTATACAGCGTCGTGGAAAACTGGCTTTCCTGCTTATTGTAAAAATAGGAAAAATCATAATTCAGTCCCGGAGTTTTCAAAAGTATCACCTTGGTGGACAGGCCTGCAAGTTGAGTGGTTGCTGAGGACTTCCCGGTGACATCTGCGGCAGATCTGGCGGTGAACGCCTGAAGCTCGGTCACATAGATGCCCGGGAACTCCCTCCCCTGTCCTCCTGCCGCGAACGGCGAAAGAGGACTGACGACGACCTTGATGTATTTCGTGACCACGTTCGGGAAGGTTATCTCGAATCGCCCCACGCCGGGGCGGGAGACATCGATCTCATAGGGGGCGGGGACGCCCGTTTGATACAACCGCCAGTTCAGGTTATCGGAGCTCGTGTACACCGCCCACGTCAATGACCCTGCCACGGGAGCCGGCAGAAAGGCAGGGACAGCTATATCGACCGTGGCGCCGGACACGGAATAGACCCATACGTTGAGGGTGTTCATCTCCACTGCCGCAGGGAACTGCAGCCCGATGTTTCTGGCCGCTGTATCGGGCGGAGAAGCTGCGGACGTTGCAGACCCGATATTGTTGGCGGCGTTCGTAGGGCCGGTCGCCGTGTTGTCGATCAGGAACGGCGACGAACGCAGGGGGTCCGTCAGGAGATTGTCGCTGTTCAGGAAGAGCCCGTCAACTGCGAGGACCGGGAAATTCACCGTTCCCTTCCCGCTCGACGTGATCTCTGTCGTACTGTGGCCGTAATCATAGTATGTCGATACCATGATCCGGTCACGCAGGTATTGATCGTCATACATGATCCTCATGTCATTGCCCGTGGTCTTGTTTTCCACATCCTTGAGGCGGTCCTGTGTATCGGTATAGTTTCCCTGGTACCGCAGCCGGATTGTTTTCGTCGGATCGTAGCGCGAATAGAGGCTCACCGAGTCGTTCACGATATCCTGCAGAACCCGGTTCTCGTCGTAATTGTAGCTTCTGGTCAGCACCAAGTCGAGCGTAGGCAGGCCCTCCGGTTTCATGCCCAGAATTCCACCATAGGACTCGTGCTTCAAGGTCATCGTCGGCGCATTCAAGGATTTCGTCTCGGTCGTTACTGCGTTATAATTCACGCCGACGGCGAACACGGGAGTTCTCAAGGTAAGGTCGATGTACGGCCGTATGACCGTGGAATCCCCCCATGTTCCCTGGCCGTTCGTCGAGCTGGTCGCATCGGCTTTCTGGAACAGGCCGGAGGCAAACAGCCTGAGGTTCGGATAGAGGAACTTGTCAGCGGTCAGGCTGTACTGTTGAGCAAAAGATCGGGATGAAAAGTCCGTGGTCGTGCCGGTGAAATATTCTGTTGACGTGGAATCAGTAGTTGCGTACACCCAACTCATACGCCCCGAGAGCCCTTCAGCTAAAGCCATTGCCGGTGCGTACCAAAAAAAAAACATCACCCCGGCCGTTCCCGCGAGAACGATCAACCACCGGGCCTTTCGAGCACGGCGCAGGCTGGACCACGTCAATCGCCGCATGCTATCGCTCTCCCATCATGGTTATCCACGCGGGGCGTTCTTCGCTGACATCGATCTCCGAGACCGGCCTTTTGCTCGCCAGATTGATGACCAGGAGGACCTTTCGTTCGGGGATGAGCAGGTAAAGAAAGTTCGTCTCACCGTCTATGGTCATGAAGGTTACGGTCCCCCCGGTCGGAATAGAGCTCACCCGGACAAAGGAGACGGGATCATATACCGTAATCAGGGTTTCGTTCTTTTTGCCGATGTAGATCTGATCGGTCCGCGTATCGACCTTGAGGGAGACCGTCCCCATCCCGATAAATTCCCGCCGCACCACAGAGAACGACGCCGGATCGATGACGAACAGGTAGGGATAGGCTGCGTGGATCACGTAAAGCAGGCTTCCCGCCCGGTTGAACTGCCCCCGCAGCGGTTCCGGTCCGGTTTTGATCGTGCCTATGACCTGCCGGTAGGGAATATCAATGACCGATATATTGTCGGACATCCTGTTGAAGACAAAGGCCTTCGTTCCGGTTTTGTCAATCACCAGGGTGCTGGGGTATCTGCCGACACTGATCCTGCCCACCTCCCCCATCGTCACGGTGTCAATGATGCTTACCGTGTCCGAACGACCATTCGCCACGAGCAACGACAAGCCGTCAGGAGTGAGCGCAATCTCCTGCGGCTCGTCTCCCGGCATCAGCATGGTTCTGGCGAGAACGATTTCCGAGTCCATATCGAAAACCTCGACGGCGTTATCGCCGGCCAGGGCGACATAGGCCCGTTTGAGGCGCTGGTCCAGGGCAATACACGTGGGCCCTCTCCCGGTGGCGATGACGCCCGTGGCCTGCAGATGAATCTTGTCAAATACCGTGATGGCGTCGATGCCGGCATTGGAGGCAAACCCCGTGACCGCGACGAGCGGCCGGGCCGGGATAGCCACGAGGAACACCGGGCTGAAATTGACCCCCTGCAGGGATTGGTCATAGCGGAGGGTCAGTGATATGATGAACGCCTTTCTTTTTTCCACGCTGAAGGGGAACGCGATCATATGCGGCGTCTCCGGCACGAGGAGCGCGGCCGTTCCACCCTCTGTGGTGAGTGCGGCGCTCTTGATTCGCATGAGAAAGCCCCTGTATTTTCCTTCAGGCAGCCGCACCTCGGCCATCAGCCTCTGCCTGTTCATGACCATACTGCTGAACTCATTGAGCGAGAGGGGCACCGGAATCTCCGTGCCGTCATCCTTGAGCGCCGCAAACGCCGAGAGGGAGAATCGGAGCCGCTCAGCCCCCCCTGAGAAGGGCTGGAGGTAGAAGAACACCGTGCCTTCGTCCTCGCGAATGGCCGTCGTGTGGAGCTGAAGTGTCTGGCATCCGCAGAGTATCAGAAGAAGGAGAGGGCCATATTTTTTTATTCCAGGGAGCATGGTCACGGGAGGGCCCCTCCATGGCATTTATGGCAGAGCGTATCCTGATTAAGGGCGAACCGGCCTGCCCGCATGTCGTAGTAGGCCTTCTGCGCCTCCAGCTCCGTGCGTCCCTGCCCATAGGGCTGATATGTTTGGCCATCTTGGGAATAGAACCCGTTGACGACGATATGGTCCGTATTGGTGTTCCACCTGGTCGCGTGGTCCCAGCCCGAGGCGTGGGCCCGGTGGCAGGTGAGACACATCACTTGGGAGCTGCCCGAATCGGGCCCGAAAAGATAGGAATCATCGCTTCGAGCATGCGCTTTGAGCGCGGAATAATTACTGGTACCCTCCTCAAAGGGGACGAGGGAAAGGAACGATGTGTTCACGATACCCGTGAGGACTCCGGTCTTGACATACATATTATAGTTGGTGGACACCGTCGGTCCTAGCTTGGCGAGACTCCCGACGGGATGGGTCTTCGGAATAGTTGATGTTCCCGATGAGACGATGGTATGCATGGTCGTATGGCAGTTCTGGCACCAATCGGACATCCCCGAGCCGTAGGCCACGCGGGTCTGGGTCCCGGTCTCGGACCTGTTGTACGCGTCCGGAGCGACGGCAGCAGGCGGGTCGTTCTGAAAAGCGAAACTGCCGAGCAGGTTCCTGGGATGATAGTTCTTGCCGCCCAACAGCCGGTACACGCCGACCGAGGATCCGGCCTGCGGGCCGGCACTGGAGGCATAGGACCCCGAGCCCTGAATAGGAGTGCCGGTCGTGGCGATCGAGCCGACTGCGTCCCTGCGGTATTTGCCGTGCGGGTCATGACAGCTGATGCAGGTGAGGCTCAACGCGGGGTAGGCGCCCCCGGGGGCCGTGCTGTTGGTCATGTCCACGGCATACTGAAAATCATTGGCGATGATATTGTGGCCGTGCCGGTCGCCGTAACTGAACTGCAAAAGCCCGTTGGCGCTGGGTAGCCAGGTGAAGGTCTTCTTCAACCACGCGAAATCGCCGGCCGGGGTAAGCTGCTTGGGTGGAGCGCCCGGCGGCATGTCGGATAAAGAGGTGCTGACATGGTAGCTCGTCGGTCCGATGTCGCCCGTATTCTGGTGGCAATAGAGACAGGTCGAGCTCGGGTCCGATGACTTCAACAGACTGTCGCCTGCTAATGGTGAGGCGTTATGCATGGAATGGCAGGCATCGCAGGCACCGACACCGCCGTCATGAAAGGCGGACGCGGCGTTGTCCGGTCTCATACAGAGAATCAGGAGCATCATGATCGGAATTATGGTGGTGACTTTCATGAGGTCAATCATTCCGCTCGGTGAGCCAAGACCGGGCTGGAATGGTTCAGGCAGCATGTTACCAGAAACAGCGGGAAAATGCACGTTCGATGATAAAAAAGGGAGGACCGGCATCTGCCGATCCTCCCTGGCGCTACTTCTTCAGCATGCGTTAGTCTTTCGCATGGCACTTGTTGCAGAGTTGGCGCTGATAGGCGGACCACTTCGTTACGTTCTTGTCATAGTAGGCTTTCGATACTTCCGTTGCGCTGCGGCCCCAGCCTGCGTCATTGCCAGTAGGATAGGCGCCAGCGACGGTGATGGTCGTAACTTCGGGGTTCCACTTAAGCATTTCCGGCCAGCCGGACGCATGCGCCCTGTGGCAGGAGAGGCACATTACGGTCGCCGTTGCAGGCACGGTACCAGCGCCCGGGCCGTTCAGATTGGAATCGTTGATCTGGGCATGGCTCTTCAGAACGCCGATGGCGGCAGTGCTGTAGGCCTGGCCTTCTTCGAACGGAACCAGCGACAGGTACGAGGTGGTCGCGGAGCCGGTCATAGCACCTGTTTTCACATAGCTGTTGTAGTTGCCCTGGACCGCGCCGCTCATGGTCTGGCCGGCCGGGTGACGGAGAATACCTGCGGTGTCGTGCATGTCAGGATGACAGGTTGCGCAGAAGTCTGACATACCGGAGCCGTAGGCAGTGCGGGTCTGGAAGAAGTACTCTGACCTGTTGTAGGTGCTCGGAACAACTGCTACCGGCGGGAGGGCGGGGAAGGTCACGCCGTCAACAGCCTCGGCAGCACGGAGCAGGCGGTACACACCCGTCGACAAAAGTTCGCCCGTGGGGCCGAACGTTGAGGGTATGGAACCATAGGAACCGGAGGTGTAGATAGCGCCGGAGGTCTTGCTATAGGTGCCGGCCGTCGTCCAACGGCCCTTACCATGCTGGTCATGGCAGGAGACGCAGGAGAGCTGGCCTCCCGGGAACGTGCCTCCCGGGGCCGTTGCGTTGATGGGGTCAGCAACGTAAGTGCCGCCGGTGTAGCCAGCAGCGATAATGTTATGGCCGTGGGTGTCGCCGAGGTCGGTGGTCAATCCACCACGGATCGTGAAGTAATAGGACTTGTGCAGCCAGCCGAAGTCACCGCCGGGGCCTTCATTGACTGGCGGCGAACCCGCGGGCATGTCTGCGTCGGGGGTGGCAACATGGTAGCTGGACTGGCCTGCTGCGCCATGGCAGCTCAGACAGGTCGAGCTCTGGTCAGCGGCGATAAGAAGGTTGGCGCCTGGTGCATCGTGCATTTGGTGGCAGCCCACGCATTCGGCGACGCCGCCGCTATGGAAGGCGAAGCTGGTTCCGCTCAGCCCAACAACTACCGCGGCCACAGCAACAAGGATAAGGCTTAATTTGTAGATCTTCATTAAATCCTCCAGATCAGTTTTTTTTGCTCCGGCAGCCCGGCCGTCCCGCTTTCGGGACCCGTTGGCTTTGTGTCCCCACCTTGCGATGGGTTTACTCTTTTCGGAGGATAGAGTGTGTCGGCTTAGCCGACATGGGTACAACGTACTGCTTACTGCTTCCTGCTTACTGCTTACTGCTTACTACTGCCTGCTTTCCACTTTTTTTATTCTCTGACGGCATTCACCTCCTTTTATGTGGACTGCTGTCTTCAGTTGTAAATCAACCTGAAAACGCTGATCCCCCGGTTCCCGCCCTGGGTGACATACAGCTTGTCGCTGCCGTCCACGGCCAGCACCTGGGGCATGATCAAATTGCCCGGCTCGTTCCCGCGGCCGCCGAATTCCTTGAGAAACCGAAAGCCCTTGTCATACACGCTGACGACGCATTTCAACTTGTCCGACACCAGATAGTTCCCCACGTTGTCCGTTGTGATGTCCGACACAACCCCGAATTTCCCCGGGACGCTCCCCGGTTCGCCGAAGTTCGCTACCTTCCCCTCCGGAGAGAGCACGGTAGCACTGAACAGGACCGGAATGGTGAACAGCATATTGCCCTCTTTGTCCACGCTGAAGCCGCCCATCTCGAGATCGGCCCGGCCCTTTTCCTTGAGATCAAGGAGAGGGATAATGTCATAGGTCTTCTTCACCTGGCCGGTCATATCGGCGACCGCGATCCTCAGGCTACTCGTGTCCGCAAGGTAGAACTGTCCTCCCTGGTACACCATCTGGCTCGGCGAAAACTTCTCAGCGTTGGAAAAATCGGACGGGAGCCCGGCGATCTCGATCCTCCCCTTCGGCGTTCCCCGGTAATTGCAGCGGATGATTCCATACACTCCTCTATCATCATAGGAAAGGAAGAAGATGGCGCCGTCCCGGTCCACTGCTAAGGCGGCGATCCTGCCGAGGTTGTTTTCTTCATTGAACCGATAGATCTCCAGCCCGTTTTCATTGAACACTCTGACGACATTCTGATACACGACGTAGGTCTCGTTCCGGTCCTTGTCAACGAACATCCTCCCCCCATGGATCAAAAAGGGGCCGGTGAAATCGGACAGCGTATACAGGAAGTTTGCCTCGATGGCCACTGCCAATGCGGGCAATGCAAAGGTAAGCATCATCACCATCGTGATTATTATTCTGAGGGGGGTTCTTATGAGTCCACTCGTTCCCATACGTTCTCCACACGGAAGCGGATCTTGGTGCACGGGATGTGGCGCTCTTTCTTCGGTGGCCCGGCCATCTTCCTGATTGAAGACCCGGTGCTTTCCGCCCCCTCCTCACGAAAGGTTTGGCTTTATCGGAAAGTGCTGCTTATATACTGCGAGAAAGAATAGGTACTTTTGTAGTATTACCTATTCTCTCTCGCTCTGATATATAGCAAGGTCTGTACCAGTTAATTGATATTAATTAAATTATTAAATAACAATACATTATAGTAATTGGCGGGATTCTTCTTTTGCAAATTGATGGTGAAATCACCAAGTCATGGGCATATTACAGAATAGGGATTGGGGAGATTTCCGAGTGCTTGTTGAAACGGGACAATAAGAAAGGCGGGGACGAACTTATATTCTCTAATGCTTTAGCTGCATCACCATTTTGCATCCTGTCTCGCTTCCCAGATCGCAGGCGTGCTTAAAATCTGCCAGCGCTTCAGCCCGGCGACCTGCCCGTGAAAAGGCGGCACCGCGGCCGGCGTAGTAAAGGGCGTTGCCGGCGTCCAGGGATATTGCCCGCGTAAAATCAGCGATAGCCTCATTGTACCGCCCCTGAAGGCCATACGCGGTTCCCCGCCCATTGTATGCAGCAGCAAAATCCGGATCAAGGGCGATCGCCGTCGTCTGGTCCTCGATCGCCCTTTCATATTCGCCGTTTGCCGCATAGGCCGACCCCCGGTTGGTGCGAAAAACAGCGTTGCCAGGATCCAATGCGATGGCCCTCGTGTATTCTTCTATCGCCTGGCGATACAGTCCCTTGCTGTGATAGACAAACCCCAGGTTATGGTATGACTTTACAGAGAAGGGATCCAATGCAATCGCCTTGGTAAAATCATCGATAGCCCGGTCGTACGCACCGATTGCCGAATAGGACAGCCCCCGGTTGTCGCGAAAGATCGCATTATTCGGCTCCAGCGCGATCGCCTCTGTCTGCGCCTCGATCGCCCTGTCGAACCGGCCGTTACGATACAAGGCATTTCCGATGTTATTGAACGCCACGCCATAGGCAGGATGGAGCGCGATGGCCTTCGCAAAGGCCTCGATCGCCCTGTCATAGCGGCCCCTGTTGAAATAGGCCAGACCAAGTCCGTTGTACCCCCGTGCCTTCATGGGGCTGTTCCTGATCACGTCCTCCCATAAACTCTCCTCGCTCTGCCAGACGATGTTCCGCGCATAGGCGAGGCCGGCGAATACGAGAACAGCCGCTGCAAGGGCGATCACTACCGCTTGTTCCGCTTTCGCCCATCGGGCCTTGAGCCGATCAACGCCCCAAAAGACGGCGGTCGTGCAGGCGAGGAAGAACCCGACAGAGGGAAGATACAGCCGGTGCTCAAAGATCACGTCGGCAATGGGGATGATGCTCGATTCCACGGAAAGGGTGATGAAGAACCAGAAAATGCCGAAGGCCGCGAGCTTGCCGGTGCCGGGTGAACGCCGGTCACGATACAGGAGATAGACGCCCGTACCGAGGATCAGCGCCAGGAGAAGGAATGAGAAAACCACCTCCGGCGTGAAGAACGACTCAAAAATCGGGTAGTCATAGTCGAGATTCTGGTGCACCGGGAAGAACAGCAGACGCAGGTACGTTGCGATCACCGTGAACTCCGTAATGAGATACTCCGCTCTCGATACCTTCGTCTGAAGCCTCGTCACCTCGCTAATGTCGCCCAGCATGTCCCCAAGAGGCTTGGCTGTGCCAAGAAGGCTCAGAGGAATGATGGTCATCGTGAGCAGAAAGGGCAGCAGCAGCAGGAGCCTCTTTCTGATCGCTCCCTCAAGGAACAGGAATTCGTACAGGGCGATGACGACCGGGAGGGTGAACGCTGTCTCCTTGGTCTTCATCGCAAACACGGCGGAGAGAAGGGAAACACCGTACCAGATGAAGGACCGACGGTTCGACGGGTTCGCAACGGCCGGAATCCTCGACCTGATATAGGCGACGAGGCTCAGAAGGAAAAAGAGCGTCGCAAGCGAGGCGAAGCGCTGGGCAATATAGGTGACCGCCTGGGTCTGTATCGGATGACCCGCAAAGAGAAGGGCGCTGAAAAGGGCTATGAGCTTCGCATGCTTCTTTAGCGTAGACCTTTGCAGGACCGGCGTCCGGAAGGTCAGGACAATAAATGCGTATACGAGGAACGCGTTTATGATATGGATAACGAGGTTGACGATATGGTAACCGACAACGTCAGTACCATGGAGCCGATAGTTCAGGGCAAACGTAAAGAAGCCGACGGCCCGCTGCAGCGTTATGGGATTCGGAAATTGGTGCATGTCCCTGACATAGGGCACCTCGCTGATGCTGCGCGGGTCATCGAACTGGAACGGCACGTGAAAGGTGTTGGAATAGGCGGCAAGGCAGAGGATGATGATCAGGGCGCCGTGGACGAAAGGGCTTTTGAAATACGGCAGCCATCGAGAATCCGCTTGTCGAGCATTGTTCCGCAGTTGGGTATGCATATCGCCGGTCCGGCCTCTCCGTGGCATGATCAGAATATTTTTGATGGCATGGGATCCCCCTTGTCGGGACCTCATCGATGCGGCCGGCGGTCCGTGACCACATCCCCCTCGAGAAGCCTGCCGGCGGTCAATGCCGACACATAATACATCATCGGGATAAAGGTCAGGATATTCCGGTTGACCGCTGTCAGGTTCATAACCCACCGGTACGTATCCGTGCCCAGATACATCACAAGAAACATCGCCATGACGGAGAGCAACACCGCGTAAAGGTATCCGAGGCCGGACTCCCGGATCCGCCTGTATCCAGCGATGACCAGCAGGAACAGGAACAAAAAGATCAGGTTGAAATTCGCCGAGAACAGGATCTGCTCAGCTATGACGGGCAGCACCTGGAAATGAATTCCCGCGGTCATCGTTGCTCCCGGCAACTCCGCCTTGCCATAACTTATCGGAACGCCAATGCTCATCAAAAAAACATACCACGGAACGGAGACGAGAACGAGAGGGGCGAGAAAGGCCATCACCTGTGTGAATGAAATTTTTTTCATCAGATAATAAAGCGCCAACGAAGCGGAAAAGGCTGCTGCGAAAAACAAGCCCTCCATCTTGGTCCACACGCACAGCGCCGCACAGGCACCCATGAGCACGAATAGGCCTGTGGCATGGCCGGCGCGTCCGCTCTTCAGAGCCTCGATCGCGTTCCAGAAACAGACCATGGCGCCCAGAGCGTAGGCGCTTAACGGCAGGTCCGCATATGCGGTAAGCGCATGATAGGTGAGCAGCGGAACCGTCGAGAGGAAAAAGGCGGCAAGGAGTGCGGTCATGAGCGTCGTTTTCCTGCGGAGAGCAAAGAACAGCAGGCCTACCATGCTGATGAAAAACAGGGCATTCCATACCTTCATGTACACTTCATGGGCCTCCCCGATGCAGAGAGAGATCCAGACCTGCATGAGGGGAACATTCAGCGGATATCGCTGCACTTTCAAGTAGCCCGCTCCAAAAAAGTGCTCGTTCGCAGGATCGAGTGCAAGACCTTTTTCATAAAAAATGAATTTAGCGCCTGAACTCCAGTGTTCCCAACTGTCCGATGTGTGCTCAGGCAGGAAAAACCCTTCATACAGGACAAACAGGACCTTTGCAAGGATCCATGCGATGAGGACAAAGACAATGAACCTTTTGAGATACGCTGCCTTTACCGGTGACACATCAGTATCTTCTGCCGCTTGGCTGAAGATCTGTCGCCATGGTATTCCTGACCGGTACAGGAGATACCCAAGAAGAATCGCTGTTGCGATCGGCATGATAGAGATCGCCACCAGTGTTCAACGGTATTCTGAACAGCCCGAGGAGGAACATCTCGAACGTGATAATCCCTGTGCCGATGCCAAAGCCGAGAAAGAACCGTTCAAAAAAGCTCTGCTTGAGGTCTGAACGGGTGCACCAGGTGACGAACAGGAATCCGGACACCGAAGGCACAGCCAAAGCATATGCGAGCATCATGATCGTCATGGGTGGCCGTCCTCGGAGGATTTGTAGAGAAAACCGTCTTTTCCAATAGCCATGATCAATTGGACGTTCCGGGCCACGATCTCGTGATCTCTCTGCAGCAATTTATTGACTGGGTCATGGGAAATAGCGGGGTCCTTAAAAACCGCGATATACGGTGCCCGAGCAGATACTTTTACAGGCAGGAGGTAGTATCTCACCTTACCCTCAAGAATGCCGGCGTAGATCCTTACGGTCGAGCCGGGAGGGATGACCTTTTTCAAGCCCTGAGCGAAAGTATACGCTCCTGTACCGTCCACCCGGGCTATCCGTTCATCAAGACTTCTCTGCCCCAGCGATGACCGGTCCGCTCTCCACTGCATATACCAGGTGTAATCCATACGCACGGCGAACAACGCCCCCGCCGCCATGCAGGACAGGAGCAGGGATCTCACGACGGACTGCCTGGTAACCGGTCTCAGCAGGGCGACCATGCAGACCACGATGACCAGGAGAAGAATATACAGGGGGGCCAGGAACGGATAATCGCCTATCAGAGGAGTATCGACGAAATTAACGGTTGTCGAACTTGTAAACGGTACGCTCCAGAACTCTCCCCAATACACTCCCAGGAGTTGAAGAAAAGATGGTTGATAGATCTTGACGTAGTCAAGGAAAACCCGGTCAACGCCGCCGAACGAGAATGCGACCGCGTCAACCGGGGATCCGGTCACGTTGCCCTTTTGCATATTGATCCGGTACACATGGTACGTATCGGGCAGACCCAGGGTAAATTCCTCTTCCCAACTTCTGGCATCGCGTGTTTTCACAACGAGATACCCGCGCAGATAGGTTTCAGGGGTCTTGAGCCTGAACTCTGCATACGAAAGCTCGGGAGAAATATTGAGGTTCGGCGGTGAAACGAACCAGAACGGGTCATCCTGCCGGACAAGGGAAAACCCGTCGGCCGTGTTCTCGGGAGCCGCATTGAGAGCCTTCCAATGCAACGCATCAGCGCCCTTGTCAAAATGCCATACGTATTCTTCTGCATGGCCGGTGCCACAGAACAAGGAGAGCAGACAGAACGCAATGACTGTTGTTATTTGTCTATTCATTGGTCAGAGTTGCTACCGCAGCAAATCATTCCGTGGGATACCGCCTCGAAGAATAGTATCATTTGACGCCGCGATTATCCCTTAATTTCTTGTACGTGCTCTCCAGATGGTGGCGGGCGCCGGCATGTCCCGGATCGATCCGGAGCGCGGTCTGGAATTCCCGTATGGCGTCTTCGAGGCGCCCCTGGTAGCTGTACGCTATGCCGATGTTTTTGTGCACTTCGGCGCTTTCAGGCCCGTGCAGGAGAGCCCGTTGAAACGCGCGGATCGCTTCATCATATCGGCCCTGTTTCGCGAAGACGATCCCGAGGTTGTTGTATGCCTCTGCACTCTCGGGCTGGCTTTTTATTGCCTCCTGAAACTCCTGGATCGCTTCTGCAAAACGTCCCTGCTCCCCGTACAGCAATCCGAGGTTATTACGCGCGTCGGCATGGGCGGGGTCCATCCGCAGGGCCGCCTGGTATGCCAAGATTGCCTCTCCGAGCCTTCCCTGTTCCTGGTATGCATTGCCAAGATTGTAATGTGCCATGGTATTGCCGGGATCGGCCTCAATGGCGGTCTGGAACTCATGGAGAGCCTCACTCACTCTCCCCTGCTTGGCGTAGATGATCCCGAGGTTTGCACGGGCGACACTATCCCTAGGATCATACCGGAGGACTGCCTGAAATTCCTCTATCGCCTCCTCAAAGCGGCCTTGTTTTCCGTAAAGGTTCCCGAGATTATTATGCGCCCGGTCGACAACGGGACCCGGAGGGCCGAGCCGGATCGCTGCCCGATATTCCCGTACTGCCTCTTCGTGGTGTTCCCGCTTATCGTAATAGAAACCCAGTTGATAGCGGGGCCGGGCCTTTGCAGGGCTTTTTTCCACCACATCCTGCCACAAGCGCAGGTCCTCGTGATAGATGCCGTTCCGTGCGAACGATGCAGCCGCCAGCAACAGGATCAAGACGCTCAAAGGCAGAATGCGGCGCCCTTCGGTCTCCTGTCCCGTTTCCTGATGCATCATGCTTTCTCCTCTGCTGCACCGACGATTCTCTGGTCCCTGCGCGTGGAATAATGCTTTCGAGAAAAGGCGGCGCCTTCCAGAGGGCATACCGTGTTTTCTCGGTGACCGCCCTTATTCATATCGTCCGCTCAGAAGATTGAGTTTTATGTAGATCAGATCAGCAAACGTACGCAAAGCGTCCTTTATCGGCCTGACCCTGCTCAGGGGTGAATTATACCAGCTTACCGGGACCTCGCGTACGGAATACTTTAACAGATGCGCGATGGACAACAGCTCGATATCGAACCCGAACCGGTTGACCTTCATGCGGCTGAACAGCTCCCGGGCCGCACGGTGCTGAAAGGCTTTAAATCCGCATTGGGTGTCCCTGATATCATCGAAGAGAAAGACCCGGATGAGAAAATTGCCCAGTCGTCCGAGGAGGATCCGGTAGTATGGCTGTCTGATGACCACGGAGCTTTTGGCCATATAGCGGGAACCGATAACAACTTTTGCGTGAGGCAAGATAGGATGAAATTTTTCAAATTCCTCGATCGGCGTAGAGTTGTCCGCGTCAGTAAACAGGACGTATTCTCCTCTGCTCTGTTCCACGCCGGCCTTGACCGCATATCCCTTGCCGCGATTGGGAAGAGAGCGGATGCAACGCAAGTCGTGTATCCGCCTTTTCATTGCGTTCACGACTCCGGCCGTATCATCATTGCTGCCGTCATCGATAACAATAATCTCCCGTGTCATGCTTTTCTGGTCAAAATACCTATGAATGACGTCGAGCGTACTTCCTATGCGTTTTTCTTCATTAAAAGCTGGAATAATTATCGTAAGGTCATAATCATATCGATCGGCCACTGAAAGAGGGCGGATGGTCTCGGTGAATGTCCAATTTTTATTCGCAAGAAAATTCCATGTCAACACGACGACCGACGTGATCAGTTTTGACGCAATATACCAGATGCCCAAAAGGAACACAAAGACCGCCATGCAGAATTCCGTAAGGGCGAGCCCGACGACAGAAACAATGACGAACTTAATGAATTGTTTTCTTATATTGCGACCGGCATTCCGGAACGTCCAGAACTTATTCAGGATAAAATTGTTGACAACGGCGAGAGTAAAGGACATCGCTGCGGCAACGAGAACAGAGATGTGCAACAGGTCGACAAAAATATAGAGCGATCCTACATCCAGCACCGTTCCGGTAACGCCCACGGCAGAATATTTTATGAAAACGACGAACTCTTTCAGGTTGAGCTTTGCCATAGAAAACCGTTGGTCGGCCTCTGCGTTCGCGGGGCAGGACATCTCACTGTCTGCCCGCCCTTTCCGGTCTCGGCCTCTTCGTTGTCGCTACCGATCTCTCCTGCTGCCGGTCCTGCCATCGTTCTTCGCGGCAGGTGCCTTCATCGATAACGCCCTGTTCAGGGTGCTGCGGAACAACGGATCAGAAGGATTGAGCAGCACGGCGGCCTCCAAATGAGGTATGGCCTCCGCCGGTCGCCCCTTTTCGAGGTACGCCCTCCCCAGATCATACTGGGCATTAGCGGAATCCGGCTGTAGTTGCACGACGATGCGAAAATGCTCAATCGCCTTGTCCAGTGATCCTGAATCGGCATACGCAGCCGCAAGCAAGGCGTGGGCATCGCTATCGCCGGGTTGCAGCCGTATGGCAAGCTGGTACTGTTCAATAGCCTCGCCGATGAGTCCCTTGGCTTGGTAGGCCACACCAAGGCGCTTGTAAGCCGTGGCAGCCGGCTGCAGGCGGATCGCGGTCCGAAACTCCCTTATCGCTTCGTCGTTCTGACCTCGGGTACTCAATATACAGGCAAGGTTATAGTGGGAAACGGCGCTGGCAGGCGATTTTTCCACCACGTCTCGCCAAAGGCGCTCATCATCTTTCCAGACAACGTTTCTCTGCACTGTGCCGAAGGCGTAGAGAACGGCGACGAGTGCGAATGCCGCGGCCAAGGGAACGGACCAGCGCGGCATATAGAGCACCACCTGATCCGCAAGGAAGGCGATAAAGAGTACGAAGCCGAAGGACGGAAGATAGAGGTACCGCTCGGCAAAAGTGTTTTCGCCGGCCCCCGGAATGTAAAGGGCCGGCAGCAAGGGCACCAGCACGAGGGCAAGGGCGAAAAAGACCTGCCTGCTCTTTTTCAAGGCCAGCAGAACGGCGATGGCAAAGACCACGGTGGCGGCCAGGGAAAGCAGACCGTTCGGCTGAAGGAGGGAGGAGATCGGTGAAAAAACATGGTAAACATTGAGATGAGTCGGGAGAAGAAGTTTTCCCAGATACTGCCGGAAAAGAGGCAAAGCATTGATCAGGTATTCATAAGCGCTTAACTCGCTGTGGCGGCTGACCGGCGCAAAACCGCCGAGGGCGTTGACCCTCAGGATGAAGTAGACGGCTGCAACTCCCAGATAGGGGGAATATCGTTTCAGATAATCAAGGGGTCGGAGCGTCTCCCTGCTGAAGGCGTAGTCGTAGGCTGCAAGGATGACCGGGAAGGTCAGGGCCGGCTCTTTGCAAAGGGTTGCGAAAAAAAAGCACGCTACGGAAAGAAGGTAGAAGCCCTTCTGATGGACACCCCTATCGGTGGAGAGGATATAGAGATAAAGGGCGAGAAGGAAGAACAGGGTGAAGGAGAGGTCCGTGACCCCTCCTGCCCAAGCAACGACCTCGGTATGGATGGGGTGAACGGCAAATAGCATTGCCGCGATGAACGGTAAGATCGATGAAGCGGAAGCGGCTCGAGGAGAGGCCGCCTGGAAAAGTCGGGATGAGAGCAGGAACACCAGCAAGGTCACGCCTACGTGCAGAACGATGTTGACGAGATGGAATCCCCAGGGTGCCAAGCCAAAAAGCTGGTAGCTCAGCAGGTAGATGACGTGTAAAAAGGGCCGGTAGTAGTTGGTGCTTATGCCCTGAAATCCCCAGACATTGGTGGAAAAAATCTCGGGAAGGAACCGGACATCCCGGATCCAAGGGTTCTGCACTATCTGCGGGATGTCATCATACACGAATCCGTTGCGGAGGGTGTTCACATAGACCCCGGAAGACGCAATGATGACCGCCATCAGGAACAGCAAAGGGATTCTGAGATAAGACCACTGCGATGGTTGCTCTATTTTTGTGCGAGGTGCGTCTGTCACTGCGTTGGGTATGAATATCATCGTTTCCTGCTCCCGACCCTGCACGTCTGCTCACGCGGCAAGCGTTCGTGCTTTTGGTCCCGCCACAGAAGGATCAGCAGCCCCTGAGCGTATGTGGCTGGAAGAAATACTCATGATCCTCGGGCACTCTGCGGTGGTGGCCCGTCCGAACCTCCCGGCACGGGCCTGGGAAACAGCGTCCTCTGCTGGGTCAGATTGCTCGAAAGAGGCCTATATCCAGAGAGTCGACCTTGGCCTTCCGTCCTCGACATGGTCAGTGGCGGCGCATCGATACTATGAATCCCGGGCCTCCTGAACCTTCAAAATAATGATATCCTGCATTCTCCGAAGCGTTGACTCTGCAGGTTGGAGCTGATTCCCCCGGCTGCGGGCGTGATAGGCTTCTTTTCGGTATGCGGCTTCAAGCGCGGCCGCGACATCTTGGGCAAAACGATTGATCTCCGTATCGCGGTCAGCGCCGGAGAAATACCGCTGACCATAGACCTTTTTCGCAGCATAATCGACAAAAACAACAGATGCCCGCTCCGGACTGATCGGCACGAGAACGGTAGCGATCTCCTTCGTGATACTCTGTCCCTTTTCATGAAAGAGCAGGAATGCGCTCCTCCGGATGAGCGATGGCTGCAACATGGACTACGCCAGGTACTCATTCCTGAGAAACCGTCCCGGCGCAAACCACGGATACTGTGTGCCAAGTTCTTCAAGCAGTTTCTTGAATTCCTGTGTTTCGTATGCACTTTTCAGGAAGCGCGCATGTGCCAGGCTGGCAGAATCAGCGGCAGCCCTGTTCATGGTCCATTTGTTCACTTGTGCTGCACGGGCGGCCGCTCTTTCAGCACAGAAATCTATGCGGTTCAGACCGCCGTTTTCACTTTTTCATTTTTTTGAACAGAGGCGAATTTTTTATTCCCCATTTTTGCAGCAGGAATTGTAGGGATGTTGCGAGTACTCCGAACCCGTATGCGACGCTTCTCCGGAAGTTGATCGAGGAGGCATCATCAAAATATTTCGTTGGACAGCTTATCTCTCCGATCCGGAACCCAAAATACACTGCTTGGGCAAGCATCTCGTTGTCGAATACAAAATCATCGGAATTCGCTTCCAAAGGGAGGTTTTCCAGGACTTGGCGACTGAATGACCGGTATCCGGTATGGTATTCCGACAGCTTGGCTCCGATAGCCATGTTCTCTACAAAAGTAAGTAGCCGGTTCGCGACATACTTATACAGGGGCATCCCACCTTTCAGTGCTTGGCCACCAAGGATCCGCGATCCCAACACAAGATCATAATGTCCGGATATGATCATGGATGCCATGGCCGTAATCAAACGGGGAGAATACTGGTAATCGGGGTGGAGCATGACTACCACGTCAGCTCCCTTTGACAATGCCTCGCGGTAGCACGTCTTCTGGTTGCCGCCGTATCCGCGGTTCTCTACGTGGATGATGGTATTAATGCCAAGCTCCCTTGCTCTTTCGGCTGTATCGTCCCTGCTCGCATCGTCGACCAGGATCACATCATCAACGATGTCCATCGGGATCTCGTTGTAGGTCAGCTCTAGGGTCTTGGAGGCATTGTAGGCCGGCATGACCACAACAATCTTCTTCTGGTGAAGCATTCCTCCTCCTTGTTATTGATAATTCCCTGCAATCCGGAAATCCCTGATCCGGGAATTATGAACCACCTGGGGGATGTCGTCATAGACAAATCCGTTGCTAAGCGCGTTCCCATTGACCACGAAACACACTGCGATGACTATGATGACCGGGAATATCCGGAACAGTCTTATGTCATTCGACAGCGGCATCGATGCACTTTGACCGGTAGAGGCTGGATTCCGTCTGAAAATTCCGAAAGATCATCAGGTTTTTGCCCGGGGGCCCGCCGTTGTCGCTCCCCGTACCGCTCCAAGGGTATTGAAACCATAGAGAAACGACAGGTGATTTCTCAGATTTTGCGTTTTATGAGAGAGGGATCGGGACAGCACGGGAAGTGTTCCACCCATCAAGGTTGTCGGAACGATCAGGGCAAGGACGGAAAAGAGGATGCGGATGAACGAAAGATACAGCGGAGAATCATCCCTCCCCCGGGCAAGGAAGATAGAGATCGAAGGATAGAGGTTCATCAGACCGACAAAGATGACGGCGAAAAGAGCGATACCAAGCTCAAACAGACCGTAGAGCAGTAGCGGCTTCTTGACGGTATCCACATACTTCCCGATCACACACCCGCCGATTGCCAGGCCGGCCATGAATATGGAAAGGACCGCCGTGACAGCCGGTTGGGACCCGCCGAAAATGAGGGTCAGTGATCGGACCCACACGACCTGGTAGATCAGCGCTGCCGCGCCGGATAAAAAAAACATGAGATAGGTGATTTCTAAAACAAAAAAACGCATGCGTTGGCCATTCCTCTCTTCTGCGCTTGCCTTGCATGGCTATGCTTTCCTTGTCTCTTCGCAACCGGGTGATTATACCACTGCGACAGGCGGAACTCAACCGCGCCAAACCGGCTTTATTGAGAGCCCGGCCGCTGCACCGCGACAGGGGTTTTTCCGCTCTTGTCCGTTCACCTCCGGGACCTTGGCACGAAATTTTCACAAAAAAGGCCGGACCATCAGGTCCGGCCTGCACAGCCTTGCAAAACTGACCGAGGCATTACTGGAAGTAGGCGTTGATGGTATGGTTCGCCGTGACGTTGGTGAAGGTGTAGGCCGCTATGGCGCCCTTGTTTGCGCCGTCGACGATCACGCTGAACACCGTGTACCCTGCATCCGGTGTGACCGTGAACGTAAGGCTGTCTCCCTTGTTCACCGTTATCGCGCCCGCCGGGGTGATGTTCCCGTTGATGCCAGCCGTCGCCGTGATCGTATAGACATCTGGCGTGAACGTTGCGCTGATCGTGTGGTTCTTCTGGATGTCGAAGAACGTGTAGGAGGTCACCGCGCCGACTAAAGCGCCGTCTACCAGCACATTGTCCACGCGGTACCCAGCATCCGGGATGATATCGAACCGTTTGTTGGTGCCGCCCAGCACGGTGCTGATGCCCGCCGGCGAGATGCTGCCGTGCATCCCCGCAAAATCCATATCATCAGGGGCTGTGATAGTGTATGCAGGATTCTCCGCAAATGTCGCCGTGATGGTGTGGCTCGACGTTACATTGGTAAAGACATACGTACCCACTGCGCCGACTGATGTCCCGTCAACAAGGACATCTGCTGTGTGGTACCCCGGTTTTGGCGTAATGGTGTAGGTCTTGCCGGCGCCGATGTTCACGAAGCTGACGCCCGCAGGGCTGATGGTCCCATTGGCGTCCGTTGCAGCCGTGATGGTGTAGGTAATAATCTTGAAGTAGGCGCTGATGGTGTGGTTCGCCGCAATATTCGCGAAGGTATAGGTCGTTACAGCGCCCCTGTTGGCGCCGTCAACGATCAAGCTCCGCACCTCGTATCCCGCATCCGGTGTTATCGTGAAGGTCAGGCTGTCTCCCTTGCTCACCGTTATCGTACCCGCCGGCGCGATGCCTCCACTGACATCGGCAGAGGCCGTGATGGTATAGACATCCGGCGTGAAGGTTGCGCTGATCGTATGGACCGCCTGGACGCTAGAGAATGTATAGGATATCCTCGCGCCTACGGATGCGCCGTCAACCAGCACGTCCAACACGCGGTACCCCGGAGCCGGGGTGATGGTGTAGGTCGTGTTGGTGAACTCCGGCACGGAAACCGTACCCGAGGGCGATATGCTTCCATTCGGCCCCGCGCCCGCGGTTATGTCGTAATATTGGATCAAGGCAAATGTGGCCGAAATGGTGTGGTCGGCCGCAATGTTCGTAAAGACATAGGCCGTCACCGCGCCTTGTAACGCTCCGTCTACGGTCACATCAGCCACGCGGTACCCCGCGGCCGGGACGATCAAAAAGGTCCGGCTGGTGCCGCCGAGCGCGGATATCTGGCCGGTCGGCGATATGCTTCCATTGGGCCCCGCGCTTGCAATAAGGGTATACGATGGGTTCGGCGCGAATGTTGCCGTAATGGTGTGGTCGGCCGATAGCGAGGCAAAGGTATACGTAGCCACCGCGCCCTGCGACAGGCCGTCGACAGCGACATCGGCTATGTGGTATCCCGGCGACGGAGTGATGGTGTAGGTCTGGTCGGTGCCGATGTTCCGCGTGGCCGTGCCCGAGGGCGTTATGTTGCCCCCGGCTCCCGCACTGGCTATGATGTTGTAGGTCTTCACCTTAAAGTACGCATTAATGGTATGGTTCGCCGCGATGTTCGCGAAGGTATACGTCGTTATCGCCCCCTTCTGGGCGTTGTCGACGATCACGAACGACACCTGGTAGCCGTCAGCCGGTGTGATCGTGTATGTCTGGCTTGCGCCTTTGTTCACCGTTAATGCGCCCGAGGGCTCTATGCTCCCGTTCACGTCCGCCGCGGCCGTGATGGTATAGACGTCGGGCGTGAAGGTGGCGCTGATCGTATGGCCTGCCTGGACGTTGACGAACGTGTAGGAGTTCATCGCGCCCGCCGAGGTTCCGTCAACGAGCACGTCGAGGACGCGGTACCCTGCGGCGGCCGTGAAGGTGAACGTCTGGTTGGTGCCGCCGATCACCGATACGTCGCCTGACGGCGATAGGGAGCCATTCGGCCCTGCATGGGCGGCGATGATGTAGGGCTGGTTCTGCTCATAGAGAGCCGTGATGGTGTGGTTTGCCTGATCGTTTACGAAGGTGTACGAGGTCACCAACCCCCGGGATACGCCGTCAACAAGCACATCCAAAAGGTGGTAGCCCGCGTTCGGGGCAAGGTCGTAGGTCTTGTCGGGGCTATAGATATAATACGTGTAGGTGCCGAGGGCGTTCACGCCCTGTGAGGTTATTTTGCCCGAGTTTGCCGGCACCACCGCGGACGTGATGGTATACGGTATCACCTTGAAGAAAGCCTGGACAGTGGCGCTCGCCTGGATGTTGCTCAAGGTATAGACGCCGTCGGGTGATAATGTCTTCGGCGCGCCGTTGACCCAGAATGACCGCACCACGTATCCTGCATTCGGCGTGACCTTGAAGGTCAGGCTGTCTCCCTGGTTCACCCTTATCGTGCCCGACGGAGTGATGCTTCCGGTGGCCTCCGCTGTGGCCGTTACGTCATAGGTCGGGACCCTGACGATGGTCAGCGGTCCTGAGTAAGCATACACAGCCGTGGTCCCGTCGTCGATTTTGGCGTACACATAGTAGGTTCCGCCGCCAAGACCGGAGATGTCCCAGACATAGCTGCTTACGGGGTCGGACAGGCGCATCCCGGTTGCGATCTGGACGCCGCTGAATCCGGAGCCGGTCGTGTCGTAGAAGAGCGTGACCACAGGGTCGCTGTCCGGATCGGACGCCGTCCATGCGATGGTGTAACCCGCGGCGTTCGTTGAATCCGAAGCGCCCGGCTTGATGATGGTGATGCCCGGAGGATCGTTATACCCCTTATCGTTTACGAAGAACGAGCTTGCCGTTGTCCAACCGCTTACGGCCCCGTGCTCGTCCTTCGCCTGCGCCCTCCACCAGTACCAGGTGTTGTCGATGAGGTTCCTGTTGATGGTCCAACTGGTCCCCGCGCCGGAGAAAGCCATCACCCTGGAAGTAAGGGCGCTGTCGGAATAGACCTCGTACGCATAGGTGACGCCGTCGTTGTCCGGGTCAATGGAGGCGTTGACCTGGAGCGAAGGCGCCAAAACCGTGACCCAGCTGTTGTTCGCGGGCCCATGCAGCGTAGGCACGCTCGGGGTCTCGTTGACCGTGTTTACAAAGAAGCTCGCCGTGACCCAGGGGCTGTCCGCCTGGCCGTCGCCGGCCTTCGCCCGCCAGTAGTAGGTGGTGTTCTCGGTGAGGGCCGCCGGCGTCCAGGCCGTGGTGTCTGCACCTTCCGCGATGAGTCCGGAGGCCTGCTTGTTTAGACTGTCGAACGTATTGACTGTGTCGAGCTCGAATGTGTACATAAGGAAGTGACTGTCGAGATCCGTCGCGTTGTTCATGACGAGCGTTGGTGTAAATGTCGCAACTTCGCCGCCGTCGGACGGCGTCTTGATCACCGGAGCGGTCGGCGAATCGTTGGCCGTATTGACGAAGAAGGAGGCGCTCACCCATACGCTTTCCCCGCCATTCGTGTCTTTGGCCCTGGCCCTCCAGTAATACAGACTGTTTTCAGACAGCGCCGGCATCACGATCCAGGACGTGGCGCCCCCCGCGCCCTTGGCGATACCGGATGTTCTCGCTACGATATTCGTGAAGCCGGCGTCCGTAGCGACGTCGAAGTCATAGCTCAATGCGTCGTAGAAATCCACGTCCGAAGCGTTTGTGACGCTGAGGGCGGGTGCAAGTGTCGTCACCTGTACGCCATCCTGGGGCGAACTGATGTTCGGGGTGGTGGGGTTGTCGTTGGCCGTGTTCACGAAGAAATTGGCCGTGGGCATCCAATCGCTCGATAGATATCCGTCGGCGGCCTTGGCCCTCCAGTAATACATGGTGTTGTCTGCGAGCGCGGCGGACGGGACTACCCAGCTCGCGCTCGTTGTCGCGGCCTGGGCCACGCGCGCACCTTCACTGAGCTCCGGGTCCGAATAAATCTCGAACGTGTAGGTGAGCGCGTCGCCGTCGGGGTCCGTGGAGGCTTTGACCTCAAGAGACGGGGTCAAACCCGTCTGGCTCGCCGGAAGAGGAAAGTCGATCTCCGGCATGCTCGGCGCGCCGTTGGCAAAGGTCGCAAACACCGTGCAGTTTTCTTTGACGGCCGTGATCGTGAAGGTGTTTCCGGACTGCGTGCCGCCGCAGCCCGTGATCGTTGCGTGATTCCCGGCATCCGGAACTGCGGTGAGCGTCGCCGTACCATGATAGTTCACGGTCAGCGGGGCGTTCGGAGCGAAGCTCCCGCCTGCGCCCGCCATCGGCGTGACTGTAAAGGTATCGATCACGAAAACCGCCGACACGGTACAGTCGCTCGTGATTGCCCCCGTGGTGAAGGTGTTCCCGGACAATGTTCCGTTGCAGCCCGTGACCGAGGCGTGATATCCGGCATCGGGCGTTATTACGCACGTGGAGGCCGCATTGTAGGTCACCATGGTGGGGTCGCAGGAGGCGCTCCCATGGGTCCCCGTATTCATCGTGATCGTGAAAGTATCGATCGCGAACGCAGCCGACACGGTACAGTCTCCCGAGATGGCCCCCGTGGTGTAGGTGTTCCCGGACAATGTTCCGTTGCAGCCCGTGACCGCCACAAGGTGATGTCCGGTGTCAGGTGTCACGCTGAACAGAGCCGCACCGTTGTAGTCCACAGTCCGGGGCGTGCTCGGACTGATGCTGCCTCCCGGTCCCGCCGAAGGCGTTACCGTGAAAGTATTGATCGCGAACGCGGCCGCAATGGTCATGTCGGCCGTGACATTGGCCAGGAGATAGGAAGTGACCGCTCCTACCGGATTCAAGGCCCCGCCGGTCAGGCCTGCCGACACACCCGCTATGTGATATCCGGCATCAGGCGTAATCGTGCACAGCGAGTTTGCGTTATAGTCCACCGTTACCGGGCCGCATGATATGCTGCCGTGTGCTCCCGCGTCTGTGGTGACATGGTAGGTAATGATGTAGGCAATCGATTTTACCGCCTCGCTGTTTCCCGCATGGTCGACGGCAAAGAAACTTACAGTGGAGGTCTTTGAAATGGAGATCGGCCCGGCATACACGGCTGAGTTCGTTGTCGGCGTCGAGCCGTCCGTAGTGTAATAGATTCTCGCACAGCCCGAACCCGCGCCGTCATCGCAACTGAGCGTCACCGTCTGCAAGTTGCTGGACCTTCCGCCCGCCGGGGACGCCGTGGTCACCGGCGCCAGCAGGTCCAGAACATTCTGTTTGACCATGGAGCTCTGTACGACCTCGCTGTTGCCCGCCCGATCGAGTGAATAGTACCGCACATACTGGGTGCATGTCGAGCCGGGGGCGCAGGTAACGTTGATTGCCGAACTGTATGCAAGATTCGGCGCGCACGTATTGGCCGTGTCGACGCAATACTTTGGATAGCCGGCTGCCACACCGGAGCCGGCGCCGTCACTTGCGGAAAGTATCACGCTGACCGGGCTGGTCGCCGTCAGACTGCCGAAAACGTAACCGGCGGCAGAAGCCGCGGTGACGGGCTCGGTATTATCTACGGTCACGGTCACCCCCGGGCCGGCGGTTTCAACGCACCCGGAGTGGCTCTTGGCGCGCGATTTGATGACATAGCTGCCGTCCTTGAGTACGTTTTTCTCATCAGGATCGATATCTCCGTCATTATCAGCCTTGTTGGAAATCATTTTCCAGGTGAAGCTCCAGGTAGTCCAGGACGCATTGCCCGAGGTATCGGTGGCCAAATGCCAGTTTTTGCCGCCATTCGTGGAAACCTTTACTTTGAGTACGCCTGTTCCCGCGCTGCTCGCCGTGCCCGTGATGGTATACGTCGTAACGCCGCCGATTTGAGCGCCGGCAAGAGGAGAGGTAATCGTGGATATCGGAGGTGCGGCGCAATGATCATTGCCCCCTTCCTCCGCATTGGCCGGAAGAGACCGTATTGACAGGCTGACTGCCATCACGATCGCAAATACAATTATTAGAGAACGAACACCTTTTTTCAGCAAGCAAGTAGCCAGCCAGATCAACAGCGTGTTCATGTTCTCCTCCTGATAAACCCCAGATCAATTGTCGGGTTGCCGCGCTCGATATCAGCATTGCTCCCGAATGCGAATTGCAATGCCTCGCCACACGATGGGTTTTAATCTCTGGCAAGAGCAAGATTCAGGCCAACCTCTTTTGTTTATTTTTTCAACAATATGCTGGTCGAGACAGAAACTTGTTTTTTTATCAAGGTATTAAGCGCCGGGAACAAGCTATTTCACACGGTATTATTCAACGTGCTTTATCCATCGTAAGTCTTACAAAACGGTCATATAACCATTACGCTCCGTGAAATAGCCGGAATATCGGGAAGTAAACTCAACAGGAGGGATGATGTCGTAACGGCCTGAAACGTGAGGGGAAGGGAAAAAGCGTGGCGCACAGAACGAACGGGAAGCGTCCGGTGGTGCATGAGCGGAGGCCCGGCGGAAGCTTACCGGGCGGGAACCCAGCGTGTGACGGATGAGACCGCCTAGAACGGGCTCCGGCATTAGCAGGCTGTTGTAAAAATCCTTCCCGTGAAGCTGAGCCCTCGTTACTCCCATCCCAGCTTCTTCCCCTGGTATCGAAGATCGACGAGTGCATGATACCCCATCGCTGAAATCTCAACGAAGTGGCGAGGACGCCGGATCCGTACTTGACGCTCCGCGGAAATTGATCGAGAACACGTCCTTGAAATCTTTCGACGGACAGCTGATCCCGCCGATCATAAACCCAAAATATACGGTCTGCGAGAGCATCTCATTATATTCCACAACTCAATAACAAGGCGCAAGATTATAGCTAATTTATAGTTAATGAAATTTAAAGTCAGTAATGCTGGACAATTTAGGCAAAGTTTACTATACTAAAAAAAATTTAAAGAATAAAAAATCTTCGTGGTTTCGAATATTCAAAAAAACAGCCTGAGAAGAGTGAACCACCCCGCCCCAAGGGGCGGGGCATCTTGGCACAGCATAATATTAATAGTGGAAAATTCCATGTCAGTGCCGTTAATTCACCAGACTTAAGGAATTTTTCCCAGGAATTTTTTTATGCTTTAGCAAGAATATATATATAACTGCCTAGAAAACAAGGAACTCCTGCTTGAAGTTGATAATGGTATGAAAATTGCTTTAATTTTAAATGGTTACGAAGATTTTAACGATAGAAAATGTCGCGAGATAAACGAAAAATCAAGTCTCTCTCTCATTTACCAATAAAATGAAAAAAATCCTTATTGTTGACGATGAACATCTGATTCTCTATTCACTTTCCGCAATATTTAAGGATGCGAATACAGAAGTCATATCAGCAGCGGACGGGAAATCCGCATTGAAGGCCTTCAGCGAAAACCGGTTTGATCTATGCATCCTTGATATTCATCTCCCCGATATGAGCGGCCTTGAGATCATGAAAAAGTTAGGCCCGGCTTCTCCCTGGATGAAGATCATCATTATGACGGGAAGCGAGATATCGGAAACGATGATGCGTGACATTCAGGAAAATGCAGTTCTTCTGATAGCGAAGCCTTTTGATCTGTACCGCCTCAGGGCCTTTGTTGACCAGATTCTTACGACCGGCAAGCTTGGATATAGTGATGTAAGCAGCGCGCTGAAAGACGATGTGGATTCTTTTGTAACGTGGTTTGCCGATGGCTGCCGCAAACATAAACGCATACCCGTTGCCAGAAAAATCAATTACGTCGCATTCCCTTTTCATGAAAAAAACACCCCTGACGTCCTCACTGCAGACATCCTCGATATCAGTGAGGGGGGCATGCGCATTCGAACAGATTGCGGGCTGGACCCTGGTTATATCCTGAAACTTTGTGACGCCCAGGTCCAGTGCGAAGGAGTGGTCCGCTGGAGTGCTCGATCGGGGACTCCGGAAGCTCATCATGTTGGCATACAGTTCGTCAACTCCATGAACAATATAAACCACTTCCTGCAGTAAGCGGAGCGACGGAAAGACCCGCTGACCGATAAGGCGAATTCGGATTTCGTCAACAGGAAATTAGGCTATCACTATAATTGCCGATGGCGCCAGTGAAAGAAATACAGCTAACTATCGTCTCCTTCCCCCATAACATTCAGTAAGATTTTACACATTATCGGTTCATGAAGATTGGATGCGACCGTTGCACGAGGCTATTCCAGTCCGAACTTTTTCACCTGGTAACGGAACGCATCATAACTGAGGCTCAGGAGCTTGGCTGCCTGGGTCTTATTATGATGTGTACGCTCCAGTGCCTGCATGATGAGGTCTTTTTCCAGCTCCTCGAGCGAAACGCCCTGTTCCGGCAGCGTGATCCGGTCACGGGAAGCCGTGGTCGCAATGCCTGATTTGCTGGTCAGCCAGCTCGGCAGATGCTCGGGCAGGATCTCTTCCGCCCCTTCGAGGACGACAAGCCGTTCAAGCAGGTTTCTCAGCTCCCGGATATTGCCCGGCCATTCGTAGGCCATCAGGATCTTCTCCGCCTCGGGAGAGATGCGCGTCGTGGTCGGCCGTTTATATTGCATGACGAAGGAGGACAGATAGTGCCCGATGATGACCGGGACATCCACCTTCCGCTCCCGAAGAGGCGGTATGTGCAGATGGAACGCGCTTAACCGGAAGAAGAGGTCCATCCTGAACTCGCCATTCTCCACTGCTTTCTTCAGGTCCGTATTGGTCGTTGCGATCACCGTAACATCGATCGGGATCTCCTCGCTTCCCCCCACAGGCCTTACCGTTCGTTCCTCCAGCACCCGGAGCAGCTTCCCCTGAAGGCTCTGCTTCATATCGCCGATCTCGTCCAGGAGGATCGAGCCCCCCTGAGCGAGCTCGAACAGTCCTTTTTTATCCGCTTTTGCATCGGTAAAGGACCCTTTTTCATGCCCGAAGAGCTCCGACTCGAGCAGCGTCTCCGGGAGGGCCGCGCAGTTGATCTTGATGAACGGCGCATATCCTTTCTGGGTGACATCATGGAACAGACGGTGAGCATACCGTGCGAACAGCTCCTTGCCGGTACCGCTCTCGCCGGTGATCAGGATCGTTGAGACCGCAGCATCGGCCATCCTCTTGATCTTGGTCTTTACATCCTGGATCTCCTTCGACTTGCCGATGATCTCCTTTTCGAAGACCTCTGACTGAACTTTTCTCAGATAGACGACCTCTTGCTTCAACTTGCCCCGTTCCATGATGTTCTGGAGCACGATCTTCACTTCATCGATATTAAAAGGCTTCGTCAGGTAGTCCGCTGCGCCGAGCTTCATTGCTTTTACCGCCGACTCCGCGGTGTCATCCGCGGTCAGCATGACGACCTGCGCCGGGATTTCCTGTTTGACAAGCTCCGTCAGCACATCAATACCGCTCCGGTCGCCGATCCTGATATCGAGCAGTACGATGTCGGCAGACCAGGATTTGATCTTGCTCACAACATCGATGGCGCTGGTCGACGTGCGGATCTCGTATCCGCTGCTTTTCAACATCCGTGAGAGCATGGAATTGATCAGCTCATCATCATCAACCAGAAAGATCCTACCCTGTATTTTCATGCCTGCGATTCTCCTTGGTGCAAAGCCGGAAGTGTTATGATGAACACTGCTCCGCCGTTCGCTTTGCTTTCGATGCTGATCTGCCCTTCATTTTCCTCGACTAATCGTTTGGTTATGGCCAGGCCAAGACCGGTCCCCTTGGCCTTTGTCGTAAAGAACGGTTGAAATATGTTGTTGATGACCGCGGCATCAACGCCCGTGCCGGTATCGGAGATCTTGATCTGCAGCATCCCGAGCCCGTGATCGAACATTGTTTCGAGGACCAGGATGCCCCCCTCAGGCATGGCATCAGCTGCGTTCAGGAGCAGGTTCATGAAGATCTGCTGAAGCTGCATGGGGTCTGCCATGACCGCCGGGAGATGGAGGTCGTAGTTCTTTTGAATTTCAATGGCACGCGATGCGTCCCGCGCGTAGGCAGGGTCTTTCAGGACCGAGCCGAGGACGGTTTCCAGGACCGCGTTCACGTCGGTCCTGACCAGTTGCGGCTTCGGCGGCCGGGCAAAGTTCAGCAGGCTCTTCATCAAATACTCGATCCGCTTGATCTCATCAATGGCCTTGTTCAGGACGATCCGGTCTTCTTCCGGAAAGTAGGTTTCGCGGGAAAGCATCTCCATCGCGGCCTTGATGCCCGCAAGGGGGTTCTTGATCTCGTGTGCAAGGCCCGTGGCCATCTCTCCCGCGACCCGTATCTGCTGTGCCCGTTGAAGGGCATTTTCCGTTTGTTTGCGTTCGGTGATGTCGCGGTCGATCGCCAGGATATACTTATGGTTCCCGACCTCAAAAATGCTGGCGCTGACTTCGACCGGGAATATGGTGCCGTCCCGTGTCTGATGGTTGATCTGTGTTCTCACCCGTTCCCCTCTCAGCATCCGGTCAATGCGTATCGGGATCCCCAACGCCGCGTCCGGCGTATCGAGGTCCCGGATGTTCATCGTCATGAGCTCTTCCACGGTATAGCCATGCATTCTGGCTGCAGCCTGATTTGCCTGCAGGATTTCGCCGGCCGTATTTTCCTCAACGCTCAGAATAAAGATGGCGTCAGCGGCGCTTTCGAACAGATGCCGATAGCGTTTTTCGCTCTCTTCAATTATCTGCGTGTGCTTCTGCAGCGAGATCGCCATGTCGTCAAAGGCCTGGCCCAGCTCCGCGAACTCGTTTTTCAGGCCTGCGGTCCGTATGTCCAGATTGCCTGCCTTCATTTTTCGCGTGGCTTCCAGCAGGACCTTGATCGGCTTCGTAAAGCCCGCGAGCGCTGTCAGCCCCAGAATGGCGATCATCACGGGACCGGCCGCGACGAGAACGACCATGATCAGTTTTGTCCTGGCAACGTTCCGAAGGGATATCTCCGTCTTCTCGTTGAGCTTCGTGCCAGTCAGGATGATCATGGTGTTGATCTTGCTCACGAGCGAATCCGCGATGATGTGGGCCTTTTCCACCTCGGCTTCATATCGTTTCCTGTTCGCCCGAAGGGTCAGTATCCTGCTCAGCGAATGGCCGAAATCGCCGACCTGGTCATCGAGGTCATTGAGCCGCGCATTCACGCTCTCCTCGTGATGACACTCGAAGCACGATTTCATCGTGCTTTCCATCTTGCTCACATGTCCTACGATCTCATCAACACCTGCCGGAAGGCGAGATCGCTGCGAATAGAGGTCCGCCTCTACGGTCCGTACGCTGAGCAAAAGCTGGTTTCGCAGGATCTCGACCTCGTGCAGCATGATCAAATAGTCAAAATCAGCTATGCGTCGCTCGCTCATTACCAGGAGGTAGCTTCCGCCGACCACGGCGAGAAGAATGGAAATGCTGAGGAATATGATGAGCTTGATCTTCATCGTACCGTTGCATCGAACCCGGCTTTCAGATCGATGTCGAGCTCCCGTGCGAAGAAGTAGACGGAGTTAAAATCGCTGTCACTCGTTTCAATGAACTTGCGGATCTTGAATTCCTGCAGGACTCGGATCCCCTCCTGGTCTTTGTCCATGTTCAGCAGCACGGACTTGAGCCGGTCTTTAAGGGTCGCGCTGAGGTCCCGTCGCACGGCAAGACAGTTCTCGGGCACGAGAGGGGTTCGCGCCAGGATGAGAAGGTCGTTCTTTACCCTGGCATCGTCTGTTGAGAGCCGCATCAATACCGTGCTCTTGGCCGCACCGATGTCGGCCTTGCGGTCGAGAACATCATGGATGACATCCTCATGAGTGCCGGAGAAATAGAACTCCTTGAGATAGGTCGTATAATCGACACCCGCTTTTTTGAAATACGCAAGGGGAAGGAGGTATCCCGCCATCGTGTTCCTGTCGACCAAGGCCAGGCGCTTTCCCTTCATCTCCCGGACCGACCGGATGTTGCTGTCTTTTCGAACGAACATCACGCCATAATAGGTCGAGGTCCCGTCCAGGTTCACCGGTCGCGCTATGGGCTCCACGCCGAGCCTGGCATGAGCGAGAACATAGGTCATGCTTCCGAAAAAAGCCGCGTCCATTTTCTTTGCCGTAAAGCTGCTCAGGGCCTTGTCATAGCCGGGCATGACCGAGAGGCTGACGTTCACGTTCATCTGCCGCGAGAGATAATCCGCAAGCGGCTCATAGCGATGGATCTGCTTGAAGATGCTCTGTTCGGGCACCAGCCCGAGGTGAAGGGTTTGCCGCTGTTGTTGCGGTCGGGAAGCCCCGGCACGTTCTTTGTTGCACCCGGCAACGAGCATGCTGCTCAGGAAGACCAGTCCTGCAAAAAAATATATGCTGAGCGGGCGCGGAGGGATGGATCGAATGGCCCGGAAGGCAGGAGCAATCCTGCTTCGGGGACCGGAGCTGCCCTGCGAATGCAACAGCCCGGGGAATGCCGTCAAGGACCTGTCTCGATATGGTGTATTCTGTCTTGCCATGGCAAATCGATGTCATGATACCCTGACGCACAAAGGGTGTCAACATCCTCAAATGGTCATGCCGTCAGGAGTTCGTGATGATCGATAGGCTGCAGCAGGCAAGCTGTGGCGCAGACTATCTGCGTAGAACAGCAGGCTCGATCCGGCGATTTCGAAGCTCTTGATGACCTTCCCTTGGCGGCCGCATGCAGGGAACGAGCGTCCATCCCGAGTGTTGAAGCTCCTTGCAGCAAGCTGCAGGGAATCTTCGACCCTCAAGTGAGCCTCGTCATCCTAATCGCTCGCTGATCCCGCAGCAGGATGCAGGGAATGCGTTCGCTCCTGGATTCAAGGACCTCGTGCGGACCTGCTCAGTTATGCCTGTTACCGGGATGGCGTCTCGAGCACAAACACGTACAGGTGTGTCCTGGTTGCTGCCCGCTGTCCGGGCCCTGCGCATTCCTTGATCTGAAACATCGAAGACAGGCAGCAACGCTTCGCTGCGGTGATCGATCACGCCCTTAATTCAGGCGCGACGATCTTTGTATGCGATGCTGAAATATCACCTATATTATTATTGATGGCTATCATTGCGAAAGGGAGGTTGCACGTGCCCTATGTGGTTTGAAAAAAGTGTATCCAGCCGCTTTTTCGCTGTCAATACAATAACATGAAGGAAAATTCCCGGCAAGCTATTTTATTGACCGAAAGCCGGCGAAAGTATATCAGACAGAGGAACTTGCAGTTTGAAAAGGTGTCGGTCAAGGCTTCCTGAGGATGAGATCGGTGTAGAAAGGTATGAGGTCTGCGCTCGACGAGCAGGGCTCTTGATCAGGCCCGCATAGTAACGGCTGTTTTGCATGCGGAGAATATACACCGCATAACCCAGGCAAGCTCCCCAATAAAAAGCAGAACCTCTCTCGGAGAAATTCTGCTTTGTATTGGCCATTCGACTGTGCTCAGGGCAGTTCGATGCACGCCCTTTTTTCATAGTTCGATGCAGTTCACCACATATGCTTCGACAGGCTCGCCATGAATAAGCCCTGCCTCTAGTTAAGAGGCAGGGCGCATCGAACTGGCTCCCGGAGCAGGACTCGAACCTGCGGCATGGTGGTTAACAGCCACCCGCTCTACCGACTGAGCTATCCGGGAATATGTTTTTTGCTGGAAAGGTGCCGATTGCAGGCCGGCAAATTACCATAGAACGCCAGTCCTGTCAACGGGTTATTTCGTTCCGTGTCCTGTTCTCCTACCCGCCCTCCTGGCCTTTCTTCAGCTCCATGATGACCAGCTTGGCGATGGACTTGAGCGTGTCGAACACGCCGCCGCCTTCCGAGGCCACGGACTCGAAGTCCGGCACGCCGCGGGGATTCAGAGCCTTCTTCATCTCGGCCACGGGAACCACGTTCGGCAGGTCCCGCTTATTGTACTGGATAACGTAGGGAATGGCATCGAGGTTGTAGCCCTGCTCGGCCAGGTTGATCCGGAGATTCTCGACGCTCTCGACGTTCGCCTCCATGCGCTCCACCTGGGAGTCGGCGACGAAGACAACGCCGTCCACGCCCTTCAGGATGAGCTTGCGGCTCGCATCATAGAACACCTGGCCGGGCACCGTATAGAGGTGGAACCGGGTCTTAAAGCCCCGGATCTCGCCTAAGGCGAGCGGCAGGAAATCGAAGAAGAGCGTCCGCTCCGTCTCGGTGGCGAGCGAGATCATCTTCCCCTTGCTGTCGGGATTCGTTTTCTTGTAGATGTAATGCAGGTTCGTCGTCTTTCCGCAGAGGCCAGGGCCGTAGTAGACGATCTTGCAATTGATCTCGCGCGATGAATAATTAATGAACGACATAGTACGGTAATTCCTCTCCTGGCACGTTCGCGGCCGGGTTATCCAAAGAGCTTGTCGATGTCTTCGTCGGTGATCTCGGCGAACGGTGAGTCGGCGCCCTTGGCCGGGCCCTTTCCGGATTCGACCTTCTGGAGGAGCTGGTTGAAGATGTTCCCCAGGATTTCGGCGCTTTTCTTGACCCTAAGCCGCACGAGCCCAAGGGACGAGCGCTGGTCGAAGATCACCACGAGAATGACGCGCTGGCCGATGATGGAAATGTGGATGTTGTCGCGCTGGCCTTCGTGAAAAAGGATGGAGAACTCTTTTTCCCCGAGGAGCTTGGCCATGCCGCCGGTCGCGGCGATGTTGCCTGCGGTGAGGGAGGCGAGCGAAGTGGTGTCCAGATTCTCTGTTTCGCCGGTGGCGGCGATCAATTGACCGTTCTTGTCGACCAGGAACACGACCTTTGCATTGGACTGCGCCAGGAGCCGCTGCAGCTCGGCATCAATGAGCTTGAACTCCTCGTCGTACATCACCAGATCGGAACCGATCATCGCTTATCTCCTCGTAACTGTTGAAAAAAAGCCGTTTTGCCCGATATAGAGTGCTATTTAACCACAGTAATGACGAGATTTCAAGGGTTTTTTTGAATGCAGGAGCGGGCGCATTCCCCGTAGTTTGCTGCAGGGTCTTGCCCCCAGCGTTTACGAGGGGAACCGCGAGTGCAGGGGATTAGCGAGCGATTAGAATAATAAAAGTTCCTGGAGGATCGAAGATTCCCTGCAGCTTGCTGCAGGGAGCTTCAATGCTGGTCGGCCGGGAAACGAACACAGCCGGGTCAACAACTCCCGGCTGCGTAGATGCTGCCTTGAACTGTCCGAGCTATTTTTTCCCGAACGCTCCCGCCATCTTCTGGAGGCTTTCCCAGTCGTCGTCCACGAGCTTCTGGAATTTCTCGAGCATCCCCTCGTTGCCCGGCGCGAACAGATGCTTGAACCTTCCCTGGGGCTTAAGCCACTCGGTGATCGGCCGTTTCCGTTCCTTGGGGTCGTAGTTGATGGTCCACTTTCCAGCCTCGACCTCGTAGAGAGGCCAGTAGCAGGTGTCCACGGCCAGCCGGGAGAGCAGGATGGAGTCGTTGGTCTGGGTGCGCCAGCCGCGGTTGCAGGGGGCCACGACGCCCAGGTAAGCGGGACCGTTCGTGGCCAGCGCCTTCTTGACCTTGGTCATCAGGTCCTTCCAGTTGTGGGGCGAGGCCTGGGCGGCGTAGGCCACGTTATGGGCCGCCATGATGCGCGTGAGGTCCTTCCTGCGCTGTGTCTTGCCCTGGACCTGGGAGCCCACCGGCTGGGTGGTCGTGTCCGCGCCGAAAGGTGTGGCGCTCGAACGCTGGATGCCCGTGTTCATGTACGCGCCGTTGTCGTAGCAAATATAGAGCAGCTGGTGGCCCCGCTCCATGGCGCCGGAAAGTGCCTGGAACCCGATATCATAGGTACCGCCGTCGCCGCCGAAGGCGATGAACTTCATTTCCTTCTTGAGCTTCCCCTGCTTCCGGAGCGACCGGTACATGGTCTCGATGCCCGAAGCCGTGGCCGCGGCATTCTCGAAGGCGCTGTGCATCCACGGCACCTTCCACGCCGTGTACGGGAAGAGGCAGGTCGAGACCTCGAGGCAGCCCGTGGCGTTCGCGATGACCACCGGCTCGTCGGCGGCCAGAAGCACCTGGCGCACGATGGTCGGGGCGCCGCAGCCGGAGCACATGCGGTGCCCGCCGGAAAGGTTGTCTTTCTTGTGCGTCAGGGATTTCAGGGTCATGGGTTTTGCTTCAGTCGGTGCGCTCATTATCATCTTCTCCTTGGACAGGTCACGTATTCTCCGTGTCCCTGTGTCGTTCGACCGTGCTCTCTACCATGAGCCTGTCGAATGGTCTCCGTAGTTGACACGTTCGTATTAGCTCCTGACCGACAGATAATCCTTCAGCATCTTCGCCTTGCCGGTCTTCGCGACCTCGATGGTCTCGTCGATCACCTGGTCCACATCGAGCGGCATCAGGTCCCTGCCGCCGAGGCCGTAGATCTTGTTGAACAGCACGGGGCCCTTGAGCGGCGCGACAGCCGACGCGATCTCCATGAAGAGTGGGCCGAACCCGCCGTAAGAGTCCGCCCGGTCCATGATGCAGATAGCCTTGGCGTTCCTGAGCGCCTGCCCGCACCTCTTCGTACGGGAAGGGGCGGAAGACCCGGGGCTTCAGCAGGCCGGCCTTGACGCCTTTCTCGCGGTAGCGGTCCACCTCGTCCTTGATCGTGCCGGCGGCCGAGTTGAGGGCGACCAGGACGACGTCGGCGTCTTCGAGCCGGTACGTTTCGAACATCTCGTATTTCCTGCCGAAGAGCTTCGCGAACTCCGTAGAAACGTCCTGGATGACCTTCTTCGCGTTGATCATGGCCTGGTGCTGGGCGCGCTTGTGCTCCATATAATAGTCCGTCAGCACCAGGGCGCCGATGCTCTTGGGATTGTCGATATCGAGGAGCGGATCGACGGCGATGTACTCACCGACGAACTTTTTCACGTCGGCGTCGGCGATGTACTGCATGCTCTCGATGGAGTGGCTGATGATGAACCCGTCCATGTTGACCGCGATGGGCAGGCGCACGTCCCTGTGCTCGGCGATGCGGTAGGCCATGATCGTGTTGTCATAGGCCTCCTGGGCGTTCTCGGAGAACAGCTGGATCCAGCCGCAGTCGCGCATGCCCATGCCGTCGGAGTGGTCGCCGTGGATATTGAGCGGCGCGGACAGTGCGCGGTTCACGAGCGCCATCAGGATCGGCAGGCGGTAGCCCGAGGCGATGTGCAGCATCTCCCACATGAGCGCGAGGCCCTGGGCGCTGGTGGCCGTCGCCACCCGGCCGCCTGCCGCCGCTGCGCCGATCCCGGCGCTCATGGCGCTGTGTTCGCTCTCCACCAGGATCATCTCGGTGTCTACCTTGCCGTTCGAGACGAACGAGGTGAACGATTCCATGATGCCCGTCGACGGCGTGATAGGATAGGCGGGCATCACGTCGGGATTCAGCTGACGGAGCGCCTCGGCCACCGCCTGGTTGCCGGTGACGGCAACGGTCTTCGTTGAGGTTATAGCCATGTTATTTGCCCTCCTCTTCCATGACGATGGCCTTGTTGCCTTTTTTCCCGGGGCATTCCATGGCGCAGACGCCGCAGCCTTTGCAGTGATCGTAATCGAAGCCGGTCATCTTCTCGTCCTTCGTCATGACCGCCGAGTCGGGGCAGTAGATCCAGCAGAAGAGGCACTGGATGCAGTTCTCTTCGATCCATCGCGGCTTATAGGTGCGCCACGATCCGGTCTTGTATTCGTTCGCATTGCCGGCCTTCAGGATCGTCCCGGCGTGGGGCAGCTCGTTCCATTTCATCTGTTTCATCCCTGCTTTACCTCCTCGTACCCGCGCTTCACGGCGGCGAGATTCCCGTCGATGATCTTCTGGGCGAACTTTTTTCCAAAACTGCCCTTTACATCATCGAGCAGCACTTCCATGGTCACGATCGCCGTGGCCTTGTTCACCGCGCCGAGCATGGACGAATTCGGCATGGGTCTTCCGATGGTTTCAATGGCGATCTTCGTCGCATCCACGGCGAAGACCTTCTGGGACGGTTTTGCTTTCAGCTTCTCGCGGACCTCTTTCGGGTCCTTGCTCGTGTTGACCACGAACACAGCATCATCCTTCGCCCCTTCGGCGACGTTGATGGCGTCCAGCAGCGTCGCGTCCACAACGCATACAACGCCGGGATTCAGCACCGGGCAGTGCATCCGGAGGACCTTATCGCTGATGCGGTTATAGGCGCGGAGCGGGGCGCCTGCGCGTTCCGGGCCGTATTCCGGGAAGGCCTGCACGTTGCGGCCCCCGGAGAGGCACGCGTCCGCGAGCACCTTGGCCGCGGTGACGGTCCCCTGCCCTCCCCGTCCATGCCATCTTATCTCGATCATTTCTGCCATGGTAACCTCCCACTCAATTGCTGATTGAGATTGCGCAATGCGGATTTATCAATCCGAAATAAAAATCCGAGATCCGCAATTATTTACATTTCCCGTCTTCCCTGGAGCGCCCGCTGGACCGTGTTCTCATCGGCGTATTCGATGTCGCCGCCGACCGGAAGCCCGTAGGCAATGCGACTGACGCTGATGCCAAGGGGCTTGATGAGCTTCGCAAGGTACATCGCCGTTGTCTCGCCCTTTACCGTTGGGTTCGTGGCAATGATGACCTCGTTCACTCCGCCAACCTTGAGCCGCTGCATGAGGCCGTCGATCTTCAGGTCCTCCGGACCGATACCGTCGAGGGGAGAGAGCGCTCCCAGCAGCGCGTGGTACCGTCCGCGGAAGGTGCCGGTCTTTTCGAGGACCAGGATGTTGCTGGGCTCTTCGACCACGCAGATCACGGTGCGGTCCCGCTTCTCATCGCGGCAGATGCCGCAGATCTCTTCCTCGGTGATGTTGTTGCATTCCGAACAGTAGCGGCTGCTGTTTTTCAGGTCCACGATCGCCTGGGCGATGCCTGCAGCCTCTTCCTTCGGCATGCCGAGCACTGCGAATGCGAGACGCTCCGCACTCTTCCTGCCGATGCCCGGGAGCCGCATGAACGCTTCTACGGTCCGTCCCAGGGCCTTGCCGGAGATCTTCCCGTCCTGGTCCCCGGCCTTTTCACGCTTTTTCGTACGCAAAGGCTCCGGTGACGAGGCATCGTGTTCCTTCACCGCCGTTGTCCTGTCCTGTCCGTTCGGCTCCCTTCCCATGGTCACCTAAAGCAGTCCCGGCGGGAGTCCCATGCCAGCGGTCAGCCGGCCCATCTCATCCTTCATGAGCTCCTGGGACTTGCGGAGCGCCTCGTTCACGGCAGCTGCAACCAGGTCCTGGAGCATGTCGATGTCGTTCGGATCGACCACCGACCGGTCGATCTTGATGGAAAGCACTTCCTGACGTCCATTGACGACTACCGTCACCATGCCGCCGCCGGAGGAAGCCTCGACGGTCTTGTTCCCGGCCTCTGCCTGGAGCTTCTTCACCTGCTCCTGCATCTGCTGCGCTTGTTTCATCAAATTATTCAGAAGGTTCTTGGACATAGCGTTAAGCTCCCTTGGAATGAAAACATCCGTTTACCGCAGCCATGATGGCCGCTCGCCCACGGGAAGATCTCCTCTGCTTCCGGCAAGTCGCTGACGCTCTGCCAATAGCGGGGCAAAAGGAATACTATAGTAAAAAAATCCGGGTTCTTTTGCAAGAGAAAACGGGCGGATTATGGCGATATAAGAAAAATAAATGGCCGGGTTGCGTTCCCGGGCGCCTTATTCCTGGCTCTCGGGTTCGACGATCTTTCCCTTAAAGATGCTGAGTGCTTCCTGTACGAACGGGTCCTGCTCTCCAGAAGAGGTTTTCTTCGACACAGCAGACTTGGGCTCAGGCTTGGTTTCAGTGGCCAGAAGCCGGAAGGTTATCTGAACGCGCTTTCCCAGGACCTCGGCCGCAAGCTGCTCGATCATGTCGCGGCTTTCCTTCTTGTCCGCGAGCTCCACCTGGAACGAAGACCCCTTGATCCCGATTACCAGTGCCTCATCCGTGCTCTCCACGACCCTGCTGTTCTGAAGGGCCGAGCCGAGGTTCGGCTTCCTCTGTTTGAGCGCCGCCAGGATCTTTCCCCAGGAGTCGCTGTGGCCGGCGCCTGGAGCCGGCACCGGATGGGATGCCGCGTAGCCGGAAGCGCGCTCGCGGACCGCTTCGCTACGGGAGTCGACGCTCTTGCCGCCCGTACCTAGCCTCGCTTCAAGCGCTCTCATCCGCTCAAGGACCTCCCCAAGCGGTCTCAACGGGGCCAGACTGCACGCCTTCACCAGTCCAACCTCGAGGGTGAAGCGCTGATGGGGCGACCATCGCATCTCATCGAGCGTCCGGGACAGGCTGTCGAACAGCATGATGAGCCGCTCTGCATCGGTCCCTGCTGCCTGTTGTTTCAGCGCATCCAGGTCCGCTGCCGGCAATTCGACGATCTTTCCAGGTTCCTTCGCGATCAGCGAAACGATCAGGTTCCTGATATGCTCCACCACCCCTGCCGTAAGCTGCCGCAGGTCCTGGCCCTGCTCCAGGAGCGAATCGATCTGCTTGAGCAGTCCGGCGGAATCCCGGGCAAGGAGCCCGTCTGCCAAGGAGCGCAGGGTTTCCTGGCCGATCGCGCCGAGGATCGCCTGGAGGTCCTCGTTCCTGATCTCCATGCCGCTGTAGGACACGGCCTGGTCAAGGAGGCTCTGGGAGTCCCGCATGCTGCCCTCAGCGGCCCGGGCGATCATCGCCAGGCCCTGGTCGCTGACCTTGATACCCTCCTTGTCCGTGATCTCCCGGAGCTTTGCGGCGATCTCATGAAGCGCGATCCGCTTGAAGCTGTAGCGCTGGCAGCGGGAATGAATGGTTGCCGGGATCTTCTGGGGTTCCGTGGTCGCGAAGATGAAGATGACGTGCGGCGGCGGCTCTTCGAGGGTCTTGAGGAGCGCATTGAACGCCTCGTTCGTGAGCATGTGGACCTCGTCGATCACGTAGACCTTGTTCTTTCCGCCGACGGGCGCGTACTTCACGGTCTCACGGAGCTCACGAATGTGCTCAATGCCGCGGTTCGAGGCGCCGTCGATCTCGATGACATCGACGGACGTTCCTGCCGCGGTCTCCAGGCAGGAATCACACTTGCCGCACGGCGTGGGGGTCGGCCCCTCCTTGCAATTCAGGGCCTTGGCGAGAATGCGCGCTGTCGTGGTCTTTCCGACGCCCCGGGGACCGGAGAAAAGGAACGCGTGGGCCAGGCGGTTCGTGGCAATGGCGTTCTGCAGCGTTCGCGTGATATGGCCCTGGCCGATCACGTCTTCGAACACCTGCGGCCGCCATTTACGTGCAAACACCTGGTAGCTCATGGTCCCTCACGACGCTCTCTGCAATGAACTCCCGCTCGCTGACGGCGAAAAAAAAGCTCATGTTCCCGGGTTTCCCTGCGGCACACCCGGCTCCCGCTTACCGCTGCTTCCTTCCGGACCTGACGGGGTTCACAGGACGTGGTTGCGCAGGACCCGGGCCCATGAGCGCGTTTCAATTTCGAATTGTAGATTTCAGATTTCGGATTTTCATTCCGCAATCTGCATTCCAAAATCCGCAATACGTAATATGGCGGAGAGGGTGGGATTTGAACCCACGTTAGGTTTCCCTAAACACGCTTTCCAAGCGTGCGCCTTCAGCCGCTCGGCCACCTCTCCGTTGACTTCAGGACAAAGGACACAGTGTAGAGTTCAGAGCAAAGCCTCACATCTTGACGCTTATTTTACTCGGTACTCTGCACTTCTCTTTTACTGGCGGAGAGGGGGGGATTTGAACCCCCGGTGGAGTTACCCCCACAACAGTTTTCGAGACTGCCGCCTTCAGCCGCTCGGCCACCTCTCCCGATGAAACCGGATAATGCTTCCCTGCGATGCATCATCATGTTCTCAGCTTCTCAAAGAAGCCTTGAAGGACCGACCGGCATTCCGCCTCGAGCACTCCCGGCGTTATACGGTACACATGGTTCAACCTGCCATCCCTCACGACATCATAGACCGAGCCCAACGCGCCTGCCCGGGGATCCCTGCAGCCGTAGACCAGTCTGCCGACCCTTGCGAGGACCAGGGCTCCGGCGCACATCAGGCACGGCTCCATGGTCACAAAGACCGTGGCATCAGGAAGACGCCATCTGCCGAGCTGTTCAGACGCGTCCCGCAAAACGATGGATTCAGCATGCGCTGTCGGGTCCTGCCACGTTTCGCGCATATTATGCGCGGTTGTGATGACCTGATCCCCGATAACCAGCACGGCGCCGATCGGCGTTTCGCCCTCAGCGGCTGCCTTCTCGGCTTCCGCCAGTGCCATCCGCATATGGTCTTCATCGGTCCTGCGCACCAGGTCGCTCATAATACGGTCACCGCAGAGCACGCCGAGCCACTCCTCCCTGACGTTCGTCCGCGCACGCTCCGCTCCTGGCAGTGATCAACAAACATGGCGTGCCTGAGAGGATTTGACCCTCATGACCTGTCGCCCGCGCGTGGCTCCCCAGAGGGTGCCCGCCCTCCCTGGCATCGCCTCCAAAGCCTAGGGGAATCTTTCCCCGAGGACCCCTTGGTCAGAGGTTCATACGCTGCCCGGGCCTTTCGGCCCGGCAAGCACGTGTGACCAAAATATGAAAAATGGCGCGCCCAAGAGGATTCGAACCTCTGGCCTACGGATTCGTAGTCCGTCGCTCTATCCAACTGAGCTATGGGCGCAAAAATAGGATGCACAGGCGCTGCCCTCACGCCTGTGCATCATTTCGTTCGATTGTTCGCTGTTTACTTGGAAACGCCGCCAATCAGGGTCAGGCCGATCTTTTCGTGCTGGAACGGATGGACACCGGGATGCATGGAATAGAGCCAGCCTTTCCAGACCTCCTTGCCGCCGTCGGTCACTGACACCTGGGCTGCCGGATTGTTCGGCTTGTCGGATGTCGAGGTGATTTCCTTCTCGCCCATCTTGAAGTCCGGCAGGAACGCAAGCACCTTCACCTTGATGGTCGTGTTCGGGATAGCCTGCTCGGCGCCTACCGCGATGGTATATTCCTTGGAGCCTTTCGCCGCCTTGTCCTCGATCGTAATCTTGACCGACTTCCACTTTGCCGCGACCTCCTTCGGCACCACGACCGTGCGGTCGACCTTCGGCATATCAGGCATGCCCGCCTGCGGCATACCGCCTTCCGTGCTGGGATGGCCGGCCGGCAGCTGCGGCTTCTCCTCTTTTTTCTTGCAGCCGGCGAACGATACGAGCATACCGGCGACCAATACTGCTGCTACGATCCTCTTCATTGTGTTCTTCCTCCTTCTTCTTGATATTCGATGATAGAGTCTGTATTTCCTCACTCGCGGTCATAACTGGCGGAGAGGCCGGGATTCGAACCCGGGGTGGAGTTACCCCCACAACTGCTTAGCAGGCAGCTGCCTTCAGCCTCTCGGCCACCTCTCCGTTTAACTTCAGTGTACAGTTCAACGTTCTAAGTTCAAAGCTCAGAATCTGCTAACGTTTTATCTTCTGCTTTTCTGAAATCTGAACTCTGTACCATGGACTCAGAACTATTATTGTATGGCGGAGAGAGAGGGATTCGAACCCCCGGAGCTTTCGCTCAACGGTTTTCAAGACCGCCGCCTTAAACCGCTCGGCCATCTCTCCGTTCCTGAAAACTCATTCCCGCCGCATCGTGCGTTGCCATTGACCATCAAGTATTCCCTGCTGTTCCGCGCTTACTTCCTGGGCACGATCGTTTCCGCACCACCCATATATTTCCTGAGCACTTCCGGCACCTCCACGGTGCCGTCAGGCAGCTGATAGTTCTCCAGGATCGCAACGACCGTCCGCCCGACGGCAAGTCCGGAGCCGTTCAGGGTGTGCACGTATTCGGTCTTTTTGCTGCCTTGAGGCTTGTACCGGATATTGCCCCGCCGGGCCTGGAAGTCCTCGAAGTTGGAGCACGACGAGATCTCTCGGTAGCGGTTTTGCGCCGGAAGCCAGACCTCAATGTCGTAGGTCTTCGCCGCAGAGAAACCCATATCGCCAGCGCAAAGCGTGATGACCCGGTAGGGCAGGCCGAGCCGCTTGAGCACCTCTTCGGCATCGGCCAGAAGCGCATCCAGTTCCCGGTAGGACTCCTCAGGCCGCGCGAACTTCACCAGCTCCACCTTATTGAACTGATGCTGGCGGATGAGCCCCCGCGTGTCCTTGCCATAGGAACCCGCCTCCCGGCGGAAGCACGGCGTGTACGCGGTGTACTTGAGCGTCAGGACCTCATCGGCCAGGATCTCGTCCCGGGGGATGTTCGTCACCGGGACCTCTGCCGTGGGGATCAGGTAGTATGTCCCGTTCTCCACGCGGAAGAGCTCTTCCTCGAACTTGGGAAGCTGTCCCGTGGCAGTCATGCTGGTCCGGTTCACCATGAACGGGGGAAGGACCTCCAGATATCCGTGCTCGGTCGTATGGAGGTCGAGCATGAAATTGATGAGCGCCCGCTCGAGCCTTGCGCCCATGCCTTTATAAAGAGCGAATCGGGCTCCCGTGATCTTGGCAGCCCGGTCAAAATCGATGATGTCGAGGTATTCCGCCAGGTCCCAGTGCGGCTTGGGTTCAAAGGAGAGCTTCCGCGGTTCGGTCCCTTCAGGCGACCACCGCTTCACTTCCACATTCCCAGTCTCGTCCCTGCCGTCCGGAACGGACGCGTGCGGCAGGTTCGGGATGTTCAGCAGGATGTTCCGCTGGGCCTCTTCTGCCTCGCGGCCCACCGCCTCGATCGCGGCAATGGAGTCCCCGACCGAGCGCATCTCGATGACCTTGTCGTCGGCTTGCTGGCCTGCCTTCTTGAGCCTGCCGATCTCTTCGGAGACCTCGTTCCGCTTTCTCCGGAGATCGTCCACTTCCTGCTGTGCCTTGCGCCGTTTTTCGTCCAGCGCGAGGAACTCGCTGAGGTCAAGCTCGGTTCCGCGTCTGCGGATCCCCGCCTTGACCTCTTCCGAATGTTCCCTGACGAACCTTAAATCGAGCATAAAAAGTAACACGCCCCCTGTGAGATGTCAATAGCTTTTCTTGATGATCCGCGTTTCCAGGGCCTTGATCTTGATCCGGATGGCTTCCTTGTTCTGGTACAGTGGCTCGAGCTCCTGGTAGATCTCCAAGGCGGCCTTCAGGCTTTCCGAAGCCTCAAGGCATTGGGCAAGGGCGAACTTGGCCTTGACCACGGTCTCCTTGTCCTTGCTCACCTCAAGCGACCTGCGGTAATAGCTTTCCGCTTCCTCGATCTGGCCTTTAGAGAACGCCGTGGTCCCCAGCCGGTAGAGCGCCAGGTCGGCCTTGCTGCCGCGGGGAAACTCCTTAACCTGGGTCTTCCATGTGCTCCGCGCGTCGTCAATCTTGCCGACCCGGAACAGGTTGTCAGCAAGACTGTACAGGCTCCGCTCGCGCACATCCTTGTCGGAATAGTGGGTCGCCTTCCGGTATTCTTCAATGGCACGAACATAGTCATTGTAGCCCAGCTCGTAGATCTCGGCGATATAGAGCTGTGCTGCAGGCGCCATGTCACGGCTCGGATATTTTTTCAGGAGGAGCCGGAAGGTCTGCAGGGACCTCTCGGTCTCGCCCAGGTACAGGAACTGGGTGACCCCGATCCAGTAGAGCGCATTATCCGCATGGGGGCTGTAGGGATGGTTCTTCACCAGGCTGATATACATCGATACCGCCGCCGGGTAGTCACCGGCGTACCAGCGCTTGGTCGCCGCTTCGTACTCGAGCGTTGCCTGTTTATCAAAGAGCTCGCACCCGGCCAACCCCGCAAGGGCCGCACCGAGAACGAGCATCAGCATCAGCCTCTTTCTCATGTTACGCGTTCCCGGTCACCGGTGAAGCGGGGAGGTCCTTTTCGGTCCCGACCTCTTTCTCCTCCTCGCGCTCCACGACCTTTGCAAGGCTCTTTACCTTGTCGCCTTCTTCGGTTTCAAGAAGCCGCACGCCCTGGGTGTTCCGTCCCTGCACCGAGATGTCCTTCGCCCGGGTGCGGAGGATCTTCCCGTTCCCGGTGATCAGCAGGATCTCATCGTCCTTGGACACCTGGGCGATGGCAACGACCCTGCCGTTCTTCGCTGTGGTCTTGATGGTGATGATGCCCTTGCCGCCCCGGCTCTGGCTCCGGTAGTCCTCGAGGGAGCTGCGCTTTCCGAATCCGTTCTCCGTGACGGTGAGGATCGTTGAATCATCGCGCACGATCTCCATGCCCACGACCTCGTTCCCCTCGTCGAGCCGTACGCCGATGACGCCCTTTCCAGTCCTGCCAATCTCGCGTACGTCCTCCTCGTTGAACCGGATGGAGAGGCCATCCTTCGTTCCAAGGAACACGTCGCGTTTACCGTCGGTCACTTCTGCGCCGATCAGATCGTCGCCCTCCTCGAGCGTGATGGCGATGATACCCGATGGCCGCGGGTGGCTGTAGGCATCGAGCTCTGTTTTCTTGATGATCCCCTGCTTGGTTGCCATGAGGATGAAGTGATCCGGCGTGAACTCACGAACCGGCAGGGCCGCAGTGACCCGCTCGTCCTGGCCGATCTGCAGCAGGTTCACTATGGCCTTGCCCTTGGCCTGCCTACCCGCCTCAGGGATCTGGTGCACCTTGAGCCAGTATACGCGCCCCTTGTTCGTGAAGAAGAGGATATAGCTGTGCATGGTCGCCATGAACAGCCGCTCGACAAAGTCCTCTTCGCGGGTCTCCATGCCTACCTTGCCCTTGCCGCCGCGGCGCTGGGCGCGATAGTTCGTAAGCGGGTTCCGCTTGATATAGCCGGCATGCGAGATGGTGATCACCATCTCCTCGTCCTTAATGAGGTCCTCGATGCCGATCTCCGAGGTCTGGGCCAGGATCTCGGTACGCCGGGCGTCGCCGTACTCGGTCTTGAGCGCCAAGAGCTCGTCGCGGATGATCTTCATGACCAGGGCATCGGAGGCCAGGATCTCGCTCAAGCGCGCAATCTCCTTGAGCGTCTCCTCGTACTCGGCAATGATCTTGTCCCGCTCAAGGCCTGTGAGCCGCTGGAGCCGCATCTCGAGGATGGCCTGGGCCTGGGTCTCCGAGAGCTTGAACTCGCGAACCAGACCGGCCTTCGCCTCTTCAGGATTCCTGGACGCTTTGATGAGCGCAATGACGGCATCAAGGTTCTCGAGGGCGATCTTGAGGCCCAGGAGAATATGTGCGCGTTCCTCGGCCTTCCGGAGGTCATATTTGGTCCGCCTGACGACCACTTCGCGCCGGTGCTGCAGGAAGTTCGACAGAAGTCGCTTGAGGTTCAACACCCGGGGCTGATTGTTCACCAGCGCCAGCATGATGACGCCGAACGTCGATTGGAGCGCAGTGTGCTTGTACAGCTGGTTCAGAATGACATTGGCGATCTCGCCCTTCTTGAGGTCTGCCACGACGCGCATGCCTTGACGGTCGGACTCGTCCCGAAGCTCGGCGATCCCGTTGATCTTCTTGTCGCGGATGAGCTCGCCGATGTTCTGGAGCAGGCGGGCCTTGTTCACCTGATACGGGAGCTCCGTGATGACGATACTCTCCCGGTCGCCCTTCCCTTCCTCAATGGTGACCCGCGCGCGCATCTGGACGATCCCCCGGCCCGTCATATAGGCCTGGCGGATGCCCTCGTAGCCGTGGATGAAGCCCGCGGTCGGAAAGTCCGGGCCCTTGATGGAGGTCATGAGCTCCGGGATCGTCACCTCGGGGTTGTCGATCATCATTACGAGGCCGTCAACGACCTCGCCGAGGTTGTGCGGCGGGATGTTCGTAGCCATGCCCACGGCGATGCCCGCCGAGCCGTTGATCAGGAGGTTCGGCACGCGCGTGGGAAGTACCGACGGCTCGACGGTCGTGTCGTCGAAGTTCGGGACGAACTCCACGGTCTCCTTGTCGATGTCGGCGAGCAGCTCCTCAGCGAGCTTCGTCAGGCGCGCCTCAGTATACCGGTAGGCTGCTGCGGAGTCGCCGTCAATGGACCCGAAGTTCCCCTGGCCGTCCACAAGCGGATACCGCATGTTGAAATCCTGGGCCATGCGCACCATGGTGTCGTAGACGGCGCTGTCGCCGTGGGGATGATATTTTTTGAGCACTTCCCCGACGACGCCGGCGCTCTTCGAGTACTTCTTGTTGTGCAGGAGGCCTTCCCGGAACATGGCGTACAGGATCCTGCGGTGTACCGGCTTCAGTCCGTCGCGCACATCCGGCAGGGCGCGCCCCACGATTACGCTCATCGAGTAGTCGAGATAGGCGGTCTTCATCTCCTGCTCGATGTTGATCTGGGATTTTATTTCCTGTTGTTCCATGGTCTCGTTATGGTCCCGCTGTCCGGCTCGACGTGCTGCTCGACGATCTTCATAAACTCATGGTCTTCCCGGAGGATGTTCAGGTGCGGCTTTCCCTGCGTTTCGTGTTTCTTGCGCTGTTCCCGTAAGTTCGCCTGCAACAGGCCCTGGATGGCGGCTTCACGGTCCCTCAGGAGCGCGGTATAGCAGGCTTGTTATACCAGATGAGCCCGCTCTGCAGCCTGCAATATAAGGAGCTTCCCGTATACGCGGTCAGACATCGAGGTTCCTCGCCTCCAGCGCGTGCCGCTGGATGAACGCCCGGCGTGGCTCCACCTGGTCCCCCATAAGGATATTGAAGATCTCATCGGCCTTGACAGAGTCCTCGACCGTCACCTGGAGAAGGGTCCGCTTATCGGGGGTCATCGTGGTCTCCCAGAGCTGTTCAGGGTTCATTTCGCCCAAGCCCTTGTATCGCTGGATCGATAGCCCCTTTTTACCGAGATCGAGGATGAAGTGCACCAGCTGATCCGTATCGTTGAATTTTTTCTCTTCGCCCTTCTCGCGAATCCGGTAGGGCGGACCGCCCAGGCCGAGAATGGCCGGCGACAAGCTTTGGAGCTCTCGGAATTCCGGTGTGGTGACGAAGTTCTCGTCGAACATAAGGCTCGAATGGATCGCGTCCCATTTGGTGTCGAACCGGAGCTTGAAGGCCTGGTGTTCTTCGTCCTTCTCAATGGCCCAGTCGATGCGGGTCTTGGGGTGGAACTCTTTGACATAGCTTTCGATGGAGGCGGCAAGTGCTTTCAGGTTCGCCTCCTCCTTCAACGCGGCCTTGCTGAACGCCTTGTCGAGAAGGATGGTGCGGAGCACCATGGTATCGAGACGCTTGCGCTTGAACTTCTCAAGGTTCTTTTCGAACTGCACCAGTTTCTTGAGCGTGCCGATGAGCCGCTCTCCTGTGAGCCAGGCTTCCTGCTCCGGCGAGAGAAGCTCCACATCCTCGGCCGCAAGGTCCAGAAGGAAATCCTCCATCCGCGAGTCGTCTTTGATGTAGCGCTCGGTCTTTCCCCGTTTCACCTTAAACAGCGGCGGCTGCGCGATGTACAGGTAGCCCCGCTCGATGATCTGCGGCATCTGGCGGTAGAAAAAGGTCAGCAGGAGCGTACGGATATGCGCACCGTCTACATCAGCATCGGTCATAATGATGATCTTATGGTACCGTACCTTGGCGATGTCGAACTCTTCGGACCCGATGCCCGTGCCCATCGCCGTGATCAGCACCTTGATTTCGTCGCTTGAGAGCATCTTGTCAAAGCGGGCCTTTTCCACGTTAAGGATCTTTCCCTTGAGCGGCAGTATGGCCTGGTTCTTCCGGTCCCTGCCCTGTTTGGCCGAGCCGCCGGCCGAGTCACCCTCAACGATGAAGATCTCCGAGAGCGCGGGGTCCTTTTCCTGGCAGTCGGCGAGCTTGCCGGGAAGCGAGGTGGTGTCGAGAAGGCCCTTTCGTCGCGTGAGCTCCCTTGCCTTCCGCGCCGCCTCCCGAGCGCGCGCTGCATTCAGTGACTTGTCGATGATCCTGCGGGCAATCGGAGGGTTCTCTTCGAGATACGCGCCCAGGGCCTCATTCACCATGGCCTCAACAACACCCTTGACCTCGCTGTTGCCGAGTTTGGTCTTGGTCTGGCCTTCAAACTGGGGGTTCGTGAGCCGCACGCTCACGACTGCGGTCAGACCCTCGCGCACATCTTCGCCGGAAAGGGCCTCGTCAGTGCTCTTCAGCAGGCCGCTCGACACGGCGTAGCTGTTTAGCGTCCGCGTGAGCGCGGATTTGAAGCCAATCAGGTGGGTGCCGCCTTCGTGGGTGTTGATATTATTGGCGAAGGAAAAGACCTGCTCCGCATAACTGTCATTGTACTGGAGCGCGATCTCGACGAAGAGCCCGTCCCGGTCCCTTTGAAGGAATATCGGAGCAGAGTGGAGCGCGGTCTTGTTCTTGTTCAAGTGTTCTATGAACGAAGCGATGCCGCCTTCGTAAAGGAACGTCTGTTTCTTTCCGGAGCGCTCGTCCTGGATGGTGATCTTGATGCCTCGGTTCAGGAATGCAAGCTCGCGGAGCCTCGTGGAAAGAATATCGAAGCTGTACTCGCGATCCTCGAAGATCTGGAAGTCCGGTTTGAAGGTGACCTTGGTCCCCGTGGCCGTTGTCGTTCCTGTCACCGCCAGTGGCGCCTGCGGTTTCCCGCGTTCATATCGCTGCTGGAAGACCTGGCCCTTCTGCTTGATCTCGAGCTCGAGCCACTCGGACAGTGCGTTCACCACGGAGACGCCGACACCGTGAAGCCCTCCCGAGACCTTGTATGCGTCGCCGTCGAACTTTCCTCCCGCATGAAGAACGGTAAGCGCCACTTCGGCGGCAGACCGCTTCTGGATGCTGTGGATCTCGGTCGGAATACCGCGACCGTCATCGATCACCGTGATGCTGTTGTCGACGTGGATGACAACATCGATGTTCTTGCAGTACCCAGCCATGGCCTCATCCACGCTGTTGTCCACGATCTCATAGACCAGGTGGTGAAGGCCGATGCTCCCGGTGCTTCCGATATACATGGCCGGCCGCTTGCGGACGGCGTCCAATCCTTCGAGTACCTTGATGCTGTCTGCCGTATAATCCATCCGCTCCTCGTAAAAAGAGGGATTCGTCCGCACGCTGCGGATGATCCCTCACACCAGTACTGAATTGAAGATTATGCCTTGGAACAGGGAGATTGGAAGCTGTTTTGCTTGCTTTAAAGTATGCATTTCCAATCTGCAGATCTTATTCGTCCGTATGAAGAAGGACGTTTACACCCGCATCGGCATCACGACGCATTTGTATGAATCGTTCCCCTCTTCCTTGATAAGACAAGGGCTGAGCGAGTCGTTGAGCTCTAGCGTTATGTTCCCGCCGTCCATGGACATAAGCACGTCCATCAGATAACGCGAGTTAAATCCGATGGAAAGGCTGTCGCCCCCATAGACGATCTCGAGCTCTTCGTTCGCCTCCCCTACCTCAGGATTGTTCGTAGACAACAGGAGCGCGTTCTTCTCGAGCTGGAGCTTTACGGCATTGGTCTTTTCCTTGGACAGAATCGAAACACGCTTCACCGCATGGGTGATCTGGTCCTTGGAGACGGTGACTTTTTTCGTGCTCTGAGCAGGCAGGACCTGCTGATAGTTCGGGTAATTGCCGTCAATAAGCTTTGAGACCATCACAAGATCTCCCCGTTTGAACAGGGCGTGGTTCTTGCTGAAACCGATCTGGAACCCCTCCTGCGACTCATCTTCCTCCAGCAGCCGGCGGAGCTCCATCATGGCCTTCTTCGGAACGATGACGCTCTCTTCCTTATGCTTTGCCTCCACGCTGCGGTCGATCATGGACAGACGGTGACCGTCGGTGCCAACCATGCGGATATTGATGCCGCCTTTGCCCGGCGTGAGATGCACGAACAGCCCGTTCAGCACGTACCGTGCATCGTTCTCACCGGCTGCATACAGGGTTTTCTTGATCATGTCCCTGAGCGTATCCCCGGCAATGGTGATCATCCCCTCTTCGGCCACATCGGGCATGCTGGGATACTCTTCCTTCGGAAGGCCGACGAGCTTGAACTGGGAGCGGCCGGAAACGATCTTCACCCAATTGCCGTCTTCCACGCGTATCTGAATGTTTTCCTCGGGAAGCTCTCGCACGATCTCGAACATCTTCTTGGCCGATACGGTTACTGCGCCGGTCTTTTCTACCTCCGCGACATAGCGTCCTCGCAGGCCTATCTCAAGATCTGTTGCAATGATCTCGACACCCTTGCCATCGGCAATCAAGAGCATGTTGGAAAGGATGGGCATCGTGTTCTTCTTGTCGACGACGCCCTGGATCCGCTGCAAACCCTTGAGGATTTCGTCTTTCTTGATCTTCAGTTTCATTCAGAAAGCCTCCCTCGGATATTCGCCAATATTATCAGAAAGCCTGGTAAATAGCAATATAAATATATCTTGAAAAACCTAAAACTATCAAGATTTTAGCTGCTTTGTAAGCGCTTCGATCCGGGCCTTGAGCTCGGGGTCTTTTTCCTTCTTTTCCTCGATGGTGTTGCAGGAATGGATCACCGTGCTGTGGTCCTTTCCTCCGAAGAACTGGCCTATCTCCGGAAGCGACGAACCGGCCAGATGCCTGCAGAGATACATGGCCACCTGGCGTGGCAGGACGACCGTTCGCGTGCGCCGTTTCGACTTAAGTTCTATGGGCTTCACGCCGAACGACTCTGCGACCAGCTTCTGGATGAGCTCGTTCGTGATCACCTTTTCCCGTAGGTCGACCAAATGCTTCATTTCGGCCTTGGCGAGGTCAACAGTGATCTCGGTGTTCGTGAGGGACGCAATCGCACCGAGCCTCATAAGTCCCCCTTCCAGTTCCCGGATGTTGTTCCTGAGGATTGTGGCAAGATATGCCGCGACATCATCGGGAAGCCGGATATTCTGGAGGTCCGCCTTCTTCTTCAGGATCGCGATGCGCGTCTCAAGGTCAGGAGGCTGAATATCGGCAATAAGACCGGCTTCGAAACGAGAACGAAGGCGCTCCTCGATGTCGGGGATCTCCTTCGGCTGGCGGTCGCTCGTGAGCACGATTTGCTTCTGCGCTTCATACAGCGTGTTGAAGGTATGAAAGAACTCCTCTTGAGTCCGCTCTTTTCCGGCCATGAACTGAATATCATCAATGATCAGGATATCCATATTCCGGTATTTCATGCGGAACGCATCCATCGTTTTGTGGCTCAAGTGGCTGATCAGTTCATTCGTGAACTGTTCGGAAGAGAGATAGGCTGCTCTTGCACGAGGATTCTTGCTCTGGACGAAATGGCCAATGGCGTTGACCAGGTGGGTTTTGCCAAGCCCTACCCCGCTGTATATGAAAAGCGGATTATATGCTCTGCCGGGTGCTTCTGCTACGGCTTTTGCCGAAGCGTGGGCGAACTGGTTGCTTGGGCCAACAACAAAAGAGTTAAAGGTGTATTTTCTATCATGAAGAAGACTGGTCTTTTGCTGTCGGTCCTCTCTCTTTTCGTCCTTGGAGGTTTTGGCGGCTTTTTTTGGAGGCTCCTGGGGCTCAACGAAGAAATCTATCTCGATGGTGTCCTTCTTGGTCACTTCCCTGATGACATCACTAAGGACGTCATGATGGTGTTCCCGGATCCAGTCACGGTGGAACTTGCTCGGGACCTGAATGACTATCTTCTGGCCATCGAAAGAAACGAGCCTTGACTGAGCAAACCACGTATCATAGCCCTGACGGGACATCTTGTTTTCTATCAGGAAAAGGATCTCTTCCCAAACCCCTGCCAAATCCATACGTTACCTCAAAAAAAGCTGGTGGTTACAAACATGCTTATCCACACCTGTTAATAAGCCAAAAACGTTTGTATTATTAAATAGTTATTTGGCTGCGGGGATGTCATCTATCCGCTTTTTCCGGCCCTATGATTGCTGCTTTTCACAAGCGCGTGAAAAACCAGTCCAAGCATGGTTCTTGCTGACTCTATAATTCAATGCAATGAGAGAGGCGGAACTATACCAGAACGACTAATCTCTGGCAAGGTATTTTTCTTTTCATGCTTACCGGATACGGAAGTTTGCATCGTCATTACAAACAATTCATGCAAAATTGCTTGACTTTGAAACTATTGGCGGCTATAATAAAACACTTGTTGCACAGGAATATTTTTATCATCTTATGACAAGAAGGGGGTAGCTATATGTCAGCAGACATCAAATTTGACCAGTTGCTCGATGCAAAAGGGATGAGCTGTCCTCTCCCGATCTTAAAGACCAAGAAAACCATCGAAGGACTTTCCAAAGACCAGGTCTTGAAGGTCGAGACCACGGACCCCGGATCAAAGAACGATATGGCGTCGTGGGCCAAAAGGACCGGTAATGAGATCCTGAAGGTCGAAGAAGGCTCGGGGACGTTCACGTTCTATATCAAGAAAACGACATAGGGGGCTTATCACCATGGCAAAGAAAAAAATGACCATCATTGCGTCCAAGGGATCGCTTGACATGGCCTATCCACCACTCATTCTCGCAACCACTGCCGCTGCGATGGACTTGGATGTAACAATCTTCTTCACATTCTACGGACTCGACATTATCAAGAAAGGGAAGGCCGACAGCCTCAAGGTCTCGCCGCTCGGGAATCCCGCAATGCCAATGCCGGTACCCATCCCGACTCTTATTTCTTCGCTTCCCGGAATGGAGGCCATGGCAACAGCCATGATGAAGTCCATGTTCAAAAAACACGGCGTCGCCACTATCGGGCAACTCCTCGACATGGCGAAGGAAAGCGGCGTCAAGCTCATCGCCTGCCAGATGACCATGGATGTCATGGGTGTCAAGCAAACGGACATCATCGATGGCGTTGAATTCGGCGGCGCCGCAATGTGGCTGGATGCTGCCGCAGATTCCCAGGTCAACCTATTTATTTAAAAAAAGAACGTCCTGAAGAGTTTTGATGACCGGTCTCGTACTACCATGCGAGACCGGTTTTTTGTTGCTTCCACTGGACATTTCACTGCATTTATGATAAAAGACCGGCATGAAAATTCCGGCAGACCTCAAGTACGATGAAAAAGGCCTGATTCCCGCTGTAATCCAGGACTGGAAAAGCGGTGACGTGCTCATGGTTGCCTACATGAACGCTGCGTCTGTAAAAAAAACCGTAGAAACGGGATTCACCTGGTTTTGGAGCCGTTCGCGGCAGAAGTTCTGGCAAAAAGGGGAGACGTCCGGCCATGTCCAGAAGGTGAAGGACATCCTGTATGACTGCGACCTAGACACGTTGCTCATCAAAGTGGACCAGACGGGGCCAGCATGCCACACGGGAGAGAAGAGCTGTTTCTTCCGAAGCTTTGCACGGGAATAGGGGGACGTAAAATGGGTCACGACCCAAACTGCATCTTCTGCAAGATCATCGAAAAAAAGGTGCCCGCCAAACTGGTCTACGAAGACGAGCATGCCGTCGCATTCGAGGATATCAACCCTCAGGCGCCGATCCATATTCTGATCGTGCCGAAAAAGCATATCCAGGACATTCACAGTATTAAACACGTAGACCGCGAGCTCATCGGGCATTTGTTCTTCGTTGCGCAAACGCTTGGAGAAAAGCGCGGGCTCAATAATGGTGGCTATCGGATGGTCATCAACAACGGCCGTAATGCCGGACAGACGGTCTTTCATATCCATCTTCACTTGTTATCGGGACGAGCTTTTTCGTGGCCTCCAGGATAACAAGGACTTACCATCTTTTCAACGCATCCCTGTTGATTCCGTACTCACAACCCTGTGGATTCCTTTATCCGCTTTTTCTTCCACACAAATCCCATCAGCATGGTTCCGATGTCATCAGCCTTATCCTTCAAGAATTTTCATTCCTTTTCCTATCGTTGCGTTTCATCCTAACATTTCAACACGACCTACTACTACTACTACTAATTTTATTTATATAGTATAGTAATAATAATCTTATAGAGAACACATTTTCCGCGTCATCATTTTCAATCGAAAAAAAACATACTGGAATAAAAAATTCATTGGCTTTCTGTCACCAGCGTGGTATCTTTCTTTCTCTTGATCACTGATAATATATTTACCGAAGAGATTGTGGAGAACAAAGAGCTCGTGTTTATTCTGAAAGCGTCATAACAATACGATTGAAAAAGCTGCGGGGGCGGTCTAAAGGAAAATCCGGGAAGGATGAAATATGGAAGTATTCGAGATAACGGATCAGAAGTTCATAGAACTGCACGATCTTTTGAAGGTCAAGGGTCTCTGTTCCACGGGTGGTGCCGCAAAAACAGCAATTGCAGAAGGTCTTGTAAAGGTTGATGGAATTGTGGAGTTGAGAAAAAGGAGCAAGATCCGCAAGGGTCAGATTGTGGAATATGAGGGAAGGATGATAACGGTATTGTAAGCACAGGTCACGCGGGTACTGATCAGCAGGACAACCCGGAAGAAAGCACCGGATGCCAGCTGAATCGCTATTGCGATAATACCACAAAGAGATCCCATGAAAAATATCGCAAACTTTTTGTTCGAAGCAGGCATGCTGAAGCGCACGCCACGAAGCGGTTTTCAATTCCTCGGGACCGGAGCAGAATCGGTCGCAGAACACATTTTCAGAACGACATATATTGGATATGCACTCGGACAATCGGCAACGGGGATCAATGTTGACAGGTTGATCAAGATGTGTCTTTTCCATGACCTGCCGGAAGCGAGGACTGGTGATCTTAATTATGTTAACAAGAAATATGTCACTGCGGATGAAAAAAAGGCTGTTAAGGACCTTGTAGAGACGCTTCCATTCGGCAACGAGATCCAGGGACTGATCAGTGAATATGAGGAGGGAATGACCGAAGAAGCACGATTGGCAAAGGATGCAGACCAGCTGGAAATGATCCTCGCACTCAAGGAGTACAAGGATCTCGGGAACAAGTATGCTGACGAATGGCTTGGTTTCTCGATGAAGAGGCTCCAGACCGAAAGCGCGAAAGAGCTCGCGAGGACCATCCTAGAAACAGATTCATCGTTATGGTGGTTCAGTGATAAAGGTGACTGGTGGATCACCGGCGGTAAGCGATGAGTGTTTTTGATCGGACATGTCGACCGTTGTGGTTGTTGTGGTGACAACATGAACGACTACATCATCTTACCCCGTATAATTTTCTCCAAGATTATTGAGCCGCAGAAAACCCCCGGCTCCTGCCGGGGGAGGGTCGTTTCAGAAGCCAGCAGAACACCGAATTTCAGGAGCACAGACATCGGCGGGAAAAGAACGATAATGGTTCATGCATAATCACATAAATGCTACGGATCAGTTAGCAGAAAGATATTTCTTCAGACTACCCAGGCTTTTTTGAGAGGCCATGGTCAAATCGTTCACCGGAATCTTGTCAAGGCTGAACCAGCCGATCTCTTCGCATTTGTGTGGTTCCAGGATGCAGGGCTCGCCGCTCATGTAACTGCATAGATAGGTCGGGGAGACCCAGTGCTGCTTTTCCTTGGGTAGGATGTGGTTCACCACATCAAGAAGCTGAATCACCTTGATCACGAACCCGAATTCCTCCCGCACTTCCCGCACGAGGGCATTTTCCAAGGTCTCACCGAACTCGACGCTGCCACCGGGGAACTCCCATTTGTGCTTCTCGTTCCGCGCTTCTTTTCCGCGTTTCGCTAGAAAGAGGGCTCCGTCCTTATTGAAAATAATCGCGCCGGTTCCGACACCGATGTAGTCAATGCCTTTTTTCATGCCGAAATAATAACGTCTTTCTTGGGTACTGTCTACAATCATCTTGCTATTACAGGGCAGTTTCATTACAATTTCCGCGTGCCGAAAACGATAAAAAAGAAGTGGAGCCTGTACATACTAAAGTGCGGCGACAGGACGCTGTATACCGGGATAACCGTGGATTTGCCGAGGCGTCTCGAGAGGCACCGGAACGGGACCGCATCGAAATATACGAGAAGCAGACTGCCGGTCAGGATGGTGCACCATGAAACGTGCAGGGGGAGGTCGGATGCGCTGAAGAAGGAGCATGCGATCAAGAGGCTGTCGCGCGCGGATAAAGAGGTGTATATACGAAAGCCATGGACGATAAAACGATAGAAAAATACCGACGGGAATTTCCTGTGGTGGAGAACTATATCTACCTCGACCACGCGGGCGTTGCGCCGGCCTCCGTGCGCGTGAAGTCTGCCGTCGAGGTTTTTCTTCGGGAATCATCAGAAGGCGGGGCGTTCCATTATCCCGCGTGGGCACACAGGGTCAATGAGGTCAGAACAAGCTGCGCCCGTCTCATTCACGCAGAAGCAGATGAAATCGCCTTTGTTAAGAACACTTCGCATGGACTTTCCCTTGTTGCGGAGGGTATTGATTGGAAAGCCGGGGAGAACATTTTGTTCTATGAACGGGAATTCCCCTCAAATATATTTCCGTGGCAGAACCTCAAAAGAAAAGGTGTCGAAGCGAGACCGGTTCCTTTCAGGAACGGGAGGGTTCAGATCGAAGACATTGAGAGGCTCATGGACAGCCGGACGCGTATGGTAACAGTCAGCTCGGTCCAGTTCTCCAACGGGTTCAGGATCGATTTGAAGCGGCTGGGCGGTCTGTGCCGCGATAGGAACATTCTGCTCTGTGTTGATGCCATTCAGAGCCTGGGCATGATCCCGATGGATGTGCAGGCGTGTAACGTGGATTTTCTTTCTGCAGATGCGCACAAATGGCTTCTCGGCCCCGAAGGGATCGGGATCTTCTACTGCAGAAAGGAGCTAACCGAACGCATTGCCCCATCGCTTATCGGCTGGAAGAGCGTTCAGAACGAGTTCGATTTCGATCAGCCGCACCTCGTACTGAAGCGAGATGCACAGCGATTCGAGGAGGGATCCATGAACCTGATGGGGGTCTTCGGCCTCGGGGCGGCAGTAGAGCTGCTCCTGGAAGCCAGCATAGGGATATCGAACAGCACGTGCTCGATCTAGGCGATGAGATAATCGAAGAAGCGGACAAAAGGGGATTCGAAATTCTGACGCCGAGGGAGCGCCGCGAACGAGGAGGCAACGTAACGTTTAGGGGGCATTTCGATCAGGAGGCGGTCAGAATCGGACTTCGGGAGAAGGGGATCATGGTCAACGTCCGGGGCGGGGGTTTGCGTGTGTCACCGCATTTTTACAACATCGAATCCGATATTGAAAGGCTCTTTGAGGCTATCGACGGGCTGATGTGATCGAGCAGGGCGTCAAGACGCTCTATCGCAAAGATTCGTACTTTGAAGAAATAATGTCCTTCCCTGCGGTCTTCTTGATCTTGTGGTCCTTGTTTGCGCTGGCATGCAGCAGGACCTTGAAGATTATCTCAACGCTGTCTTCCGCGTTGATGGCTCTGGAAATCTCTTCCGCGGTGAACGATTGGCCGGGATTCTTGTGCAGGTACGCAAGGACCTGGTTCTGGATTGCGATGACGGCGCCGGCCATTTTTTTCCCTGCTTCGACACCGGGCTGGTGGTAGGCGTTGATGTTCACGAGCGAGGCGTAGAGCCCGACCGCGCGCTCGTAGAGAGCGATAAGTGCGCCGATCGATCGTGCGTCGAGACGGTCGATCGTGATAGTAAGGGAATGGCGGCCGTTCTCGTAAAGGGCATTGCGCGTACCCTGGAGATAGCTGTTCAGGTAGTCGCCGCTGGTCACGCCGGGTTCGACCTCAATGGAATGGCCGGCACGGTCCTCGAGCACTTCGATGAAGGTCACGAAGAAATTGTTCACTCCCTCGCGCAGCTGCTGGACATAGGCGTGCTGGTCTGTCGCCCCCTTGTTGCCGTAGACCGTGATGCCCTGATTTACGGTCTTGCCCTGCAGGTCCTTCTCCTTGCCGATCGATTCCATGATGAGCTGCTGAAGATACTTGGCAAAGAGATGGAGCCGGTCCTTGTAAGGAAGGATGACCATATCCCGTTTGCCGCGCCCGTCTGTCGCATAATGCCACATTAAGGCGAGAAGAGCAGCAGGATTGATAGAGGTAATCGTATTTCTCGTAAAGGTGTCGCAAAGTGAAGAGCCGCTTATAAAATCAATTATATCAATACCTTGTAGTGCCATTGGGAGAAGTCCAACAGCAGATGTAATAGAGGTTCTCCCACCAACCCATTCCCACATCGGAAATCTTGTTATCCATTTTCCATTAATAGCATGAATATCTAACTTGCTTCCCACCCCGGTTACTGCTACTGCGTGTTTTTCAAATTTCAGTTTTTTCTTTCGATATGCTTCTGCTGTCTCCACCATCCCGTTCCTGGTCTCGATTGTTCCACCACTTTTCGAAATGACGATCGTGAGCGTTTCAGCCAGGTCGTTGTCTATCTCAGAAAGAACGCGGTCGATGCCATCGGGATCAGTGTTGTCGAGAAAGAACGGCTTAAGGCGGTCATGGGAAGTACCAAGGGCATCAGAAACAAACTGCGGGCCGAGTGCAGAGCCACCGATACCGATGCAAAGCAGGCGGGTAAAACGCGCGCGTTTCTCCGGTTTGATCGAACCCGTGTGAATAGCATGAACAAATTTAAGGATGGCCTTGACCGTATGCTCGATCTCGCGCCGGATCTCCGGAGAAGGGGAGCGATCGGGGCTCCTGAGCCAATAGTGGCCGACCATGCGGTTCTCGTCCGGGTTCGCCACGACGCCTGCCTCGAGGAGCGCCATGGAATGAAAAGCCTTCTGTATGGCAGGCTCCATACGCGGGAGGTAGTCGTCGGGAAAACCCATCCTGCTGATGTCGAGCTGCATACCGATGGAGGGACAAACACAAAGATGGTGCTGATACCGTTCCCAAAGGGCCTTCGCTGTTCATGGATTCTCCTGTATGACAAGCCGGGAGCATGTTTTTTCTTACGGTTGCCGATATTCTATCATAAAACAATTTATCCGGCATCCCCGGCAGAACGGGGGAAAAGAACCTGTTCTGCAGCCATGGTCTTTATGGTAATATACGCCAATGTCTGAACAGGATACCATCTGTGCAGTCTCGACGCCGGTCGGCGAAGGGGGCATCGGCATCATCCGCGTGAGCGGGAGGGATGCCATTGATATCGCGGCACGTCTCTTCAGGCCGAAGCAGGGCGGGGATATCCGCGCTGCGAAGAGCCACCGGATCCACTACGGCCACATCGTTGACCCTGAGGACGGCGACACGGTCGATGAGGTGCTCCTTTCGGTCATGCGCGCTCCAGCCACGTACACCCGTGAGGACGTTGTGGAGGTCAACTGCCACGGAGGCCTTGCCCCGCTCTGGCGCACGGTCCGCCTATTGAACGCGGCGGGAGCGCGCCAGGCAGAGCCGGGGGAGTTCACGAAGCGGGCCTTCATGAACGGAAGGATCGACCTGGTGCAGGCCGAGGCGGTGATGGACCTCATACGGGCCCGGACGGAGCTGAGCCTGCGCGCGGCGAATGAGCAGCTGAAGGGCGGGCTTTCACAGCGGATCGATACGGTGCGGGAACAGATCGTCGGCATTCTTGCCGGAGTGGAGGCGGGGGTCGATTTTCCCGACGAGGACATCGAGACGCCAACGGGAGGGACGCTGCGCGACGCTTTGCAGCGCGCTCTGGAGGATGTTGACCAGCTTCTGAGGAGCCACACGTTCGGAAGGATCCTGCGGGAGGGCGCGGCGGCGACAATCGTGGGAAGGCCGAATGTCGGCAAATCGTCGCTCATGAACGCGCTGCTCCGGCAGGACCGGGCCATCGTCACTGCCATCCCTGGCACGACGCGGGATGTGATTGAGGAAAGCCTGAACATCGCGGGCGTGATGGTCAGGATCATTGATACAGCGGGGATTCGGGACACTCATGACATGGTGGAGACGGAGGGAGTAAAGAGGAGCCTCGCGGCCATTGAAGATGCGGACATCGCGATCACCGTGCTCGATGGATCAGTGCCCCTGCACGATGGGGACAAGCGGGTCCTGCGGGAGGTCAGCGGCAAGAACAGGATCATCGTGATCAACAAGGTGGACCTGCCGCGCAGGATCGGGCCGATCAATGATGCAGCTCAGAAGGTCGAGGTTTCGTGCGCGAGCGGCGCGGGACTGGACGCGCTCCGGGAAATGATTGCCGGCATGGTCACCAAGGACGGGACTGTTGTTGCTGAACACGGCTGGGCGGTAAACGAGCGCCACCGGCGCGAGTTGGAGCTGACGCGGGCTGCAGTAGAGCGGGCGCTCGAGACAGCGGGAGTGAGTTTGTCGCCCGAGCTTATCGCCCTTGATTTGCGCGACGCGCTTGATCACCTTGGCATGATCATCGGCGCGACATACACCGACGATATCCTGGAGAGGATATTCAATGATTTTTGCATCGGCAAGTGAACAAAAGTTATATAAGAAGATCCGAGCGTAACGATGTCTTACCAGGACAGATATGATGTCATCGTCATAGGCGCCGGGCATGCGGGGTGTGAGGCAGCACTGGCGTCGGCGCGCATGGGCTGTTCCACGCTCATGCTCACGATGAACCTGGACACCATCGCACAGATGTCCTGCAATCCCGCCATCGGTGGCCTTGCCAAGGGCCATCTGGTGAAAGAGATCGACGCGCTGGGCGGAGAGATGGCGAAGTGCATCGATCGCACAGGCATCCAGTTCCGCGTCCTGAACAAGAGCAAGGGGCCGGCAGTGCGGGGTACGCGCGCGCAGGCGGACAAACAACGGTACCGCATAGCGATGAAGGAAACGCTCGAGAAGCAGCAGGGTCTCGATGTGAAACAGGGACAGGTGGAAAAGCTCATCGTAGAAGGAGGCCGCGTCGAAGGCGTAGAGACGAACATCGGCGTCCAATATCGGTCATCTGCAGTGATCATCACGACCGGTACATTCCTGAAGGGGCTGATCCACATTGGACTGTCACATTATCCTTCAGGGAGAGCGGGAGAGTTCCCGTCTGTGGGATTGTCGGACAACCTGAGTCAGCTCGGCTTTGAGCTCGGCAGGCTGAAGACCGGAACGCCTGCCCGGCTCAACGGACGCTCGATTGACTTCAGAAAAATGAAGATCCAACCAGGCGACGAACCTGCGCCGATCTTTTCGTTCACTGAAAATAGCCATCCATTACCTCAATTACCCTGCTATTTAACATATACCAACCCACTTACACATGAAATTATAAGAAATAATCTTCATCAGTCCCCACTATATGCTGGTGTGATAAAAGGAATAGGGCCGAGGTACTGTCCATCAATCGAAGATAAAGTCATGCGCTTCTCTGAGAGGGAGAGGCATCAGGTTTTCCTGGAACCTGAGGGCCTCGAAACGGAGGAGTATTACGCCAATGGTGTTTCTACCAGCCTGCCGGTCGACGTGCAGACAAAGCTCTACCGCTCGATAACGGGACTGGAAGATGTCGAGATTATGCGGCCTGCCTACGCGATCGAGTATGATTACGCACCGCCGACACAGGTCAAGCATACCCTAGAGACGAAACTCATCGAAGGTCTTTACTTTGCCGGCCAGATCAACGGCACATCGGGATACGAAGAAGCGGCGGCACAGGGCCTGATGGCGGGCATCAATGCAGGCCTGAAAGTACAAAAAAGGGAACCGCTCGTACTCGCAAGATCGCAGGCCTATATCGGCGTGATGATCGACGATCTTGTGACGCGCGGAACGGAAGAGCCGTACCGAATGTTCACTTCCCGTGCGGAGTATCGGCTTATCCTTCGGGAGGACAACGCCGATATGAGGCTTCGGGACATCGGCAGGGAGATCAAGCTCGTGTCCGATGAGGTCTATCATCAGTATCTCGAGAAGAAGGAATCTGTGGGGCAGGAACTCGGCAGGCTCAAGCGGACATTGATCAAGCCGTCCCCGCAGATCAATGCGGACCTCCAGCGCAGGAGCTCATCGCCACTTTCGGCAGAGGCGTCGCTGGAGCAGTTGCTTAAGCGGCCCGAGCTCAGCTACGGGGACATTGAAAAGATCAGCCCGCCGCCTGCTCCGGTCAAGCCTGATGCAGCAGAGCAGGTGGAGATCCAGGTCAAGTACGAAGGATACATCGAGCGCCAGATGAACCAGGTGAAGCGCTATGCAGGGCTTGAGCAGAAGGCCATTCCCCCTGACCTGGACTACGAGGCCATCACCGGGCTCGGTTCGGAAGTTAAGCAGAAGCTCAAACAGGTAAGGCCTGTCTCGCTTGGCCAGGCCTCGCGTATCTCCGGGATTACGCCGGCGGCCATTTCGCTGCTCATGGTCGCCCTGGAGAAGCGAAAGCGGGGAAAGGCAGCAGGATGACGCTCCGGAGGACCCTCATTGCTGGAGCAGCCGCGTTCGGGCTCGGCCTGACCGACGAGCAGGCTGATGCATGCATGGTCTACCTTGTTGAGCTCGAAAAGTGGAACCGGAAGTTCAATCTGACCGCCATCCGCGATGGGCGAGAGATCGTCACCAAGCACTTCATCGATTCTTTCTCCTATCTGAGGGGCTTCAAACCAAGGCCGGGCATGACGCTGCTCGACATGGGTTCCGGTGCAGGCTTCCCGGCCCTGCCCATCAAGATCGCTGCTCCTGCCCTTTCGGTGATCATGGTGGAGTCGGTCCGGAAGAAAGGGACCTTTCTCCGGCATATCATCAGGACCCTCCGGCTTGAAGGTGTGGAGGTCCTCGATGCTAGGACAGACGCACTCCTCCCGGAGCATCATGCGAGGTATAACGTCGTAACGGCCCGGGCCTTTGCAGACATGGGAACTGCTCTCAAGGAGGGATCTCTCTTCCTGAAGCCGGGCGGGCTCATGATTCTGAGCAGGGGACCTGCCGAAACGGTCAGCGATGATACGGTTGCGGAGCAAGGCATGCTGGTCAAGGCGCAGCACGAAATAATCCTCCCGGGCTCCGGCGACCCCCGCGCACTCTGGGTGTTTCAGAAGAAGGACTGATGTTCCACGTGGAACAATTAATATAACTGGAGTCAGGAGTCAGAAGAGCGACCAAGGCACAAGATTTTCTTTTGGTCCCGGGATTCCGGATTCCGAATACGCACATGTCAGAAAGTACATTCCATATCCCGCCTGAATGGCGGGCGTCGGCAGAGGAGATCGCTGCCCAGGGCGGTCCGGTCATGGTCATCGGCGCGCCAGGTTCTGGCAAGACCACGTTTTGCCTGTACCTTGCAGGATATTTCTGCAGGCTGGGCAGGCGTGTTGCCTGGATTGATGCTGATCCCGGCCAGCCGTTCATCGGCCCGCCTGCGGCTTACTCGCTCGGCCTTTACGCGGACGCCGGTGAACTGCTCAAGCGGAAGGCGCCGCTCGTCATGGGCTTTATCGGCAACACAAGCCCGGTCGGCCATCTCCTCGACGCGGTCACGGCCATTCAGAAGCTCTATAACCGGGCGCTGTCCCTTGCTCCAGATTTGGTCATCATCAATACCTGCGGCCTGGTGAACGGAGGTGCTGCCCGGGAGCTCAAGTATCACGAGATCGACATGATCGCGCCGCGCTATGTTGTCGCCATCGAGCAGAAGAACGAGGTCGAGCACCTGGTCTCGCCGCACTCGCACCGGGCTGGTTTGCTGATCCTGCGGCTGCCAGTCTCGCCTGACGCCCGGATCTCGACCAGTGAGGCGCGCAAGGCTGGCCGCGAGCAAAGGTTTAAGGAGTATTTTCGCGGCGCCGAGTTCCAGGATATCGCATTGAGCGACATGGGTGTTCACGGCCCCGGACTCGGGACCGGGGAGCGGCTGGGGTTCCGGGATATCAACCATCTGTCAAAGGTCCTGAATAGCATCGTGGTCCATGCCGAGCTTTCAGCAGACCGGCTGTTCGTGATCACCGATGGAGACTACTCGGAGGAGGAGCAGTACACGGCGAGAGAGCGGTACGGCGTCAGGGAGATCTCTGTCGTAAAGAGGTCCGAGCTCGACTATCTTCTGGTCGGCCTAAGCGATGACGGGAACCTTTGCCTCGGACTGGGCATTGTCCGGGAGTTGGATTTGAAAGAGCTGATCCTGCGCGTCATAACCCCGCTCCGGGATGTGGCCGCGGTCCGGCATATAGCTCTGGGATCGCTCCGGGTCAATCCCGCAGGGAGCGAGCTGGGACAGTGGTAATGTTCCACGTGGAACATCGGAGGCGCTGAGCTGCGCGCACGACAGGTAATGGAAATTCCAGTTTGTTTTAACCACAGCGGACACCGCAATCATGACGAAGGACGCCCAATAAGCTGATACCGTGGTTCATCCAAATAAGCAGGACTGAACGTCTCAGCGACCCTTTCTCTGACCTTTATTCATTCAAAATACTAAGAATATTCCTCTCTTCATTTTGGTCCCATTCGAAGCGATAAGATGAATTTTTTCTTCCTTTTATCCTCCTCCTATGGTAAAGTAACCCGGTTTTTTTAAAGGCTGTGCCGGAGGTTTCATGGGCAGGGTCATTGCCATTGCCAATCAAAAGGGCGGTGTCGGCAAGACGACGACCGCAGTGAACATCGCCGCTTCGCTTGCCGCAGCGGAAAAGAAGGTATTGCTCATCGACTCCGACCCCCAGGGCAATTCCACAAGCGGAATGGGGATCGACCGGCAGGACGTGGTCGGTAGCACGTACGACCTGTTTACCGGCAAGCGTTCCCTTGAAGAGATTAAAAAGGCGACGCATTTTTCCTGGCTCGAGGTCGTTCCTTCCCGGATCGACCTCGTCGGGGTGGAGGTCGAGCTTATCCAGATGATCTCCCGCGAGCGGGTGCTCAAGAAGGCGCTCCAACCGTATCGAAACAGTTACGATTACATCTTCATAGACTGCCCGCCATCGCTAGGTCTGTTGACGGTGAACGCCCTGACCGCGGCCGACGGGGTACTGATCCCGGTCCAGTGCGAGTACTATGCACTCGAGGGATTGTCAGCGCTCATGAACACCGTGAAGCTCATCAAGCAGGATCTGAACCCGGAGCTGGTCGTCGAAGGCGTGCTCCTGACCATGTACGACAGTCGGAACAATCTCGCGGACCAGGTAGCCAGCGAGGTGCGCAAGTATTTCGGCAGCAAGGTCTACAATACGGTGATCAACCGGAATGTGACGTTGAGCGAAGCACCCAGCCATGGCAAACCCGTCATTCTCTATGATATACGCTCGAAAGGTGCGCAGAGCTATCTCGATCTCGCAAGGGAGGTTCTGAGCCATGCAAAAACAGGCGCTCGGTAAGGGGCTCGGCGCGCTGATCCCCGACCTTTCTGCCCTTGATGAAAAAGAGCGGAAATCCCTCGGCATCCTGGAGATCGAGCTGGACAAGCTGGTCCCGAACGAATATCAGCCCCGGAAGGTGTTCAACGACGAGAAACTCAAGGAACTTGCCGCGTCGATCAAAATTCAGGGCGTCATCCAGCCGATCATCGTGCACCGCATCGGCACGAACTTCGGCCTCATCGCCGGCGAGCGCCGCTGGCGTGCTGCGCGACTTGCCGGCCTTAAGACGGTCCCGGCGCTGGTCCGGGAGGCCAGCAAGCGGGAGCTCATCGAGCAGGCCCTCATCGAGAACATCCAGCGCGAGGACCTGAACCCGCTCGAAGCAGCGGAAGCGTTCAAGCAGCTCCAAGACGAATACAAGCTGACCCAGGAGGACCTCGCAAAGCGCGTGGGCAAGGAGCGCTCCACGATCACCAACTTCCTGCGGCTTCTCGGACTGCCGAAGGAGATAAAACAGCACCTGGCAGCGGGCACGCTCAATATGGGTCATGCCAAGGCCCTCCTTTCCCTTGAACGGCTGCGCGACCAGATGTTCGCAGCGAACCAGATCGTGAAGAAGGCGCTCTCGGTCCGTGAGGCCGAGGCGCTTGCGGCCCGGCTCAAGAATCCGGTGAAGGAGAAGAAGGCGCGAGCGGGAGCCGAGTTCAAGGCTATTGAGGATCGGCTGAGAAAATCCCTCGGCACGAAGGTGAGCATCGCAGCCAAGGCCAAGGGCGGGAAGATCATCATCGAGTACTATTCCAACGAAGAGCTGGAGCGCATCCTGGAAACGATCGGGTAAGTATCGATCAAGATAGTACCATAGAGCACACGGAGGACACGAAGGGAGACGAGAGGGGTTTTTGCAATGGCTCTTCTCTGTGCTCTCGGTGACCTCTGTGACGAAGATCTTTCTAAGAATTTCCTGAGGAGGATTCATCCATGTTGAAAAAAGCTTCGGGCGTATCAGCGGAACATGCGGAGATCACCGCGTTCCTCGGCAAGGGCACCGAGTTCAAGGGCGTGCTCAGTTTCGAGGGGACCATCCGGGTCGACGGCAGGGTGGAAGGAGAAGTCCTCTCGAAGGACACCTTGATCGCCGGCGACGAGGCCCACCTCCAGGGCGAGATCAGCATCGGGACGATCATCTCGAGCGGGAAGATCGTCGGCAACGTCAATGCGAGCCAGAGAGTGCATATCCTCGCTCCGGGCATCATCGAAGGGAACATCAAGACCCCGAATCTCATTATCGAAGAAGGCGTGACTTTCGACGGCAAGTGCGAGATGGCCAGCCAGAAAAAATCATCCGATCAGAAGGTCGTCTCCCTGGCCGAACGGAAGTAACCTCAGCTAGATCGAACACTTGCGGCAGCAGAGCATGGTTTCCAGGATGACACCATGGCCCCCTCTCGTACCAGGTGCTCGCACGGCACATCCCGGGCCTTGGTATTAAGATAAATATGGTCCTCTTTCGTCTCTACCGCACCCCTGCACTCTCCTCGTTCCAGACCGACGGCCTCCTCCATGCCGTGCGGCAGGAGGTCTTTCGCGGCGTCCATGGCATCGAGACCGAGTTCTGCTATAACATTGCCGCGTTATCATCGCTGTCCGCGGATGAGATGCTTCTCCTCCGGTGGCTCCTTGCCGAGACCTTCGAACCGGAGAAGTTCTCGGCAAGGAGCTTTCTCGCTGCCGATGCCTCTCACCCGCGGCCGTACATCCTGTTCGAGGTCGGTCCTCGCATGAGCTTCACCACGGCCTGGTCCACGAACGCTGTGTCCGTCTGCCATGCCTGCGGGCTCAGGAAGATCACGCGCATCGAGCGCTCGCGCCGCTATGTGCTGGTCCTTGCTGGGAAGGTGGCGCTGAGCCGGGGGCAGCGGGCCGCATTCCTGTCGCTGGTACACGACCGCATGACCGAGTGCCCCTATCCGGAGCCGCTCACAACCTTTGAGACCGGCGTGAATCCTGAGCCGGTCCGCGTTATCCCGCTCATGGAAGAAGGCAGGCCGGCGCTCGAGAAGATCAATCGCGCTATGGGGCTGGGCATGGATGACTGGGACCTTGATTACTATACCAGTCTCTTTGTGAAGGACATCGGGCGGAATCCCACCAATGTGGAGTGCTTCGATCTTTCCCAGTCGAACAGCGAGCACTCGCGCCACTGGTTCTTCCGCGGCAAGCTCATTGTGGACGGCAGGGAGGTCCCCGAGACGCTGATGAAGATCGTGAAGGCGACGTACGAGGCGAACCGGAACAACAGCATCATCGCCTTCAGCGATAATTCAAGCTCCATCCGGGGCTACGATATTACCACGATAATCCCTGAGACCCCCGGTAGCCCGTCTCCTTTTAAGAAAGCGAAGCGAAGGCACGACATCATTTTCACCGCCGAGACGCACAATTTCCCCTCGGGCGTGGCCCCCTTCCCGGGCGCCGAGACCGGGACCGGCGGCCGCATCCGCGACGTGCAGGCCACGGGTATCGGCGGACTTGTCGTGGCCGGCACGGCCGCCTACTGTGTCGGGAACCTCCGCATTCCGGGGTACGAGTTGCCATGGGAGGACGCGTCCTTCGTGTATCCCTCGAACCTCGCGTCGCCGCTTCAGATCGAGGTTGAGGCGAGCAATGGTGCGTCTGACTACGGCAACAAGTTCGGTGAGCCGCTCATTCAGGGGTTCACGCGGTCCTTCGGCTTGCGTCTCCCCGACGGCGAGCGGCGCGAGTGGCTCAAGCCGATCATGTTCAGCGGCGGCATCGGCCAGATGGACAGCCGCCACAGGTCGAAATCGGAGCCCCAGAAGGGGATGCTCGTGGTCAAGGTGGGCGGCCCCGCCTACCGCATCGGTATGGGCGGTGGTGCTGCTTCGTCCATGATCCAGGGCGAGAATATAGCGGAGCTCGACTTCAACGCTGTCCAGCGCGGCGACGCCGAGATGGAGCAAAAGATGAACCGCGTGATCCGAGCCTGCGTGGAATTGGGCGAGAAGAACCCGATTGTGAGCATCCACGACCAGGGTGCGGGCGGGAACTGCAACGTGGTGAAAGAGATCGTTCACCCTGCCGGCGCGAAGATCGAGATCCGGAAGATCCAGGTGGGTGATGAGACCCTGTCGGCGCTCGAGATCTGGGGCGCCGAATACCAGGAGCAGAACGCGCTGCTGCTGAAGCCGGAGCATGCGCCGCTCTTTGAGGATCTCTGTACGCGGGAGAAGGTGCCGGTAGCGTTCATCGGCCAGGTAACCGGCGACGGCTATATCGTTCTTCATGACGCGAGCGACGGTTCCACGCCGGTGAACCTCGAGCTGTCGAAAGTGCTGGGCGACATGCCGCAAAAGACCTTCACGCTCGACCGCAGGAAATCAGCGCTCAAGCCACTTGAACTTCCCCCTGATCTGACAGTCAGGAAGGCCCTTGACCGTGTGCTGAGGCTTCTTTCGGTCGGATCGAAACGCTTTCTTACGAACAAGGTCGACCGGTCCGTGACCGGCCTCATCGCGCGTCAGCAGTGCGCAGGCCCCTTGCAGCTTACCGTGTCCGACGTCGCGGTCATCGCCCAGTCCCACTTCGGCACCACCGGTGCAGCCTGTTCCATCGGCGAGCAGCCGGTGAAGGAGCTACTCGACCCGGCTGCCATGGCAAGGATGAGCATCGCCGAAGCGCTTACGAACATTATCTGGGCCGAAGTGAGCGGGCTCGGGGACATCCGATGCTCCGGCAACTGGATGTGGGCGCCCAAGCTCCCGGGCGAAGGCAGCCGGTTGTATGATGCCGCCGTCGCCATGCGGGACATCATGATCAAGCTCGGCATCGCGGTCGACGGCGGGAAGGACAGTCTTTCGATGGCAGCGAAAGTGACGAACGCCGACGGATCGCACGAAACGGTGAAGTCACCGGGCACGCTCGTCATCTCCGCCTACGTCACCTGCCCCGACATTACCAAGACGGTCACGCCTGACCTCAAGATGCCGGGACGGAGCAATCTTCTGTTCATCGATCTCTCGAGCGGCAAGAACCGCCTTGGCGGCTCGGCCCTGGCGCAAGTCTTCGGCCAGACAGGGAACGAGTCGCCGGACATCGAGGACGCCGAACTGCTGAAGCGCGGTTTCAATGCTGTACAGAAGCTGATCAGCAAGCGCCTCATTCTCGCCGGCCACGACCGCTCCGACGGGGGCATCATCACGACGCTGCTCGAGATGTCCTTCTCCGGGAACTGCGGCATCGACATCAACCTGCCGAGCGAGAGCGTTCACAGCAGCGATCCGATCGCGACGCTCTTCTCCGAAGAAGCCGGGCTGGTCGTTGAATACCTGCCGACATGCGAAGCTGCGATCTTTCGGGTCCTGAGCAGCGCCGAGGTGCCGTTCTTTATGATCGGAAAGACCGTGCAGGAGAAGCGCATCAAGGTGGACCTGGGCTGGAAGAGCGTGCTCGACGAGGACATGCGCGTGCTTCGCGACATCTGGGAAGAGACGAGCCACCGCCTCGACCTGTTCCAGCGGAACCCGGACAGCATCCGCGAAGAACGGAAGAATAACTATGACCGGAAAGGACCGCAGTTTATCGTTCCCTTCAAACCTGAGCCGACGCCTGCGTCCGCGCTCGCGCGGAAGGACAAGCCGAAGGTCGCGGTGATCCGGGAAGAGGGGAGCAACGGCGACCGCGAGATGGTCTCGGCCTTCGCCCTCGCGGGCTTCGAGCCTTGGGACGTGATGATGACGGACCTTCTCGAAGGCCGGGCGACGCTCGACGGATTCCGCGGCGTGGTGTTCGTCGGCGGGTTCAGCTACGCCGACGTGCTCGATTCGGCGAAGGGATGGGCGGCGAGCATACGGTTCAACAAGAAGGTCTGGGAACAGTTCGAGCGCTTCTATCACCGGCCCGACACCTTCAGTCTCGGCGTGTGCAACGGTTGCCAGCTCATGGCGCTGCTCGGCTGGGTGCCGTGGCGGGGCATTGCCGACGAGCTGCAGCCGCGCTTCATCCACAACCGGTCCGGCCGCTTCGAGTCCCGCTTTTCCACCGTGAAGGTCCTGAAGAGCCCGGCCATCATGTTCCAAGGCATGGAGAACTCGGCGCTCGGCATCTGGGTCGCCCATGGTGAGGGTATGGCCTATTTTCCCGAGAAAGACATATACAATGAAGCGGAGTTCGGTCTTGCTCCACTCCGCTATGTCGATGATAACGGCGCGATCACGGAAGACTACCCGTTCAATCCCAATGGCTCACCTGCAGGCATCGCGGGCCTGTGCTCGCCTGACGGCAGGCATCTTGCCATGATGCCGCACCCCGAGCGTGTGGTGCTCCCCTGGCAGTGGGGCTGGATGCCGGAGCAGATGAAGAGGACGCTTGCGGCGTCGCCCTGGCTCCGGATGTTCCAGAACGCCCGGGAATGGTGCGAGAGGGAAAACTAACCGCGGCATCGCATGCCTGATCACGGGCAGGCGCAGTGTTCTGCGGAGAAAGACAGAGCTTGGTCATGGTCACGAACATCCTTGATACGCTTCTCCTGCTCGTCATTGCGGCCAGCACGACCTACATCGCCTATCAATATTATCGGAAGGACAAAGCGCAAGCGAACGGCGATCTGTATGAAAATCGCCTGCGCATATACCGGGAGATCGTACAGCTCCTCAGCACCATCACCCGCGACGGGGATATTTCTCGCCAAAGCCTGCAGGAGTTCCGGGCAAAGACCCAGGAAGGCGCATTCCTCTTCGGCCAGGAGATAACGGATTATATCGACAAGCTGTATGCACAGGCCTCGAAGCTGCGGGCCACCAATGACCGTTTGAAGAGCACCGACCTTCCCATCGGAGAGGAGCGCGACGGGGTCACCGTGGAGAATTCGAAACAGCTCATCTGGCTGGCCGATCAGCTTCCCCGGCTGAAGAAATTGTTCGAACCCTATCTGGGCAGCGACGCGGTCATACAGGAACGTCAGCAAGAGCCTTAGCGTTCTGCGAAAAGGACTGTTCATAGCCCGCCAGGGGACTGCTGCGTGGGATGAGGAGTCTTTAACAGCGGAGACAATATGCCACAGATGGGCATGAGTATGTCAAGAGCGTCCTTAACGACCGGATATTCAGGAAGCAATAGCATTGCAAGGAGGAGTCATGGCACAAGTAAAGCAGGGTGATACGGTTCAGGTTAACTACACGGGGAAGCTGCATGACGGGACGATCTTCGATACATCGCTTGACCGGCATCCGTTGCAGTTCACGCTCGGAAAGGGCCAGTTGATCGCAGGCTTTGAGAAGGCCGTACTGGGCATGGCAGCGGGCGACAAGAAGACGGTGGTGATCCCCGTTGCCGAGGCGTACGGGCCGCGGCAAGAAGCCTCGGTGGTGGAGGTGGAACGGAAACACTTGCCGCCAAATCTGGACGCCCAGATCGGTCAGCGGCTCGAGATCACGCAGGAGAACGACGAGGTCGTGCTGGTCACGGTCATCGGAAAGACCGACTCGACGCTCACGCTCGATGCCAACCATCCGCTGGCGGGGAGGGACCTTACCTTCGACATCGAGCTGGTATCGATTCTCGAATAGCAGAAGGGAACGGGGCGGCTGACATGCTTAAACACATCGTGCTGTTCAAACTGAAGGAACATGCGGAAGGCGCGGGAAAGGCGGAGAACGCCGGGAAGGCGAAGGAGGCGCTGGAGGCCCTCGCCAAGAAGATACCACAGGTCCGGTGTCTCGAGGTCGGCATCAACAGCATTCCGTCCGATGCGGCGTATGACATCGCCATTTATTCAGAGTTTCAGGATGAGAAAGACCTTTCCTTATATATGAGGCATCCTGAGCATGTGAAAGTCGCAGAGTTTCTGGGAAAGGTTCGGGAAAGCAGGGCGGTAGTGGATTATCTTGTCTAGCGCGGATCGTGGAGTTCAGAGTCCGGAATTGATAACCTAGAAGCGGCGACGCCTGCCCAAAATACTGTTAGCAGGGCGTTCATAAAACGTCATCATGTATTTGCGTTGCTCTACGTGAGAAGACCGGTCTTGTCTGCGTTCATCTGTATTGCAAACCTGATGTGGTCCTCGCCTAAAGTGTTCATCCTCTTTTCATCGATTCGCTAATCCACGGATACGACGAAGCTGCCCGGATAGCCCTGGTCCGAGAAGCGCACTTCAGCCTCCTCGGCCTCATGCAGGGAAGAGAATTTCCCCGCCTGCACCCGGTAAAAGAGCTCGCCGTTCACCATGGCAGACTTTACCTCGGAATAGCCATGCAGCCTCCTCATCTCCTCGGACAGCCGCTTGGCGTTCTGCTGATCTTTGAACGCGCCGACCTGCACCGAGTAGTTGCCGCTGTCGTAGGTCTCCGGCGCCTTGTAATTTTCCTCGCCCGTCCCGCTCGCCTTGTAGCCCAGCGCCTCGATCCGAACCGGCGCGGTGCCCTTTAGGTCAACGCCCAGCTTCTTCGCCGCCGAGTAAGAGAGGTCGATGATGCGGTTCTTGACAAACGGGCCGCGGTCGTTGACCCGGACGATGGTCTCCTCCCCGTTCTCCTTGTTCCGAACTTTTACGAACACGCCGAGCGGCAGGGTCTTGTGCGCCGCGGTCATGGCGTGCATATCATAGGTCTCGCCGTTGCTTGTCTTCTTGCCGTGAAAGTCTTTCCCGTACCAGCTGGCAATGCCCTCCTGCGTGAAGCCGATGTGGGATTTGAGCGGTTCATACCGCTTGCCCATCACGGTGTACGGCCGCTGCGAGGCCTTTGTCTTGCCGCCATCCGGCGCAACAGGCGGCTTCTTTCCGCCGCAGCCTGTCAGCGCGAGCACCGCGGACAAGACGATCAGCAGGGACCGCATGCCCGGAACCGTCGTTGGGAGGAACGCAGTCGACATAATTGAGCATTTGTACCAGACGCCGTCTTCTTTGTCCACAGGAAAAGGGAGCGCAGGCTGATCAGAGCGCAATCGACATGGACGGGCGGGACCATAGGGGGGCGGGTCATCGCGAGGGGACCAGAACGGCGTCAAATACAGCTTCCTTCGTGCTGGCGGCAGGGTAGTGCTGCGTCACGAGCGTGGAAAAACCTTTCGCTGAGACCCGCAGGTGGATGTGCGGCGGTCTTCCATAGTAGGGCTGCGGAATATTGCTCTCGAAACGATAGGCGCCTGATGCGTCGGCGATGATCGTGGCGCGGTGGGCATCATCATACTCGCCATTCGGCCCTGCGAGCCAGAGCTCGACCATCGCACCGGCAACAGGGCTGCAGTCCTTCGCTGTCCGCACGACACCTCGCAGTACGTACCCCGTGCCCACGCTGGAACGAATCGGCGCGTTAGGCTTGTAGAAAGGTCCCAAAGCGTCACTGCTCGATGGTTCGCAGGTGGCAGCGGACAAGCCATTTCCGTACGTCCCGGGGTACAAGAGGCATAGGGCAAGAACAAGAGCAGCAGAAAAGAATCTTCTCATTTGCTTATAGTAGCTCGTTCACACTAACTCTGCAAGGGTGATGCATCGACCCTATCATTATAATGACTAAATGACTAAGAGTTTCGCAATTAATGGGCACTTGCATAGCGGTACACAATGATACTTTTTGCATGGAAGTGTGCGCTTGGTCCGGCCTCTGCCCGACCATCTGGGTATCTGCGGTTAAAAAAAATATCGGCCAAACTTGCCTTTGTTCTGCTCCTCTGCTACATTCGATACCAGTATCTCGCACTGCAGCATCCCTTTGCATTCAAAGCAAGCGGGTATCTCATTCTGAAGGAGGAGCAAGCATGAAGAGGATCGTAGCTGTTGTTGTGCTGTTGTTGTTCGTCGCCGCGCCGCTGATGGCCGCGGACACGGTCACGCTTAAGGCAAAGAACGGGGACGTGACCTTCAACCATAAGGTTCACGGCGAGAAGGCCGGATGCAAGGCCTGCCATCCCGAGGCGACACCGGGAAAAATGTCGCTCGGCGGCAAGGACCCTGCACACAAGTTGTGCGGCGGCTGCCACACGGAGAAGAAGGCTGGCCCCGCGGCGAATAAGTGCATGGAATGCCACAAGAAGAAATGATCCTCCTGCCGTGACATCTCCGGGCCCCTTTCGGGGCCCTTTTTATTTCCCTCCGGAAGACAGTCTAGCGGTTTGTTTCCAATTGCAAAGGATTCTTATCTGGTATATAATGCGCCCGTTTCCGACACTTCTCCGCCGGAGTATTTCCGGCGGGACCACTGCCACAGGAGCCATCCAATGCACTGGAATAAAGAAGAGTCTTTAACCCGGCCCGAACTTGCGAAGCTGCAAGGAGAACGCCTAACGAAGGTATGCGAGCGTGTCTATTCCCGCGTGCCGTTCTACAAGAAGGCCTTCGACGAGAAGGGCATCAAGCCGTCTGACATCAAAAGCATCGCGGATGTGGTCAAGCTTCCCTTCACCAAGAAGGTGGACCTCCGGGATAACTACCCCTACGGCCTCTTCGCCGAACCGCTTGAGAACATCGTTCGTATCCATGCTTCTTCGGGAACCACAGGCAAACCAACGGTGGTCGCTTATAACCGCAACGACATCAACCTCTGGGCCGATGTGATGGCCCGCACGTTCACTGCTGCGGGTACCACGAGCAAGGACATCGTCCAGAACGCTTACGGTTACGGCCTCTTTACCGGCGGCCTGGGCGCTCACTATGGCGCCGAGCGGGTCGGCGCGGCGGTCATCCCCATCTCCGGCGGGAACACACAGAAGCAGATCATGCTCATGCTGGACTTCGGCAGCACGGTGCTGTGCTCCACGCCGTCCTTCGCCCTCTATCTCTATGACGTGGCCTGCGAGATGAAGGCGGGCTTTGAGAACATCAAGCTGCGCGTCGGCCTCTTCGGCGCCGAGCCCTGGACCGAGGAGATGCGCCGCGAGATCGAGGAGCGGCTCCGGATAAAAGCCATCGACATCTACGGCCTGTCCGAGATCATCGGCCCGGGCGTCTCGGCCGAGTGCATCGAGGCCCAGAGCGGCTTGCACATCAACGAGGACCATTTCTATCCCGAGGTCATCAATCCCCTGACCGGCGAGCAGCTGCCCTACGGCCAGGAAGGCGAGCTGGTGATCACGAGCATGTCCCGCGAGGCCATGCCGCTGATCCGCTACCGCACCGGCGACATTACGACCCTGAACCCCGAAAAATGTTCCTGCGGCAGGACGCTGGTCCGCATGAGGCGCGTGCGCGGCCGCGCGGACGATATGCTCATCATCCGCGGTGTGAACGTGTTCCCCTCCCAGGTGGAATCGGTGCTGCTCCGCACCAGGGACATCGCGCCTCATTACGTCATCGAGGTGAACCGCAAGGGCCGAATGGACGAGATGAACGTCCGCGTCGAGGTGACCGCAGGCTTCATGGACCAGATGGCTGCCAAGGTGCTCACCACCGATCTCAAGTCCTTCGCCCAGGAAGAGGAAGACCTGATCAAGGTCAAGCGCGACATCCAGAAGAACGTCAAGGACATCATCGGCGTGAACACCGAGGTGACCCTCGTGCCGCCGGGATCTATCCAGCGCAGCGAAGGCAAGGCCAAGCGGGTCATCGACAACCGACCGAAGTAATAAACTGACGCGGGGACACGGGAACGGGGAGACACGGATAAGGACGAATGGTTTCCCCTTGTGTCCTTTGCGCCTTCGCGGTTCAATCCTATCAGGGGTAATCAGTGACGAAAGCAATCCTTTCAGGCAACGAAGCCATCGCCCGCGGGTTCCTTGAAGCAGGCGGCAAGATCGCCGCCGCCTACCCCGGCACGCCGAGCACGGAAGTGCTCGAGACCCTCTCGCGCGAGAAGGGGATCCATGCCGAGTGGTCCACGAACGAGAAGGTGGCCATGGAGGTAGCCATCGGCGGCTCGCTGGCCGGCGTGCGCTCCCTGGCCTGCATGAAGCACGTGGGCGTGAACGTCGCCGCGGACCCGCTCATGACCGTGGCCTACACCGGCGTGAACGCGGGTCTCGTGCTGATGGCCGCGGACGATCCGGGCATGTTCAGCTCGCAGAACGAACAGGACACGCGGCACTACGCCCGCATGGCGAAGATCCCCTGCATCGAGCCGGTGGACTCCGATGAAGCGCGGGCTTACGTGCGCGCTGCCTTCGAACTCTCAGAATCCTTCGACACACCTGTGATCCTGCGCACGACCACCCGAATTTCCCACTGCAAAAGCGTTGTCCAGACCGCGGAGCCTGCCGCAGTCAAGGACCGCGACCTCGCCCGGGACGTGCCGAAGTACGTGATGCTGCCGGCGAACGCCAAGAAGCGCCATCTCGTGGTCGAGGAGCGGCTCGCGAAGCTCCGCGAATACGCCGAGACCGCAGCATTCAACGAGGTCCGGCCCGGGAAGGGCGATGTGGGCTTTATCGCCAACGGCATCGCCTACCAGTATGTCCGCGAGGCGTTCCCGGATGCGCCGGTCCTGAAGCTCGGCATGACCTATCCCCTTCCGGAGAAGAAGCTCCGCGGTTTCGCGGCGTCCGTCACGAAGCTCGCCGTCGTCGAGGAGCTCGACGGCTTCGTGGAGGAACTGCTCAAGGCTATGGGCATTACGGTCCACTTCGGCAAGACGGCCTTTCCGCCCTGCGGCGAGCTCACCTCCCGGACCATCCGCGAGGCGGTCAGCGGCTCCGCGGTTGCGTGCAAGCTCCCGGTCGGTGGCCTCATCGTCCGTCCGCCCACGTTCTGCCCCGGCTGTTCCCACCGCGGCCTTTACACCGTCATCGCAAAGCTGAAGCTCTTCGTGTCCGGCGACATCGGCTGTTATACCCTTGGCGCCCTGCCGCCGTTCTCGTCCATGCACACCTGCATCTGCATGGGCGCGAGCATCTCCGGCGCCCACGGCATCTCGCGCGGCCTGGCCCTCAGGGGCGTGAAGCAGAAGCCCGTGGCCGTGATCGGCGACTCCACGTTCCTCCATTCCGGCATCACCGGGCTCATCGACATGGTCTACAACGGCGGCGACGCGCTTGTCGTCATCATGAACAACGACACGACAGGCATGACCGGCGGCCAGGAGCACGCCGGAACGGGACGGACTGCCGCAGGCTCCGCCGCGCCGAAGCTCGACATCGGGAAGCTCTGCCAGGCCATCGGCGCGAAGCGCGTGCGCGAGATCGACGCCTATAATCTGAAAGAGCTTGAGCGGATCATGAAGGAAGAGCTCGCAGCGCCCGGGACCGCGGTGCTCATCTCGAACCAGCCCTGCGTGCTGCGGTATAAGGTCTCCAAGAAGTCGTACCGCGTCGATACCGATACCTGCGTGGGCTGCAAGGCCTGCCTCAAGGCAGGATGCATCGCGCTCTCATTTGTTCCCGAGGGCAAGAAGGGTCATGCCGAGGTTGACGCGCTCCTGTGCAACGGCTGTGGTGTCTGCAGTCAGCTCTGCGCGACGAACTCGATGGTGAACGCGTGATGCCGACGCGGAGACGCGGCTACACGGAGATAAAGAGGATCGCTTTTCCCTTGCGCCTGCATTCGTTCTCTGATACGGACAATATCGATCTCTAAGGAAACTCTGGTGAACGTATTCAATATTTTGATAGCCGGGGTCGGCGGGCAGGGCGTGCTGCTGACCAGCAAGATCATTGCCGAGGCAGCGCTGCTCCAGGGCCTGGACGTGAAGCAGAGCGAGGTGCACGGCATGGCCCAGCGCGGCGGCAGCGTCCTTTCGCAGGTCCGCTTCGGGGACCAAGTGTTCTCGCCTATCGTCGCCGAAGGAGAGGCCGACCTTCTGATCGGCTTTGAGCCACTCGAGACCGCGCGGTATCTCCACTTCCTGCGCGAGGACGGGACTGTCGTCTACAATACACGGCCCATCGGCACCATTGGCGTGTCCATAGGAAAAGAGGTCTATCCCCAGGACATCCACGAGACCATCAGGCGGCACGCGTCAAAGGTCCACCCCTTCGACGCGACGAATGTCGCCGTTAAGGTCGGCGAGAAGCGCGCCGTGAACCTCGTCCTGATGGGCGCCGTGTTCAGGTTCCTTCCTCTGAAGGAGTCGGTGGTGGACGAGGCCATTACGAACTCGGTGCCGAAGAAGTTGCTGGACATCAACCGCAAGGCTTTCCTCGCCGGCAAAGCACAGAAGATCTAACCGCTCCCGCCGAACCATTTCTTGACAAAGCGACCCCTGATGGAGTACATTGCCTCCAACCGGCCAGGCCGCTAGCTGCCTGAGCGGCAAAACCGCCATCCTGCAAAGGAGCGCCCCGGGCCCGTGCTCGCCACTCCCGACGCAAATGTTCTAAACGCATGCCGGACGCTGTTCGGCACCGAAGCAGCGGTATCTCCCGAGTTCCTCCTTTCCCTCAAGCCGAACGTCCTCAAGACCGCATTCAGAAAAAAAGCCAAGGAGACCCATCCCGATCTCTTCACGGCCCATGACCCGCTCGTGCAAAAGCGCCAGGCCGAGATGTTCCGTGTCGCGAACGATGCGTATGACATCATGCGGAAGTACTGCGAGCTGCGCGACAACGCGGGCGTCCGCATACACACTCGCTCCCGCACCCGAGCGTCCCGACCCGCGCACATGGCCCCAACAAACACCCGGCGACCTGCGGGGTCAGCAACGAAGACCTTTCGCGTGACCGAGGCAGGCTGGCTGTACCAGGGCGCTATGCCTGATCGGCGGCACGAGATCGGTCGTTACCTTTATTACCGCGGATGCATACCCTATCACATGCTGCTCAAGGCGCTTTCGTGGCAGATGCGCCAGCGACCTGCGCTGGGGATCATCGCGAAGCGCTGGGGCTGGCTGAACGACAAGCACATCAGCGCGATCCTCGGGTACCGCGGCATGCCTCTCCTCTTCGGGCAGCGGGCGCTGCACCTTGGCTTCATTTCCTCCTACCAGGCACGGATCCTGCTCGCGTTCCAGCGGACGCTTCAGAAGAAGCTCGGTCAGTATTTCGTCCAGCGCGGTTTTCTTTCGCGCGAAGAAATGGAACAGATGGTCGCCGACCTCAATCGGCACAACGCACGATTTCCCTATGCCACCGTGGCCGACTGGAGAGCTTCGTGAACCTTCCTTCCTGCCCGCTGAACAGCAGCGTTTTCCGCACATCGGTACGACCATGCAGGTGATATCGCTCCAGTCCGGAAGCAACGGGAACTGCATCTACGTCGAGGCAGGCGGACGGAAGCTCCTGTTCGACGCCGGGATCAGCGGCTCCTGCGCCGAGGAGCGGCTCGCCGTCCACGGCAGGGATATCCGCGCTGTTGACGCGCTCATTATATCGCACAACCATTCCGACCACATCAGCTCCGCAGGTGTGTTCCAGCGGAAGTTCGGCATCCCTCTCTATGTAACGCCGCGCTGTCTTTCGGCGGCCCAGATGCGCTGTTCACTGGGAAAGCTGAAGGATGTCCGTCACTTCCGAAGCGGAAGCAGCATCCGCATCGGCCATGTGTCCGTGCACACAATCCCGACGCCGCACGACGGCGAGGACGGCGTCGTCTTCGTCGTCGACGACGGCACGCACCGCCTCGGGATCCTGACCGATCTGGGCCATGTGTTCCAGGACCTCGGCAGGACCATCGCCACCCTTGACGCGGTCCTTCTGGAAAGCAACTATGACCCGGAGATGCTCGCGAACGGCCCCTATCCCCGCTTCCTCAAGGCCCGCATCAAAGGACCCGGCGGGCATATCTCGAACCTCGAAGCTGCCGAGCTCCTGGCCGGCGCCGCGGGCGACCGGCTCCGGTGGGCATGCCTGGCCCATCTGTCGGAAGAGAACAACAGCCCCGATCTCGCGCTCAGGACACACCGTGAAGTGCACGGGCCGGGCCTTTCCCTTTGCGTCGCAAGCCGCTATGCCGTATCGAAGATATTGACAATCTGACCGGCCATGGGAAAAGAACCCCGTTCACCAAATGACCCATTTTTAAAAAGCGCGGTTGCTTTATGATTTCAGGAGCGAGCACATTCCCTGCGGCGTGCTGCGGGGTCAGCGAGCAATCAGGATAAACAGACTACCTTAAGGATCGAAGATTTCCTGCAGCTTGCTGCAGTGAGCTTCAACGAGCGATACGCTATGCCCGGCGTGAACACCTTTGACAAGAATGTGGACCAGTATGAACAGTGGTTCGTGGACAACCCGCTGGCCTACGTTTCCGAGCTTCGCGCCGTTCGCGAGCTGCTGCCCGCGAAGGGCAATGGGATCGAGCTCGGCATTGGCACCGGCCGGTTCGCCGCGCCGCTGGGCATCACCAAGGGGATCGAGCCTTCGCGGTCCATGGCAGAGCTGGCGAGGAAAAAGGGCATCGAGGTCATTTACGGTGTCGCCGAGCATCTTCCGTTCAAGGACGGAGAGTTCGACTTCGTGCTCATGGTCACCACAGTCTGCTTCCTCGACGACATGGAAATGGCATTCCGTGAGGCCCATCGGGTTCTCAAGCCGGGCGGTTCGCTCGTGATCGGCTTCGTGGACCGGGACAGCCCTTTGGGAAGGGAATACCACACGAGAAAGGACAAGAGCGAGTTCTACCAGCATGCCACGTTCTATTCAGCAGATGATATCGTTACGCATATTCAGCTTGCCGGCTGCGATAAGCTTGCATTCCGCCAGACCCTGTTCCGCCCGCTGTCGGAGATGGTCGAGGTCGAGCCGGTGAAGGAAGGGCACGGCAAGGGGTCGTTCGTGGTGGTGCGGGGAGAGAAGAAATAGCGGAAAGTCGATGAAAACCACAGCCATGAGAATATTTTCCGGCATCTCGGCCACCGCCCTTTATCACCTTTCTTGCGTGCCCGAGAAAGTGACCCAATCCCTGCGACAGGTGATCCCGGGCTGAGCCCGGGGATGCGTCAGCCGCGTGAGGTCGCTGTCTTGAGAGCCTCCGACTCGGCTAAGGACCTCCACAGAAGGGTACCCAGTAAAAAAATCCTTCACGGATGTTCGGTCGTCCTCGCTACATTTCGGAAATTCGCCCTACGGGCTCAGACATCCGAATTGTTTAACCCTCGAACTCGGTCGCCTGCCTGGATTTTCGCACAGCTAACCCCAAACTCGAACGAGCGATCGGCATTAGATTTTGACTCACCCCTGCACCGGCCTGCCCAAAAAAATGATCTGGAACTTCAAAAAAAAAGGCCTCCGGATTTTTCCCCGGAGGCCTCTGCTTTTGTCTCAGGCTTAGAGTCTCAGCCTACTTCGCCAGGAGCTTCCTCACGTACAGCTGCTGCACGATGGACAGCACGTTGGACAGCGTGATGTAGAGCAGAAGCCCGGCCGGCAGCCAGGCGAACAGGAAGATAAAGGCGAGGTTCATGTACATCATCATCTTCTGCTGCTGCGGGTCCACGGAGGTGGAGGTCATCTTCATGGTAAAGACCATGCTGACGCCCATGAGCACCGGCAGGATGTAGAAGGGGTCGTGGACCGAGAGGTCCTTGATCCAGAAGGGGATGAACGAGGCCTGCCGCAGCTCGATGGACACGCTCAGCACGTTGTAGAGGGCCACGAAGAACGGCAGCTGCAAGAGCATGGGGAGGCAGCCGCCAAGCGGGTTCACCTTGTGCTCCTTGTAGAGCCGCATCATTTCCGCGTTCAGCTTTTGCGGGTCCTTCTTGTACTTCTCCCTAAGCGCGGTCATCTGCGGCTGGAGCGCCTTCATCTCCTCCATGGCCGTGGCGCTCTTAAGGGAGGGGTAGAAGAGCAGGATGCGCACCACGATGGTGAGGAGGATGATAGCGATGCCGTAATTCCTCGTGATGTAGAAGAACTGCTCCATGAGCCAGAACATGGGCTTGGCCAGGATGCCGAACCACCCGTAGTCGACCATCTGCTCGAGGCCTTTGCCGTAGGCCTGGAGGAGGTGGAGGCTCTTGGGGCCGGCGTAGAGCGTGAGCGTGCGCGATTCCGGCTTGTCCTTGACCAGAAGCTCGGTGCTCAGCAGGTCGCCGATCTCCTTCGGCGCAGCGGTCTTCTTCGTCGTGATGATCCCCGGTCCGCCGTAGAGCAGCGCTGCCGTGAAGTACTTGTCCTCCTGCCCGAACCAGCCGATCGTTCCGGCCTGCTGCAGCTCCACCTTGATGCTGTCGGTCTTTTCTATCACGGTCTTCCCGTCCACGAGCGCCGCGACGCCCACACGACCGCTGGCGTTCGAGCTGGTCTTGTCCGACAGTCCGAAGTCAGTGCCGAGCGCCAAAGCATAACCATCGAGGCCCTTGGTACTGATCGCCACGTCCACCTTGTACTCATCATGGTAGAACGTAAGCTTTTTCTCGACCGCGATTCCGGCCGGCCCTGTGTAGGTAAGGACGAGGGTCTGGGACTTCCGGTCCTTGTCCAGGCGGATGCTGTCCACGTTCGGCCGGAACTCCACGGCAGTCAGGTTCCGCAGCTCCTTCTCGACGGGCGTCACCGTGAGCGGCGCGACCAGGTCCTCCGGCTTCACGCCTTCATACCGTGTGAAGAGCTCGACGTTCCCGAGGGCTCGCTTCGGCTTTTCTACCTTCTTCTCGCCGCCGAAGATCCTCTTCATGAGGACCATGAAGCCGACCTCTTCCTTGTCGGCCTCAAGGTAGTTCTTAAGTTCCCATTTCGTGATTACCCCGCCCGCGGTGTTCACGACGGCCTTGACCACGTCGGTCTCGATGACGATGTCCCTGCCCCTGGCTGCCACGGCTATGGACTTGGCCACTACCGCCGGCTGCGGCTTGGGCGCCGGGGCCTTCTCCGCAGCGGCCTCGCTTTGCGCGGTCTGCGGCTGCGGAGGCGCCTGCTCGACGGGCGAGGGCCCGAAGAAGCGAAGATAGACGACCAGGACGAGCATTGACAGGCCGATGGCCAAGATATACCTACGAGTTTCCATGGATCCTCCGAATCATTTCACCGGGTCGTAACCGCCGGGATGGAAGGGATGACATTTGGCGATGCGCACCACCGTCATTCCGATGGCGGTGAGGGTCTTCTTCTTCTCGAATGCTTCGATGGCGTATTCGGAACAGGTAGGGACGAAACGGCAGGCCGGCGGAAACAGGGGGGAGACGTACCGCTTATACAGCCGGAGGAAAAAGAGTATGAGCGTCTTCACTGCTGGCCGCCTTCTGCTTTCGAGCCGATGATGGCGGATCTCTGGAGGACCTGCGTGACGGCCTTCAGGATCTGATCGAACTCGCGGTCCGCAAGACCCTGCCGGGCCATGAAGACCAGGTCATACCCTGCTGCGATCCGGCCGAGGGCCTTCGTAATGCAGCTTCTGATCTGCCGCCGGAGCCGGTTCCGCCTGACCGCGTTCGCCAGCTTCTTGCTGACCGAAATGCCGACGCGGAAATTACCCGTGTCGTTCTTCCTATAAAAAAGAGAAAGACCGTCAGTTGACAGCCTTTTCCCCTTCATCGTCGCTACGAACTCTGTGTTCTTCCGTATGCGCTCGCTTTTGCGGTATGCGTACGGCATGGGAGAATGCGTTGCCCGGTTAGACGGAGAGGCGCGCTCTTCCCTTGGCTCTCCGGCGGCTGATGGCCTTCCTGCCACCGGCAGTGCTCATCCGCTTGCGGAAACCCTGCAGGCGCTTTTGCTTGAGATTGCTTTTTTGTGCTGTAGTTTCAGACATTTCCCTGCTCCTTGAAGATTTTGGATAGGGGCGTATTATAATCGAAACCATAAATAAGTCAAGGGAAAAACGGGCATTATCAGACCATGATGCCCGGTGGACCCGACCCCGGTCGGTCCACTGTCCAGCCGGTCAGTTTCATATATATAGATAGGTAAGGCCCGCTCTCTGAAAGACAAGGTTATTTGCATTCCCTCCAAAAAACAGCGGTCATTCTCAACATTGCAAAGAAGAATAGGAGGGTGTATTCTATATTTTCAGGCACTTACATTTTGGCATAAGGTCTGCAATATATAGGGCAGAAGCGAACGAAAAAAGGAGGTAACGAACATGAAGAACTCAATCGCAAAAAAAGGTGCTTACATTGGAGCAGGAGCAGGACTGGTGCTCTTCGCCATCTTCGGACTTCTCCCGGGCAGCCTTCTGGGCGGCGCCATGGGCATCAATATCGCCGGCTGGATGTTCGGACTTCCGCTCGAGCCGGGCCTCATCTCCCGGGCCATCGTGCTGGTGTCCATGCTGGTGGGCGTGCTGGTCTCGGGCATCGTGATCGTGACAGCGACCACCACGGTGGGCTGGCTGGCAGGCAGGCTGCTTGAGGGTTCGGCAGCGCGGGAAGACCAGAAGGAAGCGGCGGCGCATAAGTAAAAGTCAGGAGTCAGAGGAAAGACAACAGCAAACAAGAAGCGAGAATGATACTATAAAACCTTAGAAAAGGAGATACGGCAATGAAGAACGAAACAGTAAAGACGGGCATGAAGATCGGAGCGGTGGTTGGCGGCATTCTGTTCCTGGTATTCGGGGTGATGGCGGGCTTCTACTTCGGGAGCTACGGGACCCTGTTCATCCTGCAGAAGCTGATGGGCGGGACGGTTGAGCCGACCCTCTTCGTGCGGGCGGCCATCGTGGTCGGCATCGGCGTTGGAATCGCGGCTTCGGCCACGGTGCACATCATCACGGGCGGTCTGATCGGGACAGCGCTGGGCTTCGTGGTATCGGCCCCGAAGGTGATGAAGGAAGCGAAGGCTTCGGCGAAGGCATAGGAAAAGCAGGAGCCAGAAGCAAGAAGTCGGAAGATAGGAAGACAATGGAAAGGCGGCGGGGAACATCCCCGCCGCCTTTTTTGTTAAGTACAGTTCCTATTTTTTATCTCGAACCACTTCGAACTTGCAGTACCACGTGTTGCATAGCCCATCCCGCCGTGTTATAGTTCTTCCGGAATGAAACAGCTTCACGATATACTTCGTCTGCCGCTCGAAAAGCTCCGATCAGGTGCATCAAACATAGAGATATCCGAACTCTGGGGCGGTTCGCGGGGCCTTTTTTTGTTTCAGCTTTTCCGCGAGAGCGGAAGGCCGCTGCTGATCATTACCGCGAACGAAGAAGAATCATCGGCTCTTGCCGATGACCTCCGGTTCTTTGCAGAAACTCTTCCCCATCCCGAAGGGACATCATCCAAACCGGACGTCCTGACCTTTCCTGCCTGGGGCGTCCTGCCTTTTGAAGCTGACTCGCCGGACAGCAGCACGGTCGGCGAGCGGATGCGGTTCCTCTATCATCTTGTTTCCGGCACGAGCTGCATCTATCTTGCCCCTGTGGCATCTTTGATCCAGAAGCTCATGCCCTGGGATCTTTTCGCTGATTCGGTCAAGACCATCTCGACAGACCAGCAGCTGGACCCTGACGGCCTGAGTAGCGCTCTGGCAGCAAGCGGCTACGAGCATTCACCCACAGTTACCCGCATCGGCGAGTTCAGCAGGCGCGGCGGCATCATCGATTTCTTCTCTCCGGCCCATGACACACCCATCCGCGTGGAGTTCTTCGGCGACACCATCGATTCCCTTCGGACCTTCGACCTGGAGACCCAGCGTTCTCTTGAAGAGATCAAGCAGGCGGTCGCCCTGCCGGTGCGTGAGCTGATTGTGACCGATGGGGGCATCGCGCGGCTTGAGAAGCGGTTGGAAGTAACCACGGATGAGCGCGGCTTAGAAGAAGAAAAAAACAATAACGATATAGTCGGTCAGATCAGGCAGGGTACCCTTCCTGGCGCCGAGTTCCTTGCACCCTTCTTCTATACCATGGAAGACCTGTTCCATTATCTGCCTGAACAGACCCTGTGCGCGCTGATCGAGCCAGACGACATCAAGAAGCAGGCAGACGAATGGTTCGAGAAGATCGAACAGGGCAGGCGCGAGGAGACCGAAGAGGGCAGGACCCTGCCGGAAACTGCGGAGTTCTATCACGATCACGGCGGCATCATGGCTGGTCTGTCGAAGTTCCCGGTCGTAAACTTTGGTCTGCTCGGCGCTGATACGCAAGGTCTTCGCATGGATACCAAGTCAGCTGCCTGGCTCGGTGTGCGGCTCCGGTCCACGCATGTCCTTGGCCACGGGACGTCTGTTCCGGAAAACGCCGAGGGAACGGTTGGCGGCCTCGCGGAGAAGCTGAAGAAGCTTAGGGAAAAGAACCGTGTGCTGCTCGTCTGCGGCACCGACGAGGCGGCTGACCGGCTCATGCGGATGTTCACCGAGTTCACCGTGCCGATGGCCCGAAGGACATCCCTCGACCTGGAGGCCGATGGGCCCTGGCCTGTCATGGTGATGACCGGCAGGCTCTCCGCGGGGTTCGCATGGCAGGACCTTTCGCTCATCATGATCACCGATGAGGAGATCTTCGGCAGTAAGGTCCACCGCCCGCGTGCCACGAGAACGAAGACCGCGCCGTTCCTCTCGTCCTTCAAGGAGCTGAAGCCCGGCGACTTCGTGGTCCACGCGGACTATGGTGTCGGCGAGTACCAGGGGCTCTCGCACATCAGCGTGGACGGGTTCGAGACCGACTTCCTGACACTCCGCTATGAGCCCGATGCGAAGCTGCACGTTCCGCTCTACAGTCTCGACAAGGTCCAGAAGTACATCGGCGCCGAAGGGGCGCAGCCCAAGGTGGACCGTCTCGGCGCAACGACGTGGGCAAGGACCAAGGAGCGGGTGAAGAAGGACATCCTCGCCATGGCGCAGGAGCTGGTCAAGATCTATGCGGCCCGCGAGGCCATGCACCGGACGCCGCTCGGCCCGCCGGACAACCTCTATCGGGAGTTCGAGGCGGCGTTCCCCTTCGAGGAAACGCCGGACCAGCAGAAGGCCATCGAGGACGTGCTCAATGACATGCAGAAGGAAAAGCCCATGGACCGGCTCGTCTGCGGCGATGTGGGGTTCGGCAAGACCGAGGTGGCGCTCCGGGCCTCCTTCAAGGCGGTGGAGGACGGGTTCCAGGTGGCGGTGATCGTGCCTACGACACTGCTTGCGGATCAGCACAGCCGCACCTTTGCCGAGCGGCTCGCCGCCTTTTCCATCCGCGTGGAGATGATGTCCCGGTTCCGCACCAAGACCGAGCAGAAAGAGACGCTGAAGGGGATGAAGAGCGGCACCGTGGACATCGTGATCGGCACCCACCGGCTGCTGCAGCGGGATGTCGTATTTCGGAACCTGGGCCTCCTGGTCATCGACGAGGAGCACCGCTTCGGCGTGAAGCACAAGGAGCGCATCAAGGAGTTCAAGAAGCTCGTGGACGTGCTGACGCTCACGGCGACGCCAATCCCCCGCACGCTGCACATGTCCCTCGCCGGCATCCGCGACCTCTCGATCATCCAGACGCCGCCCCTGGACCGGCAGGCGATCCAGGTCGTGCTTGCGCGGTTCGGGAAGCGCGTGATCCGCGAGGCCATCCAGCACGAGCTCGGGCGCGGAGGTCAGGTCTTCTTCGTCCAGAACCGCGTCGCCGGCATAGAGCGCATGGCCGCGTATGTCCAGGGCCTCGTGCCTGAGGCGAAGATCGGTGTAGCCCACGGCCAGATGAAGGAGGGCGAGATCGAGGAGGCGATGGCGAAGTTCGTTGCCGGTGAGCTGAACGTGCTCATCACGACCACGATCATCGAATCCGGCATCGACATCCCGAACGCGAACACCATCATCATCAACCGCGCAGACCGATTCGGCCTGGCAGAGCTGTACCAGATCAAGGGTCGTGTCGGACGGAGTCGGCAGAAGGCCTTCGCCTATCTCCTGACGCCCGCGGAGGAGGCGCTGTCCGACGTTGCCCGCATCCGGCTCCGCGCCATCCAGGAGCTGTCGGAGCTCGGCGCCGGGTTCCGCATTGCGGCCCAGGACCTGGAGACGCGGGGCGCCGGGAACCTCCTGGGCAAACAGCAGTCAGGCCACATTGCCGCCGTGGGCATCGACCTCTACACGCAGATGATGGAGGAGGCCGTTGCCGAGCTGCGGGGCGAGGAGATCGCAGCTGAACCGGACACGCAGATCAACCTGCGCGCATCCGCGTTCCTGCCCGAGTCCTACATCCAGGACATGAGCTTGCGGCTCGCCGCCTACAAGGAGCTTTCGAGCGTTGAGGACGAAGAGGCGCTGGGGCAGATCGCCACGGACCTTCGGGACCGCTACGGCCCGCTGCCCGAGCCGGCGTCGAACCTGCTCGAGATCATGGGGATCAGGATAGTCGCAAAACGTTACCGCGTCAGCCGCATCGACGGGAGCTCTCATGCGGTCACCATCACCTTCGCTGCGGACGCGGCCGTCGCGCCGGACAAGGTCGTGGCGATGCTCAAGCGGAGCAAGGGAAGGATCAAGCTCATCCCTGAACACGCGCTGCAGATCATGCTGCCGGACTCGTCGCTCCGGACCGCGTCAGATGCGGTGAAAAAGTGCTTGCACGACCTCAGGTAGTGTGTTATATAATTACAAATTAACGTCAAATCTCTCACCGGGAGGAAGGATTCCATGATGAACAGAATGACAGCGGCAGCAGTGGCGATCATCGCCCTTTCGCTGGCCGGCTGCACCAAGGGCACCGACAGCGCGGTCATCGCCAAGGTAAACAACGCCAAGATCACGTCTGCCGACTTCAAGAAGCAGCTCGACGAGCTGCAGCCCCAGATGCTGCAGGCCGTGGCAACGGATCCCAAGGCGCGGAAGGAGTTCCTCGAGGACCTGATCGGCATCGAACTGGTCCTTCAGGAGGCACGACGGCAGGGGCTCGATAAAGATGCAGAGTTCAAGAAGAAGCAGGATGCGCGCAAGAAGGAGTTGGAACAGCGGCTCCAGGACGCGACCAAGAACGACCTCTTCAACGCGCTTCTCAAAAAAGAGCTCATGGACAAGGTCAAAGAGCCCACCGATGCCGAGGTGAAGGCCTACTACGACATCCACCGCGACGAGATCAAAAAGGCCGCCGGCGGCAAGGACATCACGCTCAAGCAGGCGGAGGCGCAGGGGCTCAAACGGTATGTGTTCCAGATGAAGCAACGCGAAGCCTATCTGGAGTTCTCCAAGGGGCTCAAGGAAAAAGCAAAGATCACGGTTGACGACAAGGCCCTGGAAACCCTGGCAAGCGATCTTTCCAAGCCGGCGCAGTCGGGTACGCTCCAGCTTAACCTGCCGGAGGGAAAGACGGAGAAGAAGGCCGAAGGGACCAAGTAATGGTCGCGAGAAGAAGAGCGTAATGCGGAATTCCCGAATCACGATCGTATCTGCCCCGGTGCTCCTGCTGGGGCTTTTGTTTTTCGGCTGCTCGAAGAAGGAGGAGGCAAAGCGGCCCCCTTCCGCAGCTGCCATTGCCCCCGAAGTGAAGGTCCTTGCCACGGTGAACGGGGACCCTATCACCCTGGGCGAGTTCCAGGAGCGGTTCGCGAGGGCGGGGATCAAGCCCGAGAAGGAAGCTGAGCTTCAGGTGAAGGAGGAGTTCCTGAACCGGCTCATCGAGCGCAAGATGATTCTGCGCGAGGCGCAGCGGCGCCGCATCAAGGTCAGCCTCCCCGAGATCAACGCTCGCGTCGAGGCCATGCGCAACGAGCAGGGCAAGGACATGAAAGAGACGCTGGGCGGGCTGGGGATCGACTTCGAGAAGTGGAAGTCAGATCTCTGGGAAGACATGATGATCGAGAAGCTCATCGCGCGCGACGTGGTCCACAAGCTGCGCGTTCCGTCATCGGAGGTCCGGCGGTATTACCAGGAGAACCTCCAGGAGTTCCAGCGGCCGGAGCAGGTTCGTGTCCGCCAGATCGTCGTGGCCACCGAAGAGGAGGCCCAGAAGGTCCTCGACCAGCTCCAGAATGAGAAGGCGGATTTCGCCACGCTTGCGCGGAAGAAGTCGACGGCGCCCGAGGCCGAAGAGGGCGGGGACCTGGGCTTTTTCGCCATGGGCGAGATGCCGGGCGAGTTCAATGTGGTCTTTGGGCTGCCCCGGGGGGGAATCAGCAGCGTGGTGAAGAGCCCCTACGGATATCACATCTTCAAGCTTGAGGAAAAGCGGAAGGCCGGGAAGATGACATTCGAGGAGGCATATAAAGAGATCGCCGAGAAGCTCTCGCGCCAGAAGCAGGACGTCCGGTACAAACAATGGCTCACGGAGCTGCGCGGGAGAACGAAGTTCGTCGTCAATTACCAGGGGCTGCAGCAGTGAGGTCGATGGTCCCACGGCCGTCCCTTACGGTCAGCCGGGTCTTGAACCGTTCCGACGCAGTATTGATCTCCGCAAGAACGCCATCTGCCTTTCTTCCCGCCAGGACCCGGGGCTGGTAGGCCACCCGGTAGTTGTTCACGTCCAGGGGCACCGCCTCGACCCGTACAAGGGACTTTCCTTTGAATGTGCAAAGGAGTATGATGCTCGAGTTCGTCTTGTCGCTCTCGGAACCGAAGACAAAGTTGCCGAGGCTGTAGGCGATGAGGCGTCCGTGGTAGACCTCCAGCTCCTGCAGGATGTGGGGGTGGTGGCCCAGGACCAGATCGGCGCCCCAGTCGATCGAAAGGCGGCCGAGCGCCTGCTGGTAGTCCTTGGCAGAGGTCATGAGCTCGGCGCCCCAGTGGAACGAGACCACTACCAGGTCGGCCAGAGACCTCACCTTCTGGATATCCTTTTTCACGTACTCCTTGTATCCGGGCGCGGTGCCGGGCCTTCCAGCGGAGGCGTAGAACTCCAGGGGAAAGGTCAGCGAGTAGGACAGGAACGCAATGGTCCGCTCGCCGACCTTGAGGAGCGCGGGCTCACGGGCGTCATCGAGGTCCATGCCCGCGCCGGTATAGAGAATACCGTTCTCATTAAGGAGCGTGAGGGTGTCCTGGAGCGCCTGCGGCCCGAAGTCGAGGATGTGGTTGTTGGCGAGCGTCACCACGCGGATGCCCGCAGCCTTGAGCGCTTCCACGGCAACGGGCCTGACGCGGAGCGTGAACGTCTTGTTCTCCACGGCCGTGCCGCGCGTCGAGACAGGGCTTTCCAGGTTTCCGATGACAACGTGGGCCTGCCGCAACACGGGTAGGACATTCACGAAGGGATAGGCAGGGCCCTCCTTGAGGAGATACGGCTCGGCCCGGTGGCCGAGCATGATGTCGCCGACCGCGGCGATGGTGATCTCATCCGCAGAGGTTGCCTGCTCTGCAGCAGGCAGCGCGGAAGCAGCCAGCAGGACGAGCGAAATGACGGCAGCATACAGGTTCCGGTGCGGCATGGGTCCCATATTAAGCACCGTGCCGGTAAAAGGCAACAGAAAAGGATGACGGAAGTGAACAGGATGACAAAAGGCGTTTCAATATTGATGAGCGTAGCCATGGCTGTCTGCGTGTCCGCCGGCTCCGTACCGGCGGCGTCCGGCCCCGTGGTTGTAGATAGGGTCGTTGCCGTGGTGAACGATGAGGTCATCACGATGAGCGACCTGCAGCGGGAATCGCTGAAGCGGCCCGCGGGCACTGATCAACGGCTCACGCTCGAGGACATGATCGACCGGAAGCTCCAGATGGTCGCTGCAAAACGGAATGGCATGGAGGTCACTGACCGGGAGCTCGCCGACGCGATCGCTGACATCATGAAGCGGAACAACATGGACAACAAGCAGTTCGAGGAGGCCCTGGCGCGGGAAGGTCTCACCTTGGAACAGTACCGTTCGGAATTTCGGGAGCAGATGACGATGTCGCGCCTGTTCAACAAGTTTATCCGCACCGGCCTCTCCGTGGATGAGAAGGAGATCCGGGAGCATTATGACCGGAATTTGGGGCAGTTCTCCCTCCCGGAAGAGATCAGGGTCCGACTCCTTGTGGTGACCGTGCCCGAGAAGGCGCCACCCGCCCAGATCGCCGAGTCCCGGGACAAGGCCGCGGCCCTCATGGCGCGGATCGGGAAGGGCGAGGACTTCATCCGCCTCATCCGGGAAAATTCGGACAGCCCGACGGCCGCACAGGACGGCGACCTCGGTTTCATGCAGCGGGGCCAAGCTATCCCGGAGATTGAGGAGGCGGCGAAGGACCTTAAGCCCGGTCAATATGCGGGCCCGGTGAAGGCAGCGGACGGCTTTTACATCATCCGCGTTGAGGAGATTCGCACGCCGGTCAAGCCGTTCGAAAAGGTGAAGGAAGAAATCCAGAAAATGCTTTACGAACAGAAGATGGAGAACACCTATCGCGCCTTTCTCCAGTCCCTCCGGAGCGAAGCACATATCGAGAACAAGCTATAAGATGCAGGAGCCAGGAGCCAGGAACCAGAACTCAGGTGAACGAAGAACTGCTTTCGGTTTCCGACTGCTGCGCCCTGGATATGTTTTCTCCTTCCTCTCCCTTCCATGAGAACCATCAAGCTCAAAAAGAAAGAAGAACGCCGTGTCCAGCGCGGCCATCCGTGGGTGTTCAGCAACGAGGTCCAGGACCTGCCCGCTGATGCCGTGCCCGGTGAGCCTGTCGAGGTCCGGGATTTTACCGGGAACTTCCTTGGGCGGGGATACGTGAATCCCCGCTCTCTCATCGCGGTACGCATCCTGACCAGGAAGCAGGAGGATATGGACGCCGCTTTCTTCACGAGGAGGATCGGCAGAGCACGCGACCTGCGGAAGGACCTCGGTTTCGGCGAGTCCTTCCGCGCGGTGTTCAGCGAGGGCGACGGACTTCCCGGCCTCATCGTGGACAAGTACGCAGACACGCTTGTGGTCCAGTCGCTCACCGCGGGGGTCGACGGCATGTTGGACTTGGTCCTTGCCGCTCTCCGCGAGGTCTACAGCCCGAAGACCATCGTGCTCAGGAACGACACTGCCTCGCGGGCGCTCGAGGGACTGGGACAGGAGACGCGGGTCGTTCTCGGGGAAACATCGGGCATGGTGGAGTTCGAGGAATCAGGTATCCGCTACCGGGCCGACGTGCTTGAGGGCCAGAAGACGGGCTTCTTTTTCGACCAGCGCGAGAACCGTCTGGCGCTCAAGGACCTGGTACGGGGCCGGCGGACGCTGGACTGTTTCTGCTATGTGGGCGCATGGGCGCTATCCGCCGCCCGGTACGGCGCGACAGAGGTCATCGGCATCGACTCGTCGGAGAAGGCCGTGACGCTTGCACGGTCGAACGCGGAGCTGAACAACCTGCCCGCGAAATTTGCGGTCGGCGACGTGTTCGAGAAGCTGCGGGAGCTCGAGAAGCAGAAGGAGCGGTTCGGGTGCCTCGTCCTGGACCCTCCTGCCTTTGTCAAGAGCAGGGCGAAGGTGCGCGAGGCACTGAAGGGATACAAGGAGATCAACCTGCGCGGCATGCGCCTGCTCGAACCGGGCGGGTTCCTCGTCACCTGCTCCTGCTCGCACCACATCGACCAGGAGCTGTTCCGGGAGATGCTGATCGACGCGGCCTGGTCAGCGGGGAGGCAGGCGCGGCTCCTGGAGATGCGCTCGCAGTCCCGCGATCACCCCATGCTGCTCGCCGCAAAGGAGTCGCAGTACCTGAAGTGCGCGATTCTGAGCGTGGAATAATTTCTTAAAACGGCATTTGACACGGATCAAATCGACAGGGGGGATAACGGCGGATCATTCCTTGCTAGCTCTGTCCGTCACGGGCTTTGTAGACCATAAGAACCAAGTTTTCGCTTGACTAACAGGTACCCTCTGGGTAAGATAATCACCGTTTCCGGGCGCTTAGCTCAGCGGGAGAGCACTGCCTTCACACGGCAGGGGTCGCAGGTTCAAACCCTGCAGCGCCCACCATGAATTACAAGGAGTTAGCAGAAAATGCTGACTCCTTTTCTGTTTCTTGTGCAGTAATTGTGCGATTGGTGGGCGGTGTGCAGTTTGGGGACGGGTGTAATGCAAGCTTCAACCTTTATTGAGCCGCATAAAATACCAAACCCCTGTCTGGTGATTTAGCGGCTATCCAGACGAGATGGTATTTGATATGATGGGGCATGAGATATCGAAAGAGTGCCCATGGCATTTACAAAAAAGAGTAGCATCTCGTCTGGATATCGAGATATCGGCGGAAGATCTTCGTAAAGGGTGTCAAGGAGTATGCGGCCAAGACGCTTGGTTATCTCCCAGATCTTGATCCCGATATCGAGGTAATCAAGCTCAGTGTGCGGATAGACCATGTACACATGGTAATCGTTGTTCCGCGGAAAATTGCAGTTGCCGACGTCGTACAGTACATCAAGTCACAATCGGCGAAAAAGCTTAAGGCGAAATTTCCTTTTTATCACAAAACATACGCAAGCAAAGAAGGCATCTGGTCGCGAGCATATTGTGTATGGTGTATCGGGCTGAACGAAAAGGAAATTCTCGCTTATGTTTCCTATCAGGAAAAGGAAGACAAAGGGCAACAGCAATTGACGTTGTAATTTAAGAAACCCCCGGCTCCTGCCGGGGGAGTGTCATTACTACTATTTCATGTAATGAATCGTTTGAGATGAGAAAAAATAAGTATCAGTGGAGAAAAACCTCATGAACAATATAAGTCTTCGTCTTTTTTTCCTTATGTTTACCGCTTCAGGTTTTGCCGGCCTTATATATGAATCCATCTGGACACACTATTTAAAACTTTTCTTAGGGCACGCGGCATACGCTCAAGCTCTCGTTCTCGCTGTGTTCATGGGGGGTATGGCATCAGGAGCCTTGATCTGTTCGAAATATTCCGAGCGGCTCCCCAATCTGTTGATCGGATATGCAGTTGTTGAAACGGTCATCGGTGTCTGCGCGATTTTTTTCCATCCACTTTATGTCCACTTTATCGAGCTAACGTACGCGAAGTTCATTCCCGCGTTAAGCTCGCCTACGGCAGTGGCCGTTTTTAAGTGGACCGCTGCCAGTCTGTTGATCCTGCCGCAGTCCATTCTGCTGGGAATGACCTTCCCGCTCATGACCGCAGGGCTTATACGGAGATTTCCACAATCTTCTGGTTCTCTTGTGGCCATGCTCTATTTTACGAACAGCATAGGCGCCGCAATCGGCGTTCTGGCGGCCGGTTTTCTGTTCATTGGATGGGTCGGCCTGCCGGGCACGCTTGTCCTTGCCGGCTGCATCAACATCATGGTGGCTGCTATTGTCTGGATTGAAGACAAAAGGAGTTCATCTGTTCAGGTCTCAGCATCTATTCAAACGAAAACCGATGTTCCCGGCACTTCGCGAGGTCTCGTTTATAAAGTCTTCCTCTTGATCGCTCTGCTTACGGGACTGTCCTCGTTCATCTATGAGATCGGCTGGATCAGAATGCTGAGTCTCGTTCTGGGCGCGTCTACCCATGCCTTTGAGCTCATGTTGAGCGCCTTCATCACGGGCATTGCGCTCGGCGGCCTCTGGATCAAACGACGAATTGATTCATTCGATGATCCGCGCCGGTTTTTGGCCTTGGTACAGGTCGCCATGGGGATTCTGGCCCTGGCGACCCTTCCCATTTATGGCGGCACTTTCAGCGCGATGGCATGGCTGATCAGGAATTTACCAAAAACCAATGCAGGATACTTTCTCTTTAATCTCACCAGTAACGGCATCGCACTCGTCATCATGCTGCCTGCCGCTTTTTGTGCAGGCATGACGCTTCCCCTTATTACGAATGGACTTCTCCGAAGCGGATCGGGCGAACGGAGCATTGGCGCGGTCTATGGATTCAATACCATAGGATCGATCCTCGGCGTCTTTATGGCTGTCCATCTGGCGATGCCTTTGCTGGGTCTCAAAGGCATGATCATTCTTGGAGCAGGCATAGACATCGCTCTTGGACTCGGTCTGGCATGGTGGGCGTTCCCCTCCTGGCGTATCCCCGCCGTATATACAATCGCGGGCGTCGTCGCTCTTGTGCTCCCGATGTTCTGGTTGAAGCTCGACCCCGGCAAAATGGCGTCGGGGGTCTATCGATTTGGAATTTTGCCCGATCAGACTAAAGAAGAGGTCCTTTATCACCGCGATGGTAAAACAGCCACGGTATCAATAACCAAGGACCTGCAGAACATGTCGATCAAAACCAATGGGAAATCCGATGCGGGCCTGCAAATAACCGGCAGGGGACATTCAAAGGATGAAGAAACCATGGTATTGGCAGGCGCTATCGGTATCATTCATCGACCCGAAGCCAGGACAGCAGCCATCATCGGATGGGGCTCAGGATTGACAACCCACACCCTGCTGACGGTTCCGAATATCAACAGTGTTGATACAATAGAGATAGAGCCGGAAATGATCAAGGCTGCAAGGCTTTTCGGTCCACGTGTCAGGCTCGCATATGACGATCCTCGCAGTCATGTGCGGATCGAAGATGCGAAGTCATATTTTTCATTCACGAACAAACAATACGATCTTATCATCTCTGAGCCTTCCAATCCCTGGGTCAGCGGTGTTGCAAGCCTTTTTACGAAGGAATTTTACTCTCGGGTACGCGAATATCTTACCAAAGACGGCTTGTTCGTTCAGTGGATCCACCTCTACGACATTGACATGTCGCTAGTTGCTTCTATCATGAAGGCTCTTGCGCCTTATTTCTCCGATTATATCATCTACGCGACAAATCCTTACGACATGCTCATTGTAGCGTGTCCTGTAGGAGATGTCCAGGAACCGAAAATTTCATTCTTGGCCATTGAGTCACTCATGAATGAACTGAATAAGGTCGATGTCATGGGCCTGCCGGATATCAATGTCCGTGTCCTTGGGAATAAATCGATGCTCTCGCCTCTTTTTGAAAGCTACGGCACGGCGGCCAATTCGGACTACGAACCGATCGTAGATCTCTATGCTGTAAAAAGCCGTTTTTACGATCTAACGGCCTCTCCACAGTTTCACAGTATCGAGTTTGGTCGACTGCCGATCATGCACATGCTCGGAAAGAAGCATTCAGATGTCAGCATCTCTCCGGTGGCGTATTCCACTTTTCCAAAATCAATTAGGATCCATTTTGCTAACATGATCTTTCAGTATTTTATGAATGATCAAATGAAATGGAGCCATCCGTATGCGCCGCTGCGGGACCAGAGCCGACAGCTCGTTATGAATGCCAAACAGGCGCTCACCAGAAAATGTTCAGAGGATTCTTTGAGGCAAGAATGGTGGATGGCGATGCTTCATGTTGTCGCTGACTTCGTTCCCTGCTGGTCGCCGGAACAGCTTTCGCGGATTTTGAAGAGCATCGAAACTTCATCATGTTCAAAATCCCTTTCCGATTCACAGCGCGACTTCATTGAACTCATCAAGGCCGTGGGGAAAAAAGACGCTGCAGGCATGGCCCAATATTCGAAAAAAATATTGGTGCAGATGGAGCAGAATGCAGTAGATGCCGATCTCCTAGAATATACATTATCTGCAGGAATGTTGGGAGATTTGGCGGTAGGCAACATACAAGAAGCTGGTCTTCTATGGAGAAAATACGGCCCTCTTCTGCCCGCTAAGAATGCACAGTCTATAACAGTGCAACTCTTAGTGACCCGCCTCTCGCGGGAGCTGGCAGGGTATGGAACTTACTTCCCGCGCGGGGAGCCGCACTGACCTCGGACGCTTTCTCTTCTCAGCATAGCTTCTGCAATGCTAGGCTCATGCCGGCCAGCAATGCGGCAGGCTTGTGCTCGTCGTTGAATCGCCTTTTCAGGTGATCACATAGTACTGACGAACTGCCCTGGGGGAAGATTCCGGGAAAATAACGAACATCATTCGTGATGTCACTACGCTTATTTATGAAGAAATAGACCGGCAATCACAGTGGCCGGGGTAGAAGCCGGAGAGAAGAGTGCATGCAGTGCACCACGAAGCGGTTTTCTACCAATGAATAATCAGGGAAGATCAACCCTGCTTAAATGATTGAGCTTGACATGTGCTTTCGGATAGGTTAATAAGGCAGCAAAAGTCATTTGCCGCCATGACAACCTTCTCCTGATGGCCTCAAAAAAGTTGATTGACAGTCTTAATAATGGTATGAACAGTAATTTCGAATCCAAAAGTCCATTTCGTAAATATCTGACGCTGGCCCTGACCCTTCTTGCCGGATTTTCCGTCGGGTTCATGCTTAGAGGTTTCATCCCGGAAAAATCAAAGCCTCAAGTCATCGAGATCCGACAGAGAGGCTGGAACTATATAAATCCTTTGTTGGAATGCGAGCAAGCTACAAATCTGCTGTCGGACCCTGAACTCAAACCGATGAGAGATCATGTTGAAAAATTTATAAGAGAAAACGTAAAAAAGAGATGGGGCGATGAGATCTCGGTATATTATCGTGAACTCAACGACGGACATGCTTTCAACATAGGGAAAGATACACAATTCTATCCGGCAAGCTTACTGAAGGTGCCTGAAATGATCTCCGTCTTGAAAAAGGCAGAAACGGACCCCCAGATACTGACTAAAAGAATTGCCTATAAAAATCCTGACCTTAAATCAATCCAAAATACCGATGTAGCTGATAAATTGTTGTTTGGCAGGTCTTACACAGTTGAAGACTTGCTGATAAGAATGATTGATTATTCTGATAATGTTTCCTCTCTACTCCTTGAAGAAGCAATTAGTAAGATTGACCTCAGAAAGGCATATGATGACTTGGGCATTCCCGACCCTTATTATTTAAATGACGAAAGTGGTTATGTGCTCTCAGCAGAATTATATTCGTCTTTCTTCCGCGTTCTTTTCAATGCCTCATACCTAAGTAGAGAAATGTCCGAAAAGGCTTTAAAATATCTCACAAAAACTGATTACAAAAAAGGTTTAGTTGCCGGAGTGCCTCCCAATATCGCAGTCGCGCATAAGTTCGGTTTGCGGAAGATAAAAGGGATAAAACAGCTGCATGATTGCGGAATTGTTTATTATCCGGGTCATCCCTACCTTTTGTGTGTGATGACCTCAGGTCCCATACCCGAGTATCTGGATACTACCATCGCAGAGATTTCTGGCTTTATTTTCGAAGAAATTTACCACCAACATCGTTAGAACGAACCTATTCCGAAAAATCCTGTCCCGTATGTTTTCATGCAGATCATCCCAGGTAGCATGCTTAACCAAGTCTTCGTCGACCAGAGGGGAGGGGGCTGTTCCACTCTGCATGGCGGAAAGCATTTTTTTTGAGGGACTGTATAGTAATTGTATAGTAGACAGAAGAAATAGGAAAAAAATGGGAGAGATGTTCCCTCCTTTGAATAGATCAAAGCGATTAGATTTCCACTATTTTCCATTGTAAGGAAAACGTGTTTCTCATACAGCAGGTCATTCACACGGCAGGGGTCGCAGGTTCAAACCCTGCAGCGCCCACCATGTAATCAAAGGGTTAGCAGACCATCGCTAACCCACTTTTTTTGCCCATCACGGTATTTTTGTGATATATTTATATCGCTATGAACGGAAAACAGCGCGCGGTACCGACCCGGAGGGCGGCATCGGTCTCGGGATTGACAGCGAAGGAGCTTACGAGGTTGACACCAGACAAGTTCATGAAGACCCGAAGTTCACTGGTACAATTGTTCATCTGCAGCATGATGCTGCTCGTTCTGTCCGGATGCGCGTTGTTCAAAAAAACGCCCCCCCCGCCTCCAACTGCACCTTCGAGGTCGCCGGCCCGCCAGCATGCTGATGCCAAGGCCCAGAAGCAGTATTACGACCTCGGTGTCCAGCAGTACTCCCGGGAGAATTACGGAGAGGCCAAGGAGGCGTTCGAGCAGGCCCTTGCGCTCGGGCCGAAAACCACCCTCGGGGTGAAGGCGCAGGAGAATCTGAAGAAGATCGAACGCATACTGAAGACCCTCGAGGAAATCGAAACTAAATGAGCAATGAACCGGAATATAACAAGGAGGCGGCCAGCATTGCTGCTGAACCCACGATGGAGGAACAGCCGAAGCTGGAGCAGATGAGCGCTGCCGCCCTGTCCGTGGCGACGCAGGAGGCTGAGAACCCAGAAACGCCTTCTCGCCTTCTCCAGTTTCTTTTCTCGATCAGCGTCCGGTACAAGATCGCCGGAACGCTCATCGTGATCCTGAGCCTCGCCGTTATCTCCCTCGGCGTGGTGACCTTCACCCAGCAGAACGCCATCCTGCGCCAAGAAATGAAAAGCCGCGCGGAAACGCTGGTCAACCAGCTTGCGAACGTCGGGAAAGAAGGTCTGCTTACGAAACAGGAGTTGCCGGTCTATTCCACCATCACGGACATCCGGCAGCGTGAGGACGTTGTCTATGCCATGGTCATGGACGATAAGGGGGAGGTCTTCGCGCACAGCGACCTGACCAAGAAAGGGGCGCTCCTTGCCGGCTCGGCGGACCTGGCGGCACTACACGCCAACGGCTTGCTATTCCAGGAGACCATTGCCGGGAACGACCCTGTCCTGGACACCACAATCCCCATCATGCTGAAGACGAAGAATCTCAAGATCGGCGTGGCGCGCATCGGGATCTCTCAGAAAGCGCTGAACAAGGCCATCCGCAGGCAGCAGAGCGTTTACCTCGGGATGGCCCTGGGATTCGTTGTCGGCGGACTGCTGATCTCATTTGCGCTCGCCCGCCTTATCACGAAACCGCTTGATTCACTCGCGGCAGGCATCCAGGTCGTTGCGCGCGGCGACCTGCGCAGGCTGGTCCCCGTAAGCTCGAGCGACGAGATCGGCAAGCTCACCAATGTCTTCAACCAGATGATCCTGAGCCTTCGGGAAAAGCTCCTCATGGAGAAGTACCTGTCCCAGCCCACGGTCCAGAGCATCAAGGAGCATCGCGATATGACGCAGTTGAAGCTGGGAGGGGAGAGGAAGTACGTGACCGCCCTCTTTTCTGATGCGCGCGGCTTCACCTCGCTTTCCGAGAAGATGAGCCCTGAGGACGTGGTCAGGCTGATGAACGTCTATCTGAACCTGCAGGCGAAGGTTATCCATCAGTTCGGCGGCACGATCGATAAGTTTGTGGGCGATGAGGTGATGGCCATCTTTGAGGGGCGGGGCAACGAGATCAACGCAGTACGGGCCGCCGTGGAGATCCAGAGCTACTGCAAGGCCTTGAATGCTGCGCGGTCAGCTGCGGGGGAAAAGGTGATCAGCATCGGGATCGGCCTGAACAACGGCGAGGTCGTCATGGGCAATATGGGCTCGGAAGACCATATGGACTATACCGTGATCGGCGATAACATCAACATCGCGGCGAGAATGTGCGGGATCGCGCAGCCGGGCATGGTCCTGGTAAGCAGGGCAATTGCCGAGGCGATCGGCGACCAGGCGTCGTTGAAGGACCTGCATCCGGTGATGGTAAAAGGGAAGGACCAGCCTATCGGCATCGCGGAAGTCGTAAGCGTAAAGGGCGGCGCGCGTCAGTATATGCGGAAGGCGACGGATGCCCCGGCAGTCTACTCGCTCGCAGGTTTTCCCGATGAAGCGTTCACGGCCATGGTGAAGAACATCAGCCCAACAGGATGCCTTCTGGTGGTCGGTTCCCCGGTCGGGATCGGTTCAAAGGTGAATGTGAACTTCAGCCTGCTTGAACTGGAGAACATCACGATACGCGCAACGGTCTACCACGCCAGGAAGCAGGATGCGGCCTATTATGTCGGATTGTGTTTCGAGGACATGCAGGAAAATGTGCATCACCGGATCGTGCAATGGATCCATCAGGTCAACTCCGAGATCGCCGAGGGGCTGATGCTCTGAGGGTCGGTACACGGCAGCGGCCAGGGAGCTGGACCCTGCCGTCCACCACAAAAACAAAAGGCCGACCAATGACGGTCAGCCATGTTGAAGCTCCCTTCAGCAAGCTGCAGGGAGTCTTCGATCCTCAGTGCAGTATGTTTATTCTAATCGCTCACGAATCCTGCGGCAAGCTGCAGGGAATGCGCTCGCTCCTGGATTCAACCGGAACCTGTCCCGCTCTTACCCCACCTGGCGCTTCTCGTTCTCTTCCTGTTCGGTCTTGCACTCGATGCAGAGCGTCGTGACCGGCCGGGCCTCAAGCCGCTTGAAACCGATCTGGCCGCCGCAGGACTCGCATATGCCATATGATCCCTCGTCGATGCGGGCAATGGCCTCGTCGATCTTCTTCAGGAGCTTCTGCTCCCGGCCGCGGAGCCTGAGCATGAAATTGTTGTCCAGTTCCGCCGCGGCCTGGTCCGTGGGGTCAGGAAAGCTCTGCTTATCCGCGCCCAGCTTGGAGTTGATGGTTTGCTCTGCCTCGGACAAAAGCTCCTCGCGCTGTTTCATGAGCTTCTTCCGAATGGCGTTGATCTTCATGTTCATGCGAACGACCTCTGCTCCCGGGTAATAATGAAAAGGCGAACGGAATGACCGCACCGTTCGCTGCTGAATGGTATACTATAACAAAAAAGGTGTAGTGAGTCAATTAAGAAAAGGATTTTCTGGCCATCCTTGAATTGACAAGCCGCTCTTTCGGGATGTAAGATAGCCGACATGCTCACAGAAAAACAGAAATTCGCGAAAATCGTGAACCTTGGCATCGAGATCACCCAGGTGAAGGACCTGGACGTGCTGCTCGAGCGAATCCTGAAGGAAGCGCGGAGCCTGGTGAACGCCGACGCCGGCACCATCTATGTGAAGGAAGACGACAAACTGAAGTTCACCTATACCCAGAACGACACGTTCCAGCAGCGTCTGCCCGGGAAAAAGCTGATCTACTCCACCTTTACCCTTCCGATCAACAATCAGACCATCGCGGGTTATGTGGCCAACACCGGTGAGATGCTGAACCTTACGGATGTCTATAAGCTCCCCTCGACGCTTCCGTTCTCGTTCAACCGCAAGTTCGACGATCTCTCCGGCTATCGCACCCAGTCCATGCTGACGTTCCCGCTCAAGACGAACCGTGGCGACACGGTCGGCGTTCTGCAGCTCATCAACGAAAAGAATGCAAAGGGCGCGGTGGTGCCGTTCTCGAAGAAGGATGAGCCCCTCGTCATGCATTTCGCCAACATGGCCGCGGTCGCCATCGAGCGCGCCCAGATGACGCGTGCCATGATCCTCCGGACCATCAAGATGGCGGAGCTGCGGGACCCCAAGGAGACCGGAGCCCATGTCAACCGTGTGGCATCCTATTCCGTGGCTCTCTACGAGCACTGGGCGGGCAAACGCAGCGTGCCCCATGATGTCCTCGAAAAGAACCGCGACATCCTGCGAATGGCTGCCATGCTCCACGATGTGGGCAAGGTGGCAATCTCGGATGCGATCCTCAAGAAGCCGGCGCGACTCGACGACGCGGAGCGCGAGATCATGAAGCAGCACACCATTATGGGTGCACGGCTCTTTTCCGAGCAGTATTCTGAGTTCGACGACGCGTCAGCCGTGGTCGCACTGAACCACCACGAGAAATGGGACGGCACGGGGTACCCCGGCCATATCAATCCCTTCGACGCCAAGGTGCTGCCGGGCTATGAGAACAGCGATGGTTCACCGAGGCCCAAAAAGGGCGATGAGATCCCGGTGTTCGGCAGGCTTGTCGCCCTGGCTGATGTCTATGACGCCCTGAGCTCCAAGCGTGCGTATAAAGAGCGGTGGGAAGAGGCACAGGTCCTCGAAGAGCTCAAGGTCAGTTCCGGCACGCATTTCGATCCCGAGATGGTCGAGACGTTCTTTGCCTGTATCGACACGATCCGCAACATCGCTGAACGCTATCCCGACCATTAACCTCAACGGATCGGCGCTCTGCCCCACGAGAGGTTTCGCCTGCGATCCGGCGCACGAACATTCTTCGCATTCTCATGACCAGGAAACGCAAGGACAGCAAGCATCAGCGAGGTGCCGGTGCTTTTCAGAACAGCCCTTTCAAGGCGCTGAAAGGCGTCATCGGGAAGACCCCGCCGCTGCAGGCAACGACACAAAAGGCCTCTTCGCACGAGGATCATGAGGACGATGAAGGTCTTTTCCTGCGGTCCGTGGGAGGCGCTACGAGGATCGCGGCGGACGGTGACCAGGAGCCGGGACCGCAGACGTCTCCAATGGCTGCAGAAAAGCGTGTCGATGACGAAGCACACGGGCGGGCTCTTTTTCTTCAAGCGGTGGGCATGATCGGGGCCGCGGTGTACCGTGACGGAGCACCGGAACCGGAAGACGAGGCGCCCGCGCGCTCTTCGTCCAGCAGGATGCGCCAGCTCAAGCGCGGCACCATACGCATAAGCGAGGAGCTGGACCTTCACGGATTTCTGAAGGACGAGGCGCTCCGGCGGCTCGAGCACTTCATCGCTGGCGCCTGTGCTCGTGGTTTGCAGGCGGTCCTCGTGATCACGGGAAAAGGGATCAACTCGCCAGATGGGCCGGTCCTTCCCGGGGCGGTTAATGCATGGCTCCGGGAGCAGGGCAAAGGCCTGGTCGCCGAGTTCCATGCCGCGCCCCGCGACAAGGGTGGCAGCGGCGCGATAGTGGTCTTCCTGAAAAAGCGATAGCTGAACAGACCCAATTGATGGCCGGCCATCTTCCGCAACCGTTTTCCCCGGCGAAGCATGCCCCCCGGTCCGCAGAGAATCCAGGAGCGAGGGCACTCCCCGCAGCTCGCTGCAGGGAGCTTCACTGTTCTGTTGACAATTCATCCCACGCGCTTTAAAATCAGTTCTCATGTTCATTACCGAAGCCTGCCGGAGGGAGTGCCATGCCCACGGAAAAGACCTTTGCCATCATCAAGCCTGATGCATGCAGCAGGAGTATTACCGGAAAGGTCCTCGCGAAGATCGAGGAGAACGGTTTTCAGGTCATTGCCATGAAGAGGCTGCGGATGACCAAAAAGCAGGCCGAGGGATTCTACGCCGTGCATCGGGGGAAGCCCTTTTTCAGCAGCCTCACGGACTTCATGTCGTCCGGACCCTGCATCGTCCTGGTGCTTCAGAAAGAGAACGCCATAGCGGCGTGGCGCAAGCTCATGGGCGCCACGAACCCTGCCAATGCCGAGCCCGGCACGATCCGGAAGGAGTTCGCCCAGAGCATGGAGGCAAACTCGGTCCACGGCTCCGATGCGCCGGAGACCGCGGCGTTCGAGATCGCGTATTTCTTCAGCACCCTCGAGCTCTGCGCGTAAGGGATCATGACGGGATCATTCCGAAGGAGAACGGACCAGTGGCCATAACGGTAAAGAACCCCATCGTCGAGATGGACGGCGACGAGATGACCCGGATCATGTGGCAGATGATCAAGGAGAAGCTGATCCTGCCCCATCTCACGGTCAACCTCAAATATTTCGACCTTGGCATGAAGCACCGCGACGAGACCGACGACCGGATCACGGTCGAAGCCGCGGAGGCGATCAAGCAGTACGGCGTGGGGGTAAAATGCGCCACCATCACACCGAATGCCGCGCGCGTCAAGGAGTATGGCCTCAAAAAGCAGTGGGCAAGCCCCAATGCCACTATCCGTTCCCTCCTCGACGGAACGGTCTTCCGCAAGCCCATCATCGTGAAGAACATCCCACCCGCGGTCAGAAGCTGGAAGCGGCCGATCATCATCGGCCGGCACGCCTACGGCGACATCTACAAAAACAGCGAGCTTGTCGTGGAAGGCCCGGGAAAGGCTGAGATCATTTTTACACCGGCTGGCGGCGGTGCGACACAGACCGTCCTGATCCATGATTTCAAGGGGCCGGGCGTGATCATGGGGATGCACAACACGGAGCGGTCCATCCGGAGCTTCGCGAAGTCCTGCATCCAGTACGCCATGGCCGAGAAAACGGACATCTGGTTCGGCGCCAAGGACACGATTTCCAAGCAGTACCATGGCCTGTTCCGCGATGTTTTCGCCGACGAAGCGATGAAGGCGAAGGACGGCCTCGGCCAAGCGGGCATCCAGTACCGCTTTATGCTGATCGATGATGCCGTAGCGCAGGTGATCAAGTCCGAGGGCGGCATGCTCTGGGCGTGCATGAACTACGATGGCGATGTGATGAGCGACATGGTCGCCAGCGGATTCGGCAGCCTGGGGCTCATGACATCCGTGCTCGTGTCTCCTGACGGCAAGTATGAGTACGAGGCGGCGCACGGCACGGTCATGCGCCACTACTACGAGCATCTGAAGGGCAAACCCACGTCCACGAATTCCGTTGCCTCCATCTTCGCGTGGACCGGCGCCATCGCCCGTCGGGGCGAGCTTGACGGCACGCCGGACGTGGTCGCGTTCGCGAAGAAACTGGAATCCGCCGTTATCAGGACCATCGAGAACGGCCTCATGACCAAGGACCTCGCTGCGATCGCCGAACCTCCGCCCGGGAAGCACGCGCTCACCGGAGAGTTCATCGACGCGGTGGCGAAACAGTTCTCGTGATCCTGCAGATCGGAACAATGATTCCGGCATCGGGGAATTCTATGAACAGGAAACACGTCATTTCACGGCTGTTTGTCATAGCGAGCGCTCTCGGCTCGCTCTACCTGCTGCTTGAGGCCGTGCTTCAGTCATTCGGGAAGAGCATCTGCGCTACCGAGGGATGCAAGATCGTCACGCAGTATACCCGATTCGGTGACCTTGCCATGGTCCTGCTGGGCTTGGGAACAATTGCGGTGATCACGGCTCTTGCGGCGCAGGGGACGCGCTCGGTCAACGAGGTCCGTGACCGGATCATCAACTTCCTGCTCGTGGTCTCCCTGGCGGGCGAGGGGTTCTTCGTTGGCTATCAGCTCTTCCGTCTGCACGCGGTATGCGTATTCTGCCTGAGCGTTTTCGGCATCTTCCTCGTCCTCGGTGTCTTGCGCATGCTTGCCGGCCACCGCGAGGTCCTTGCCGGGTTTGGCTCGCTCTTGGCGGTCTTAGGCCTGTTCTACCTCATTCTACCCGCCGAGGGCCCGGCAATCCCGCTCGGCCAGAAGTACATCCTCTTCTACAGCGCGGATTGCAAGCACTGTACCGAGATCCGGAAGGAGCTTGATGAGAACAAGATCATGGTCGCTCATGTCCTGGTGAAAGAGTATTCGTTGCTCCTTCGAAACCTGGGGATCGAGGGTGTCCCGACGCTGATGGTGAATGGACCCTCCGAAAAGATATTTCTTACCGGCACCGAAGCGATCCGGCAGTATTTTTTTTGCAAGCCGGAATCCGCTCATGCCCCGAAACGGTCACAGAAGGCGCCCTCCGTCGCGGGAGACAATAAGAAACCTGCCGACCATGCGACCGGTCGGTTTGACCTGTTCGCACCCGCCACGACCCCAAACCCGATCTTCAATCCGCTGCCTGATGAAGGATTGTGCAAGGAAGACACCAAGTGTGATTAGGCGCCCCCCCGTTTTCCCTTCCCGGTCCGGCAAGATTTCGGCTATCATGTATGCCTGAGGGGTAGGCGGCCCTATGGATATGACGCCCTGTTGTCCTGCAGGCGTATGGCCTGCCCGAGGAACGGCAGTTTGTTCCCGGATGCCCTGGAGAGCGGTGTATGAGGCGTTCACCGCGGGGGAGGGTTATGAAGGAGGATGGCGTGGAAAGAATAGCTGACGAAATGCTGCTTGATGAGCTCAAGAAAAGGCTCGAGGAGAACCGGATCGCCGTTGCCAATCTCCGGGCGATGACGCAGAACCTTGAGGCAGTAAACGAGAAATTGCGGCAATCCGAGTCGCTCAAATCCGATTTTCTGTCGAACATCAGGAACGAGATCAATAATCCTCTCATGTCCATCATGGGCATGGCAAAACAGATCGTAGACAGGAAGGCCGACGCCGAAACCACGCGCACCATGGCTGGCACCATATACCATGAGGCCTTCGATCTCGATTTTCAGCTCCGGAACATCTTTGCGGCTGCAGAGATCGAAGCGGGCGAGACGACCGTAAGCGTGGCGCAGGTCGATGTGACCGCGCTGGTCCGGGGACTGATCGCGGCCTTTGGTCACAAGGCTGCGGAGAAGAGGCTGACCATGATGTTCGAGCCCGGCGAAGGGCCACTCACATTCAAGACGGACCCGGACAAGCTTCAGAAAGCACTGGCCAACCTTCTCGCCAATGCGATAGAGTTCAACCGCGAGGGTAAGCGCGTCATTGTTCGCGCGTGGCGGGAGAGGGAGCGGCTGAACATTTCCATTGAGGACGAAGGTATCGGCATCCCCGAGAGTGACCGTAAAAAGGTCTTCGACCGGTTCGTCCAGCTCGATGCGGGCATCCGCAAGCGTCACAAAGGCCACGGCCTCGGACTCAGCATCACGAAGGCATTGATCGAGATGCTTGATGGGAATGTCAGGCTGACCGGTGCCGAAGGCGAAGGCTGCGTGTTCACCGTTTCCATCGCCGAGCTTGGGACGGACCGGGATGTCGACGTCACGTCCGGCGACGGCAATGAGTTCATTTTCGAGGGCGGGACGCAATTCTGAGCGGCGGGTGCCTTCATCAGGCCTCCTGGCACGGATGTTCGCAATGATACCTGAGCAGGGTGAAAACGCGCATTACCTTGTTGCCGGCAGCCTCTTTGCCCATGAAGAGCGGCATATGGTCACGACCGTGCTTGGCTCCTGCGTATCGGTCTGCCTCTGGGACTGCGTCCGGAACCGGGGCGGGATCAACCACTACATGCTTCCCTTCTGGAACGGTGAAGGACTGGCGTCTCCAAAGTACGGGAATATCGCCATTGCGAAGCTGATCGAGAAGATGCTTGAGTTCGGGTCCGACCGGCGCAATCTCCGGGCCAAGGTCTTTGGCGGCGGCATCGTCCTGAACGTAACGAATCCCTTCATGAACATCGGTGAACGCAACATCCAGCTCGCTGAGGACACGCTCCGGATCGAGAACATACCCGTCCTGAGCGCAGATACGGGCGGCAAGGTCGGGCGCAAGCTCATTTTCAACACCGAGACGGGCGTTGTCCTGGTCAAAAGACTCACCCGGCAGATCGATGACATTCGGTTCTGATGCGACCCCTTCCCCGCACCTTTCGCAGTAATATCCACCAAGGAACCCGCTGAATTTTCTAGTTAAATCATTGACATTTCCTTTTCTGCCGTGCTATTATCGATGCGTTGCGCCCCGGGGTATACCATGGCAGGCGAGAAGATCCTCAACATAGACGATAGTCCGACCGTGCAGCGGCTGATCGAGATGATCCTTTCTTCGCAGGGGTATCAGGTCGTTCTGGCATCGGACGGTGAAGAGGGCATCCAAAAAGCGAAGTCGGAACGGCCCGCGCTGATCCTGGTGGATTTTGTGATGCCTAAGATGAATGGGTACCAAGTGTGCAAGATCCTGAAGGAGGACCCGGAGTTCCGTGATACGCCCATCATCCTGGTGACCTCCAAAGGCGACAAGGTCGGCAGCAAGTTCGTCGACGTCCTCGGTATCTCCGAATATTTCACCAAGCCCTTCCAGCCGGAAGAGCTCCTCGCGAAGATTCGCGAGGTGCTGGACAAAAAGGCCCAGGACGCAGCAGCGGCAAAGGCCGCATCCGCAGCAGCTGCTGCGAAGGCCCGTCCCGCCCCGTCTTTAGCCCCGGCCCGCGGCGGGACGGGGGCATTTCCCGTCTCAGAGGGTATCGAGGTCCAGATCACCGCTGTCGTGAATCGCATCCTCGGAGAATTCGTGAGGAACACGCTTCCTGATATCATCCGGAAAGAGCTGGGCAAAGGGCCGAGCGGCGGCGATGTCTCCATTCATGGCAGCCTCGCTGCTTTCCGCATCGTCGAACTCATGCAGATGCTGGCTCTCCAGCGCCAGAGCGGAAGGCTGGTCATCAACCGTCAGGAAGGCGAGGCAGAGATCTTTTTCAAGGATGGTGCGATCGCCTTCGCCAGCTGCAGCATGAACGGAAGCGTACCCGGCATGGACGGGCTGCTGAAGAAGACCTGCCGTGTCGGGGATGACGGGCTTCAGCATGCGAGCCGTATCGCGGAGATGACCGGGCAACCCATCGACGGAGTGCTGGCACAGGAAAAGCTTCTGGACCAGAAGACCTTCGGTGCCTGCCTCCGGCGCCACACAGAGACGATAGTGTTCAAGGCTCTGGGATGGAGGGATGGCGAGTTCCTGTTCGACCAGGCCCAGCCCCCGGTCTTTGCTAATCCCGTGGCGCTCAAGGTGGATGATCTGATCCTGGAAGGGACAAGACGGTCCGATGAGTGGGTGTTGATCCAACAGAAAATACCTAATTTTTCGATGGTTTTCGAGCCACTTATCGGCAATGCTGAAGAACTTACCCGACGGGGTCTGAGCAATATGGACCTCAAGGTCTTCGCCATGGTGGACGGCAGGCGCTCGGTCCAGGATATCGTTGACCAGGCGTTCCTTTCGGACTTTGATGTGGCCAAGAGTCTGTTCATCCTTCTTTCGGTGAACCTGATCAGAAAAAAGAAGTAGGTCCGGGGCGTCCGCAACTGCGTGATAAAACGAAAGAAAACTTGACAATACCAACAAAATGTGTTACCTTGTTCATCATTGCGTGACACAAAAAGGAGAGGCAAATGGCCAAGATACTCGTAGCAGATGACAGCCTGGCGGAACTGCAGATCATCCAGCAGACCTTGCAGTCGACGGGACATTCCATCGTGACCGTGATGGATGGCGAGGCGGCCGAAGCAAAGGCGAAGTCCGAGAAGTTCGATCTTATAATCCTCGATGTGATCATGCCGAAGAAGAACGGATTCCAGGTTTGCCGCGAGATCAAGACCTACGATCAGACCAAGAACATACCGGTCATCATGGTGACCTCGAAAGACCAGGAGAGCGACAAGTTCTGGGGCATGAAACAGGGTGCCGACGAGTATCTCACCAAGCCGTTCAAGCCGGAAGATCTGCTCAAGACCGTGAAGAAGTATATCTAGCCAGGATTCCGGAGGGGGGGCCTGATTGGCCGATATAGGTACTGATGTCACCGCAGAGGTGGTTCAGCATGCGATCGCTGAAGAGGAAGTGCGAATATGTCTCTTCAGCATCAGCGGGGACACCTATGCCGTGACGGTTGATATCCTGGCCGAGATCATCATCCCCCAGAAGATCTTTTCCGTACCGACCACCCCTTCCCATGTCATCGGCGTCATTAATCTTCGGGGCAATATCGTCCCCATAGTCGACATCCGCCCCGCATTGTCCTTACCCGTCTCCGCCGGCGCCAACCAGATCGCCATCATCCGGTATAACCAGATGACCCTCGGAATCCTCGTGGATACCGTCGCCGAGGTGATCTCGGTGCCATTGAGCAGCGTTATGCCGTTACCCGCCGACGTGGCCTTCCAGGAGTCGGGCGCCAAGAACCGCAGCCGGTATCTGAAGGCGATTATCCAGCGCCAGAGCGGCGTTGCCGCCTTGCTGAACATCGACCGCCTGCTGGAGGCCATCAGGCTGTCCTAACGTATCATACCGCCCGGCCCCGTGCGGCTGCGCGACGCTATTACCTGCACAAAGGAGTTCGTCCATGAAGATCGTTGATACTCTCCTGCTCCGCCGCATCAGCATCAGGACCAAGGTCGTGATCATGATCGTCGGTATGTCCGCCGTGTTCGGATCGGGCATCCTCGGTTTCGTCTACTATCAGCTCCAGAACACCCTCCGGGACGAGGCCCTGAACAAGGCCCTGATCCTGGCGGACGGACTGAGCGTCAAGGCCGCGGAGCCGGTCCAGGTCGAAGATCTGAACGCCCTTCAGTTCATCCTGGGCGAGGCGATCGGGCAGGCTGACGTGGCCTATGCCTTCATCCGCGACGGCCGGGGGAGGGTCCTCTCCTCGTCCTTCGAAGGTAACGTGGTCCCGCCGGAGCTCCAGAACATCAACCAGCTCCAGCCTAACGTGCCCTTCGGGACGGAGAGCACCAACCTCGTGCTCAAGGACACGATCATCGAGGTGACCGACATCGCCTCGCCGGTGGGCGGCGGCGCTCTTGGCTCCATCCACATCGGCTTGAACATCACCCAGATCAAGATGAACATCCGGAACATCCTGCTGAAGATCATCTATGTCGGCGCCGGTTCCCTTCTAGCTTTGTCAATCATTACCGTCATTTTGGCCACCATCATCATCGCGCCGGTGAGAGACCTTATGAGGGTCGCCGAAGCCCTCGGGAGCGGCGATCTTTCGAAGAAGGCGAACGTAAAATCCGCTGACGAACTTGGTCAGCTGGGTACTACGCTCAATAACACCATCGACCGTCTCCAGGGCCTGGTCCAGACCGAAGCCGACCGGGATAAGATGCAGCACCAGGTCATGGACCTCCTCTCCATCGTGAGCGGCGCCGCCGAAGGCGATCTGACGGTCAAGGCCGAAGTGACCGCCGACGCGCTGGGCTCCGTGGCAGACGCATTCAACCTGATGATCAACGGTCTTACTGCACTGGTCTCCCAGGCGAGTAGCGTTGCCCATGAGATTCAGAGCTCGACCGGCGACATCCTGCAGGCCTCCGAACGCATGCGCAGGGGTGCCGAGCAGCAGACGGCCCAGATCCAGGGCGCGTCGGGTGCGGTGAACGAGATGTCCCACACGATCCAGCGCATGGCGGAGAACGCCGAGGCCGCTACCCAGGCCTCATTGAAGGCCACGCAGGCCGCCGTGAAGGGCGGCTCTTCCGTGGCGGAAACGATCAAGGGTATGCAGAGGATCCGGGCCGCGGTTCAGACGACCGGGAAGAAGATCAAGGGCCTTGGCGAACGCTCCCTCGAGATCGGAGCCATCATCGAGGTGATCAACGAGATCGCGACCCAGACGAACCTGCTGGCGCTGAACGCTGCGATCGAGGCAGCCCGCGCCGGAGAACAGGGAAAAGGCTTCGCCGTCGTTGCCGACGAAGTCCGGAAGCTGGCAGAACGGGCGGCGCGCGCGACCAAGGACATCACCAGCCTCATCAAGGGCATCCAGGTGGAGACCAGCGAGGCCGTGACGGTCATGGAAGAGGGCACCCGTGAGGTGGAGGAAGGTACCAAGCTTGCCGACCAGGCCGGCGCTGCACTTCGCGAGATCGAACAGATCGTTAAACAGACCTCCGGACTCGTGACGGACATTACCAATTCCGCTGCGAACCAGGTGAAGGTCTCCGAAAGCGTCGTGACCTCCATGGACAGCATCTCCAAATTGACCCAGGACACCACGAAGGGCGTGCAGGACACCGTGGAGACCATCGGCAGACTGGCGGAACTTTCGAAGCGTCTCACCGACGCGATCGGCCGGTTCAAGCTGGGCAAGGAACAGGCCGCACCCGCCGGGGAAGTCGAGCTTCCTGTCCTCGAAGGCAGCTATCCGCAGCTTGCCGAGGACGTCACCACGAGCGACGAGGAGATCAAGCTGGGGTTCGTTGAATAGGCTCTATGGCAGGCTCTTTTGATAAATCCGGTATTATAGAGTTCTTCCTGGTCGAGGCTGGCGAGCATATCCAGAACCTCAACTCGGGTCTGCTCGCCCTGGAAAAGACACCTGACGATCGGGCTGTGATCGATGAGCTCTTCCGGGCGGCCCATACGCTCAAGGGCTCTGCCGCGATGATGGGCTTCCAGGGGATCAGCGACGTCGGTCACAAGGCCGAGGATATGCTCGGCCTGTTCCGCTCGGGGTCCATTCCGATCAGCCGCGATACCCTGAACTTCCTTTTTGACTGCGTCGATGCTGTGAAGCTCATGGTGGACGGCATCGCGTCAAAGAAACCTGAAGATCCTCTTATTATCGAGAACATCTCCCAGTCCTTTAAGTCCATTGTCGACACGTTCCGCGGTGGGGCCGCAGCAGTGCCGGCAGAGAAGGTCGCCGCTGCGTCACCGCCGCCGCCACCGCCGCAGGCAGCTCTGCCAGTGATCAAGGCATCGGAAAAACCAGCGACACTGCCGTCCAAGGAAGAGCTGGACCTTGCCTGGGAAAATGCTTTCGCAGAGGAGACCGGCGAAGCCCCGGGGCAGGCACCCCCCCCCAAACCTTCAATACCGAAACAAGCAGCCCCCGTGCCGCCGCGACCGGCAGCACCTGTCCCTCCGAGACCTGCGGCGCCGGTCATGGCACCGCCTCCTTCGGCGACTAAACCGGCTGTCCCGACCCCTCCCGCAGCAACAACCACACAGCCGTCCACGGTTGCGGCCGCCGCTGCAGAAGCATCACTCCGGCAGGAGCTCGAGGATGCCAAGAAAGCGGGCGTCGTTGAGAAGCGCGGATTCGGCAGGCGCGCCGCAGATGCCGTCGAGGTCGAGAAACAGTTCATACGGGTCAATATCGAACGGCTTGACAATCTCATGAACCTCGTCGGCGAGATGGTGGTGAACCGCAACAAGCTCACCCGGCAGGTGGACCTGATCAAGAACCTCCGCGACGAGCTCGCCTTCAGCCAGAATCGCCTTCTCCACGAGATACGAAAATTCGAGGAGAAGTACGAATACACGATGAATTTCCAGGCTCCGGCCCTGTCCGGGCCCGAGCAGCGTCCCGCCGGCCAGTCAGGGGACTTCTTCGAGCTGGAATTCGACCGGTACGATGACTTCAACCTCCTCTCCCGCAAGCTGGCGGAGATCACGAACGACACCAACGAGATCATGATAGAGTTCTCCGGTTTCTTCGATTCCTTCGAGCTGGACACGAGCCGCATCTCCACCATCACATCCAACCTTCAGGACGAGATCACGCAGGCGCGCATGGTCGAAATGGACCGGCTCTTTCAGCTGTTCCAGCGTCCGGTGCGGGACCTTGCCCAGGCCGAGAACAAGAAGATCAACATGGTCGTAACGGGCGGGGACACCAAGATCGACAAGACGATCTTTGAGATCATCTCCGATCCGATCATGCATATGGTCCGGAACGCCATTTCCCACGGTATTGAGGGGCCCGAGGAGCGCACGCGGCTCGGCAAAGAGCCGGGCGGCGCACTCATCCTCTCGGCGCGGCACGACGGTAGCAGCATCGTGCTTCAGATCGAGGATGACGGCCGCGGTATGGACCCGGAGCAGCTGCGCCGCGCGGCCGTGGAAAAGGGTTTTCTCACGCCGGGAGAAGCGAAGGCAATGACCGACGGCGATGCCTTGAACCTTATCTTCCGTCCGGGATTCTCAACGGCGGCCGCGGTCGGCAAGGTGTCCGGCCGGGGTGTGGGGATGGACGTCGTGACGACCCAGCTCGGCAAGATCAATGGCCGGATCGAGATCAAGACGGAAAAAGGCGTTGGCACCCGGTTCATCATCAGGCTTCCGCTCACCCTTGCTATTGCTCAGGCGCTGATCGTAAAGGTGAAGGACCAGGAAGTGGCCATACCCATGAACCTGGTGGAGGAAACCACGAGGTTCTCTGACAAGGACATCCAGCATGCGGCGGGCGAGGAGATGATCAATCTCCGTGGATCCCTCCTTCGGCTCATGCGGCTGAACACCCTGCTGACGGTCGGCAAGCTTCCGAAGCGGGAGGAGGACTTCCGCTACCCCACGCTGATCCTGGTGCTCGCAGACAAGCGGCTGGCCCTTATGGTCGAGGATATCATAGGGCGTGAAGAGATCGTGGTGAAGTCCCTCGGTGATTACCTGAAGAACGTTCGCATGTTCTCCGGCGCCACCATCTCCGGAGAAGGTGACGTCCGACTGATCCTGAACGTGGCCCACCTCTTTGGTGAAGAGACCATCAGCACCAAGACAAGCTATGTGGGCGGCAGAGAGGCATCCGCCGCCGAGGCGCAGTTACGCAAACCGCGGGTCCTGGTGGTCGACGACTCCATCAGCATCCGAAAATACGTGCAGCGCTTCCTTGATCGGAGCGGCTACGAAGTCGAGACGGCGACCGACGGCATGAACGCACTCGAAGCGCTGGCAAAGCAGAAGTACGATGCGGTGATCACCGACCTCGAGATGCCCGTCATGCACGGCTACGACCTCATTGCCGAGATGAAGAGAAATCCGGTTTTCGCAAGCGTCCCGATCATCGTGCTGACCTCACGGGCCGGAGAGAAACATCGGCAAAAAGCAATCGACATGGGAGCCCAGGACTACCTCGTCAAGCCCTTCGAAGAGCAGGAAATGATCGAGGCATTGAAGCGGCTTCTCGCCGGCGTTACGCTGGCGGCGCGAGCATAGCCAACCGGCACCCGTATGGAAGAGAAGACCCGATTCCTGATATTATTGCTCCAGGGCGAGAGCTTTGCGATCCCGATCACGAGCCTCCTGGAGATCACGGTGCCGCGTAATATTCAGAAGGACCAGAAGTTGTCAGAGATTTTTGAGGGCAAGTTCGATTACCGCGGAAAGTTGATCCCCGTGGTGAACCTCAAAAAGATCCTGAAGTTGCCAGGCAATCCCGGCGGCGGCCTCATTGTCGTGAAGAGCAGCAAAGGCGTACTGGGCCTTCTGGTCGACGCGGCCAAGGAGCTTTTGGAAACAACGCAAAAGCCGGTCCCGATGCCGCGAGGCGTTCTAAACCCCAGCCTGAACTACTACGCCGGTATCCTGCGGAACCGGGAAGACCTGGTGCTCCTCCTGAACGAGGACGGGTTGCTGCCATGACGAGCAACTATCTGTTGTTCCGGATCGCGGAGCGGCTCTTCGGCGTCAAATTGCAGGGGGCCATCGAGATCCTGGGATGGCGGCGTTCACGTCCGGTGCCGCTCGCTTATTCCTACATCGAGGGTGTCATGGAGTATCGGGGCACCGTCTACCCGGTGTTCCATCTGGCGCAACTCCTGGATGTTTCCCGCCCCGGACCTATCGGCTTCACTGCAGCTTCGGGCGATGAGCAGCCGAAGGGCCAGAGCATCATCCTTCTCCAGGAAGGCGACAGACCGTATGGCATTACGGTGGACAACGTTGTGAAGATGGCGCGGCTGGAGGACCCAACGGACCTGCCGGCCGAAATCAATGGGATCAATCCCAAGCTGGTCAAAGGGGTCCGAATGGACGACGATCAGGAAATCATTCTGCTGAACTTTGAAAGGTTTTTCCATGCCTATTAAAATCCTGCTTGCCGACAAGAGCATCACTATCCAGAAGGTCGTGGAGATGCTGTTCTCGGGAAAAGAGTATGAAGTTACATGCGTCAGCGACGGCGACTCCGCCTTCGGTGAAGCATCGCGCATCGTGCCCGACGTGGTGCTGGCCGATGTGGACCTTCCGCGCATGGACGGATACAGTTTTGCGGGCCGTCTGAGAGAGACAGCGGCGCTGGCGAAGATCCCCGTCATCCTGATGCTGTCCCGGGACGATGTCTATGATGCCATGAAGGGAAAACTTGCGGGTATTGTGGACAATATCGCGAAACCCTTCGAATCCCAGGACCTCATCGGGAAAGTAAAAAAAGCCCTTTCTGCGGCGCCGGCACCTGCCGAAAGGCCTGTACCGCCGCCGAAACCTGCTGCGGCACCGACTCCAACCCCCAAACCGGCAGCAGAGCCTGCTCCACCGCCGAAACCGGCCATGGCACCGCCGTCCCCACCCAGGCCGGCCGCGGAGCTTGCGCCTGCTCCGCCCTCCAAGCCGCGGGAAGCCGTACCGAAGGACATATTCGACATCATCGAAGAAGCACCTCCCAAGGCGGAAGTTAAGGAAGTGTTCGCTCCGCCATCTTCTCCCAGGCCCGGGACTACTGCGACGACTGCTGAGCCTGATGAGGAGATGTTCGAGGTCGAGCCTGAATACGAAGTCGAACCTGAGCCGGAAAAGCCGGCGACGTCCCAGCCATCGGGTCTATCGGCAGCTCCGAAAACGAAGGAGGAATGGGCGGGTCTGACGACGGAAGAAATGGCCGAACCGGAACGTGCTCCGGCCCCTCTGCCAACGCCCGAGTCCTTTGATACCGACCAGCTGTTCGGAAAAGAGCCGACGTTTGCCGAAGCACCTGCGGTGCAGTCGTTCGAACCAGCTTTCGAAACCGATGCACCCGGACCCGAGCCAGCCGCGCCCCCATCGTTCGACTTCAACGAGCCGCTGCCCGCCGACGCGGAAGATGCCCTCCCGCTGGGCCAACGGGCAATGGACGAGATGCGTGAAGGTCTTGGGCTTGGCGGGGGCACGTCACGCGCGTCAGACATGCATCCTGACATTGTGAGCTTTGAGTCCCTTGACATGGCATCAAGGGCCTCCCACGAGGACTACACGTTCGTACCACCTGCCGCAGTCACGCCTGCCGCGCCTCCGGCTGCAGCAGAGCGACCGGCCATGGCTCCGTCCCGGTTCCCCGGGGTGTCCGACGAGATGCTCACGGACGTTGCCAAGGAGTCGATCGAGAAAGTCATGCGGGAGATCCTGGAGCGGGTCGCCTGGGAGGTCATTCCCGATCTGGCAGAGCGCCTGATCCGGGAAGAGATCGAGCGGCTCAAGGCGGAAAAAAAGTAATCGCAGGCCGCGGCTTCCCATTGCGGACCGGAACAGAGAGAGGGGACATGTTCCCCTCTTTTTATTGTTGATGCCCGTGCGCCCGTCGGTGCAGGACCGTGTCAGCGGTTGAAGCTCCCTGCAGCAAGCTGCGGGGAATCTTCGATCCTCACGGTAGCCTCGTCATCCTAATCGCTCGCTCCTGGATTCACCGAACAAAGAATAGCGTTTAGTCACTGCATCCGCCACGACACGGAACGGCCGAGCGGCCGCAGCAGGGCCATCAAGGAGAGCGCGCTTCATGTCTTCCAACGAATTGTCAAAGTCGTACGAACCGAAAACGGTGGAACAGGCATGGTACGACTATTGGCTGAAGAAAAAGTATTTTCATGCCGATGAGAACGCAGGAGGCCGGCACTTCTCGATCGTCATACCGCCGCCAAACGTCACCGGACAGCTTCATATCGGCCACGCGCTGAATTCCACGATCCAGGACATTCTTGTGCGGTGGATGCGCATGTCAGGCAGGAATACCCTGTGGGTGCCGGGTACCGACCACGCAGGCATTGCGACGCAGAATGTGGTCGAGCGAAAGCTCGCCAAGGAGAACGTGGACCGCCATGTCATGGGCCGCGACGCGTTCGTCGAGAAGGTGTGGGAGTGGAAGAAAGAGTACGGCGGAAGGATCATCAGCCAGCTTAAGCGGCTCGGCGCGTCCTGCGACTGGGACCGCGAACGCTTCACCATGGACGAAGGTCTTTCGAAGGCCGTTCGGGAAGTGTTCGTTCGGCTTTATGAAGAGGGGCTCATCTACCGGGGCGAGCGGCTCATCAACTGGTGTCCCCGATGCCACACAGCGCTTTCGGACATCGAGGTAGAGCACGAGGATGAAAAGGGGAAGCTCTACCACATAGCGTATCCGCTCTCCCATGACCACAATATCCGGCTCACCGTGGCAACGACGCGGCCCGAGACCATGCTGGGAGACACGGCCGTGGCTGTGCATCCGCTGGATCCGCGGTACAAGGATCTTATCGGCAAGACCGTCGACCTTCCTCTGACGGACCGGAGGATACCGGTGGTCGGCGATTCCATCTTGGTGGACCTTGAGTTCGGGACCGGCGCCGTGAAGGTCACTCCTGCCCATGACTTCAACGACTACGAGGCCGGCATGCGCCAGACGCCGAACCTCGGACGGGTCAAGATCCTGAACGACCAGGCGGAGGTCCTTGCAGACATCCCTGACGTTCATGCCGACGTCCTGAAGCTGATCACGGGCAAGCCAGCAAAGAGAGCGCGGGGCATGATTGCCGAGCTGTTAAGCGAGCGGGGGTTCCTTGTCAAGACAGAGGACCACGACCATTCGATCGGGAAGTGCTACCGCTGTAAGACCGTGGTCGAGCCGTACCTCTCTCCCCAGTGGTTCGTAAAGACCGGGCCGCTGGCCGCGCCTGCCATTACGGCTGTCGAGGACGGCAGCATCCGGTTCCATCCCCGGGGCTGGGAGAACACGTACTTCGACTGGATGCGGAACATCAAGGACTGGTGCATCTCGCGCCAGATCTGGTGGGGACACCGCATCCCGGCGTGGTACTGCGACGACTGCGGCACCATAACGGTGAGTCGGACGGACCCGTCCGCCTGCGCGAAGTGCGGGAGCAAGAACCTCCGGCAGGAGACCGATGTCCTCGACACCTGGTTCTCATCGGCACTTTGGCCATTCTCGACGCTCGGCTGGCCCGAAAGGACGAAGGACCTTTCGACCTACTATCCGACCTCCGTACTGGTCACGAGCTTCGACATCATCTTCTTCTGGGTAGCCCGGATGATCATGATGGGCCTCCATTTCATGGAGGCGGTCCCGTTCCGCGATGTGTATATCCACGCTCTGGTGCGCGATGCCGAGGGTCAGAAGATGAGCAAGTCCAAGGGGAACGTCATCGACCCACTGGAAATGACCGAGCAGTTCGGAACTGATGCCTTCCGGTTCACGCTCACGGCTTTCGCGGCGCAGGGCCGCGACATCAAGATGTCTGCTGAGCGCATTGAGGGCTATCGGAACTTCGCGAATAAGATCTGGAACGCCAGCCGCTTCGTTATGATGAACCTCGAAGAAGGATTCGTGCCGAACGACCGGGTCCTGGTGAACGACTCGTCGCTTGCTGACCGTTGGATCGTTTCGCGGTTGAACACCGTTACCCGGGAGGTGCAGTCCGCCCTCGCCGAGTATCGGTTCAATGATGCGGCTTCATCGCTCTACCAGTTCATCTGGCACGAATACTGTGACTGGTACGTTGAGCTTTCCAAATCGGCCCTGAAGGATGAAGAGCCGAACAAGAAGAAGGCGGCACAGACGACGCTCGTCATGACGCTGGAAACTACCTTACGCCTGCTCCATCCGATCATGCCTTTTATTACGGAAGAGATCTGGCAGAAGCTTCCAAGGAAGATCAGGGGGGAGGAAGAGTCGATAATGATAGCCTCCTTCCCAAAGTCGGACGAAAAATATATCAACGAAGCCATCGAGCAATCCATGCGCTTGCCTATGGATGCAATCCTTTCCATTAGGAATATCCGCGGTGAGATGAATATATCACCTCGAGAGCGAGTCAGGGCGAACATCCGTGCTGAGAACGAGAATGTTGTTAAGAACCTTGAACAAACCGCCGGGTATGTGACATCTTTATCCGGGTTGTCACACATAGCAATAGCTCTCGACACAACAAAGCCGGAGGGATCGTCAACGGGCACGATCCGCGGCGCAGAGATCTATGTCACTTCGGACCAGGTTATTGATAAAGACGCGGAGCGTGATCGCCTGATGAAAGAAATTGCAAAGACGTCCAAGGATATCGAAATGTTCTCCAAGAAGTTGTCGAACAAGAGCTTTGTGGATAAGGCACCGAAAGCCGTTGTTGAGAAAGATACAGCGCGGCTTGAGGAGCTGAAGGCAATGAGGGACAAGCTGGAGCAGAGCCTCGCGTTGCTGGGTAAGTGATGCGCGAACGGTAGCATGCCGGCTGCGGTCGGTCCGTTGAAAAATACCTATCGAGGTGATGCACGAACATGGAACATCTCATAAGAAAACTGATCGAAGAGGCCCTCTTTGAGGACATCGGTCCGGGGGACATCACCTCGGAGGCGGTGATCCCGGAGGAGGCCTCGGCCACGGCCGAGATCATCGCGAAACAGGACCTGGTGCTGGCCGGCATCCTCGTCGCCCGCGAGGTCTTCCGGAAGCTCGATCCCTGGGTCCAGTTCACACCGCTCGCCCACGATGGGAGCCGGGTGCTGTCCGGGTCCATCATCGCCCAGGTCCAAGGAAAAACACGGGCGCTTTTGGCGGGTGAGCGTGTCGCCTTGAACGTGATGCAACATCTATCGGGCATCGCGACGCATACGGCAAGGTTCGTCGAGGTCCTGAAGGGCTCCCGCGCCGAGATCCTGGACACCCGAAAGACCCTCCCCGGGCTGAGGGCGCTGGAAAAATACGCAGTGCGCATGGGCGGCGGCAGGAACCACCGCTTCGGGCTGTACGATGGCATACTGGTCAAGGACAACCACATCGCGGCGGCCGGCGGCATCATCAAGGCCATGGCTGACATACGGAAGAAGGTTCATCCGCTCCTGAAGATCGAGGTTGAGGTGAAGACATTGGACGAGGTCCGCGAGGCCCTGGCGGCCGGTGCCACGATGCTCCTGCTCGATAATATGCCGCCGAATCTCATGAAACAGGCGGTGAACATCGTGGGCGGCCGCGTTCTGGTGGAAGCATCGGGCAACGTCACCCTCGATACGGTGAAGGAGATAGGGGAGACCGGCGTCGATTTCATTTCGTCCGGAAGCCTGACCCACTCCGCCCCTGCCGCTGATATCAGCATGAAAATAAAATAAAGGATCCTGAGGACCGTTATTGCGGTCATGATGTTCGACAGGCGTTGTCCGGCCATGGGCTGGATCCAGGAGCGCGCATTCCCCGCAGCTCGCTGCAGGGAGCTTCACTACGATGAACAAAGACGATATCCTTCTCTTGCTTCGCGCCACCCGGTCCGGGTTCGTGTCCGGCGCAGACCTGGCAGCATCGATGGGCGTATCCCGCACGGCGGTCTGGAAGCATATCAAGGCCCTTGAACGAGAAGGATATCGTATTGAAGCCATCCCCTCAAAAGGATACCGCCTGACAACGGCGCCCGATGTCATCGTCATCAGCGACGTGAAGCGGCGACTGAGGACCAGGACCGTCGGCAGAGAGATCGTTCATCATGCCGTGATCGGTTCGACGAACACCCTTGCCATGGACCTTGCGCAGAAAGGTGCCCTGGACGGGACGGTCGTGATCACCGAGACCCAGACGGGGGGAAAGGGCAGGCTGGGCCGGACGTGGGTATCGCCGCGAGGCAACCTGTACCTGAGCGTCATTCTTCGGCCAGCAGTTCCCGTACACAAGGCGCCGCTCATAACGCTCATGGGAGCGGTGGCCCTTGCCGCCGCGGTCCGGGAGCATCTCAAAGTCCCGGCAGGGATCAAGTGGCCGAACGATGTCCTGGTCTCCGGAAAAAAGATCGCCGGCCTGCTCACCGAGATGAGCGCCGAGCCGGACCGGATCAGGCACATTGTGCTTGGCATCGGCGTGAATGTGAACATGGACGCGCGGGAACTGCCGCCTGACGTGCGGAGGACAGCAACGACCCTTGCCGCCGAAACGGGCGCTCCCATTGACCGGACCTCTTTCGTAAGAGAGCTGCTGGCCGGGCTTGACAACTGGTATCAGCGCTTCCTCAAGGACGATGCTGAGGTGCTTAAGGCGTGGGAAGGACTGAACGTTACCCTCGGGAACCGCGTGACGGTCAGCGGAACAGGTACAAGGCTGGAGGGGCTTGCCTGCGGCGTGGATGCAGAGGGCCGGCTCATCGTGGAGCTTGACGATGGTAGGCGACAACAAGTCGCAGCGGGGGATGTGACGATCGTGAAAACATAGGGTCCCGGTCCAGCAGCAAGGGTCCAGGATAAGCCACAACCTGCTCACCCTTGACCCCGGCCCCTTGACCTTGATCGTTTTGGAGGGAAGATGCTTCTTGCCATCGACATAGGCAACTCGAACGTAGTGCTCGGCGTGTTCGATGGGGTACGTCTGCGCGAGAGCTGGCGCATCGGGACCAAGGCTTCCATAACGGCGGACGAGTATGCCATGATCATCAAGGACCTGTTCGGATTCGCAGGCATCGAGTTCAAACAGATCGACGGGGTGATCATCTCGAGCGTGGTGCCTCCCCTCCTTCCCATCATGAGCGAAATGTGCCGAAAGTATTTCAAGCTCGAGCCCCTGGTGGTGACCAGCGAGACCAGGACGGGGATCGTGCTTAAATACGATAATCCCCGGGAGATCGGCGCGGACCGCATCGTAAACGCGGCGGCGGCGTACAAGCTCTTCGGCGGACCGCTGATCATCGTGGATTTCGGGACGGCCACAACGTTCTGCGCCGTTACGAAGAATGGTGAATACCTGGGCGGCGCCATCACGCCCGGTGTGAAGATATCAGCAGAAGCGCTGTACCAGCGGGCGGCAAAGCTGCCGCGCGTCGAGCTCGTCCGGCCGCGCACGGTCATCGGCCGGGACACGGTCAGCGCCATGCAGGCGGGGATCCTCTTCGGGTATGCAGGGCTTGTGGACGGGATCGTGGAGCGGATGAAGAAAGAGCTGGGAACGGACGCGATGGTGATCGCCACCGGCGGACTGGCCGAACTGGTCGCGCCTGAAACAAAGACCATCAACGAAGTAAGACCGGACCTTACGCTCCAGGGGCTCCGGCTCTTGTACGAAGGAAACAGTTGATATTACAAGGGGCTTTGCCGGCAGCAGATTCGCGACTTGGCGGTGAGGATCTGTTGATTTCCCGGCCCTTACCTTGACGGTTGGGGTTTTTTATGATATTTATTTCAATATCATAACTATGCGGGAGAATCGATGAAAATCCTTGTTGTTGACGATGAAGAGGGAGCTCGTGAGCTTTTTAACACGATCCTGACCGACGAAGGCTACGAGGTCACTCTTGCCATCAACGGGGAGGACGGCCTCACCCGGTTCAAAACCGCTCCTTTCGACCTTGTGGTGACGGATATCAAGATGCCAGGGATGGACGGGCTCCAGCTGCTGCAGGAGATCCGCAAGACCGGCTCAAAGGCCGACGTCATCATGGTGACCGCCTACGGCGAGGTTGAATCCTACCTCAAAGCCATGAGCCTCGGCGCCGCCGAATACATCAACAAGCCCATCCGCATCAAGGAGCTCAAACGGATCGTCCACAAGGTCCTGACCGAGCGGAAGGCCAAACCGGGTATCTGATGTCACGTTTGCGCAAGGACCCTATCGTCGGCCGCTGGATCATCATTTCCACAGAGCGGCCGAAAAAACCCCAGGACTATCACACCGAAGAGCCCGAAGACGATGTAACGCCTGCGGAGTGCCCCTTTTGCAGCGGCAACGAATCCAAAACACCGCCCGAGATCGCTTCCTTCCGTGCTGAGAAGACGCAGCCCAACAAAGAGGGCTGGTGGGTCCGCGTTATCCCGAGCAAGTTCCCCGTCCTCCACGTCGAAGGCAACCTCGAGCGCGAGGGCAGCGGCATCTACGACTGGATGAACGGCATTGGCGCCCACGAGATTATCATCGAGACGCCGGAGCACGCCCAGCGCCTCGAGGACCTGCCGGAAAGCCAGGTGGAGAGGGTTCTGTGGTCCTACCGTGACCGCATCCTTGACCTCGAGCGCGACGAGCGTCTGCGGTACGTGCTGATCCTCAAGAACCAGGGCTTTGCCGCCGGCTCTGCTTTAAATCACACCCACTCGCAGATCATCGCTACGCCGGTCATTCCCAAGCGCGTCAAGGAGAAGCTGGACGGGGCCAAATCGTACTACGATTACAAGGAGCGCTGCATCTTCTGCGACATCATCCGCCAGGAGCTGTCGGACGCCGCGAGGCTGGTCGAGGAGACGCGCCACTTCCTGGTCTTCACCCCCTTTGCAGCACGGTTCCCCTTCGAAGTGTGGGTCTATCCGAAGAAGCATTCCTGCGCCTACGCGGACATCACCAAGGAAGAGATGATGGACTTCTCCCGTACGCTGCGGAACACGCTCCAGCGCCTCGGGAAGGTGCTGGACAACCCGCCCTACAATTATATCCTCTATACCGCGCCGAACCGCGTTCCGCGCCGCGGCCACTGGCACACTCTGAACGATGACTTCCACTGGCACCTGGAGATCATGCCGCGGCTGACCCGCGTCGCCGGATTCGAGTGGGGGTCGGGTTTCTACATCAATCCAACGCCTCCCGAGGACGCCGCGAAATACCTGCGCGAAGTCAAGCTGTGATCCGACCATGATCAAGTACCAGGTGAGGTGCGCGCCAAGTCCGATCGAAGGGACCGGCGTGTTCGCGGCTGTCCAGATACCGCGACGGGCAAAGATCGGCGAGATCACCGGCGACATCATATCCATCCGCACGGCCCGAAGGCGCGCCCGGGGTGGCTGCAGGCTCTGCCTCATCGACCTGAACGAAACCCACGCCATCGACTGCACGAAAGGAAACACCCTCCGTCTTCTGAACCACTCCTGCCGATCGAATGCCTTCCTGCGTATCTTCCGGCACCGGGTCGAGGTGTATGCACGGCGGGACATCAGGACGGGCGAAGAGATAACCGTGGACTATGGAGAGTCTCCGCACAGCGGCGGGATGAAGTGCGGGTGCGGTCACCCCATGTGCAGAGAGAGAATATGACCGCTGCCTGCCAGATCTCTGTTTTGTCTTAAGAACCGCAGGGTCTTGCTGAAGCTCCTGCAGCAAGCTGCAGGGTAAGCGCGCGATCCTGGATCCAGCGGAAGTGACCAGTCAAGGAGATATAAACAGAGGCCGCATTCTCAAAAGAATGCGGCCTCTGTCATTCCTACTATATATACTATGAGATCAAATCCTACGTCGCCTTCATTCTTGTGAAGTTCAGCATGCCGCCGGCCAACAGGATCTCCCTCTGCCGTGCGCTTAATGAGCATTTCAGCGGGATGCGCTTTTTCGAGGTCCGATCAACAAGCGACAGGTCTGAACCGGTTCTCAGTGCGGTCAAGATGCCCACGATCTCGATGTCGCTCCCTGCGCCAAGCACAGCGTAGTCCGGCTCGTTCGCGAAGGTGAGCGGAAGGATGCCGAAATTGATCAAGTTCGCGGCGTGGATGCGTTCGAAGGACTTTGCGATCACGGCCCGGACGCCCAGGAACATGGGGCATATGGCCGCGTGCTCGCGGCTTGACCCCTGGCCATAGCTCGAGCCCGCCACGACGATATTGTGGATGCCAGCGTTCTTGTTCTCGAGCGCCCTCTTCGAGAACTGCGCATCGACCCCCTCGAAAACGAACTGGGCGTACTTCGGGATATTGGACCGGTACTTAAGCCTCGACCCCGCCGGCATGATGTGGTCGGTGGTGATCTTGTCGCCCACTTTGATCGCAACCACACCCTTGATGACGTCGGGTAGCGGCTCTGCCTTCGGCGGATCGCCGATGTTCGGGCCGCGGTCTACGGTCACGGTGTCAGGCGCATCAGACGGGGAAAGGACCATGCTGTCATCGATCCAGAACTCGACAGGCATTTCGATTGCCGGGCAGGGGATCCCCAGGTCGCGGGGGTCGGTGATGACGCCGGTGAGTGCGGCGGCGACAGCCGTCTCGGGGCTGGCAAGATAGACCTTTGCGCTCTTGGTTCCTGAACGCCCTTCGAAGTTCCGGTTGTTCGTGCGGATAGAGACCGCGTCGGTCCTGGGCGCCTGTCCTGCGCCGATGCAGAACCCGCAGGTGGACTCAAGGATGCGCGCGCCGGACGTGACAATGTCTGCGAGGACGCCGTTCTGCGCGATCATTTCGAGCACCTGCCGCGAGCCCGGGGCCACGCCGAAGCTTACATCACGCTGGACCTTTTTCCCCTTCAGCAGGGATGCGACCGTCATCAGGTCCCGGTACGAGGAGTTGGTGCAGGAACCGATCATCACCTGGTCGACCTTCGTTCCTGCCAGTTCCTTCACCGTCGCGATGTTGTCCGGCGAGTGAGGCCTTGCCATGCGCGGTACGATACTTCCGAGGTCCAGGTCGATCACCCGGTCGTAGGTCGCGTCGGGATCTGCGGAAAAACCTGCCCACTGGTCCCCGCGCCGCTGGGCCGTGAGGAACCGGCGGGTGATCTCATCGCTCGGGAAGATCGAGGTGGTGACACCGAGCTCTGCGCCCATGTTCGTGATGGTCGCGCGTTCAGGGACCGAGAGGGTCTTTACGCCGTCGCCCCCGTATTCTAGTACCGTGCCCACGTTCCCCCTGGTGGTCATGGTCTCGAGCAGGGCGAGGATCACATCCTTTGCCGATACCCAAGGCTGGAGCTTTCCCGTCAGGTTTACCTTCGCGACCTTCGGACAGGTCATGTAGAACGGCCCGCCGCCCATGGCAACGGCGACATCGAGCCCCCCCGCGCCAATGGCCAGCATCCCGATACCGCCGCCCGTGGGTGTGTGGGAGTCGGAGCCCAGGAGGGTCCTGCCCGGCCTGCTGAAGCGCTCCAGGTGCACCTGGTGGCAGATGCCGTTCCCGGCCTTGGAGTAATAGACGCCGTATTTCGCGGCCACGGTCTGCAGGTAGCGGTGGTCGTCAGCATTCTCATATCCGTCCTGCAGGGTGTTGTGGTCAACATAGCTCACTGAAAGCTCGGTCCTGACGCGCGGCACGCCCATGGCCTCGAACTGGAGGTAGGCCATGGTGCCGGTGGCATCCTGGGTCAGCGTCTGGTCGATGCGGATGGAGATCTCGGTCCCCGGCTCGAGTTTGCCTTCCACGAGATGCGATTCCAATATTTTTGTGACGATGTTCTTGCCCATAGTATAAGCTCCTTACGTTTTTTGTGGGCGCATTATAGTGCAAACCTTTCGGGGAAGGCAACAGGAAACTCACCCTCTGCGGGTTGAAAAGTGCCGGGTTCTATGCTAACATTGGCCTAACCCATCAAATTCAGGTATATGAAGGAGATCAATATGGTACAGAAAGCGAGTCCAAAGCTGACGGAAATGATGAACCAGGCGATCGCCGGGGAGCTCCAGGCCATCGTGCAGTATATGTGGCATCACATCATGGTGAAGGGGCTTAACTCCGCCTCGCTCATGGATGTGTTCGAGGACATCGCCGTGGAGGAGATGAAACATGCCGAGAAGATCGCCGAGCGGCTCTTTTACTTCGATGTCGCCCCCACCACCAAGCCGAATCCCATTGCCAAGGGTGGAACTGCAGAGCAGATGCTGAAGGCCGACGTGCAGGCCGAGGAAGAAGCGATCACCTTGTATAAGGACATCATCAAGCAGGCGATCACCGAGAAGGACGAGACAACGAGGCTCCTGTTCGAGCAGATCCTCTCCGACGAGGAGCGCCACCACGATACATTCACCACGCTTTTGGGACAGTAAGACAACAATTTGGTCAAACACCAAGGGCTGACGCTTTTGTCAGCCCTTGGTGTTTCTCCCTGCCTCCGAGGCCTGTGCCGAGCGACGTATCGCCGAAGGATCCCTGCGCCGGTCCTCCCTACACCATCTTGAACTCCCGGCCCGCCATTCTTACGGTCAAGACCGGGCAGGACGACTTGCGGACGACCTTCTCCGCCGTGCTGCCGAAGAGCATGTGGTCGATGCCGGTCCTGCCGTGGGTCCCGATGACGATCATGTCCGCGTTCTTGTCCTTCGCGGTCCTGATGATCTCCACGAACGGCACGCCCCGCACGACCGCCCGCTCCACATCCTTCACCTTCACCGCGGCCTCACCCGCCCATTTGTCCATCTCTTTCGTGGCGCTCTTCTGCATGTCCTCCACAAGGTCTGCCGCGGATATCGATGAAGGGATATACCACTCAGCGATGCTGATATCCTGGATGACATAGAGCAGGATGAGCTTTGCCTTGTAGTCCTGGGCCAAGGAGATGGCGTAGTCCATGGCCGCCCGTGCGCCCTGAGAAAAATCGGTCGGGAAAAGGATGGTCTTGATTTGCATAGAAGCCTCCTTGATGATGGGTTCCTGCACCTCAAGTGTATCGCTACTCTGGAAGGCTGTCAAACCGAATTGTCCCGAAAAAGCAGGCGGTTTGAGCAGCAAGCCGAGCTAGTTGTCTATCCGGGGGAAAACCGTACAAGATTATCAGCAAAGAGACCTCCATAATTATAGAAGAGCGACTGTGCGGCTATCAGCAAGAGGGCAGGGATCTTGATCGCGGCAGTCGGGGAGGAGTTCGGCGTTCCCGTGTACCCGGAAGCGGATGAGGTCGGGGATACCAGGAACTATCTCGATGCATGGAAATGCATCGAGGCGGCGACGCGCCGGATGCCGGTAAACCCGACCATGGTCGTCTGAGTCCTACGCCAAGCTGGAACTTGCCCCCGCTCGATGCAAGGCAAAAGCGCCCGCGACGTTGAAGCTCCCTGCAGCTTGCTGCAGGGAGCTTCGATCCTTAGGTACGTAACGTTGTTCTAAATCGCTCGCTAACCCCGCAGCAAGCAACGCGGAATGCGCTCGCCCCTGGATTCAAGAAGGACGAGGTCGAAGTGGCTTCATCGGCCCACCCTGGAGGGACATGACATCCGGAAAGAGGATGAACGATACGCTCATTACCATCACGAAGCCGGAGGAGCAGGAGCTTCTCCCGAAGCCGGGCGATCCCGAACCCCGCGGCCCTTTCCTCGGGGCGTACCAGCGCGCAACGGCCGGAAACCGCTGATAAATCCGGATAAAAAACCGTTGACAATCATTCGCCAGACTGTTATAAAATACCCTCTATGCTGCAAACCACAGAAAAAATATGGATGGACGGAAAATTCGTTCCCTGGAACGATGCCAAGGTCCATGTCCTCGCTCACACGCTCCACTACGGCACCGGTGTGTTTGAGGGCATCCGTTGCTACAAGACGGATTCAGGCTCGGCGGTGTTCCGTCTGAAGGAGCACGTGGACCGGCTCTTCGGCTCCATGCACATTCTCCAGATGGATTGTCCTTTCACCCGCGAACAGGTGTTCGATGCCATCCTCGAGACCATCCGGGTGAACAAGATCGACGCTTGCTACATCCGGCCGCTGGCGTTCATCGGCTACGGCGCCATGGGGGTCTTTCCCAAGGAGAACCCCGTCAACGTGATCATTGCGGTCTGGCCCTGGGGCAGCTACCTGGGCGATGAGGGGATGAAGAACGGCATCCGTGTCAAGATCTCGTCGTTCACCCGTCCGCACATCAATGCCACCATGGTCCGCGCCAAGGCCGTCGCAAACTATGCGAATTCGCTGCTGGCAAAGCGCGAGGCGCTCAAGGACGGGTATGACGAGGCTGTCCTGCTCGACACCGACGGCTATGTGGCCGAAGGGAGCGGGGAGAACATCTTCATGGTGCGCCATGGCAAGCTCAAGACCCCGCCGCTCACGGCGATTCTCGAAGGCATCACCCGCGATACCATCATGCAGCTTGCCGAGGAGCACAACATCCCGCTTGCAGAAGAGCGGTTCACACGGGACGAGCTCTACATCGCCGATGAGGCGTTCTTTAGCGGCACGGCCGCGGAGATCACGCCTATCCGCGAGGTGGATAACCGGAGGATCGGCGCAGGCAAGCCGGGGCCCATTACCCAGAAGATCCAGGCCGCGTTCTTCGATATCGTCCACGGCAGGGACAAGAAGCACAACGCGTGGCTGGCGCCGGTCAAGAAGTAGCGCACCCCCGCAGTGAAGTGGCACTGTCCGGCGTCGCGACAGGACTGACGTGTTCGCAGGCGTTCCCAGAGTTTTCACAAGTGCCGAAGTGGTGGAATTGGTAGACACGCACGTTTGAGGGGCGTGTGGGGCAACCCATGGGGGTTCGAGTCCCCCCTTCGGCACCATTTTTTTCGTTCCCGGGAGGCGTCTCGCCTCCGGCAAAGACCGGTCAGGCACCTGTGCCTGACTTATTTTTTTTGCTCCTCCATCCTGTTGTCCTGAAAGCGAAGTTCGCTCGCCACCCTATGGTGAAACGACTGATCATCATGCTGTTTGCCCTCGCGACGCTGACCAGTGCCGCCATGGCACAGGAGCCGCCGGCGAATGGAAGCCTCGGCCTTATCTCCGTGCCCCTTGCCAACGTGCGCGAAGAACCCCTGCCCAAGGCGCATATCGTGACCCAGGTCCTGCTCGGCGACGAGGTCCGCATCCTGGAAAAACAGGAGTACCGTTACCGCATCGCCATCCCGGGCCAGGGCGATCGCGAGGGATGGATCCAGCAGGAAGCAGTGCAGGTGCCCCGCGATAAAGGGAGATCGTACCTTAAGGCCGACCGGCAGTGGGTCGTCATCACGGCCCCGAAGACCTTCGCCTTGATCCTCGACAAGCTTGGGAACCACAATGTGTCGCTCTATGCCGGGACGCGGCTGCCGGTGCAGGAGCGGACCGCGGATGGCTACAAAGTACTGTTCCCGGACCGTACGGTCGCTGTCATCGCTTCGGCAGATGCAGAACCCGTACGGCCGCGCAATCCCGTGCTCGGTGGCGTAACACCCGCTGAGATCGCGAAGACCGCCCGGAAGTTCCAGGGCGCTCAATATCTGGCAGGCGGGATCACCGTCCAGGGCATGGACACCAGCGGACTCATCTACACGGTCTATCGAATCCACGGCATTGACCTCGATACCGACCGTGACGCGCTCAAGGGAAAGGCCGTGAAGGTCCAGAAAAAGGAGCTTCTGCCCGGCGACATTCTTGTCTTCTCCGGGGAGGGGCTCGGGCTGTACCTGTACAACGGACAGTTCCTGCACGCCGTCAGGAAGAGCAGCGTCCAACTGGGCGGGATCCATGACCGCCGGTTCGCCAATTCCCTTCTTCACGGGCTCCGCGTCATGACGCCTGACCCGGACCAGAAGAAGCTCCCGTCCGAGATGGCGGCCGACGAGATCATGATCGCCCAGACCTTTGCGGCCGAGCTGCCGCTGGGCAAACGGATCGTGTACTGGGCGACGCGGTTCATCGGCACGTCATACGACACCGACCCCCTGGGCCTGTACGTGCGCACGAACCGCATCGTAGCAGACGAGAAGGCCGACTGCATGTACCTCACCTTCCGTTCCGTGGAGCTTGCGCGGTCCCAGACGCCGGGCCAGGCGATCGAGCAGGCCCTTTCCCTCCGCTTCATCACCGAGGGGAAGATCGCCGACGGCCTGGTGCAGAACTACGGCGAGCGATTCGAATACGGCGAGGACATGGTCTTCAGCGGCAAGTGGGGGCGGAACATCACCGATGAGCTCGGCACCACCACGACGGTCAAGGGCTCCCGCGGCCGGGACGAGGTCATCATCCTGCCGAAGACGGTGCTGGCCTCCAGGAAGGTCCAGAAGCAGCTGCAGGACGGGGACATCATCTTCTGGGTCAAGGACCCGAAGAAACGGGTGGTGGAGGAGATCGTTGCCCACCTCTCCTTCGTGCGTGTGAAGGACGGCAAGGCATACCTCATTCATGCCGCGGGCACCAAGGACAGCGCCTCCAAACCTGGCGGCGGCGCGGTGAAAGAGGTCCTCATGAACGACTATGTCCGCGACACGAAGTTCATCGGCGCATTCGTTACCCGCTTCGAACAGTAGCGTCCCTGGTTGCGGTTAATTGCAGAAGTTCAATTTGACAATCCTTCGACCCCTCTGCTATCCTCAGCGCTAAACCGTTCTCGATGTCAGGTGTCTGAACGAAAGGTCAGGGTGCTGTTGACACCCTGATCGATCATTCTCAATTCCGCATTCTGAGATCCGCACTCCGCAATCGAATAAGGAGCCCCATGCTTGCCAAGGTCATGAGCTCTGCCGTCCTGGGCATCGATGCCTATCCCGTCGAGGTCGAGGTGGACATCGCGAGCCGCGGGCTGCCGTTCTTCTCCACGGTGGGCCTGCCGGACGCGGCGGTGAAGGAGAGCAAGGAGCGCGTGCGTGCGGCGCTCAAGAACACGGGATTCGATTTTCCCCTGAAGCAGGTGATCGTGAACCTGGCGCCGGCGGACATCAAGAAGGAAGGGTCTGCATTCGACCTGCCCATCGCCATCGGCATGCTGATCGCCGAAGGCGTCATCACCCAGGAGATGGTGGAAGGATACCTCATCGTGGGCGAGCTGGCCCTGGACGGCAGGGTGAAGCCGGTGCGGGGAGCGCTCTCCTTGGCCGTGCTCGCGGGCAGGAAGGGCTGCCGCGGCATGATCATCCCTGCGGACAACGCCCAGGAGGCGGCTGTCGTCGAACCGGTGCGCGTCTTCGGCGTCCAGACGCTGCCGCAGGTCGTGGAGTTCCTGACCGGGAAGGCCGTAGTCGAGCCCCTGCGCATCAACGTCCGGAGCGCCTTCGAGGCCAACTCCGTGTACCAGGAGGATTTCGCCGAGGTCCGGGGGCAGGAACACGCCAAGCGCGCCATGGAGATTGCCGCTGCCGGCGGCCACAACATCATCATGATCGGCCCGCCCGGCTCAGGCAAGACCATGCTTGCCCGGCGCATACCGTCGGTCCTGCCGCAGATGAGCTTCGACGAATCCATCGAGACCACGAAGATCCACAGTATCATGGGTTTCCTGAGGCAGGGACAGCCGCTCATCGCCACCCGGCCATTCCGCTCGCCGCACCATACTATTTCCGACGCGGGCTTGATCGGCGGCGGTCAGGTCCCCCGGCCAGGCGAGGTGAGCCTGTCGCACAACGGCGTGCTCTTCCTCGATGAGCTGCCGGAGTTCAAGCGCAACGCACTCGAGGCGCTGCGGCAGCCGCTCGAGGATGGCCACGTCACTATCTCCCGCGCCCTCGCGTCGCTCACCTATCCGGCTTCGCTCATGCTGGTGGCCGCCATGAACCCCTGCAAATGCGGGTTCAGCGGCGATCCCCTGCACCAGTGCCTCTGCACGCCTCACCAGATCCAGACGTACCGCTCACGCGTATCAGGACCGCTCATGGACCGCATCGACATCCACATCGAGGTGCCGGCCATCAAGTTCCGCGAGATCGCCGACGATACGCCCGCGGAAGCGTCCTCGTCCATCCGCGAACGCGTCACCCGCGCCCGCTCGATCCAGCAGGAGCGCTTCCGGAGCGACGGCATCTTTGCTAACGCCCACATGAAGCCCCGCCATATCCGGAAATATTGCAGGATCGACGCAGGCTCCCAGCGGCTCATGGAGGCGGCCATGAACCGACTCGGCCTTTCGGCCCGGGCCTACAACCGCGTGCTGAAGGTGGCACGCACCATTGCCGACATCGAGGGCAGCGGCCCGATCGCGGCGGAGCACATCTCCGAGGCAATACAATATAGGAGCCTGGACCGGCGGATCACCTGATCGCAGCGCCCTCCTCAAGCGGCCGGACAGCGGTCTCCAACCCCGCGCTCTCCTGGATTGACGATGCCATGAAAACATACTATAGTGAGATGCCGGTTCGCAGAAACAGGACGGGTGTCAATCCACGGAGAATGGAACAATCAACCACATGAACGTACCAGGCACGGACATCGGGGGGGTTGCCGGCGAACCTACGCTGTTGATCATCCCGCTCGGCGGCATCGGCGAGATCGGCATGAACTCGACGGCGCTCGAGTGCGGCGACGACATCATCGTGATCGACGCGGGGCTCATGTTCCCCGACCCCGAGATGCTCGGCGTGGACATCGTGGTCCCGGACTTTACCTACCTCCTCGAGAATCGCCAGAAGGTCCGCGCCATCGTGCTCACCCACGCCCACGAGGACCACATCGGCGGCCTCCCGTTCCTGCTGCGCGAGCTCAATGTTCCGGTCTACGGGACCCGCCTCACCCTCGGTTTTGTGAAGGACAAGCTCAGGGAGCATGGTCTCGACGAGACCGTGGAACTCATCCCGGCGAGGCCCCGCGACATAGTGACGATCGGCTGCTTTCAGGTGGAGTTCATCCGCGTGACCCACAGCATCGTAGACGGCGTGGGCCTCGGCGTCACCACGCCCGCGGGTAGGGTGGTGCACACCGGCGATTTCAAGATCGACCCGACGCCTGTGGACAACGAGATCATGGACCTCCGCACCTTCACCGAGTACGGGGATAAAGGCACTCTCGTCTTTCTCTCGGATAGCACGAACGCCTCCCAGGGCGGCTATACCTTTTCGGAGAAGGAAGTGCGCCGGGGGCTCGAGGACATCTTCCAGAAGGCGAAGGGCAGGATCGTTGTAGCCACCTTCGCCTCGAACATCCACCGGGTCCAGCAGATCATCGACGTGGCCGTGATGCACGGCCGCAAGGTGATCCTGAACGGCAAGAGCATGATCGCCAACGCGCTCATCGCGCTCGACCTGGGGTACCTCAAGATGCCTCCCGAGACATGGCTTAAGATCGACGCGCTGAAGCAGCTGCCCGATGACCAGGTCGTGCTCATCACCACCGGAAGCCAGGGCGAGCCCATGAGCGCGCTCACCCTCATGGCGGCGAACGAGCACAAGCACTTCCAGATCCGGAAAGGCGACACCATCGTGCTGTCGTCCAAGATGATCCCGGGGAACGAGCGCGCCATCACACGGATCATCAACCACCTGTTCAAGCGCGGCGCCGAGGTCTTCTATGAGAAGGTCTCGGAGGTCCACGTCTCCGGCCATGCGTCGAAGGAGGAGCTGAAGCTGCTGCTGAACATCGTTCGGCCGAAGTATTTCATCCCGGTGCACGGCGAGTACCGCCACCTCGTGTACCATGCCCAGCTCGCACGGAAGGTCAACATCCCCGAAGAGAACATCTTCATCCTCGAGGACGGCGAGGTGATGGAGTTCACCGCCGGAACGGCACGGCGCGCCGGTCGCGTACCTGCCGGCCGGGTCCTGATCGACGGCAAAGTGCCGGGAGGGGTGGACACGGTGGTGCTCCGGGACCGCATGAAGCTCGCCCACGACGGCGTGGTCATCGTGATCCTTGCCATCGAGCAGGCAACGGGCAGGGTGGTCTCGGGCCCGGACATCGTTTCCCGGGGGTTCCTGTTCGAGGACGCGTCGCAGGAGCTCCTTGCCGAAGTGAAGGACGTCGTCATGGACACGCTCCTCGTGATGATCCCCGAGGCCAAGGGCGACTGGTCGCTCGTCTCCGCGCGCGTGAGGAGCAGTCTCAAGAAGTTCATCAACAAGCGCCTGGACCGCAGGCCCATGATCCTGCCGGTCATCATGGAAGTATAGGAGGTGCGGCAGCCATGAAAGCACTCTTTTATAACGAACAGAAAGGCCACAACAGCATCAAGATCGGCGAGTTCCCCGTGCCGGAGATCAACGACACCGAGGTTCTCGTCCGGGTAAGGGCCTTCTCGCTCAATCATCTCGATGTCTGGGTCATGGAGGGGAAGTATCCGTTGGCCATCCCGCTCCCGCATATCTTCGGGTCCGACGCATCCGGCGTCGTTGAGAAGGTCGGCAGGCTGGTGACCCACGTTAAGCCAGGTGACGAGGTCATCGTGCACCCGGGCCTCTCCTGCGGCCATTGCGGGTCGTGCCTCAGCGGCCGAGATAATGAATGCAATGAGTTCTCGGTCCTCGGCGTGGTAACGCCTGGCGTGTCTGCCGAGTACGTCAAGGTCCCGTCAGGGAACCTCTTCCCCAAGCCAGCGGGGCTCTCCTTCGAAGAGGCCGCCGGTATCGGCGTCACTTATACGACGGCGTGGAACTCGCTGGTCCTTCGCGCCGGCATCCGGCAGGGCGACACGGTCCTGGTGCAGGGGGCGGGAAGCGGCGCCGGCACGGCATGCATCCAGGTGGCAAAGCTCTTCAATGCGGCGGTGATCACGACGGTGGGCGACGACTGGAAGGTCGAAAAGGCGAAGGCGCTCGGCGCGGACCTTGTCATCAACCACCGGAAAGAGGACTTTATCGAAGTCGTGAAGCAATTCACCGGCGGGAGGCTCGCAGATATCGCCGTTGATCATGTGGGCGCAGACACCTTTACCCGCTCGATCGCAGCGGTGAAGCGCGGCGGCCGCGTCATAACCTTCGGCGCCACCAGCGGTGACGAGGCGAAGCTCTCTCTCCGGCAGGTGTTCGGCAAGAATCTCGCCATCCACGGCGTGTACGTGGGACCCAAGGCAGCGGTCCCCCAGTACCTGCCGCTCTTCCCTCGCAAGCTCAGGACCGTCATCGACTCGGTATTCGCTTTCGAGGACGCATCCAAGGCCTACGAGAAGCTCCTGTCCCGCCAGATCTTTGGCAAGATCATCGTCACAATCTGAGATCACCCCGGATTTTCTCGATTATCACCTTGCGGACCCGCGGTCTTTATGAAATAATCCAGGTGTAGCGTCTGCACGACGACCTGCAACTCCTCAAGGAGGAGCGCATGAAGCCACAGGACCTGAGCGAATACCGGTATCATCACCACGGGCTGGACAGGGAGTCCCTCAAGAAGTCCCTGGTCAATCTCCTCATCTACTCCCTGGGCAAGGACCACATCACCGCTACGCACCGCGACTGGTTCCACACCACGGCCCTGGCCGTGCGCGAGCGGCTGATCGAGCGCTGGATGGAGACCATGCGGAGCTACTACCGGGCCGATGCCAAGCGGGTCTACTACCTTTCCCTCGAGTTCCTGACCGGGAGGCTGCTCGCGAACAGCCTGCTGAACCTCGGGATCTACGACGCCTGCTGCGACGCTCTTGCTGACCTGGACCTGGACATCCACCGGATCAGCGAGCTTGAGAGCGACGCGGCGCTCGGGAACGGCGGCCTCGGCAGGCTTGCCGCCTGCTTCCTCGACTCCATGGCCACCTTGAACCTCCCCGGCTACGGCTACGGCATCCGGTACGAGTACGGCATGTTCACGCAGCGCATCGATAAGGGAGCCCAGGTGGAGCACCCCGACAACTGGCTTCGGTACGGGAACCCGTGGGAGTTCCCCCGGCCCGAGGTGCTGTACCCCGTAAAGTTCTGCGGCCGCGTCGTTGAGTACACGGACGAAAAGGGCAGCCTCCGGCACCACTGGGTGGACACCGAGGATGTTATGGCCATGGCCTTTGACACCCCGGTGCCCGGTTATGGAACGGACACCGTGAACAACATGCGGCTCTGGTCGGCCAAGGCGTCCCGCGACTTCAATCTCAAGTACTTCAACGAGGGCAACTACATCCAGGCCGTCGCGGAAAAGAACGAATCAGAGAACCTGTCGAAGGTCCTGTACCCCGACGATACGACCATCATGGGAAGGGAGCTCCGGCTCAAGCAGCAGTACTTCTTCGTCTGCGCCACGCTCCAGGACATCCTGCGGCGGTTTACCAAGTACCACGCGGACCTCGATGACCTGCCCGGCGAGGTCGCCATTCAGCTGAACGATACCCATCCCTCCATCGCCATACCCGAGCTCATGCGCATCCTCGTGGACGTGTACCACGTCGAATGGGACCGCGCCTGGGACATCACGCGCCGGACGTTCTCGTACACCAACCACACGCTCATGCCCGAGGCCCTCGAGACCTGGCCCGTCAGCCTGTTCGGGGAGATCCTGCCGCGCCATCTCCAGATCATCTATGAGATCAACCAGCGGTTCCTCGATGACGTCAGGCACCGCTACCCCGGAGACGCCGGGCTCATTGAGCGGGTCTCGCTGATCGACGAGAATGCGGGACGGAGCGTACGGATGGCGCACCTTGCCATTGTGGGCAGCCACACGGTGAACGGCGTGTCCCGCATCCATACCGAGCTGATGAAGGAGACGATCTTTGCCGACTTCGACCGGCTCACCCCCGGCAAGATCATCAACGTGACGAACGGCATCACCCCGCGGCGCTGGCTTCACCAGGCGAACCCCGGGCTGTCAAAGCTCATTAGCTCGCGGCTCGGTGAATGCTGGCTCAAGGACCTCGCGTGCCTCGCGAGCCTCAGGCCCCTGGCGGATGACGCCGAATTCCGGCAGGAGTTCCGCGCCGTGAAGCGGGAGAACAAGATGCGGCTGGCCGAGAGCATCGAGGCCCGGACGCGGACCCGGGTGGACCCGGACTCGCTGTTCGACGTCCAGGCCAAGCGCATCCACGAGTACAAGCGACAGCTCCTGAACGTCCTGCACGTGATCACCCGCTACAACCGCATCCGCGAAGACAGGGCGAAGGACATCGTCCCGCGCACGGTCATCATCGGCGGCAAGGCCGCCCCTGGCTATTTCATGGCCAAGCTGATCATCAGGCTCATCCACGGCGTCGCCGATGTGGTGAACCACGACCCCGCGGTGGGCGGCCTGTTGAAGCTCGTGTTCCTGCCGAACTACAACGTCTCGAACGCCGAGAAGATCATCCCCGCCTGCGACCTGTCGGAGCAGATCTCGACTGCCGGCACCGAGGCCTCGGGCACGGGCAACATGAAGTTCGCCCTGAACGGCGCCCTCACCATCGGCACCCTCGACGGCGCGAACATCGAGATGCAGGAAGAGGTCGGGCCGGAGAACATCTTCATCTTCGGTCTCACCGCGGACGGGGTTGCCGAGATCCGGCAGGAGGGGTACGATCCCTGGCACTACTACAACTCGAATGACGAGCTGCGGAAGACGCTGGATATGATCGCATTGGGCTTCTTCTCGCCCGACGACCCGCACCGGTTCCGTCCCCTCTTCGACAGTCTCACCGGCGGGGGCGATCACTTCCTGCTGCTGGCCGACTACGGATCGTATATCGCAGCCCAGGATCAGGTGGACGCTCTCTACCGCGACCAGGAGGCGTGGACGCGCCGCGCCATCCTGAACATTGCCGGCATGGGCAAGTTCTCGAGTGACCGGAGCATCAAGGAGTATGCGGAGAAGATCTGGAAGGTGGAGCCGGTGACGCGGACATAGCCCGGCGCATCGCCATCGGGCTTTTCCGCTCCCGCAAAAAAGGACAGCCATGAAGAAGATCTACATACTTTCCGACGCTACCGGCCAGAGCGGCCTGCACATCGTCCGCGCCGCCATCGTGCAGTTCCAGCGATCCCGCACCAAGATGATGCTGTTCCACGACCTCGATTCAACGGCGAACCTCAAGAAGGTCCTCGACCAGGCCAAGGCGGCCAAGGCGCTCATCGCCTTCACGTTCGTCAAGAAGGAGATGCGCGATTACGCCAGCATGTACTGCATGAAGCACGACATCCTGCATCACGATATCCTGGGACCGCTGATCTTCAATCTTGCCGCTTACCTGAAGCAGGAGCCGCTCGAGACGCCGAGCCTGCTCCGGCGGGTCGATGAGCGGTATTTCAAGCGCATCGACGCGGTCGAGTACACGCTGGGGCATGACGACGGCAGGGGCGCCGAGCGCCTTCACGAGGCGGACATCGTGCTGGTCGGGCTCTCGCGCACATCCAAGACGCCGACCTCGTTCTATCTGGCCCAGGAAGGCTACAAGGTCGCGAACGTCCCGATCGTTCCGGGCATCGCCCTGCCCGAAGAGCTCTTCGAGATCGACCAGCACAAGATCGTCTGCCTCAACATCGACCCCGATGTGCTCCAGAAGATCCGGAAGGTGCGCCAGAAGAACTCCGGCCTCCGGCCGAGCTACAGCGACCTGAAGAACGTCTTCGCCGAGGTGGAATACGTCTGGGACCTCGCCCGGAAGCACCGGAGCTGGACGGTCGTGGATACGACGAACAAGTCCGTCGAGGAGACGGCGTGGGAGATCATCCACGCGGTCTTTGGAGAGGAACATGATGAATATAGCTAGTTGCGGCGGAGTGGCCCGGCCCGCACTCCCGCGTCATGCCGCATGCCAATAATTCACGGTTCCTCCTACCGCGCGCCGTTCCTGTTCAACAACGGTCACCTCCAGACCCTTTATCCAACGATGGCACGCAAGGTCAACGGCGTTGTCTACCAGCGGGAGCGGATCTTTACGCCCGACGATGACTTCTTGGACCTCGACTGGTCGAGAATAGGGAGCCGGAAACTCACCATCCTTTCCCACGGACTCGAGGGCAATACCCATCGTGCCTACATGGTCGGCATGGCGCGGATGCTGAATCGGCAAGGCTGGGATGTGCTTGCCTGGAACTACCGCGCCTGTTCAGGAGAGATCAACCGCAGGCTGCGGATGTATCACAACGGCTGCATCGATGATCTGGATTGCGTGGTCCAACAAGGCCTGAAGAACGGCGCCTACGACAGGGCCGCCATGATCGGCTTCAGCCTCGGCGGGAACCTGACCCTGATGTACCTGGGCAGCAAGGGAAGCTCATTGGACCCGCGGATACAGAATGCCGTTGCCTTTTCCGTACCTTGTGATCTGAAGGCAGGCGCCCTGGAACTGGCCAAGGCGAGGAATTATATATATATGAAGCAATTCCTGGTCTCGCTCCATGAAAAGATCAAGCTGAAGATGGAGCAGATGCCGGGCGTCATCAATGACGACGGGTATGGCCGCATCAAGGACTTTAAAGGTTTTGATGACCGGTATACTGCGCCGATCAACGGATTCAAGGACGCTGAGGACTACTGGTTCCAGTGCAGCAGCGGCAGGTTCCTTTCATCGATCACCATCCCGACACTGATCGTGAACGCCCTGGACGATCCGTTCCTCGCCGACGGGTGTTATCCCATCGCCCAGGCAGAGAACAGCAGGTACGTCCACCTTGAAATGCCGGCATCGGGCGGGCACGTGGGCTTCATACAGTTTAACAGCGATGGGAGCTACTGGTCGGAGAACCGGACGATTGAATTTCTGGGGCAGGCGTGGTAGATTATCTGCGAACAAGGGCCAGCGACAGAGACGAGAAAACAATGAAAGCATTTTGCCACGGTGGAAGGGTCTGAGCACGGATATTTAAGGAGCCGAAGCCGGATCTGAAGCCGAACGTCTCACGTAAGGAGGTTCAGGGCGCGAGCAACGCTTTTATAGACAATAAGTAAAGACCAGGAAGCCAGGGAAGAGGAGTGAGAATCTCCCGCTGCCCCGCAGCCGTAAAGGGAACGAAAGCCCGAACAAGCCACTGTCCTGCGCCACAGCAGGACGGGAAGGCGGGCGAGTAGGATGGAGCCCGGAGCCGGAAGACCTATCCTGGAACAGCCACACATCCCGAGGGAGGAGTTACGACATGAACTACAAGTTCTTTACCCACCAGGACTGCGCCTTCTATCCCTGTCACGACCTCAACGAATGGAGGTCCTGCCTTTTCTGCTGGTGCCCGCTCTATCTGCTCGATTGCGACGGCACGTTCGTTCTGAAGAACGGCATCAAGGACTGTTCCAACTGCGTCATCCCGCATACGGAAGAGGGATACGATTATATCCTTGCGGTCGTTCAGAGCAAGGTCTATCGCCGGTAGCGGCGCGAGACCCTCCTGACGGACCGTTTCGAAAGGACACGCGATGATGATCGTCAAAGCCCTTAATATCGGCCCGCCCAAACGGGAGACCTTCGGCAAGAAGGAGCTCGTGACGGGGATCTGCAAACAACCCGTTGCCGGAGCGGTCTTCCTTTCAAAACAGGGATTCGAAGGCGACGGCGTGGGGGACCGGACGCACCACGGCGGGAACGACAAGGCGGTCTGCGTTTATAGCCTCGATCACTATCCTTACTGGGAATCAAAGCTCGGCATCACGATGCCGGCCGCGGCATTCGGTGAGAACCTGTCGGTCGCGGGTATGCATGAGGACGATGTCTGCATCGGCGACATCTATCGCATCGGCACGGCGGAAGTTCAGGTAAGCCAGCCGCGCCAGCCCTGCGGGACGCTTGCTGCGCGGTACGGGAGGGAAGACCTGGTGAAACTCGTGGTGGATTCTGGCAGGACAGGGTGCTACTTCCGGGTGCTTCGTGAGGGCGAGGTGAGGGCCGGTGATGTTGTTATGGTGGTGGAGCGTGACCTCAGGGCGGTCTCAATTACCTTTGCCAATACTATCTTTCACCGCGACAGAAAGAACCGCGAAGGCATCATGAAGGTCCTCTCCCTGCCCGCGTTGTCAGGGTCGTGGCAGCGGTCCTTTCAAGAGCTGCTGCACACGGTCTGGTAACCGAATATCCCTCTTCGTGCGTTCAAAACAACTTGAAATCCCCGATGCATTGTGAAATAATGCAACGTTAGTTCGCAGCAACGCCGTACATCATGACATCATGGCACTCATTATTGAAGCGATCATACTCGGCATCATTCAGGGCCTGACGGAGTTCCTGCCGATCAGCAGCTCCGGCCACCTCATCCTGGCCCAGTGGGCAACGGGCTGGCAGGGCGAACTGATGAACAGCCTCACCTTTGATGTGGCGCTGCACTTCGGCACGCTCACGGCAGTGCTGTGGTACTTCTGGCGGGACTGGCTCAAGTTTGGCAAGGCGACGCTGAGGGTCGTGCAGGGCAAGGCCATGGAATACGAGGCCAAACTGGTGTGGTACATCGTGCTCGGCACCATCCCCGCGGTCATTGTCGGCCTGACCCTGGAACACATGGTCGAGACGGCGTTCCGGAACCCGCTCCTGGTCGCCGGGGCCCTGGTCTTTGGATCGCTTCTGATGTGGCTGGCGGACCGGTTCTCGTCCAAGACCCGCCACCTCGGGGACATGACGCTGGGTCACGCGCTCTTCGTGGGTGTCGCCCAGGCTATCGCCCTCATCCCCGGCATCTCCCGCTCGGGGATCACGATCTCCGCGGGTCTCGCCGCCGGATACCGGCGCGAGGATTCGGCGCGGTTCTCCTTCCTGCTCTCGACGCCGGTGATCGCCGGGGCGGCGCTGCACAAGGTGCACCATATTACCTTCCAGGGAAACGCAGCATGGGGTTGCATTCTCGGCACGCTCAGCTCCGCGGTGGTGGGTTACCTTGCTATTCGCTTCCTGATACGCTATCTGGAGCGGCATTCACTGAACATCTTCGTATGGTACCGCCTGGCGCTCGCCGCTGTGGTGGTGCTGTATGTTGCCCTGAAATAATCGAGGTCCATGGCGGCATCCAAGGTAAAAAATAAGAACGGGCACGAGATCGTCGCCCTCATCCTTTTCGCGGCGGGGCTGCTGCTCCTGCTCGCGCTCGTCACCTACAGTGCGACCGACCCCTGCTTCAGCGTGGCCGGCAAGGGCGGCGAGACCAGGAACGCCATCGGCGTCATCGGCTCCTATCTCTCCGATGCGCTCCTCAAACTGTTCGGGATCAGCGCCTATCTCATTCCTGCATTCCTGTTCGCCTACGCGGTGTTCTTCGCCCTCGGCGGCGATGCTGTCCACCCGCTCCTCAAGAAGATCGGCGCCATCCTGCTCATCATCTCGCTCACGACGCTCCTCGGGCTCCAGGGCGAGACGGCGGTCCTGTTCGGCGAGACAATCCCGTCGGGAGGCATGCTCGGCCAGCTCTTTGTCATTCTCATGGTGAAGAGCGTTTCGATCACCGGTGCTTTCATCATCACCGTCACCAGCCTGGTCATATCGCTGATTCTTCTCACACCCTTCTCGCTCCTGAACGCATTCGCGCTCCTTCGGAAGGCGTACATGGGCCTTGTCGAACAGGCGGCGCTGTTCATGGCGATCCAAAGGGGGCGGGCCGAAAAGGCGCGCGAGGCCAAGGCCCGGCCGATTCAGCCCAAGGAGCCGCCGAAGATCGTAGAAACACCGGCCGTTCCGAAGGTGCCGGTCATCAATCCCAGCGAGCGGCATCTGCGGGAGAAGAAGGAGAAGCCGCCCAAGACCACCCAGGCCGCCTTCGAGTTCATGGACGACGGCAAGGGCGCGTACAAGCTCCCATCCACTGACCTTCTTGACCCGGTGCCGCCTTCGGTCAAGAAGGTCTCCGAGAAGGACATGATCGCCCAGTCCGAGCTCCTCGCGCAGAAGCTGCTGGACTTCGACATCCAGGGCCGCATCACCCAGGTCCACCCCGGCCCGGTCGTGACCATGTTCGAGTTCGAGCCGGCGCCGGGCGTGAAGGTGAGCAGGATCGTGAACCTTGCCGACGATCTCGCGCTTGCCATGAAAGCTGCCTCGGTACGGATCCAGTCGCCGCTGCCCGGCAAGGCGGCCGTCGGCATTGAAGTGCCGAACAACACCCGCGAAATCGTCTATTTCCGCCAGATCATCGAGTCGGCCGAGTATCAGGCCAACCGGTCCCGGCTCAAGGTGCCCATGGGCAAGGATATCTTCGGCGCATCGATCGTGTCCAGCATCGAGAAGATGCCGCATCTCCTCGTCGCGGGGGCCACCGGCTCGGGCAAGAGCGTGGCCATCAATTCCATCATCCTGGCGCTCCTGTTCAACGCACGGCCGAACGAGCTGAAGCTCGTGCTGGTGGACCCCAAGATGCTTGAACTGTCGCTCTACAACGATATCCCGCACCTGCTGACACCGGTGGTCACCCAGCCCAAGCGCGCGGCAGAGACGCTCCGGGCGCTTGTGGCCGAAATGGAACGGCGCTACCGGACGCTGGCCGAGAAGGGCTCCAAGAACATCGAATCGTATAACAAAGCCGTGCCCGAGGCCGAGCGACTGCCCTACATCGTGATCATCATCGATGAGCTCGCCGACCTCATGATGACCGTGCAGCGCGAGGTGGAAGAGTCCATCATGCGTATTTCCCAGATGGCGCGCGCCGCCGGCCTCCATCTCATCGTGGCGACACAGCGTCCGAGCGTGGACGTGATCACCGGCCTCATCAAGGCCAACCTCCCGACGCGGGTCTCCTTCCAGGTCTCGTCCAAGACCGATTCACGCACCATCCTCGACGCCAATGGCGCCGAGAACCTGCTCGGCATGGGCGATATGCTCTTCCAGCCGCCCGGCACGGCCCACCTCATCCGGGTGCACGGGTGTTTTGTCTCCGAGGCCGAGATCAAACGGGTGGTGGAGTTCATCAAGAAGCAGGGCGTGCCCAACTATGAGTTCCTGGCCCAGCGCGTGAAGGAAGTAGCCGAGGCCGAGGTGGCCGCCGTGGAGGACAGCGAGCGCGACGAGTTCTACCAGCGCGCCGTGGAGCTGGTGCAGATGAACGGCCAGGCGTCCACGTCGTTCCTGCAGCGGAGGCTTCGCGTGGGCTACAACCGCGCCGCGCGCATGATCGAGATGATGGAGGAGGACGGCATCGTGGGCCCGGCCGACGGTTCCAAGCCCCGGCAGGTGCTGGTCAGGAAGAACATGGACGGGACGGTGAGGGACCTCGATGATATCTAGGAAGAAACAGTGCGGAAAGGGAAAAGACAAGCGCATCCTCACCGCTGCCCCTCCCCATGAGCAAACGCATTCCCGGCCCGGCCCCTCCCCTTCGGGAGGAGGGACAAAGGGAGGGAATGGATTACAGGGGAGGGGAAACGGGAGGGGATGGCTCTTTGCGGAATGCGGAATAAAGACGAACACGTTCGCCCGTGCCGCTGGCTGCTGTGTGCTTCTGCTGGTTTTCAGCAGTACGTTCTCTGCTGCTGCGGAGACCGCTTCCGTTGTCACCGCAACGGCGGTCACCGTCCCATCCTCGTCGGTGCCTGCCGCCGTCGGCATGGATGGTGTTCAGGCCATCGAGGCGCACTATCGCGATCTTGCGGACCTGACCGCAAGGGTCGTGCAGAAGAACTTCCTCAAGTCCGTGGAAAAGACCCAGAAATTCGAGGGTACGCTCGCGATCAAACGGCCTGGCAAGCTCCGGCTCGAGTATACGAACGGCCAACTGATCATGATCGACGGAGCGGAAGCGTGGTTCTATTCGAAGAAGAGCGAGCAGGCCATCCGGCGCACGTTCAAGGACTTCGAGCAGGCCAACATTCCGGTCGCGTTCCTGCTCGGCGCGGGGGCCATCCGGCAGGATTTCGCCGTGTCCATGCCCGAGGCGGACAAGCCCCGCATGCTGGACCTCGTCCCGAAAAAGGCGGGGGCCGCCATGAGGAAACTGCGGCTTTATTCTGACGAGGTCGGCAGGATCACGCGCATGGTCGTCCATGACCGGTCCGGGAACACATCGGACATCCAGTTCTCCGACGTGAAGGAAAATGTGGGCCTGGACGATGGGCAGTTCCGATTCAAAGTCCCGAAGGGGACGGAGATCATAGAACAGTAATTCGTAAATAGTAATTAAATTATTGAAGGTACGTTCCGAATCACTCAATTACTATTCTCTTAATCACCGGGGAGGTTCGTATGGCCGCTGAAAATTCATTTGACGTTGTTTCCAAGATCGACATGGCCGAGGTGACGAACGCAGTCGCCCAGACGATGAAGGAGATCTCCCAGCGCTTCGATTTCAAGGGCAGCAAGTCCGCCATCACCCAGGAGAAGGACGCGCTGGTCATCGTTTCCGACGATGATTACAAGCTCAAGAGCGTGATCGATATTTTGCAGGGAAAGCTGGTGAAGCGCGGCGTGCCGACCAAGAACCTGTCCTACGGCAAGGTGGAGCCGGCGCTCGGCGGGACCGTACGCCAGAAGGTTACGATCCAGCAGGGGATACCGACGGACAAGGCCAAGGAGGTCGTCAAGGCCATCAAGGACTCAAAGATCAGGGTCCAGGCCTCTATCCAGGCGGACCAGGTCCGGGTGTCGGGAAAGAACCGCGACGACCTCCAGGCGGTCATCGCGTTGCTCAAGGGCAAGGATTTCGGCATCGAGCTCCAGTTCACCAACTATCGGAGCACGTAACGGGCGGACTCCTCTCCCCGCCTTGTCGTTCCGCCGCTCTCCTTCCTAACCGGTGAAATAACCTTGCATTTTTTGTCTAAACTGCTATAATTTGCCAATGCTGCGCAGCATGCCCATACGGGAGTCCGCATGAGCCTTGTCGGCCGTCTGGAAGACCTCGCCTTGCCGGACATCTTCCAGATCATCAGTCTGAGCAAGAAGACGGGAACGCTTGTTGTCAGGAGCCGCAAAGGGTCAGGGATGATCGTGTTCAAGAACGGCCAGGTGGTCCAGGCCGGCAGCGATGTCATTCGCGACTCCCTGGGCAACATCCTGGTGTCCCAGGGGATGGTGGACCAGGCGGACCTCGCGGCGGCGCTCGCGCGCCAGAAGATGAGCCCCGACAAACCCCTCGGCATGATCCTTGTGGAGACCAAGGCCACGACCGCTCAGGTCATCGAGGACGTCGTGCGCCAGCAGATCGAGGAGATCATCTATGACCTGCTTGCGTGGGAAGAGGGGTTCTTCAATTTCGAGCTCGGCGAGGTCGTGCCGAAGGACAAGATCGAGATCGATACGCAGGACCTGCTCCTGAAGTCCGGTCTGAGCGCCGAGTACCTCCTGATGGAGGGGACGCGGATCCTCGACGAAAAGCGCAAGGGCCAGGGCAGGAAGACCTCTCCCGCCGCCAAACCGCAGGCGACGCCCAAAGCTTCCTCCACACCCGACCCCTTTGCAGAAGCAGCCCCGCCGACGCCGTCCTCCGTACTGTCCCGCCCCGCCCCCGTCACCCGAACAAGCTCCGAGCCCGCCCGCGAGGAGTTCCGCTCCAAGATCGAGAATGAATCGCCGTCCAAGCAGATCACGACGCTCAAGTCCATGTTCGACGAGCTCCGGTTCCCCACGGCCACGGCCGAAGTGACACTCCTGACCCTCCGGTACGCGAGCGAAGTAGTGAACCGTGCCATCCTGTTCATGGTAAAGAAGGACGAGGTGCGCGGACTCGGCCAGTTCGGGATCGAACTGGCGAGCGGCGCGTCCCCGGACAAGGTGGTGCGGAATATCCGCATACCGCTCAACACACCATCCCTGTTCCGGAACGTCATTGAATCCCGCCGCACCTACCTGGGCCCGATGGAGTCCAACGACCAGAACAATTATTTCGTGAACGAGGTGGGAGGGTCCAGGCCCGACGTGGTGTTGGCGCTCCCGCTGGTCGTGGACAACAAGGTCGCCCTCATCGTCTATGGCGACAACCTTCCCGACCTGAAGTCCATCAGGGGTGTTGAAACGCTCGAGATCTTCATGAACCAGGCAGGCATGGCGCTGGAGAAGGCCCTGCTCGAACGGAAGCTGGCCGAGCTCGAGAAGGAGAAGAAATGAAGAACGTGCTGATCGTGGAGGATTCCAAAGCCATCCGCTCCGTTATCCGGATCGCCCTTGAGGAGGCCGGTGATTTCTTCGCCGCCGAGGCGAACAACGGTTTCGAGGCGCTCAAGATGCTGCCCAGCAGGAGGTTCGACCTCATCATCACGGACATCAATATGCCGGACATCAACGGCCTGGAGCTCATCGGTTTTGTCAAGGCGAACCCGTCCTTCAAGGACATCCCGCTCATCATTGTGAGCACGGAAAAGACCGAAGAGGACAAGAAGCGGGGCCTGGCGCTGGGCGCCATGGGCTACGTGGTCAAACCGTTCAAGAAGGAAGACCTCATGGTGCTGGTGAAGAAAGCGGTGGGGGGGAAGTAACTATTGCGGATTGCAGACTACGGATTGGGGAATGAACGTTCCGGAAAAACACAAGAAGATCTCCGGTCATGATCCGGAAGTCCGCAATCCAAAATCAGCAATCATAAAATTATGAAATCTGACCGACCCATACAGGAATTCCTGGCCGAGGCCGAGGATATTCTTGAAACCGCGAACCAGGCCCTCATGACCCTCGACGATGCGAAGGGCGGCGGCCGCGCCAACCCCGATACGGTCAATGGTCTCTTCCGGGCGCTCCATTCCTTCAAGGGTCTCGCCGGGATGTTCGGACTCAAGGCCCTGGCGGACCTCTCGCACAAGCTCGAGTTCCTTCTCGACGAGGTCCGGCTCGGCAAGGTAAGCCTGGGCCGAGAAACCCTGGACGCCCTGGCGGACACGCTCGGGCTCCTGGGGCGGCTCGTTCAGCAGACCGGGAAGGGCCTACCACTCGAGGACATCGCCGGGGCGCTGGACCTCATCGACCGGATCCTCGCGGCGAAATCCGCGGATGCGGCCGGCAAGACGCTCCTGTCGCAGGTTGCCATCGATCCTGCGGTGCTGCAGGTGCTGACGGAATATGAGGAGCACCGGCTGACCGAGAACGTCCGGGAGCGTAAGAACCTTTTCCTGGTCCGGGTCTCATTCTCCTTTGCTGAGTTCGAGAGCGGCATCCGGACCCTAACCGAAACGCTCAAGCATCACGGGGAGATCATCTGCACCTTGCCCACTGCCAGCGCGGGCGGTGACGGCATCGGCTTCACCATCATGGTCGGGACCTCTGCAACGCAGGAGGCTCTGGCGGCGGCGACCAACCTGCCGAACACGTCCTTCGAGGCGGTCCCTCGGATGGACGACAGCAGGATGCAGGAAGTACGGCCGGAGATGACCACGCTCAAGACCGTGAGCAACACCGTGCGCGTGGATATCCACAAACTGGACAGCCTGATGAGCTCCGTGGGTGAGCTTCATATCATCAAGAGCGAGATCGGCCGCATTGCCCTGGACCTGCGCGGCCAGCAGGGGTTCACCGGCATCGCAGTGACCCTCACGAAGGCATATAAGAACCTGGAGCGGCGGCTCAACGAGATCCAGGAGGGCATCCTGGACGTGCGCATGGTGCCCATCGGCCAGATCTTCACGCGCCTCGCCCAGACCGTGCGGAAATACGCCCGTGAGGCGGGCAAAGAGATCGACCTCGAGATCCGCGGCGAAGAGACCGAGCTCGATAAACTCATGGTCGAGGACCTTGCGGATCCGCTCATGCACCTCATCCGGAACGCCATCGACCACGGTATCGCCAAGCCGGATGCGCGGAAGTTGCAGGGCAAGCCCGAGCGCGGCCTCGTGCGGCTCACTGCGTTTCCCACGGGGAACCACGTGGTGATCACCGTTGAGGACGACGGCGGCGGGATCGACCCGCGCGTGCTGCTTGCCAAGGCGCGGGAAAAGGGGCTGGTGGAGGACGAGCTTGACGCCGAGCGCGACCGCAAGGAGGTCCTGGACCTCATCTTTCTGCCGGGCTTTACGACGAGTGAAACGGTGACCGAGATCTCAGGACGCGGCGTGGGCATGGACGTGGTGAAGCGCAACGTGTCGCGGCTCTCGGGGATGATCGACATCGAGACGGAGACAGGCGTGGGAACGACCTTTATCCTGACCCTTCCCATCACGCTGGCCATCATCAAGGCGCTGATCATCGAGGCAAGCGGACGCCGGTTCGCCGTGCCTCTCGGCTCGGTCCTCGAGGTCATGCGGGTCCGGCCTGAGCAGATCGAGACCATCGAGACGCGCGAGGTGATGGCGATCCGCGACGAGACTATTCCGCTGCTGCGGCTCTCCGATGCATTCTCGCTGCCCCAGGCGGACCAGCAGGAAACGCACTTTGTTGTCCTGGTGGGGCTTGCTGAGCGGAGACTGGGGCTCGTGGTGGACCGCCTGCGGGGCCAGCAGGAGATTGTCATCAAGCCGCTCGGCAGCCGTCTCGCCGATACGCCGGGTATTGCCGGCGCCACAGAGCTGGGCGATAAGATCGTCGTGCTGGTGCTCGATGTGGAGTCCCTCATTGAAGGGGCCATGAAAAAAACAGCGGCCAGGGGCCGGTAGTAAGTAAAGAGTAGTCAGGAGACAGGGGTCAGCAGGCAGGAGAAAGGGATGAGAGTGCACCGTTCTCCGTGCCCCGGGATTCCGGCTTCTGACTCCGGAGAACTACTTGTACGAAGAATTCTACGGGCTGAGGGAAAAGCCGTTCAGCAAGACGCCGGACCCGCGTTTCCTGTATCAGAGCCGGAAGCACGCCGAGGCCCTGGCGCGTCTCCAGCTCGCCGTGGAGGACATGGACATCGTGCTCCTGACCGGCGACATCGGGTCCGGCAAAACGACGCTGTCCCGGGCGCTCATCGACTCGCTGGACGAGCGGTTCCATCCGGTGCTGATCATCAACCCCCGGCTTTCGCCGATGCAGCTCCTCCAGACCGTCGCGCTCCGCCTCGGGGTTGACGAGGAGCAGCATGTTCGCCACGGCCTGCTCGAGGGGATCAACGCAAAGCTGTATGAGATCTATGAAGCGGGCAAGCGGACGGCAATCATCATCGACGAGGCGCAGCTTATCCCTGGCAAGGAGACCTTTGAGGAGCTCCGGCTGCTCACGAACTTCCAGCTCGACGACCGTAACCTCCTGGCCCTGGTGCTCATCGGTCAGACAGAGCTGAGGACGCGGCTGGCGAAGCGGTCGTACCGCGCTCTGAGGCAGCGCATCGGGCTCCAGTACCACCTCGGTCTATTGGACGAACAAGAGACCGGAGAGTATGTGGCGCACCGGCTGAGCGTGGCGGGACGGGACGCCCCGCTCTTTGACGAGGGCGCGATCGCGGCCCTCTACCGCTACAGTGACGGCGTGCCGCGGCTGATCAATGTCATTGCAGGCAACGCTCTGATCGAGGGTTTCGGCAGGGGCGCGGCGGCCATCACGGATGAGATCGTGGAGGACGTGGCGGAGGAATTAAAATAGTATTCAATGTTCAAGGTTTAACGTCAGGAGCGATCGCAGTTCCTTGAGCGTTCAGCATTGGACCTTGCAGAGGAATCATTATGGATATCCTAGCGGCAAGAAAGAAGGCGGCGGAGAAGGCAAAGGCGGTAAGCACCCAGAGGGCCGATCAGGCATTCCCGGCTTCGGAGCAGAATGAGGCCGGCGTCCCCGCCCCGGCGTCCCCGCCCCTGCCCCAGGAGACTCCGTTCATGCCGAATGGTCCTCTCGCGGCTCCGGGGCAGGCTCCCGCGATGCTGCCGGAGAACGAGATAAGCGCAACAGCGCCGCCGGCCACGGCTGCCCCGGGGCCTCAGAAGAAGGATGAGCCTGCGCCCGGGCCTGTTGTGTCCGGGACAGAAGAACCGGAGCAGCAGCTGGAGGAGCAAGATCTCGAGATGCTCTCCTTCCTCCTCGGCAATGAAGAATATGTTGTCCCCGTTGACCGGGTCCGGGAGGTCCTGACACCCAAAGAGATCACGCCGGTGCCGCATACGGCGGACTATCTTGTCGGCGTATGCTCCCTCCGGGGCACGGTGATGCCGGTCGTCGATCTGAACCGCAGGCTGGGCCTTGCCGCGAGCGCCAGGGATGAGAAGTCCCGCATCATCGTCGTGAGCCTGGGACAGGATGACCAGGTGGGGCTGTTCGTCGACCGGGTCAGGGGGGTGGTGCGGTTCCTGTCTTCTGCCGTTCGGCCGGCCCCTGAGACCGTGGCGCAGGGCGCCGGCGCGGAGTTCCTGAAAGGCATTGCCCGGAAGGACGACCGACTGTATATCCTGCTGGACGTGGAAAAAGCAATTGGTGCGTAACAAAAAAAAGTAGTGACAAAAGCAATTTTTTAGGCTACAATAAATAGTGATTACCATTATTTTTAGATTTAAGGCGGGCCAGGAACATGAGAACTGAAACCAATGAGACGGGAGGTAAGTTATGAAAGTGCGCAAGAAGGGATTATTGGGATCTATGCTGGCGATTGTCCTGGTGCTCGGCGCGTTGCTCGGCGCCTGCGGCACGGACCAGCCGACCGGTGTTGCGGTCCAGACCGTGAGCGGTGTCGTCACTGTGGGAACGCCGACGGTGGGGCTCAAGACCTGTACGTCCTGTCACACGTCGCAGACCTCGGACTGGATGCTGACGAAGCACGCGAATGTGGAGCCTCTCGGGAACCTGTACAGCGCAGGGAATCCCACACTCGGGCAGATCTCGGGCTGCACCATAAATTGCCACGACTCAAATGGGGACGGCGCAGGAAACTCCTTCACCGCCGGCTACACGGGCAACGTTGCCCGGCCGGTGGTAGGCTGTGAGTCCTGCCATGGCGGCGGGAGCCTCCATGTCGCGGCCGGCGGATCCGGACCCATTGGTTTTGCCACGACCACGTCGATGGTCATCGGCACGACCTCCACGCTTCAGGTTTCGGCCCAGCTCAGAACCTGCACGGGATGCCATGAACTCCTGGATCCGAACGACCCCCTCAACACGGCAGCGACGCCCACTCATTTGACATCTGTTCCGACAGGCAGTTCATATATCATCACCGACACGCACTTCGCAAAAGCAGGCACATACGACGGGGGCGGACATAACTTGAGCGGCACGGAACCGGTCGGCTACGCCATGAACTTTGCAAGTGAGACGGTCTGTACCGACTGCCACAATCCTCATAAAACAGCCGACATCAATCGCGAATGGGCCGCTTCGCTCCACGCGAATAGAAACTCAACCGGCCCCTGGGGCGCTTATAACTGGTCCTGTGAAGATGGCCCCTGCCTCTTCCCATCCCCGGCGACACCGCTTCCCGGCTTTGGAAGCAGAGCACAGTGCCAGAGATGCCATACTACAACAGGATTTGCGTCCTATGCCGATGCCCTGCGAAACAACAATACTGCCCTTGCCGACGGCATTGCAACGGGAAGCAGCCCCGTAATAGCCTATGACCCCCAGTTCAAGCCTCAAATGCTGGAATGCGCAGGGTGCCATACGGACAACAAGGGGACGGTTCGTAATCCCGGACCATTCAGAGCAACATATACGCTACCTGTTAATAACTGGCCGGCTTCACCAATCATTCCGACCGCTGCACAGGTCACGTATCAGTATCCCGATATCGGCGCATCGAATGTGTGCCTGCCTTGTCATACCGGAAGAGGGAGCGGCAGGACGATCCACGCGCTGAATACGGGTCAGACAACCACAGAGGATTTCGGAAGTCTGTTTGACACTTTTGGTTTTCCTCTTGGCTATATGCTTGTTGACGGGCACTACCTGACTGCAGGCGGAACCATGTTCCGGGGCATCGGGTACGAATATTACGGGAGGAGCTATTCCGATCCGCAGTCTTTCAAGCATGAAGAGATAGGAACAGCTTCTGTTCCTAATACCGGAACGAGCGGCCCCTGTGTCGGGTGTCATATGTACCGGCCGGGCTTGCCTGCCAATCACCTTTTCCAACCGGTGATGAAGGATGGGACAACGATTACGGCTGTATCGAGCGAAATCTGCTTTAACTGCCATGCGGGTTCAAGCACGGGCCTTGCCGAGGTTCTTGAACAGGAGAAAATAAAATATGAGGACTCCCTGCAAGCACTTTCGCAGTCGCTTCTTGCAAGCAGCCCCAGTTTTTCCTTTGGAGCCTTTCCCTATTTCAATTACAGCAACTGGCTCTCCACTGGGGACACCGACTGGACCGGCAATACGACCGGCAAAAACAATATGGGGGCTGCCTCTAACATGGCCATGCTCTTCCATGAGGAGGGCGGGTACGTGCATAACAGCAGATATGTGAAGAGGTTGATCTACGATTCAATTGACTGGATTGATGATAACGCCATGAACTATTCGGTCGGCAATACAATTGACGGCCAGTGTGGCGCTGCCCCGTATGCATTCGGATGGTGCGCAGGGGCGAAAAGCTACCTGCTGTACGGTGCTCCGAACACATCCGGAGAACGTCCGTAACCCAGACCCGCTAAAGGAGGACTTACTTATCATGGAACGTACGCTGAAAATGAGGAAATGGATATTGCTCGGGATCCTCGGTTCCTTCTTTGTCGCGGCTGGGTGCGCGACGCTCAAGGAGACGAAACCGATCTACCTGAACAAGGAATACGAGAAGATGATCGCCGGCCGCCTCGACGCGGACTACGTGGGAACGGACAACTGCCTCAAGGCCTGCCACTTCCATGACACGCGGCGGCGCGACTTCGACCTGTCCACCATGGGTGCCCAGCTGTCGCGCGAGTCGGGCATGCCCATCGTGAATTGCGAGTCCTGCCACGGGCCGGGGAGCCTGGCCATCGAGGGCCTCACACCCGAGAAGGTGGCAAAGGACGCGAAGGCCGGGAAGCAGACGGCCTGCGACTACCGGACGCTGGTGGACATGAAGAAGATCCCGGCGCAGGCCAAATCGCTCATCTGCCTCAAGTGCCACACGGCGAACGCGACCTTCAACCTGCACAACTGGAACGCGAGCACGCACAACATGTCCGACGTGTCCTGCTCCGACTGCCACAACATCCACATGGGCCACAACCTCAAGGTGAAGCCCCGGGAGATGACGGACCTGTGCTACAAGTGCCACCCAGACGTACAGGCGAACTTCCGGCTCCCGAACCACCATCCGGTGCCGGAGAAGAAGATCTTCTGCACGGACTGCCACGACGCTCACGGCGGCATGTCGGGCCGGAACCTCCGCAAGGACACGGTGAAGGAGACCTGCACCCAGTGCCATTCTGAGAAACAGGGCCCGTTCCTCTATGAGCACGCTGATTTGACCGAGGACTGCCGGGCCTGCCATACGCCCCACGGGTCCGTGAACAATAACCTGCTGTCGTTGCGGGAACCGTACCTCTGCCTGCAGTGTCATCCGACACATCCGCTCGCCGGCTCCACCACGGCGCAGTCCAAGAAGAACGTCTATACCCGGTGCACCGACTGCCATTCGCAGATCCATGGCACCGATCTCCCCTCGCCCAGCGGCAAGGGCACGTTCGTCCGATAGGAGGCTGACATGAAAAAGATCATATACCTGATCGCATTGATAGTGCTCCTGGCGCCGCCGCTCTGGGCTCAGGAAAAGACGCCCACCGGAGGGCAGTACCAGCTCGGCACGCCCTTTGAAGGGGACATCAGGCTGGGATACCGCTGGAACATGACGAGCGGCAATCCCATGGCGGGAGAATATGAGTACCAGCACTCGTCCCCGGCCGGCTCGGCTGTCATCGAGTACGACCCGCTGCCGACCCGCATGCTGCTCGAGACCTACGTCCTGAACAGCAAGGACTACTTCGCGGAGTTCGACTATGCATACAAGGACATCATCATGCTGAACATGCTGTCCCGGTCGATGTTCCATAACCTGGACCATTATTCCATCGGCCAGAGCACGACCGGCATGACCGTGACAGACCTGAACCCCGCGGACGTATATGGAGCTTCGAACGCCATGAACCGGGCACAGATCCGTTTCAAGGCGCCGGACTTCCCGTTCCATATCTATCTGGAGGCAAGGAGCCAGGAGAAGCACGGCACCATACAACAGCGGTTCATGAACTCCTTCACTGCCGGCGACAAGATGTCCCGCAGCCGCGATATCGATTATGAAACAGAGGGGGCGAAGGTCACCATCAACAGCCACCTCCAGTGGTTGGAGGCGGAGTACAGCCATGACACGCAGAAGTTCAAAGATACGCGGGACAAGTACCTGACCGACACGGGCGGAGCGACCACCTACACGCACAACCTAATGCCCGACATTGAGTCTTCGACCGACACGTTCAAGGTCCACACCTCCCACACGGGCAGGATCGCCGCTGCTGTCACGTACTCCACAGGCGACCGGAAGAACAATGATAGTGGAGCCAAATCCGACTTCACGAACTCCGCTGGCGACCTCAGCTGGATCCCGACGAAGGACGTCACCGTGGCCGTCAAATACCGTCACTACGAAGTGGATGCGAACAACCCGGGCGCTGTGACGGACACCGTGACCACGGCGGGGCTGCCTGTCTCGACGACCTACCTGGTCCGGAACGCCATCAGCTATCAGAAGGACATCATGACTGGTCTGGTGCGTTACCGCGCCACCAAGGACCTCACTCTGCGGGCAGAGCTGGGCTATGAGAACCTCAAGCGCGACATAGACCCGACGATGTGGCAGCTGGACGACAAGGTCAATCGGACGATGGCCCGGCTTGGCGCGACCTACCGCGTGACGAACAGGATCATCCTTCGCGGTGACATAAGCCATCAGAGCGCCAACGTGCCCGCGAACAGCGTGGACAACACCTATCCGGAGACCTCCGACCAGGCCCGCCTGACAGCTACCTGGACGCCCAAGCCGTGGTTCAATATGCTGCTGTCCGGAGCAACTGTGCGCGAGGAGCGAAGCGGGCTCAATGCTCCGTTCACCGACAAATGGACGAACGAGCGCGACCGGCTCCTCGGGTCCTTCACCTTCCTGGTCGGGAAGACGACATCGGTAACGCCGAGCTACTCGTTCTTCCAGAACAAGCACACCGGCCCCATCGCTTACACCGACCTTTCCAGCGCCATCACGGCCGAGACCGGCGTTCCCTATGCCGACACGGCGCATGTGGCCGCACTCACGCTGAGCCATGCACTGGCTGATGCCATTATTTTCACGGCCGACGTGTCCAAAAGCTGGTCACGAGGCTCCTGGCAGAACTCCGGCGTGATCGCCGGGAGCAACGGGATCGCCGATCTCACGACCATCAAGACGGTCGATACGATTGCGGGCGCCGACCTCGAGATCCGGGTCTCGAAGAACCTGGGCTACGATCTCCGGTACCAGATCCGGAGGATCGACGACAAGCTTGACGATACACAGGATGGCACGAACCAGACCATTCTTGCCACCCTGTCGTGGAAATGGTAACGGAGGGCGCATGAGAACGATTACCTGGCTGATCTGTGCTGCATTGCTTATCTGCGCAACGCCCGCGGAAGCGGCCGACAAGACCATCGGCGTGGTGATGGCAGGGAACATCGGCTACTACCAGGAGCTTCATCGGGCCTTTACCAACGGCTTGATCAAGGAGGGCTTCGACCGCCGCAAGGTGGACACGCTGCTCCAGATGCCCGCGCCCGATCCGCTTTCGTGGACCAATGCCGTCCGGAAACTGGTGGTCGCCGACGTGAATGTCCTGGTGACCTACGGCGGCGCGCCTGCCGCCCTGGCCATCCGGGAAACGAAATCCACCCCCATCGTCTACGCCGGGGTCTATGATCCTGCTGGCATCGGCGTTGCCGCACGCAACATGACCGGCATCAGCTCCAAGGTCCCGATCACGAGCCTGCTCAAATATGCCAAGAAGCTCACGAACTTCACCAAGCTGGCCGTGGTCTACAACGAGCTGGAGCCTGATTCGGTGAAGCAGGTCGAGGAGCTCACGGCCCTTGAAGGCCAGTACGGGTTCCAGACGGTGAAAATGGCCGTCAAGCGGCTTGATGATGCCCGGGCGCTCACGTACGCAGGCAGGGCCGACGCGGTGTTCATCTCCGTCAGCGCGACGGTGAACGAGGCGCTGGCCGAGATCGTGAAGGCGGCCCATGGCAGCAAGATACCGACCATGAGCCAGACCGGCGGTTCAGGCGACAAGGGTGTCATCCTGACCCTCGCGCCGAGCGCAACCGAGCAAGGCGAGGCAGCGGCCCGAATGGTCGCGCGGATCCTGAACGGCGAGAACCCGGCAAACATCGCACCTGAGGTCCCCAAACTGGTCGAACTGGTCCTGAACCTCAAGGAGGCGACAGCCCTGGGGCTGAAACCTTCCATGGACCTTATTTCCGATGCGACGAAGGTGATAAAATGAAACTGTGGACCGCCATGACGCTGAAGACGAGGGCGGTGGTTGCAACGGCCGGCATCCTCCTCGTGGCCCTTGGATTGAACACGGGACTCAATATCACCAGTGCGGCCGGCAAGTACCGGGAAGCAGTGCTCGGACGGACCACGGCCATGGCCGAGGGCGTCAAGAAGGACATCGACAAGGTCACCGGGTTCGGTCTTCCGCTCTCCGCCATGGACGGCATGAGCGAAAAGCTTCGGGGGCTCAGAGAGACCGACCGGGATATCTCCCGGGCCATGGTTGTGGACAAGGACGGGAAGGTCCTCTATGCCACGGACAAGGAGCGCGAAGGTTCCCCCGCGACCGATCCCGGCAGCAGGAAGGCCCTGGAGGCCGCGGAACCGTTGGTGCAGGATTATGTCGATGAGGGCGGGGACCAGTATGAAAAGGTCGTCCCGCTCATGGGGCCCGACGGCAAGAAGATGGGCGTACTCCGGATCGCGCTGAAGGGGAGCGCTGTGAACCGGCCGATCCGGGACCTGCTCCTGCGGTCGGTGATCGTGGCGGTCGTCGTCTTTGTGCTCGCCACGTACCTGGTGACCCTGTTCATGAAGCGCACGATCACCGACCCCTTGGGCGAGATGGCCGGGACCGCGAGCCTCATGGCGGCCGGCGACCTCGCGCGCAATGTCACGGTGAGCGGAAAGACCGAGATCGCCGAACTGGGCAACGCCATCAACACGCTTTCCTCAAGCCTGCGGGAGATGCTCGGCCGGATCAACCAGATGACGGGCGGCCTTGGCGAAGCCATGCAGATCATGAACACGGCAACGCAGAAGATGAGCCAGGGTGCACGGGTCCAGCAAGAGGCCGGGGAGCAGACGGCCATGACCGTGGACGAGATGATCGCTTCGATCAGGGGTGTTGCGGAGAACGCGGCGGAGATGTCCCAGGCCGCCGCTGACGCATCGTCTTCGGTCGCGGAGATGGCCGCCTCAGTCGAGGAAACTGCGCAGAACGCCAGCGGTCTGTCCTTGGCAGCCGACGATACGGCGGCCTCCATCGTCCAGACGCTGGCGTCCATCCGCCAGGTGTCGGAGAACACGGAGACCCTCTCCTCGGCCGCGGAGCAGACATCGTCCTCCATCACCGAGATGAGTGCCACCGTGAAGGCGGTGGAGCAAAAGGCCCTGGAGTCGGCGAGGCTCGCGGAAAAGGTCGCGCGGAGCGCGTCGGAGCAGGGCATGGCCGCGGCCCGTGAGGCGATGACCGGCATGGAGAACATCCGTTCCACCGTGGAGGCCACGGCGGAGACGGTCAATCGGCTCGGAAAGCGTTCGCAGGAGATCGGACAGATCCTGAAGGTCATCGACGAGGTGACCGACCAGACCAGCCTCCTCGCCCTGAACGCGGCAATCCTGGCAGCGCAGGCGGGCGAGCACGGGAAAGGATTCGCTGTCGTCGCCGAAGAGATCCGCGAGCTTGCGGAGCGCACCGCCGCTTCCACCAAAGAGATCGCCAACGTCATCTCCGCGGTCCAGCAGGAGACCGCCGCCAGCGTGCAGGCAATGGCGAAGGGCCTGCAGGCTGTGGAGAACGGCACGGGACTCGTCAAGGTGACGAGCGATGTGTTCCAGCAGGTCGCCGAGAGCTCCCGGCAGTCGGCGGAGATGGCGCGCGCCATCGAGCTGACCACGGCCGAACAGGCCAAGGGAGTGGCGCAGATCACCGATGCGGCTCTGAACATCGCGGAGCAGATCGAAAAGATCGCTCACGCCATGCAGGAGCAGCAGAAGGGCAGCGAGCGCATCGCCCAGGCGGCCGAGAGAACGAGGGACATCACCCGCCAGATGAAGGTGGCGACGCAAGAGCAGACCGTCGGGAGCAAACAGATCGCCAAGGCCATGGAGGCCGCCACGTCCCAAGCCGCCCAGGTCGCTCGGTCCACCTCCGAGCAAAGCCTCGGCGCCCAGCAGATCAGCGACGCCATCGCGCGCATCCAGAAGATCACCGAAGAGAACGTCAACGTGTCCGTCGAGATGGACATGGCCGAGGCGTCGCTCCGGGAAAAGGCCGCCGCTCTCCAGTCAGAACTCCAGAAGTTCAAAGTCTGATCACTGCAGCAGGACAGCATCGTGCATGGAACGCCGCAGGATGCGGCCGTCATTGCGCAGAGAGGGAACATGTTCCAGAAGATCAAGGACCGGATCAGGAAGAGCATGGGGATGAAGTTCGTGGCCACCTTGTCCGTGTGGGTCATCGTCCTGATGATGGCCGGGACGTTCTTCGTGGCCCGCATGATGCTCGTCTCCCAGGAGCGGTCCCTCGAAGCCCGCGGCCGGGAGATCGGCGCTGTCCTGGCGAAGGCGGCGCTTGACCGCCTCGCGTCAGGCGACATCCTGGGGCTGAATCTCCTGGTGGGGGATGTGGTGCAGGGGAAGGACATCCTGGCCATCGTGTTCACCGGAACGGATGGCGCTCCACTCACCAGCGCGCACGCCAGCTTTAACGTCGAGGACCCCGGCGTGAAGAAGGTGCTCGCCGCGGAGAAGAGCGAGGATGTGAAGCGGCTGCTGGCAGCGGTTCATCAGGAACTGGATCCCGTTGAAGCGTCCATTGACGTTTCGCTGGGAGGGACGAAGCTTGCCGCCATTCACCTTGCCTTCTCGCGCGCTGAGATCCGGGAGAACGCCACAAAGATCGTACTGCTGCTGGCGGCAACAAGCATCGTCATCGTGCTGACGATATCTACACTCGTGTATTTCATGGTCCGCCGGATGATCGCGGCACCGACCGCCGAGGCTGAGGCCGTGGCGACCAGCATCGCGGCGGGCGACCTGACGCAGAACGTGCGGGTGAACACCGTCGACGAGATCGGCGAGCTCGGGCGCGGGCTCAACCAGATGGTCATCGGTCTCAAGGAGATGGTCGGCAGCGTACGGGAGTCCTCCGGAAAGCTCGAAACGGTGTCTGGCGAGGTGGCGGGCGTCGCGGCCAACATCGGTGACGCGAGCCGGGTGCAGTCCGAGTCCGTCGAAGAGGCGTCGTCATCGGTGAACGAGATGCACTTCTCCTTGAAGGAGATCGCAGGGAACGTGGAGGACCTTTACGAGACGTCCGAGCAGACGTCCTCCGCTGTGATCGAGACCGCGGCATCCATCGACGAGGTAGCGCGACTCATGACCGACCTTTCTTCGTCCATTGAGGAGACCTCAACGGCCATCACGCAGATGTCAGCAGCGGTCCGCCAGATCGCCGGGAATGTCGAAACGCTGTCGACGGCGGCCGATGAGACCGCAGCCTCGACCAGCACGATCAGCGCGTCGGTCCGGGAGGTGGAGGCCCGCGCGAAGCAGTCCACCGGGCTCGCCGATGCGGTCACGGCCGACGCCCGAGACCTCGGCATGCGCTCCATCGAGAAGACGATCGAGGGGATGCGCCGCATCGAGGATGAGTCGCGGCGGTCCGCAGATGTCATCAACCGGCTGGGCGGGCGCGCTGAGAACATCGGAGGAATCCTGACCGTCATCGAGGACATCACCGACCAGACCGGCCTCCTTGCCCTGAACGCCGCTATCCTAGCTGCACAGGCGGGCGAGCACGGCAAGGGCTTTGCGGTCGTCGCCGCGCAGATCCGGGAGCTGGCGAATCGCACTGCTGCATCGACCCAGGAGATCGGGACGCTCATCACATCCGTGCAGGAGGATTCTCGGGAAGCGGTGGAGGTCATGCGGAACGGGGTCCTCATGGCGGAAGCGGGGACCCGGCTTGCGCAAGAGGCGGGGGACGCTCTCCGAAAGATCGTGGACCGGGCCGACCAGTCGGGCGAGATGAGCCGCAGCATCAGCAGGGCCGCGGCCGAACAGGTCATGGCAATGGGGCAGGTGAACGAGGCCGTGGACCGGATCAACGAAATGGCGCACCAGATCGCGCGGGCCACGACGGAACAGCGCGCCGGCAGCGAGCAGATCATGCGTGCGGCCGAGAAGATGCGGGACATCACGCGGTTCGTACGGACGGCGACCGCCGAGCAGGTCAAGGCCAGCAAGAACATCACCGTCTCTGTCGAGAATATGGGCGCCAAGGTCGGCCTGATGAACCGGGCGGCGAGCGAGGTCCGGACCGGCAGTGATCTCATCGTGAAGGCCATTGAGCGGATCAAATCGACTGCGCGGGAGAACGCGGCGCTGGCGGCGCGGCTGACCAGCGCTGTGGATGTCCTGACGGCGCAGTCCGGGGTGCTGAAAAGGGAGATCGACCGTTTTACGACCTAGATCGGACCACGAACGGTGGAATGCGTTGTCGCGCTGCGAATGCGCATTTGCACGGTGTTCATTCGCAATGCGAACGACCTATGGTGCTATGAACCATGCTGCAGAATAAGAAAAAGGACAAGAAGACCGTCGTCGCTGAGAAGACTGCCCAGATCGTGACGTTCCAGGTTGGGCAGGAGGAATTCGGCCTCGACATCGGCGTTATCACCGAGGCCCTCCGGCCGCTCAAGATCACACCGCTCCCGCACATGCCGCGGTTCATTGAGGGTGTGATCAACCTCCGCGGCGCGATCATCCCGGTCGTGGACCTTCGCAAGCGCTTCGGTCTCACGAATATCCAGAACGACCCAAGGAAGATGCGCATGATCATCACCCGCGGGGCCCTGCACGGCGGGACCGGTACTGCGAAGGATCTGCTGGGGCTGGTGGTGGACACTGTTCGCGAGGTGCTGCATATTCCCGTCCGAGACATCGGCCCCGCGCCCGAAGCGGCGACAAGCGGGCAGGCAGGCTTCATCGCGGGCGTGGCAAAGGTGACAGACCGGCTCGTCATCATCCTTGATATCAGCAGGGTCCTGAGCGGAGAAGAACAGGCGGCGCTGGCGGAGGCGGGCGATGTCCACCCTTGAACTTCTGAGCAGGAAGCTGGAGAGCCAGGACGCCGAAGAGCGGCGCGAGGCCGCGGTGGACCTTGGCCGCGCGGAGCGCGGGGCGATACCCCTCCTGCTCCGGGCCCTGGGCGATCCGGACTGGCGCGTGCGGAAGACCGCCGTTGAGGGGCTCATTGCCTTCGGGGGTGACGATGTTACGAATGGCCTGGTGCAGCGTCTCAGCGCCGAGGACAACGCCGGAGCGCGGAACTCGGCGATCGAGGCGCTGTCTCAGATCGGTGCGGCAGCGGTGGGCCCGCTCCTGCCGCTCCTGGACAGCGAAGACCCCGATGTGCGCAAGTTCGCCGTGGACGTCCTCGGGGACATCCGCGACGTACGCGCGGTACCGGGCCTGCTCGAAAAACTGAACGATGCCGACGAGAACGTCCGCGTGGCAGCGGCGGAGTCCCTGGGCAAGCTCCGGGACCGGCGCGCTGTGGACGCGCTCATCGGGTGCCTGAGCTCCAGAGACCAGGGCTGGCTCGACTACGCTGCCGCCGAGGCCCTGGGCGAGATCGGCGACGAGCGCGCCCTGCAGCCGCTGATAGCGGCCCTTGGCCGGAGCAGTCTGCGTGAACCGGTGCTCGAGGCCCTCGGGAAGATCGGCAACGTGAACACCCTTCCTCCGCTCATCAGCGGCCTCGCTGATCCCCTGCGCATCGTTCGCGAGGCTTCCGTGGCGGCGCTGGTGACCGTATTCCGGAAGAGCGTCCCCGCGGACCGCGGAAAGATCGTCGCTGCAGTGCGCGACGGCATCGCGGACCGCACGATGCCTTTCCTCGAGGAACTTATCGACACGTGCGGAGGGGAGCAGCAGAAGTCGGCCGTGGTCGTGCTCGGCTGGACAGGCAGGCCCGCAGCGGTACCGAAGCTCCTGTCCCTGCTCCGCGACGAGGAGATGGTGGAGCCCGTGGTCCATGCCCTCCGTAATCTGGGCCAGGAGTGCGTGCCGCTGCTGCTCGGGCGTCTGGGGGACGACAACGTCCTGGTCCGGCGCGCCGTGGCCGTGGTGCTGGGAGAGTTCGGAAGGCGGGAGGCCGAGGATGCCCTTCTTTCGATGCTCGATGACGAGAACGGGCATGTCCGGGGTGCGGCCGCGGAGTCCCTCGGAAGGCTGACGAGCAGGAGGGCGGTCGTGCCGCTGTTGAAGCTCCTGGAGGACGAATATGAGAACGTTCAGGAGTGCGCCATCCGCGCCCTCGCCGACATCGGGGACGAGTCGGTCCTGGACGGACTGCTCACGGACTTCACATTGCGCGATGCCAGCATGCGTCGGAACATCGTACGCCTCCTGGGCCGGTTCGGCACAGAGCGGGTGTTCGAGGCCCTGTCCTTCGCCCTGAAGGACGAAGAAGCCGACGTGCGGAAGGCCGTCGTCATCGCGCTCGACACGATCCGTGACAGCAGGGCCATCCGACCGCTCCTCCTGGCAATCACCGACGATGACCCCGAGGTGCGGATGCTGGCGGCGGAGACCCTGGGCAGGACCGGATCTGCCGAGTCCGCCGAGGCGCTCATCCCCCTGCTGGATGACGAAGACCTCTGGGTCCGCGCGGCAGCTGCGCGGGCATTGGGAAAGGTCGGCGCGGACCGTTTCGGTGCAGTCCTCGCGGGCCACCTGAAGGAGGCCAGTGATATCTTTCTCCTTGCCCTGGTGGACGTTGTCGGCAGGGTATCGGTCCGTGAAGCGCTGGAGCCGCTCCTGTCCCTTGCCAGCCACGAGGACCCTGAAGTGCGCAAGACCGTCCTGGGCGCCCTTTCTTCCTATGACTGGGTCAGCGTGCGGCCGTCCGTTCTGTCCCATCTTTTCGATCCTCACTGGAGCGTGAGGAAATCCGCAGCAGAGATCCTCAAGAATCGGCGGGATCCCGCCACTGACCTCCTCCTCGAGCAGATGGCCGCGGACGATCCGGACCCCACCGTCCGGCAGGCGGCCAAGGAAGCCCTGGGGAGATAAATGTTCACGGACCAGCTCATCTCGCTCCCCGACGACGTCTTCCGTCTTCTCCGCGACTTCATCCACGACTACTGCGGGATCTTCTTCGATGACGGATCCAAGTTCCTGCTGGAGCGGCGGCTGAACCGCAGGCTCGAGCAGCACCAGCTCAAGAGCTTCGAAGAATACTATCATTTTCTCCGCTACGACCGGAGGCGCGATGAAGAACTCATCGTCCTCGTGGACAATCTCACCACCAACGAGACCTATTTTTTCCGGGAAAGCGCCCAGCTCAGGGCGTTCTCCGACGAAATCATTCCTGAGCTTCGCGGGAAGGACACCGGGAGGAAGAGCCTGCGCATCTGGAGCGCCGGATGCTCCACGGGCGAGGAGCCCTACACCATTGCGATCCTCCTGCTCGAGTCCGGCGACTGGTGGCGCGACTGGCAGGTGGAGATCATGGGGAGCGACATCAACCAGCGGGTCCTGCACACGGCCAGGAAGGGCGTGTACAAGAAGGGCTCGCATCGGGCGACGCCGCCGGAAATGCTGAAGCGATACTTCGTCGAAGAAGGAAAAGGCGACTTCCGGATCATCGATCCGGTCCGCCGCCTGGTCTCCTTCAGCTATGTGAACCTCCTGGACCCTTTCAAGTCCAGTCTGATCCGCGACCTGGACATTATTTTTTGTCGGAACGTCATCATCTACTTCGACCGGGACGCTAAGAAAAAAGTGATCGGGACCTTTCATGACAAGCTGCGGGATGGTGGCTACCTTCTGCTCGGCCATTCAGAATCCCTGATCAACATCTCGACCGCTTTCACGCTTCGCACGCTGCAGAACGACATGGTCTATCAGAAGCCGGTGCGGCTAAGGGCCGGGCAAGCCTCCGCACCGCGATGCCCCCATGAATAGGATACGGACAATAAAGGCCCTGGTGGTCGACGATTCGGCGTTCAATCGAAGCGCCATATCGCAGATGCTGGCGATCGACACCGGCATCGAGGTGGTAGGCACCGCCATTGACGGCGTCGACGCCATCGGAAAGACGCTGCGCCTCTCCCCGGACGTGATCACGTTGGACCTGGAAATGCCGAACATGGACGGCTTCACGTTCCTGCGGTGGCTCATGAAGGAGCGGCCGACGCCCGTCCTCGTCATTTCATCACGCTCGGACAGCCGGAGCGTGTTCCGGGCCCTGGAGCTGGGCGCCGTGGACTTCCTGGCCAAGCCGGAAGCGCGGATCTCGAAAAGCCTCGAGGGCATCCGGGAAGAGCTTCTCATGAAGGTACGCGCCATGCCTTCGCTCGAGATGGGCAAGGTGCGCTCCACCGTTGACCTGCTGGCCCGTGAGCGGGTCGCCCCGGCCGTCCGGAAGGACGAGGAGACCACGCCGCGGAAGAGCGTGATCGAGATCGTGGCGATCGCGGCCTCGACGGGCGGCCCTCCCGCCCTGCAGGCGATTCTCTCCGGGCTTCCCGGCGACCTCGGCGCGGGGATCGTCATCTCCCAGCACATGCCGCCGGGGTTCACCCGGAGCTTTGCGGAGCGTCTCAACAAACTCGCCCCGCTCATCGTGAGCGAGGCGGCCGCGGGCGACCGCATCAGGTCGGGCATGGCGCTCATCGCGCCCGGCGGGCATCACTTGCTGGTCAAGCGCGACCGTGAGGGCCTCTTCATTGAGCTCGTTCCCCGCGAACCGTCGGACAAGTATGTACCGTCCGCGGACCGGATGATGGCCTCGGTCGCCGAGGCGTGCGGCTCAGCGGTCCTGGGCGTGGTGCTCACGGGGATGGGCAACGACGGTACAGCCGGGGCCTTGGCCATCAAGAGGTTGAATGGTCAGTGTATCGCCGAAAGCCAGGAAAGCGCCGTGATCTTCGGAATGCCCCAGGAAGTGATCCGCTCGGGTGCCGTCGACAAGGTCCTGCCGCTCTCACGGATGGCTGACGAGATATCTTTCCGGTGCTCCGGAAGGGCCTGAAACGCGCAGGAAAAGAGCGCGCAGAACAAATAGGCTTGATAATTTCGGACGTCTTGATTATAATAGGTCAAATCGCTGGTGACGGCGCAGTGCGCCGATTGCCGAGCGGCGGTGCATCGATGTAACGACCGACGCGCAAGGATGCCGGGACGTGGTGCTGGTCGCAACCGAGGCAAGGAGGGCAGGATGGATAAGGACCCCGGAACCCTGAACAAGAAGGTCGAAGAGTTCCTCCAGGTTTTCAAAAAAGGGGAGGAGTTCACCCAGGAACTGCTCAGGGAGAACGAGAAGCTCAGGTACCGTCTTGCCCAGCTCGAAGAGGTCAACAAGTTCTCCGACCGCGAGGGGACCTTCAAGGTGCACTCCCTGGAAGAACGCCTCAGGTTCCTCGAAGAGGAAAATAAGAACCTGCTCGACCGCTACCGCCAGGTGGAAGAGGAGAACAAGGACTTTGCCAGCCGCTACATCGAGGTGGAGGCGGAGAACAACAACCTGGCCAACCTCTACGTGGCGAGCTACCAGTTGCACTCGACCCTGGACTTCAACGAATCCCTCAAGATCATCCTCGAGATCGTCATGAACCTTATCGGCGCCGAAGAGTTCTCCATCATGATGCTCGATGAGAAGACGCACGAACTGGCCGTCGTCGCCCAGGAGGGCATGGGGCCGGAGGCGCACGGCACCATCAAGACCGGCGAAGGCGTTGTCGGAAAGGTGGCAAAGGATGGCGAGTCATACTACCGGGAAGGGGACCCGACGGACCTCACGGGTGTTGATTATACCCACCCGCTGGTCTGCATACCGCTCAAGATCAAGGAGCACGTGATCGGCGCCATTGTCATCTACAAGCTCCTGATTCAGAAAACGCAGTTCTCGAACATGGACTACGAGCTGTTCTCCATGCTGGCAGGCCACGCGGCCACGGCGCTCTTCTCCTCGAAGCTCTACTCTCAGTCAGAGCGCAAGCTCTCAACCATCCAAAGCTTCCTCGACCTGCTGAAAGAGAAACAATAACGGAGGTTATCCGATGCCGGAGTACAATTTCCTGGTGGTTGAAGACTCGCCCACGATGCGGCAGCTCATTACCTTTGCCCTCAAGCGCATTCCCGGTAGCAAGATCGTCGAGGCGAACGACGGCATAGACGCCCTGAAGAAGCTTTCCTCCCAGAAGTTCGACATCATCCTCACCGACATCAACATGCCCATCATGGACGGCCTCAAGCTCGTTTCCATGGTCCGTAATGACCCCGTTCACAAGGCCATTCCCATCATCATCATCACCACCGAGGGCGCCGATGAGGACCGCAAGCGAGGCCTTGCCCTCGGCGCCAATGCCTATATCGCCAAACCCATCCAGACCGCCGACCTTTTGAGCGTGGTGAACGAGATCATCAGCGGCAAGCGAGGGTAGTCCCGCCACGCCGCGCCCGATCCTCGCCAGCTCCATCAGCATACCGCCAGTCATGGTCATGAAGAACGCTCTCCCCCAAACCGTCATTACCCTGTCCCTGCCCCCCTGGCTGGAAAGGGCCCTGCCGCCGCCGGACACGGCCTTTCCCGCTGTGGAAGACCGCATGCGCTTCGTCATCGGACTCGCCGAGCAGAACATTTTGGCGGGAACGGGAGGCCCATTCGCAGCGGCTGTATTCAACGGCGGAACAGGCCGGCTCATCACGGCCGGTGTGAATCTCGTGATCTCCCTGAACAGTTCGATCGCCCATGCCGAGATCATCGCCATCATGCTCGCCCAGCAGTGGGCGGGGACCTACGATCTGGGCGGCGGCGGCATGCCGCCGCTCGAGCTGGTGACGAGCACGGAGCCGTGCGCCATGTGTCTGGGTGCCATTCCCTGGTCTGGGGTGCGGCGCCTGGTATGCGGCGCAACCGGGGAGGATGTTACCGGCATTGGCTTTGATGAAGGGGCGAAGCCAGCGAGATGGCAGCGGGAGCTCGAGGAACGCGGGATCGCGGTGGTGCAGAGCGTCTGCCGGGCCGAGGCCGCAGCGGTCCTCAGGCGCTACGCGGAGCAGGGCGGCATGATCTATAATGCGCGGCAGGGTGAAAGACCATGAAGCAGGGTTGCCGTTACGGGAGTGCAATCGTAGCCCGCTCCCGGAGCTGGCCGCAGGCCGCAGAGATGTCGCGGCCCCGGGACTCGCGCACCGGCGCGGTATAGTGGTGGTCGAGAAGGACCCGCTGGAACCGGCGCACCATGCCGTCATCGGGCCGCTGGAACTCGCTGCCCGGGAAGGGATTGAACGGGATGAGGTTCACCTTGCATTTGATGCCCCGGAGGAGCTTCGCGAGCCGGAGGGCGTCCTCGGGCGAATCATTCACCCTCTTCAAGAGCACGTACTCGAAGGTGATCCGCCGTCTCGGCTCAAGGGGAAAGCGCCGGCACGCGGCCAGAAGCTCCCGAATGGGGTAGCGCTTGTTCACCGGCATGATTCGGTCGCGGACCTCATCAGTTGAGGCGTTCAGCGACACGGCCAGGTTCACCCTCAGGCCTAACGCCCCCAGCTTTCCGATCTCCGGGACAAGGCCGCTCGTGGAGACCGTCACCCGGCGCGGCGAGATCCCCAGTCCCTTGTCGGAGGTAATGGTCCGAAGCGCCCTGGTCAATTCCATGAAGTTCGCGAGAGGCTCGCCCATGCCCATGAGCACGATGTTGGTGATGTCCCGCGATCCTTCCCTGCGCAGGACGCGGGAGACCTCCAGGACCTGGTCGCTGATCTCGGAGGCCTTCAGGTTGCGGATAAAGCCGCTTTGGGCCGTAAGGCAGAAACGACAGGCCTGCCGGCACCCAACCTGCGACGAGATGCAGAGCGTCTGCCGGTCCTCGTCGGGGATGAGCACGCTCTCGACGGTGTGTCCGTCGTCGAGCCCGAAGAGGAACTTCCGGGTACCATCTGATGAGCGCTCCACGAGCAGGACCGTGGGAGCGGTGATGGCAAAAACCGCGGCAAGCAGCTCGCGCTCTGCCCTGGCGATATTGGTCATCTCGTTGAAGGAGACGGCATGCTGGTGGTAGATCCAAGCGAAGATCTGGCCGGTGCGGTATGCTTTGAGGCCCATCGCGACCAGTTTTTCTTTGAGCTCGTCAAAGGAAAGGGTCTTTATGGGGATCGCTTTCGTGGTCATTGCTTTTCTCGCAGGCGCAAGGTTAGCATTTTTGTCGGTGAAAAGCAAGGCACGGGCCCGTCCGTGTCAAGCCAAAGTAGAAATGTCCGATTCTTACCAAAGTAGAAATGTCCGGTTTTACGATGTTGCCTGTAGTTCTTCTCTTGCTTTGGCCATTGCCTTGCCCGGTCGAGTTCCAAGGATGCGACGCAGACGGCTTCCACGTTGTTAGTGATCTTGGCCTCCCCTTGATTTTCTTTGTCTGACGAGGGCGAGCAATAATTTCTTGATACCTCAGCTTTTGGCCATTATGGAGGATTCGCATGGTTCCGTCGGTTCTTTCTTCCACGACTACCTTCTTCGTTCGAATGTCTGCTCTTGATCTGGTAAAGCTTCTTGTTGTGGGCAACCGTAAAGTCGTTCCGGAGTGATCGGTCAGTCTTGATCGAGAGAATCGTATCAAGCGCCCGTTTACTTACAACCGGCCGATGGAAGTCCGCCGTTTGTGCTGCTTCCTTGGCGTACTTTCTGTTGTACTCGGGTAAATAGTGCTCCAAGAACGTATTGCCGTCCCCGATGTTCGTTACTCCGGCCAATCGCATCTCTTTGACGACCCGATCCTGAAAGGTCCCGAATAGCCGCTCGACCCGACCTTTGGCCTGGGGTGAATAGGCATGGATGACCCTTACATCAAGCGCGGCCAGGCTTTTCTCGAAATGGCTCATCGGCTGGATATCGCTCAGCTCCTCTTCGATGCTCTGCTTGGGTGTGACCTTGTACGTTGAGTGCCGGTCCAGATAGACGCTCTGCGGCAGCCCGTAGAGCCTGATATAACGCTTGAAACCGTCCATGGCCGGCAGCGTTCCCTCATACTCATAAAAACGCCCATACACCGTCCCGGTGGCATCGTCCACGTACCCCATGAGAACACACCAAGGACCGCGCCCCTCAAACCAGTCGTGATGGGATCCGTCCATCTGAATCATCTCACCCCGATGGGCCTTTCGTTCTCGCCACTGACGATGGGGACGTTTCTTCCGACTCTTATAGGGAATCTGTTCCTCTTGAAACCACCCCCGGAGCGTCTCAGCGCTGATCTGGATCCCATGCTTCATTACCAGCTTCTCGCTGGCATGGGTGGGACCGAATTTCTTGTACGTATCCCGGCAGATCGTGACGGCTTTGTCCCGTATCTTCTCTGCGATCCGGTTATGGGACCGCTTTCCCCGGGACTTGTGGCAAATGCCAACGGTGCCCTCCGATCGAACACGTCTGGCAATTCTCCTTACCTGACGATCTGTTAATCCAAGTATCTCTGCTGCTTGACGCTGCGTTATCGCTTTATCCAGTGCCTGGCGGATAACATAAAGCCGGTTTGACTCCGTCTGGCTCATTAAAACCTTGTCCTTTTCTGCCATCATGCCCTCCCCGTACGGTCGGGCATTGTAGCTGGAAATAGGACATTTTAACTTTGGCAGAATAGGACATTATCGCTTTGGGAGGACAGGCACGGGCCCGTCCGTGTCAAGCCAAAGTAGAAATGTCCTATTCTTACCAAAATAGAAATGTCCGGTTTTTACGGTGCCGATAGAGGCTGCTCTCGACGTCGTCTAGGTGTGAGGGCGGGCCTCGTTTTCCAGGGATGATCGGTCGGAGGTATCCAAGGCTTCTTTGCTGGGAACAGGGGGAGTGGCCCCGGCGTTTCCCTTGGCAGCTGTTCCGTAATCATCCGATAGCGCAGGTCCTGGCCGTTGTAAGTGATATGCAAACTGCCGTCAAGACGCGCCTCCACGGTGACCTTCTTGGCCCGGGTCATCTGCTCGATCTGGTAAAGCTTGCCGTTGTACGCGATCGTAAAGTCGTTCTTGACCGTCCGCTCCTCCTTGATGCAGAAGATGCGGTCGAGTTCTCTTGCATGCGGGGCCGGCCGGTGCAGGTCGGCCTTGAGACGAGCCTGTTTCCGGAACCGACTGTTATGCTTCGGCAGATAGGCGTCCAGGAAGGTATTCGCCTCGTCGACGTTCTTGATCCCCCGAAGGCGCATCTCCCGGACTAAGCGGTCCTGCAGCGTCTTGAACAGTCGTTCCACCCTGCCCTTGGCCTGGGGAGAGTTGGCGTGGATGACCTCGACCTCCAAGGCCGCCAAGCTCTTCTCAAAATGGCTCATGGGCTCCCGGCCGGACAACTGTTCGTCGATGGTCGGCTTAGCCCATGACTTGTACGTGGTGTGCTTGTCCAGATAGACGCTCTGGGGGATACCGTACAGCCTGATATACCGCTTCATGCTGTCCATGGCAGGCATCGTGCCCTCGTAATCATAGAATCGGCCATAAACGGTTCCCGTTGCGTCGTCAATGTACCCCATGAACACGCAGAACGGGCCCCGGCCCTCGAACCAGTCATGATGGGAGCCGTCTATCTGTACCAACTCGCCGAAACAGGCCTTCCGTTCGCGCCGCTGCCGGTGCTTCTTCACTCGGCGCTTTTTATAGGGGACCTCCGCCTCGTTCAGCCAGAGCCGGAGTGTTTCATCGCTTATGGCGATCCCATGGACCTCATAAAGTTTCTCCGTGGCATGGGCAAGATTGAAGTCGGCATACTCTCGCTTAAAAAGCTTGAGTGCCCGCTCCTTGATCTTCTTCAGAATCCGGTTGTTCGACGCCCGGCCGCGAGACCGGTGGCATATGCCGTCGTCGCCCTCGGTCCGAACCCGCTTGATTAGCCGCCGGAGCTGCCGGTCGCTCAGCCCGAGAACCGCTGCTGCCGCGACCTGGCTGACCTTCCGGTCCAATGCCTGATGGATAACGTGAAGACGTTTCGATTCCCTTCTGCTCATCGTGATCATGTCCTTATCTGCCACTGTGCCCTCCCGATTGGTAGGGCATTGTAGCCGGAATTAGGACATTTCTACTTTGGCAGAATAGGACATTATCATTTTGGCATTACAGGCACGGGCCCGTCCGTGTCCGGACGTGAAGGAGGATGCGGAGCAGACAATAAATACTTTCATGAAATTGATTTTCTGGTATAATCCTCCAAGCATGAGCGCTGCACCGCGGAGAAGAACATTACGATGGGCGAGGCCAACGCTCCCAAGAAGATACTGATCGTTGATGATGAGCCGACCATCCTGCTGACGCTTTCGTACGCCCTGCGGTCCCGGGACGTGGAAGTGATCACGGCGAGCAGGCTCGAGCCCGCCGAGGAGGCGTTGAAGAAGCACGCATTCGACCTGGTGATCGCCGACATCCGCATGTCGGGCATACTGGGCGAGGAAGGGCTGGAGCTCCTGACGTATATCAGGCGTTACTGGCCCGGGACCAAGGTCATCATCATGACCGCGCATGGCTCCGAGGAGGTCCGGCAGGACGCCTACGATCGCGGCGCCACCCATTATTACCAGAAGCCCGTCGATATCCGGGAACTGATGCAGAAGATCGAGGAGCTGGGGATCCCGCTCAAGAACTAGCGCGGCAGTTGACCGCGATGCATTTACGACGGCAGGAGGATGAGGCAATGCTCAAGAAGGTGCTGGTGGTCGATGATTCGGCCCTGATACACCAGATGTACAAAATGGTGCTCATGCGGTACCGGTGCGAGATCGTCCAGGCGCTCAACGGCCAGGACGGCATTGACAAGCTGGAGAAGAACCCCGATGTGAACATGATGCTGGTGGACATCAACATGCCGCTCATGAACGGCCTCGAGTTCATCCAGAAGGTAAAGGCGCTCAAGAAGTTTGCCAGCATCCCTATCATCATCGTGAGCACCGAGGGAAAGGAAGAGGACACTCAGCGAGGCCTCGCCCTGGGTGCGAGCGGGTATGTGAAAAAACCGTTCCAGCCCAGCGACCTTCATTCGCTGATCAACAAGCTGTTCGGGGCTCCGCCGGCATGAGTGGTCCGGTAGTGAGGTGTTGCTTTCTGCAGAGGTTCTTCCTCCACGCTGCCAGAGAGAACAGAAATCGAATTGCTTGGCAGCACGCTGCCAATATGTTTCTCATGCCAACGTCGTTTCCCGATCGCTTGCTCGCCGGCTCGATCCAGTCGCCAGCCATGAACGAAGGTCTTTCGCAGCACTGAAAGGCCATGCGTTCGTTATAGAGTTGCTAATATCCGTTACCATTTGTAACCTCCGGTAACAAAAAATCCTTGACACCTCCTCTTTTGTGATGCTATTTTGTTGAGTCGTTTCTTCAGGAGCTTTTCCCATGAAAATCGCAATTACCGGGAAGGGCGGCGTCGGCAAGACCACCCTCTCCGGACTTCTGGCAAGGCTCTACGCTGCGGAGGGCCGAAAGGTCCTCGCTGTCGATGCCGACCCTGACGCGAACCTCGCGTCCGCTCTGGGCATATCGCCTGAGGCGGCGAAGCAGGCCCTTCCGCTCGCCGAGCAGGCGGACATGATCGAGGAGCGCACCGGAGCGCGGCCGGGCTCATCGGCCAAGGTGTTCAGCATCAACCCGAAGGTCGACGACATTCCCGAGACCTACAGCGTTCAGCACGAGGGTGTCAGGCTCCTCGTCGTCGGGAAGTCCCGCGAAGCGGGTTCAGGGTGCTTCTGTCCCGAGAACACCCTTCTCCGGCGTCTCATCAGTCACTTGATCCTGCGCCGCGATGAAGTGGTGATCCTCGACATGGAAGCGGGCATCGAGCATCTGACCCGCGGCACGGCCGGCAGTGTCGACGCCTTCATCGTGGTGGTGGAGCCGGGCCAGCGGAGCCTGCAGACCGCGAAGCACATCGAGTCCCTGGCGCAGGGGCTGGGCGTGAAGCAGGTCTTCGTTGTGGGCAACAAGATCCAGCGCGAGACAGACAAGGAGTTCGTGCAGAAGAACCTGCCGGGCATGAAGGTGCTGGGTTTCATGAGCTACACGCCGGACACGGTCAAGGCCGACCTCGACGGCCGCTCGCCCTTCGATGCATCACCCGGGGCGGTCGAAGAAGCAAAGAAGATCAAGGCGGCGCTGGACCAGCTCATGAAGAAATAATCCTCCGTGAAAGATAAGATCAGAAAACAGGTCCTGGACGCGCGGTTCAAGCTGACGCCGGAGCAACGGAGGGTAAAGAGCGCGGAGATCGAGGCGAAACTGTTCAGCCTGCCGGAATACCGCGCCGCGTCCATCGTCATGTTCTACGCCTCGTTCCAGAGCGAGGTGGAAACGCATCACATGATCCGCCGGGCCCTTGCAGAGGGCAAGCGGGTGGTGCTCCCCAAGGTGAAGGGGAAGGAACTGGAGCTCTTCGAGATCAAGAGCTTTGACAATGATGTTCTCCCCGGCGCCTGGGGCATCCCCGAGCCGGAAGGAGGCATGCGCGTAGAGCTCAAGGACATCGGTCTTATCGTCGTGCCCGGCGCGGCCTTCGATGAGCAGGGGAACCGCATCGGATATGGCGCGGGATTCTACGACAAGCTCCTTCCTTTATATAAAGGAAGGACCGCGGCACTGGCCTTTGAGCTCCAGATCGTTTCGGATGCGCCTGCAGACCTGCATGATATACCGATGCAGATGATCGTAACGGAAAAAAGAGTAATAGACGTTCACCGCCAGTAAGCGTTATCATACACAATCGGGATGGATCTCAAAAAAATAGAAAAAGGCGTACGGCTCATCATCGAAGGCATCGGGGAGGACCCTGAGCGGCCGGGGCTCCGAAGCACGCCCCAGCGCGTGGCCGAAATGTATCAGGAGATCTTCTCGGGCATCGCGGCCGACACGAGCGAGCTGCTCAAGCCTATGGCGGGCGAGACCCACGACGAGATGGTGATGATCCGGGACATCCCGTTCTACTCGGTCTGCGAGCACCATCTCCTGCCGTTCTTCGGCAAGGCCCATATCGCCTACATCCCGGGCGCCGGGAAGATCGTGGGCATCAGCGCGCTGGCCCGGGCCCTCGAGATTTTTGCCAAGCGGCCGCAGGTGCAGGAGCGGCTGACCACACAGTTCGCCGACTTCATCGTGAGCAGCCTGAAGCCCAAGGGCGCCATGGTCGTGATCGATGCCGAGCACCTCTGCATGAGCATGCGCGGAGTGAAGAAGCCGGGCTCCCGGGTGGTCACCTCAGCTGTCCGCGGCATCTTCCGCACCAAGGAGTCCACGCGCATGGAGATGCTGGAGCTTCTGAAAGAGCGGTCTTAAAAGGGACAGGCCGGAACCTGGAGCGTTGGAACCGCTATGGCCCAAAAGAGGGCCACTCTGAGGCGCGAAGGTCGCGAAGGGTTTTCTGCCGAGACGGCAATCCCAAGGTTTTCTTCGCGTTCTTAGCGTCTTCGCGGTAAAGAGTCATCCGTGTAATAAGAACTTGATTTGCCGGGAACCAACGAAGGCCATCCGGTCAAGGGAGTGCATATGTCATCATCAGTATTAACCTATGATGCCGCAACCTCGAAGCCGCTCCTGGACGAGGTCCAAAAGCGATCGGGCCAGAACCTCCAGGCCTGCTATCAATGCCGGCGCTGCGCGGCCGGCTGCCCGGTCGGCGAAGAGACGGGTGTCACGCCGGACCGCCTGATCAGGCTGATCGTGGTCGGCGACCGGGAGGCCGCACTGAACAACCTGCTGGTCTGGAAGTGCGTGGCCTGCTATACCTGCGGCACGCGCTGCCCCAACAACATCCAGACTGCGCGGATCACCGAGACCCTGAAGCAGATGGCCAAGAAGGCCCACGCCACGCCGCTCACCCCCCGTATCGCGGACTTCCACAGCGCATTCATGACATCGACGCGGCACCTGGGCCGCTTCAACGAGATCGAGGCCCTCACGATCTACGAGACCAAGACCGCGATCAAGGAGCTTTCGAAGGGGAAGGTGAAGGCGGTCATCGACGAGATGGTCGGCCAGGCTCGTCTCGCGGTGGATATGATGAAGAAGAAGCGGCTGCATCTCGGTTTGGACAAGGTGAAGGCGCGTTCGGAAGTGAAGGCCCTGTACGAAAAAGCAAAGGGCCGCTAGCGGTCCCCGGAGAGAAATCCATGACACAACTTGCCTACTATCCCGGTTGCTCCCTGCACTCGTCATCGGAGCTCTATGACGTGCAATGCAAGATGGTGTTCCAGAACCTGGGCATCGAGCTCAGGGAGATCGAGGACTGGAACTGCTGCGGCGCCACTGCCGCGGCCAAGACCGATGATTTCCTCGCTGTCGCACTGCCCGCGCGGAACCTGGGTTTAGCCGCGGCGACCGGCCTCGCGGAGATCGTGATCCCCTGTTCTTCGTGCTACAGCAGGACTCTGGTCTCGCAAAAGGCTTTGGCTGCCGATCCAGCGCTCAAGGATTCTATCAACGCCGAACTTTCGCAGAAGATCAAGGGCGACATCAAGGTCTCGAGCATTCTCGAGGTACTGGTGCCGAAAGCAAAATCCGGCGAGCTTACGGCGAAGACGGTGAAGAAGCTTGAAGGGCTCAAGCCGGCCTGCTACTACGGCTGCCTCCTCACGCGTTTTCCCCTCGACGTGGACGTGCCCGACGACGTAGAGAACCCCCAGGGCATGGAGACCATCCTGAGGTCCCTGGGCGCAGTCCCGGTGGACTGGGGCTACAAGACGGACTGCTGCGGCGCGTCGGCCTCGGTCAACGACGCGGACCAGTCCCAGTTGCTCATGTCCCGCATCTTCACCGACGCCATCGGGCGCGGTGCGAATTGCCTGGTCACCACCTGTCCGCTCTGCCAGTTCAATGTCGACGCCTACCAGGACGCGGTGGGAAAGAAATACGGCATCGAGAAGCGGCTGCCCGTCTACTTCATCACCGAGCTCATCGGCGTCTCCATGGGCATGAGCCCCGAGGCAATGCAGGTGGACCGGCATTTCGTCGACGCCATGGGCCTGTTAAAGGAGTTGAACCTGTTATGAGCGCATCCAAAACCAATAAGCGCGGCTCCGTTCTGATCGTCGGCGGCGGCATCGGCGGCATGCAGGCGGCGCTTGACCTCGCCGACAGCGGTTTCAAGGTGCACATGGTCCAGCGGGACACGTCTGTCGGCGGCACCATGGTCATGCTCGACAAGACCTTCCCCACGGGCGATTGCGCCATGTGCATGATCTCGCCCAAGATGGTCGAGGTGGGCCGCCATCTCAATGTCGACATCCACACCTTGTCAGAGGTCACGTCGGTCTCCGGCCAGGCGGGCAACTTCACCGTGAAGGTCAAAAAGGCCGCGCGGTACGTAAGAACTGACAAGTGCACGGGCTGCGGCGACTGCGAGGCCAAGTGTCCCAAGAAGGTGCCGAGCGAGTTCGACCAGCAGCTGGGCCAGCGCAAGGCCATCTTCTCGCTCTTTCCCCAGGCAGTGCCGAACACGCGCGCCATCGATGCGAAGAGCTGCCTTTGTCTCACGGACCCGCAAAAGAAACGCTGCCGTCTTTGCGAAAAGGCCTGCAAGGCCAACGCGATCAACTACGAGGACCAGGACCAGGAGATCGAGCTGAAGGTCGGCTCCATCATCCTGGGGCCGGGCCTCAGCCGATACGATGCGCGGGTGCGGCCCGAGCTGGGCCTGGGCCGCTGGCCGAACGTGGTCACCTCCGTCCAGTTCGAGCGCATCCTCTCTGCGTCAGGCCCCTATAAAGGCGTTGTCCAGCGGCCGTCGGACCAGAAGCACCCGGTCAAGGTCGCCTGGATCCAATGCGTCGGGTCCCGGGACAATCACAACGCGAATCCCTGGTGCTCGTCGGTCTGCTGCATGTACGCCACCAAGCAGTCCATCATCGCCAAGGAGCACGACAAGAACATCGAGCCCACGGTCTTCTACATGGAGATGCGGGCCTTCGGCAAGGACTTCGACAAGTACGTCGAGCGCGCGAAGAACGACTACGGCGTCAAGTACCGCCGCGCCATGGTGTCCGCGGTCCGTGAGGAGCCGGGCACTGGCAACCTCATCCTCCGCACCGCCGGCGAGGACGGCAAGCTCTCGAACGAGAAATTCGACATGGTGGTCCTGTCCGTGGGATTTGAGCCCCACAAGGACGCCGCGGAATTCGCGAAGACCTTCGGCATCGAGATGAACGACTACCGCTTCGCCAGGACCTCGCACTTCGCGCCGGTCAAGACCTCGCGCGACGGCGTGTTCGTCACCGGCATCTACCAGGGCCCCAAGGACATACCCGATACGGTCATGCAGGGGAGCGGTGTTGCCGGCAGCGTCATGGCCCTCCTTTCCGAGGCGCGCGGCACCGAGACGGTCGAGAAGGAGCTGCCGCCTGAGAAGGACGTGGCCGGCGAGGCGCCGCGCATCGGCGTGTTCGTCTGCCACTGCGGCACGAACATCTCGTCCACCGTCGAGATCGACCAGGTCGTCGAGTCCATCAAGAAGGAAAAGGGCGTCGCCTACGTCACGAACACCATCTACGCCTGCGCCCAGGACAACCAGGACGTGATCAAACAGACGATCAAGGACCAGAACCTGAACCGCGTCGTGATCGCGTCCTGCACGCCCCGGACCCACGAGAAGCTGTTCCAGGAAACGATCCGCGAGGCGGGCCTCAACAAGTATCTCTTCGATCTCGCCGACATCCGCGAGCAGTGCTCGTGGTGCCACAAGGGCCAGAACGAGGTGGCCACGAAGAAGGCGATCAAGATCGTGAAGATGGCGGTCGCGAAGTCCCGGCTCCAGGAGCCGCTCAAGAGCGAGACCGTGGGCGTGACCCCGGCCGCGCTTGTCATCGGCGGCGGCGTTGCCGGCATGACATCGGCGCTTACCTTGGCCGACCAGGGTTATCCCGTGCATATCATCGAGAAGGACCCTGAGCTCGGAGGATTGGCGAGGAACCTCTACCGGAGCCTCGACGGCTCTGATGTCCAGCAGTTCCTTGCTGCAAAGATCGCCGAGGTGAAGGCCCATCCGAAGATCACCGTACATACCGGCGCGGAGGTGAAGAACACCGACGGATTTGTCGGCAATTTCGAGACGACCCTGAGCAACGGAAAGGTCGTGAAGCATGGCGCGATCATCCTTGCGACCGGAGGCGTTGAATACCAGCCAACGGAATACCTTGCCGGCCAGAGCAAGAACGTTATCACCCAGCGCGAGCTGGAAAAGAAGCTTTTCGGCGAGAAGCTTGTCCCGAGGTCCGGTGAGCGCTTCGTCATGATCCAGTGCGTGGGCTCCCGCGAAGAGCCTGCCCAGTACTGCTCCCGCGTCTGCTGCCAGGACGCCATCAAGAACGCCATTGCCATCAAGGAGCGGAATCCGGCAGCGGAAGTGGTCATCGTGTACCGGGACATCCGCACGTACGGTCTGCGCGAGGATTATTATAAGAAGGCCCGCGACCTCGGCGTGCTCTTTGTCCGGTACGACGTGGATAAAAAGCCCGCTGTCGTGCAGGCAGGGAACAAGGTCCAGGTCAAGGCCTGGGACTACATGCTGGACCGGGAACTGCAGTTCGATGCGGACTGGCTCGTCCTTTCAGTCGGGCTCCGGCCTCATCCCACGACCGACAGTGTCGGTGCCCTGTACAAGGTCACCCGCAACCCCGACGGCTATTATCTCGAAGCGCACGTCAAGCTCAGGCCGGTGGACTTCCCGAGCGAAGGGCTCTTCGTGGCAGGCCTCGGCCACGCTCCGAAGAACCTCGACGAGACCATCACCCAGGCGCTTGCCGCCGCGGGCCGCGCAGGGGTCATCCTGTCGCACGAGAAGCTCGCGGTCTCGGGCATCATCGCCAAGCACAAGCGGGAGCTCTGCATGTCCTGCCTCTCGTGCCTGCGGGTCTGCCCCTTCGGGTCGCCCTTCATCGACAAGGATGGGAAGATCTCGCACAACGAGGTCAAGTGCATGGGCTGCGGCATCTGCGCCGGCATCTGCCCGGCCAAGGCGTTCCAGGTGAACAACTTCCGCGACGACCAGATCATCGCCATGATCGATGCGGCCGTGGAGTCCGAAGAGGCGGGAGTCATCGGGTCGTAGGAAGGCCATAAGAGTTGCCACAGAGGCACAGAGACACAGAGGAAGACAAAAAGAGTTAAATCGTAATTGTCCTGAGCAGTTCTTCGTAGCTGAAGTTGATGTTCTCTGTGCCCCAGTGTCTTCGTGGCGGAAATTGATCTTCGATTCTTTTGAGAGGAGTGCATCCATGGCTGTAGCAGCAGAAGCTCCGGAAAAGGCCGCGCCGCCGTCCATCGAGAAACCGCACGAGACGCCTGCCGGATGGGAGCCGAACATCCTGGCCTTCGCGTGCCACTACTGCGCCTTCGCCGCAGCGGACCTGGCCGGCGTGATGCGGCTTTCCTATCCGCCGAACGTGAAGATCATCCGGCTGCCCTGCACGGGCAAGCTGGACCACATCCACATCCTCCGTGCCTTCGAGCGGGGTGTGGACGGCATCTTTGTGGCCGGCTGACTGAAAGGCCAATGCCATTACCTGGAAGGTAATAAGTTCGCTGCACGAAGGATCGAATACGCGCAAAAGCTGCTGTCCCGGGTCGGCATCGATCCCGCGCGCCTTGAGATGTTCAATCTCTCGGCCGCCATGGGTCCGCGGTGGGCGGAGATCTGCACCGAGTTCACCGAGAAGGTCCGGAAGCTCGGGCCTTCACCGGTCGCGCTCGCAAAACACCAGAAGTTATGCGGCACGGAAAAGGAGTAATGCAATGATCGTCGGTCAACAGAAACCATTTGATGAGATCTGGGGCATGGTCAAGGGCTTCAAGAAGGTCCTGGTCTTCGGCTGCAACACCTGCGTGGCCATCAGCCATGCCGGCGGCGGCAAGGAAGCGGAGATCCTCGCGTCCATGATCCGGATGAAGGCGACCCAGGAAGGCGTTGACATGCTGGTCGACCATGCTGCCATCGAGCGCCACTGCGAGCCCGAGTTCTTCGAGCCCCTGATGGAGAAGGTCAGGACCTACGATCTGGTGCTCTCCACGGCCTGCGGTGTGGGGGTCAATTTCCTATCCGACCGTATCGGCAACATCCCGGTCTATCCCGGCGTGAACACGACCTTCTACGGCGCCGTTCCCAAGGCGGGCTTCTTCGTCGAGCTCTGCGGCGGCTGCGGCAACTGCATCCTGCACATGACCGGCGGCATCTGCCCGGTGGTGCGTTGCTCCAAGTCGCTCATGAACGGCCCCTGCGGCGGCACGGACAAGGGCAAGTGTGAGGTGGGCAAGGATATAGATTGCGCCTGGTACCTGATCGTCGAGCGCATGAAGGCACTCGGCAGGATCGAGGAGCTCTATTCCATCCAGCCTCCTCGGAATTGGGCAACAGGCACCCATGGCGGTCCGCGCAGGCTCGTGTACGAGCACATCATGGATTTGGAAGAAGAGAAAAAGGCAGGAAAGTAACTATCCACTACGTCGTCACAGAAACGCGGAGGAAAGCAAAAAGCCTGTTTAGAATTTCTCCGTGACTCTGTGGCGCCATCAGCTTTTGACGTTATCTATCGGAGGTTTCGATGAAGAGCGGAAGCAATCTGGAAAAAGTAATCGCCAGCGGCAAGCCCGCGGTCACTGCCGAGCTGGGGCCGCCTATGAGCGCCGATCCCCATGAGGTCGTGGAGAAGGCCCACAAGCTGAAGGGCTTCTGCGATGCGGCCAACATCACAGACTGCCAGACCGCCGTGGTGCGCATATCGAGCATCGCTGCCGCGTTCATCGCCCTGCGCGAGGGACTTGAGCCGGTCATGCAGATGACCTGCCGGGACCGGAACCGCATCGCCATGCAGGCGGACCTCCTCGGCGCAGCTGCCCTGGGGCTCAAGAATTGCCTCTGCATTGCCGGCGACCACCAGAAGTTCAGCGCAGCCGGCAAGCTCAAGGGCCACCCGGGTGCCAAGAACGTCTACGACGTGGACACCTGCCAGCTCGTCGGGATCATGAAGAAGATGCGCGACGAAAGCCTGCAGGAGGGCGGCGACAAGATCGACGTCCCGCCGAAGTTCTTCATCGGCGCATCGTGGACGCCCATGGGCGACCCCATCGACTTCCGGCCCTACAACCTCAAGAAGAAGGTGGACGCCGGTGCTGACTTCATCCAGACCCAGGGGATCTACGATGTAGAGATCTTCAAGTCCCAGATGGAGAAGGCGAGGAACCTGGGCCTCCATGAAAGGACCGCTATCCTCGGCGGCATCATCGTGCCCCGGAGCGCCATGATGCTGAAGTACATGGACTCCTCGGTCGCCGGGGTCACGGTGCCGAAAGCGCTCATCGACCGGATGAACAAGGCGAAGGAGGCGGCAGGCGAGGACAAGAAGAAGATGCGCGAGCTGCAGGAGGCCGAGGGCCTTAAGATTACGGTGGAGCTCATCCACCAGATCCTCGAGATACCCGGCGTCAAGGGCGTCCATATCCAGGCCATCGAGTGGGAGAGCGCAATCGAGGGCATCGTCAAGGCAGCCGGGCTGTACCCGCGGCCGCAGGTATAAACAGGGCGGGTCATGGGACATAGGTCATGGGTCAACAAAATGCGGGATGCCAAGGCTACGATTGGTCTCTGTGCGCTGGTCCTCATCTGCATCGCGATCTTCTGGTCATCCCTTGCCAGGGCGGAGACGCGCCGCGGGGGGCCGATCGAGGGCGATCCGAAGCGGTCGTACGGCGCCATCGACGTCATCATGTACCAGACCAACTGGTGACCCTACTGCAACAAAGCGCGGGAGTTCCTGCGTGGGATGGGCGTCAGGCTGGTCGAACACGATATCGAGAAGGACCCCTCGAGGCGTGAAGAGATGATGGCAAAGAGCGGCTCGCGGGGAGTGCCCGTCGTTGATGTCGAGGGGATCATCATCCGGGGATATTCTCCCGATGCCATGCGCGATGCGATCGAGCGGAAGCGAAGGGAATAACGGTCGAATAGACACCCATGCCGAAGATCACCATACCCGACATCTATAAGAAGAAGGCCGAGGGCAGGAAGATCACGGTGCTCACGGCCTACGACTTCCCCACGGCCCAGATCGTGGATGAGGCGGGGATCGACATTGCCCTGGTGGGCGATTCACTCGGCATGGTCGTCCAGGGTATCGACAGCACCCTGCCGGTGACCATGGACGAGATGATCTATCACACGCGGATGGTCGCCCGTGCCGCGAAGACCGCGCTGGTCGTCGGTGACATGCCGTTCCTGTCCTACCAGGCGGGCATCGACGAGGCGGTGCGGAACGCAGGCAGGTTCCTGAAGGAGGCCGGCGCTGAAGCGGTGAAGCTTGAAGGCGGCACTGCCGTGGCTGCCGTCATCCGGGCGATCGTTGCTGCCGGCATCCCGGTGATGGGGCATGTCGGCCTCACGCCGCAGCATATTCACGCTCTCGGCGGGTTCAAGGTGCAGGGGAGGGACGAAGCGGCCCGGGAGAAGATCCTGGCCGACGCCCGCGCTGTCCAGGAGTCCGGTGCTTTCAGTGTGGTGCTCGAGGCGGTCCCGTCATCTCTCGCCAGGGAGATCGGCGGCATCCTGTCCATCCCGACCATCGGCATCGGCGCTGGACCGCATTGCGACGGGCAGGTCCTGGTGATCCATGATCTCCTCGGATTGTTCGACCGCTTTACCCCGAAATTCGTGAAACGGTACGCATCGCTCAAGGACCAGGCGCTCAAAGCGGTCAGAGATTATAAAAAGGAAGTGGAGAGCGGGGCATTTCCGAGCGACGAGCAGAGTTTCAAATAATCGAGTACGTTGCATTTCGTAGGAATTTCATGCGGTTATGAGCAGTTATTATGGTTTTATTAAAATTATTGTCTTTCCTGTTTTTAAATTTGCTTGACGGAACAAAACAGCTCTCTATATAATAGCCTTCCCGTTGCTGGCAAATTGTTCTTTCTTTATACATTCATACGATAATGTAGAGGATCATCAAGAGGCTTTTCGGGTCGTCGGCGGGGAGCCCTGAGGAGGACGCCGGTGCCTGAAGCGGCATTGAACGTAGTGCTCCTCCGGCATACGCCGGAGCCGGAAGAGGTCGTCGCCATGGCCGCGAAGCTCTGCTACAGCCCGTCCGGCGTGGAGGAGCTGAAGCAGAAGATCGAGGCAAAGGACCAGGCGGCCTTCGTGGAGAAGCTGGCAGCCATCGGCCACCTTTCTCCGGTCGAGCATATCTCGTTCACCTTCGGCATCGGTGGGATCTCCCGGGCCTGCTCGCACCAGCTCGTACGGCACCGGCTGGCGTCGTATTCGCAGCAGAGCCAGCGGTACGTCAGGGCCGAGCAGTTCGACTACATCATCCCGCCGAGCATCAAGCAGGACCCGGCGCTTGCCCGTGAGTTCGAGCAGTGCATGGCCGAGGCCCAGGCGAACTACACCAAGGTCCTCAAGCGGCTCGAAGAGCTCGGCTTCAAGGGCGAGGCGGGGCAGCAGGACGCGCGGTATCTGCTGCCGAACGCTGCAGAGACCCGGATCGTCATGACCATGAACGCCCGGGAACTGCTGCACTTCTTCCGGGTCCGGTGCTGCAACCGGGCCCAGTGGGAGATCCGAGAGATGGCCGAACGGATGCTTGGCCTGGTCAAAGTCATTGCGCCGACGATCTTCGGGAAATCCGGCCCCGGCTGTCTCTATGCGGCATGCCCGGAGGGCAAGATGACCTGCGGGAAGATCGAGGAAGTGCGGAAGAAATACGGGATAAAAAAATAAAATCATTTACCGCAGAGGACGCAGAGTACGCGGAGAAGGTTTTTTTCGAACTAATTAATTGTTATTCTCAGCGCTCTCTGCGATCTCCGCGGTGGGACGGTTTTGAGGTAGTAATGGGTTTTTCGATCGCAGTTGCAGGCAAGGGCGGCACGGGCAAGACCAGCTTGTGCGGCCTGACCATACGGTATTTGACAGAGAAAAAGCGCGGGGCCGTGCTCGCCGTCGATGCCGACGCGAACGCGAACCTGAACGATGTGCTCGGCGTGAAGGTCCACGCCACCGTGGGCGCGCTGCGGGAGACCTCTCTCGAAGCGGTGAAGTCAACAGCGCCGCGGCCGGGCGGCATGAGCATGGAGCAGCTCTTCGACTACCAGATCCAGCAGGCGCTCATCGAGGCAAAGGGCTTCGACCTCCTGGTGATGGGGCGTCCCGAGGGCGCCGGCTGTTACTGCGCGGCGAACAACATCATCCGCAAGTACATGGACAAGCTGGCGGACAATTATCCGTACACGGTCATGGACAACGAGGCGGGCCTGGAGCATCTCTCGCGCCGGACCACGCAGGACACGGACCTGCTGCTCATCATCAGCGATTCATCGGTGCGCGGGATCATGACCGCGGGGCGCATCGGCGAGCTGGTAAAGGAGCTTAGCCTGAACGTCAAGCGCGTGGCGCTGATCGTGAACCGCGTGCAGGATGGGACCAGCGAGGACAGGTCGCTTTTGCACGCCATCGAACAGCAGGGCGTCGAGTTCGCAGGCTTTGTCCCCGCCGACGAGCTGATCTTTGAGTATGACCTCAACGGCAGGCCGCTCGTCCAGCTGCCGCCGGACTCCCGGGCGATCACGAGCTATTTCACGATCCTGGACAAGTTGATCCCGTAGTAAGTCACCGTGAAACGTCAGACGTACGACGGGGAACGAGCAGGCGATTCGCGATGGCGTTGATGCTCTCACGTATTCCGTTTCACGTCTCACGAAAGAGCGTATCATGAAGACCGTTGCCATCATCGGCGCGGGCCGGGTGGGCGGGGCCATCGGACGGCTGCTTGCCAGGGCCGGATACACCGTGACCGCCGTGGCAGCGCGGAACCGGGCAACGGCGGATAGAGCGCGGGCGTTCATCGGCAGCGGCGAACCCCTGACCGATGCGGTCAAGGCAGCTTCCTTAGCGGACATCATCTTCATCACCACACCGGACGGAGCGATCAAACGCACCTGTGAGGCTATCGCCGCAGGCGGCGGGTTCCGGTCCGGTATGCTTGTCGTGCACGCGTCGGGCGCCCAGACTCTCGATCTCCTGCTAGCGGCAAGCGCGGCAGGCGCGTATTGTGCGGTCCTCCACCCGCTCCAGTCGGTCCCGAGCATGGAGCTGGGGGTGACGAACATCCCTGGTTCCTATTTCCGGGTCGAAGCGGACCCCGAGGCCATGGCAGTCGCCCGGTCGCTGGTGAAGGCCATGGGCGGCATCGAGCTGGTGATGCCGAAATGGACTGCCGGCAGGGATTCGGCTGCTCTGTATCACGCTGGCGCGGTCACGGTATCGAACTTTTTCGTCGCCCTGGTGGATCTCGGGCTCCGGTTCTACGAAGCGCTCGGCGCCGAGCGGAAGGACGCGCTCAAAGCGGTGCTCCCGCTGATCCGGGGGACGCTGGCGAACATCGAGGCCGCTGGGATACCCGATGCCCTTACCGGGCCGATCATGCGGGGAGATGTCCAGACCGTGCGCGGTCATCTCGAGGCCATACGGCTCCGCACGCCGGAGCTCGCGGGTCTGTATCGAGAGCTGGCCCGGCACACAGTGGCTGTGGCGCGGGACAAGGGCAGCCTCGGCCCGCAGGCCGCCGCGGAAATGCTGGAACTGCTGAAATAATGGACTAACGGTGTGCCGTACATGCCGATTCGAAAGGAGATATTCAGAGCATGATAGTCATTGGAGAGAAGATCAGTGTGATGGCAAAGAAGGTGCGCGAGGCGCTCATGAAACGCGACGCCAAGCCGATCCAGGAGCTTGCCGTGGCGCAGGCCAACGCAGGCGCTCACTATATCGACGTTTCCATCGGCCCCGCCGAGGATGACGGACCGCAGCTCATGGACTGGGCCGTGAAGATCGTGCACGAGGTGGTGCAGAAGCCCATCTGCCTCGATACGACGAACGTGAAGGCCATGGAAGCGGGCATCAAGGCGCACAACAATGCCTGGGGCCTCCCGATCATCAACTCCACGTCGAACGAGCCCGAGCGGTTTCCCATGATGGAGCTGGCGGGCAAGTACGGCACGAAGGTCGTCGCGCTCACCCTCGGCAAGGGCGGCCTGCCGGCCGACGCCGAGGACCGCTGCGTCATCGCATCCGAGATCATGGCGCGCGGCATGGAGTTCGGCGTGCCTATGGAGAACATCCTGCTCGATCCGCTCATCCTGCAGATCGCGACGATGCAGAACCAGGCGATCCAGTCGGCGCGGGCGATCAAGATGTTCCGCGACCTCAATGATCCGCCGATGCAGACCGTGGTCGGTCTCTCGAACATCTCCAACGGCGCGCCGAAGCACGTACGCCATATCATCAACCGGAACTACATGACCATGCTGCTCATGGAAGGGCTGACGCACGCCATCATCGACCCCCTCGACAAGGACATGATGGACACGGTCAAGACCGTGGAGATGATCATGGGCAAGACCATGTACGCCCATTCCTATCTCGAAATGTAGCAAGAACGGGGACAAGCGGTCCGGCCGACAGCCGCGCGATATGAACGAAATATTGCAGATTTAGCAACTCATTGACAGTGTTACAATTTGTGATGTTTTCTGTTGTCCTTGACCGGCAAATCTGATAGTATGTGCGAAATTTTCTGGAGGAGGCTTCTATGGCACTGGTGATACCGAAAGAGTCATACAGCGGTAAGATCTATAATGTACAGCTCGGGTCTGGCGCTAAGGCCGTGACCATCGGCGGTGCGAGCGCGCTTCCTTTCCTGGCATTCGAAGGCACGTTCCCGAACAAGCCCGCGGTCGCGCTCGAGGTGACGGATATCGCTCCCGATGACTGGCCCGAGACCGTGAAAAAGGCCGTTGCCGGCTCCGCGTCGAACCCGGTGCAGTGGGCGAAGTTCTGTCAGCAGAACGGCGCCGACGTGGTCGCGCTCAGGCTGATCGGGACCCATCCCGATCAGAAGAACAAGAGCGCCGATGAAGGGGCCAAGATCGCGGCGGAAGTGGCCGCGGCCATCGACATCCCGCTCATCATCCTCGGCAGCGGCCACGTGGAAAAGGACACCCAGGTGCTCCAGGCGGCGGCTGCGGCCACGCGCGGAAAGAACTGCACCATCGGCAAGGCCGTGGAAGAGAACTACAAGACCATTGCGGCGGCCGCCATGGCGAACGACCACAAGCTCATTGCCATGAGCCAGCTCGACGTGAACCTGGCCAAGCAGCTCAACATCCTTCTTACTCAGATGGGATTCGACAAAGAGCGCATCATCATGGACCCCATGTCGTCGGCCCTGGGCTACGGACTCGAATACACCTACAGCGTGATGGAGCGCATCCGCCAGGCGGCGCTGCTCCAGAACGACCCCATGATGCAGACCCCGGTGGTGTGCGACATCGGCGCGAACGTCTGGAAGGTGAAGGAGACCATGGCGCCTGATGCTGAAGTTCCCGAGTGGGGAAGCCTGGAGGACCGGGCTCTCGCCTGGGAGGCGGTCACCGCCTCGGCCATGATCACGGCGGGCGCGGACATGCTGATCATGCGGCACCCCGGCGCTGCGGCCAAGGCCAAGGAGTTCATAGCCGAACTGATGGGATAAAATCACGAAGCTGCGAAGGTGACAGGGCAAGAGGGTAAGAACAACGCGTCCAAAAACGCGGCGCTTACCTTCCTTCCTTCATCACTTCTTACCCTCTCGTTTCAATGAAAGGAGTTCAGAAATGGCACTTTCCGGTGTTGAAATATTCAAGCATCTTCCGAAGACCAACTGCAAGAAGTGCGGCCACCCGACCTGCCTCGCCTTCGCCATGAAGCTTGCCGCCAAGCAGGCGAGCCTCGATGCCTGCCCCGATGCATCAGAAGAAGCAAAGAAGATCCTCGGCGAGTCCGCGGCTCCGCCGATCCGGGGCATCACCCTCGGCCAGGGAGACAAGGCCGTGAAGGTGGGCGAGGAGATCTGCCTTTTCCGGCATGATAAGAAGTTCTTCAATCCGAACGTGTTTGCTGTCGCGATCAAGGCCTCTGAGGCGGGCGACGCTGCGGCCAAAAAGATCGAGTCGGTCAAGACCTCCGAGATCGACCGGGTCGGCCAGAAGCTCCGGGTCGACGCCATTGCCGTGACCGACGAAGGCGGCGATGCGGCTAAGTTCGCGTCCGTCGTGAAGCAGGTCGTGGATGGAGCGCCGGGCGTGCCGATCATCCTGGTGAGCAAGAACCCCGCGACGATCGAGGCCGGCATCGTGCACTGCGCAGACAAGCGGCCGCTCATCTATGCCGCCACGGCCGATAACGCCGAGGCCATGGCCAAGATCGCCAAGGAAAAGAAGGCCTCTCTCGCCATCGCCGCCGACGGGCTCGACGCGCTCACTGCTCTTTCGGAGAAGGTGAAGGCCATGGGTGTGGACGATCTGGTCCTTGATTCCGGTGCACGCAAGGCCAAGGACATGATCGAGCACTACACCATCATCCGTCGCGCTGCCATCAAGAAGAACTTCAAGCCGCTGGGCTATCCCATCATCGCCTTTGCGGGCCGGGATAACAGCCTGGCCGAGGCCATGGTCGCGGCCATCGGCACCATGAAGTACGCCTCCATCGTCATTCTGAACAACGTGGAAAAGTGGAAGATGCTCGCGCTCCTGTCGCTGCGCCAGAACATCTACACCGACCCGCAGGTGCCGATGCAGGTCGCGCAGAACATCTATAAGGTCGGCGACGCGAAGGAAGCGTCTCCGCTCATGATCACGACCAATTTCTCGCTTTCCTACTTCATCGTACGGGGCGAGGTCGAGAACAGCAAGGTCCCGGCGTGGCTCGCGGTCATGGACAACGAGGGGCTTTCCGTGCTCACGGCCTGGGCGGCCGGCAAGTTCACTGCCAGCAAGATCGCGGCGTTCATCACCGAGAGCGGCGTGGAGAAGAACATCAAGCACAAGGAGCTCATCATCCCTGGATACGTCGCCATCCTCTCCGGCGCGCTTGAGGAAAAACTGCCCGGGTGGAAGATCACCGTTGGTCCGCGCGAAGCGAACCAGCTCCCCAGCTTCCTGAAGGGCAGGGCATAGGAACAAAGTTACTGCAGAGGACGCAGGGAGCGCTGAGTAAAATCTGAAGCAGCTCATGAATCCAGGAGCGAGCGTATTCCCCGCAGCTTGCTGCGGGTTAGCGAGCGATTAGGATAAACATACTTACCCTGAGGATCGAAGATTCCCTGCAGTTTGCTGCAGGGAGCTTCAATTCCTCCGCGAACTCCGCGATCTCCGCGGTGAAAATTGTATTATAAGGAGCAGAACAATGTCAAAAGCGATTGCTACTGGTGCCATCCTGGGTTCACATTACTATGTGAAGCAGGCCGAAGCGCTTGTCGAGAAGGCCATCTCCGAAAAGGGCGCGGACTTCAAGTTCGAGTTCCCCGATACGGGGTACTTCCTCCCCCAGATGTTCGCCATGACCGGGTTCGAGGTCAGGACCGTGGGCGACATGAAGACCGCGCTCGAAAAGAATGTGAAGCCGCTCTTGACCGATGCACCGGTCGAGCACATGTACAAGCCCTATCTGGGCGAAGCCCTCGATGCAGGCATGGCCGCGCTCTTCGCCCAGGAGATGATCATGGCCATCCGGTACATCTATGGCCAGGAACCAGTGAAGGATGATTCCATCGGGCTCACCTATAATGGTTTCATTTCGGACACGATCCTCCGGAACCTCGGCGTACAACTCGTGGACGGTTCCATGCCAGGATATGTCTGCATCATCGGCGCGGCCAATGACGATGATCATGCCTTCGAGATCGCCCGGGACCTGCAGCAGAAGAACATCCTCACCCTGATGTGCGGCAACGTGAACGGCGACAGCATGACCAAGCAACTTCTTCGAAAAGGCGTCCAGCTCGGATGGGATACCCGCCTCGTCCCGCTCGGACCCGAGGTGGAGCACGCCATTTACGCCCTGAACTGGGCGGCGCGGGCGGGCATCACCTTCGGCGGCATGAAGGGCGGCGATTTCAAAAAGATCCTCAAGTATTCCAAGGACAAGGTTTTCGCTTTCGCCATGGTGCTCGGTCCGCTGAACGACCGCATCTGGACCACCGGCGCCGGCGCCATCAACATGGGTTTCCCGGCAATCGCGAACACGGACATCCCGACCATCCATCCCACCGGCGTTACCATTTACGAGGAGGTCGAGAAGGAACTCGATCCCAAGAAGATCGTGGAGCGTTGCATCGAGGTGCGCGGCCTCAAGATCACGGTCTCGAAGCCTCCCATCCCGGTGGCCTTCGGCCCTGCGTTCGAGGGCGAGCGCATTCGCAAGGAGGACATGCACATCGAGATGGGCGGGCAGCGCACGCCGGCCTTCGAGTGGCTCCGCACGGTGGACCTGGACAAGGTGGAGGACGGCAAGGTGACCATCGTGGGCACCGACGCCGAGGAGCGCTACAAGAAGGGCGGCATGATGCCGCTGGGCGTCGTCATCGACGTTGCCGGCCGCAAGATGCAGAAGGACTTCGAGCCGGTGCTGGAGCGCAAGATCCACCACTTCGTCAACGAGGCGCAGGGCATCTGGCACATGGGCCAGCGCGACCAGAACTGGTTCCGCGTCAGCAAGGCGGCCCTGAACGAGGGCTACGTTCTGCGCCATTTCGGCGACATTCTGACCACCCAGCTGAAGCACAAGTTCAACAATATCGTGGACAAGTGCCAGGTAACGCTGTATGTGGACGAGGCCGATGTCAAGAAGATGCATGCCGAGGCGCAGAAGGCCTACCATGAACGCGACGTGCGCCTCGCCTCCATGACCGACGAGTCCGTTGACACGTTCTACTCCTGCATCCTTTGCCAGAGCTTCGCGCCGAACCACGTGTGCATCGTGTCGCCGGAGCGGCTCGGCTTGTGCGGCGCATACAACTGGCTCGACGCCAAGGCGGCTTACGAGATCGACCCCAACGGCGCCAACCAACCAGTCGTGAAGGGCGAGGTCCTCGACGCGAAGAAAGGCCGCTGGAGGAGCGTTGATGAGTATGTTTACAAGAACTCGCACCAGGCGCTCGAATACTTCAACGCCTACTCCATCATGGACAATCCCATGACGTCCTGCGGTTGCTTCGAGTGCATCGTTGCCATCGTTCCCGAAGCGAACGGCGTCATGATCGTGAACCGCGGTTTCACCGGCATGACACCCATCGGCATGAAGTTCTCCACCCTCGCCGGCACCGTGGGCGGCGGCGCCCAGACCCCGGGCTTTATGGGAATCGGACGGTTCTTCCTCACGAGCAAGAAGTTCCTCTCCGCCGAGGGCGGGTTCAAGCGGATCGTCTGGATGACCAAGAACCTGAAGGAGTCGTTCGCCGAGGAGTTCAAGAAGCGCGCCACGGAAGAGGGCGTTCCCGATCTCATTGACCGGATCGCCGATGAGACCGTTGCCGAGGACTCGGACAAGCTCATGGCGTACCTGGCGGAAAAGCAGCACCCGGCGCTCACCATGGACCCCATGTTCTAACAGGGGAGAACGGGCGTAGCACCATCCTTCCGCATCGTTTTACGCTGAATATCTGCGAGCCGCCGAAATATCTTCCGGCGGCTCGTTTTGTCTGCACACCGCATCGTTGCGGGGCCGCCCTTGGCGGGCCCGCAACGAGAACGACCATGGAAAAAGTCCTCGCAAAAATACTGGACCAGCACCGAAAGGACAAAGGCAGCCTCATCGCCCTCCTGCAGAGGATCCAGGACACCTTCGGCCATATTTCCGAGGACCATGTGTCCTGGTTCTCCCGGCAGCTGGACATCCCCGAGAGCAGGTTCTTCGGCGTCATCACCTTCTACCCGAAGTTCCGGACCCGGCCGGTCGGAAAGAACACGCTCACCGTGTGCTGCGGCGCCGCGTGCCACATCAAGGGCGCGGACAAGCTCATCGACTCAGCGCGCGAGGCCCTGGGGCTTTCCGGCGACGAGGATACGACGAAGGACCTCAGCTTCACCCTGCAGAAGGCCACCTGCATCGGGGCGTGCAACATCGCGCCGGTCGTGATCCTGAACAAGCAGGTGCACAGCAGCATGGACCCGGTCAAGGTCACCAAATTGATCAAGGGATACGAACGCGAGGAGTTCCTCGGCTATTTGTAGCCGGTCGCGACCACAGCAATGAGCAATCTGCCTGTTGAAATAAAGGTCTGTCTCGGCACCTCGGGAAGCGCTGCCGGCGGCGAAGAGGTGCTGGGGATGTTCAAGCACCACATCTCCGAGAAGGGCATCGAGGCACAGATCGGCCACCGCTGCTCCCCGAAGAAGGTCGGGTGCCGCGGTTTCTGCTCCAAGGACGTGCTGGTCGATGTTGTCGTGGACGGGAACAAAACGACCTACCAGTCGGTGACGCCGATCATGGTCGAGCGCATCGTCCAGGACCACATCGTGGGCGGCCTGCCGATCGCTGAATGGACGGTCAGCGAAGAATACGCGTCGTTCAACGAGAAGCAGTACAAGATCGTCCTCGGCCCCTGCGGCGAGATCGATCCGGAGAACATCGACGAGTACATCGCCATGCAGGGCTACCTTGCCGCGAGGAAGGCGATGACCCGCATGACCCCCGACGACGTGATCGACGAGGTGGTACGGTCGGGGCTGCGCGGCAGGGGCGGGAGCGGCTTCCTCACCGGCGAGAAGTGGAAGGTCTGCCGGCGTGAAGAGGCGCACCCGAAGTACATCATCTGCAACGTGGGCGAGGTGAACCGCCCGCTCGCCGAGGGCAATCCTCACGCCATCATCGAGGGCCTGCTCATCGGCGGCTATGCGATCTGCGCATCGAAGGGTTTCGTCTACATCCGGGAGCGGTATCATATGTCGGTGGAGCGGCTCCGGATAGCCATCGAGCAGGCGCGGGAAAAGGGGTTCATCGGGCCCAACGTCTTCGGGACCGGCTTCGATTTCGATATTGAGTTCAGCTTCGGGACCGAGGCGTTCATCTGCGGCGAAGAGACCGCGCTCATGGAGTCCATCGAAGGCAAGCGGGCCATGCCGCGGGTGCGTCCGCCGTTCCCCGCTGTCCAGGGGCTCTGGGGAAAACCGACGGTCATCAACAACGCCGAGACCTTCTCGAATATACCGATCATCATCGGCAAGGGCGGGGAGTGGTACTCGTCCATCGGGACCGGGGCGAGCAAGGGCACCAAGGTCTTCACCCTCTCGGGCAAGGTGCGGAACAACGGCCTGGTGGAGATCCCCATGGGGATGTCCTTCCGCGATATCGTATACGGCATCGGCGGTGGCATTGAGGGGGACAAAGCGCTCAAGGCCATCCAGGTCGGGGGGCCGTCAGGCGGCATCATCCCGCCGTCGATGATCGACCTGGGCCTGGACTATGAGAACCTGGCGAAGGTCGGCAGCATCGTAGGGTCGGGCGGCATGGTCGTCTTCGACGAGGACGACTGTATCGTGTCGGTAGCGAAGTTCTATCTGGAGTTCCTGCAGCGCGAATCGTGCGGCAAGTGCACGCCGTGCCGCATCGGCACGAAGCGGATGTCGGAGCTCCTCACAAGGATCACGGAAGGGAAGGGCGAGGACGAGGACCTGAGGACGCTTGAGCGGCTCTCGGGGGTCATGGCCTCCACCTCGCTCTGCGGCCTCGGCAGGACGGCGCCGAACCCGTTCATCACGAGCTTCAACCACTTCCGGGACGAATACCTGGCGCACATCCGGGACCGGAAGTGTCCGGCCGGTGTCTGCACGGCCCTCATTACCTTCTCGGTCAGCGAGGAGCGCTGCAAGGCCTGCGGCATCTGCAAGCGCGTTTGTCCGACGAAGGCCATCTCAGGCGAGCCAAAAAAAGTGCACGTCATCGATCCCGACCGCTGCATCAAGTGCGGCGCGTGCTTCCGTGCGTGCAAGTTCAAGGCGATCAGGAAACAGTGACCATGGGTGATATCACGCTCAACATAGACGGCATGCCGGTCACCGTTCCCGCGGGCACGACCGTTCTCGCGGCGGCCCAGAAGCTGGGCATCACCATCCCCGTCCTGTGCCACCATCCGAAGCTCTCGGTCACCGGCGCCTGCCGTGTCTGCATCGTCGAGATAGGAGGGCAGCCGGTGACGTCGTGCACCACGCGCGTGGAGAACGGCATGGAGGTGACCACGGCGTCGCCCTATATCGAGGGCCTCCGGCGGGACATCATCGACCTCATTCTTTCCGACCATCCGTACGACTGCATGGTCTGCGAACGGGCCGGCGAGTGTGAGCTTCAGGAACTGGCGTACAAGTACCAGATCCGGACCCCGGTGTTCCACGGCGAACGGCGGATCTATCCCACGCGCGACGGGAACCCGTTCGTCGAGCGCGACATGGAGAAGTGCATCCTCTGCGGCCGGTGCGTAAAGGTCTGCGACGAGGTGCAGGGCGTGGGCGCCATCGACTACGCGTACAAGGGATTTGCGACCAAGATCTGCCCGCCCTTTGAGCGTGACCTCTCCTGCGAGTTCTGCGGCCAGTGCATCACCGTGTGTCCGACGGGCGCCCTGGTCAGCAAGCCGTCCCTGGGAAAGGGGCGGCAGCGGGACATCAGGAGCGTCGAGACGGTCTGCCCTTACTGCGGGTGCGGCTGCAACCTCACCCTGCATGTCAGCAAGAACGAAGTGATCCGCGCCTCGTCGCAGCAGGACACGATCAATGAGGGCTGGCTCTGCGCCAAGGGCAGGTTCGGATTCTCCTTTGTCAACAGCCCGGACCGTCTGAAGACCCCGCTGATCAGGAAGAACGGGGCCCTCGTAGAGGCCTCCTGGGACGAGGCTTTCACGTACGCGGCGCATCAGCTGAGGCGGATCCGGGATCTGGAGGGGCCCGACGCAATTGCGGGCCTCGCCTCGGCACGCTGCACTAACGAGGAGAACTATCTCTTCCAGAAGTTCATGCGCGCGGCCATCGGCACGAACAACGTGGACCACTGCGCGCGCTATTGACACAGCGCTACGGTGGCCGGTCTGGCCACTGTGTTCGGATCCGGGGCGATGACGAACTCCCTTGCCGAGATCGAGAACAACGACGTGCTCTTCGTCATCGGCTCGAACACGAAAGAGAACCACCCCATTGTGGCGCTCCGCATGATCAAGGCAGTGCGGAAGGGCGCGAAGCTGGTCATCGCGGACCCGCGCCGGGTGCCGCTCGTCCGGCAGGCCCATCTCTGGCTGCAGCAGCGGCCGGGAACGGACGTCGCGCTCCTGAACGGCATGATGCATGTGATCGTGAACGAGGGGCTCGTGGACCGGGAGTTCATTGAGGCCCGGACCGAGGGGTTCGATGAGGGCTTCCGGAAGAACCTCGAAGGATACACGCCTGAGTCGGCGGAGCGGATCACCGGCGTTCCGAAGGAGAAGATCATCGAAGCGGCACGCCTTTACGGCCGATCGAAGAAGGCCGGGATCTACTACACCATGGGCATCACCCAGCATTCCCATGGCACGGACAATGTGCTCTCCATTGCGAACCTTGCCCTCATGACCGGGAACCTGGGCAGGGAATCCTCGGGCGTGAACCCGCTGCGGGGCCAGAACAACGTCCAGGGCTCCACGGACATGGGCTGCTCGCCGAACCTGTACCCGGGGTACCAGCGCGTCGTGGTCCCGCAGGTCCGCGAGCGGTTCGAGGAGCTGTGGGGTGTGAAGCTGCCTGAACGCGAAGGCCTGATGGCGAACGCGATGATCGACGCTGCATTGGAGGGCAGGCTCAAGGCGCTCTATATCATGGGGGAGAACCCGGTCATCACCGACCCGGACATGGCCCATACGCGAAAGGCCCTCGGAACACTGGATTTCCTCATGGTGCAGGACATCTTCCTGACCGAGACTGCCGAGCTGGCGCATGTAGTACTGCCGGCGACGTCGTTCGCCGAGAAGGTGGGAACGTTCACGAACACCGAGCGTCGGGTCCAGCGGGTGAGGAGGGTGGTGAACGCGCCTGGTCTCGCCATGAAGGATTCCCATATCGTCATGGAGTTGAGCAGAAGGCTCGGCCATCCGATGACGTACCACCATACCGAGGAAGTGTTCCAGGAGATCGGAAAGGCATGGCCGGCCATGGCCGGGATATCCTATTCCCGGCTCGACGACGAAGGCGGGCTGCAGTGGCCCTGCCCGACGCCGGACCACCCGGGCACGCCGTACCTGTTCAAGGGCGGTTTCCCCCGTGGCAAAGCCGCCTTCTCTATGGTACACTATAGACCTTCGCCGGAACAGCCCGATGCCGAGTATCCGTTTACGCTCACCACGGGGCGGATGCTGTTCCAGTATCATGGGGGAAGCATGACACGGCGCGTGGCACCTCTTGAACAAGTGGCCCATGAGCCGTACGTGGAGATCCATCCCGAGGATGCGAAGCAGCTTTCCATCGAGCATGATGGGTTGGTCACGGTCACCTCGCGTCGCGGTTCGCTGACGCTCAAGGCACGGGTTTCCCGAAGGCCCGGACGGGGCGTGGTGTTCATCCCCTTCCATTTCCATGAAGCGGCGGCCAACGTCCTGACGAGCAGCAGCGGCCTCGATCCGGTCTGCAAGATCCCTTCGCTCAAGGTAACGGCCGTTAAGATTGCAAAGTCATGAATCCAGGAGCGAGCGCTTAGCGAGTGATTAGAATAAAAACTACCCTGAGGATCGAAGCTCCACGCCTCTTGCAGTTGGGAGCTTAAATCCAGGAGCGAGCGCTTAGCGAGCGATTAGAATAAATAATCTACTTTGAGGATCGAAGCATCCCTGCAGCTTGTTGCAGGAGCTTCAACAGGGAGGGCCAGATGACAGGCATACCGGACCTCAAGCCGCAGAGGCTGCTCAGCGACCTGGATGACGCCGAACTCGCTCTAGTGGCGCAAAAGATCCAGGTGGAGCGTTATCCGAAAGGGTCTGCGATCTTCCGGGAGGGTGAAGCGACCCGGGGGATCTGCCTGATCCGCAAGGGGAAGGTGGAGATCTCGAAGACGACGCCTGACGGATGGAAGCAGACCCTGGCGGTCCTCACCGAGCTCCACTTTTTCGGTGAGCTGTCCGTGATCGAGGACCGGAAGACGCACAGCACGAACACCACGGCCCTGGATACCACGGAGCTGTACCGCATCACCACCGATGACTTCAAGGAGCTCGAGCGGTCCCATCCGGTCATGATGTACAAGATCATGAGGACCATGGCCAGGATGGCGAGCAGGAACGTACACGCCATGAACGAAAAGCTTATGAAGGCCCTGATCAGCTATTAATTTTTTTTCAGAAAAATAGTTATGAATCCAGGAGCGAGCGCTTAGCGAGCGATTAGAATAAACACTACCCTGAGGATCGAAGCTCCATGCCTCTTGCAGGAGGGAGCTTAAATCCAGGAGCGAGCGCTTAGCGAGCGGTTTGAATAAAAACTACCCTGAGGATCGAAGATTCCCTGCAGCTTGCTGCAGGGAGCTTCAATCGGAGAAACAGAGATTTGTTTCGCATGCATCGCCGATTCTCCGATTCATAGTATTGGGTCTCAGAGACAGCATTTAAATCGAGCCGCAAGGGGCTCGCAAATTTTAAAGCAGGAAAGGAGAGATTACTATGTCATTTGATGCAACGAAGTTGGCTGACTGGCAGATTTCCGAGGAAGCGGAAAAGAACATGCCGACACCCGAGGCTTGGCGCGAAAAACTGGGTCTGCAGAAAGACGAGATGCTGCCCATGGGCCGCCTGTCCAAGATCGACTTCCTGAAGGTCCATAACCGTCTCAAGAACAAGCCCGACGGCAAGTATATCGAGGTGACGGCCATCACCCCGACCCCCCTGGGCGAAGGCAAAAGCACGACCTCGTGCGGTCTGATGGAGGGCCTTGGCAAGCGGGGCAAGAACGTCGGCGGCGCACTGCGTCAGCCTTCAGGCGGCCCCACCATGAACGTGAAGGGGACGGCCGCGGGCGGCGGAAACTCTTTGCTGATCCCCATGACCGAGTTCTCGCTGGGACTTACCGGCGACATCAACGATATCATGAACGCCCACAACCTGGCCATGGTTGCGATGACCTCCCGTATGCAGCATGAGCGTAATTACAACGATGAGCAGCTCAAGAGGCTCACCAGGATGAGAAGGCTCGACATCGATCCCACCCGCGTGGAGATGGGGTGGATCATAGACTTCTGCGCCCAGAGCCTCCGCAATATCATCATCGGCATCGGCGGCAGAACGGATGGATTCATGATGCAGTCCAAGTTCGGCATCGCCGTCGGTTCAGAGTGCATGGCTATCCTGTCCATTGCCAAGGACCTCGCGGACCTGAAAGAACGCCTGAACAATATCACGGTTGCCTTCGATAAAAGCGGCAAACCGGTCACCACCGGTGATCTGGAGGTCGGCAATGCCATGGCCGCTTTCATGCGCAACACCATCAATCCTACGCTTATGTGCACAGCGGAATACAACCCCTGCCTCGTGCATGCCGGGCCTTTTGCCAATATAGCCGTGGGCCAGTCGTCCATTATCGCCGACCGTGTCGGCCTGAAGCTGTTCGACTACCATGTGACCGAGTCCGGTTTTGCGGCCGACATCGGGTTCGAAAAGTTCTGGAACGTCAAGTGCCGCAACAGCGGGTTGAAGCCGCACGTTTCCGTGCTTACCACCACCGTCCGCGCGCTGAAGATGCACGGCGGCGGACCCAAAGTCGTGGCCGGAAAGCCGATTCCTGAAGAGTACACCAAGGAGAATGTGGGCCTCGTTGAAAAGGGCTGCGCCAACATGGTTCACATGATCAATGTCATCCGCAAGTCCGGCATAAACCCGGTGGTCTGCATCAACCGTTTTTATACCGATACCAATGCCGAAGTTGCCGCGGTCAAAAAGGCCGCCGAAGCAGCCGGTGCGCGCTGCGCCGAGTCCCAGCACTGGCTCAAGGGCGGCGACGGGGCTTTGGAACTGGCTGACGCGGTCATCGATGCCTGCAACGAGAAGAACGACTTCAAGTTCCTCTATCCGCTTGAGATGAAGCTGCGCGATAGAGTAGCGATAATCGCCAAGGAAGTTTACGGTGCGGATGGTGTTTCCTGGCTGCCTGATGCGGAAGCCAAGGCCAAGATGCTGGAAAGCGATCCCAAGTACGCTGACTTCGCCACCATGATGGTCAAGACCCACCTGAGCCTGACCCACGATCCGACGCTCAAGGGAGTGCCCAAGGGCTGGACGCTGCCCATCAGAGATGTCCTGATCTACTCCGGCGCCAAGTTCCTCTGCCCCTGTGCGGGGACGATCAGTCTCATGCCTGGCACGGCATCAGACCCGGCCTATCGCCGTGTGGACGTGGATGTGAACACCGGCAAGGTCTCGGGGTTGTTTTAAGAAGTTCAAGAGGCCCATGGCGCGGACGGCATGGATCACATGCCCGAGGCAAAGGTCAAGAATCTGGAGGCCGATCCTGATCTACAAGGGCGCGGGCTTCGTGGTACCCGTTGCCGGCACGATCACCCTCATGCCGGGGACCTCGTCCGACCCGGCCTACCGCCGCGTGGATGTTGACGTGGAAACGGGCAAGGTGAAGGGCGTGTTCTAACTGAACACAATTCAATATTCAAGATTCATAATTCAAGAAGGCCCGTGCCGGATGTCCGGTACGGGCTTTTGTTATCTGGCCAGCATGGCTGTCAAGAAACCACTTTTGGAATAATACTTGTATCCTCAAGCCGTCAAGCAAGAAGCACCTTCTAACTAAGCGACAATTACATAATGGTGCAGCTTTGCTCAATTTCGCTTTTGTGTTATTCATACTTTAGAATCATCCGGGGGAACGCCCTCCCTTGCCAATTTCCTTCTGCCGCGCTATGCTTTAACTGTATCCGCACTTTCCCCGGGACAAGTTCTTTTCACCAGCGCGAGACGCATTTTTTGAGAAGGAGAGCACTATGACGAACGAGAATGATGCCGACACGCAGGACCAGGAAGCAAAGGACCAGGAGACGGCCCGCGGGCTGACGCGCCGTGGATTCCTGACGACCATGGGGGTCGGTGCCGTTTCGCTTGCTATGGCGGACAAGCTGAACGCGACGCCTGCAGCAGAAGCGGAGATGACTGAACGCGGCGAGATGACGAACGTGGTGCTCTTGATCAACGGCCGCAGCTATCGGCTGCTCGTGGAACCGCGGTGGTCGCTTCTCTATGTGCTCCGGGAAGGGCTGGGGTTGACGGGCACCAAGGTCGGATGCGAACGCGGAGAGTGCGGGGCCTGCACGGTGCTGATCGATGATGTGCCGCGGTATGCCTGCATGACCCTTGCCGTGGAGGCCGAGGGCGCGAAGATCACGACACTCGAGGGGCTGATGAAGGGCGAGGAGCTCGGCCCGGTCCAGCAGGCCTTTGCAGAGCACGACGCCTTCCAGTGCGGATACTGCACGCCGGGCCAGATCATGTCCGTCGAGGGACTGCTGCGGAAGAAGCCCCGACCCTCGGTCGAAGAGATCCGAAGCGGCATGAGCGGCAACCTGTGCCGGTGCGGCGCCTATAAGCATATCGTGAATGCCGCAACGCGCGCGGCCGAGCTGAAAAAAGTATAAGAGCAGTTCAGACCGGTAAGCGAGGACCCAGAACAGGGACACACAGCACCTGTACCGCGAAAGCGTCATCGAACGAGGTGGACCATGAAAAAGGACGAACGAGAACTTTATTATCGCACAGAACATTCCCTTGCCGGAGACGCCCAGGCCCGCATCGGGAGTGAAGCCCTGGCAGACAACGAAGGTGGTGGGCAAGCCCCTGCCGCGCGTGGACGCCTACGAGCGCGTGAGCGGGAACGCAGTCTATCCTTCTGACATCATCTTCCCGGACATGCTGTTCGCCGCGATCCTCCGCTGTCCGCACGCCCATGCCGTGGTCAAGGACGTGGACACGAGGGAGGCAGAGAAGGCTGTGGGCGTTCGAGCTGTTCTCTCCGCCAAAACGCCGGGTGCGGACATCCTGTGGCCCTATACACCGGAGGTGAAGACAAAGCTCTTTGATCCCCAGTGCCGGTTCGAGGGAGAGACCGTAGCCGCAGTGGCAGCAGAGACCCCGTACCAGGCATGGGATGCCGTGCGGTCGATCAAGGTGAGCCTATGATATCCTGCCCGTTCGTGTCCGATGAGCGCAAGTCACTCGATGCGGGAGCCGCGCAGGTGCACAAGGAAGGGAACAAGGTCAAGACGGACAAGTACGAGCGCGGCGACGTAGCGAAAGGATTTGCCGAAGCGGACGTCGTGCTCGAGCAGACGTACCGGAACGAGAGCGAGCTCCACACGCCCATGGAACTGCACGGGTGCGTTGCAAAGTGGGACGGCGATTCCCTCACGATCTGGGAATCCACGCAGGGGGTGTTCGCGGTCCAGGCGCGGGTCGCCGAGGTGCTGAGACTGCCGCTCTCGAAAGTGCGCGTCATCGGGCATTATATGGGAGGCGGCTTCGGCAGCAAGCTGATGGCGGACAAGGCAACCATAATCGCCGCGCTGCTCGCGAAGAGGACCGCCCGTCCGGTCAAGCTGTTCTTCTCGCGCGAAGAGACCTACCTCGCCGCGGGGAACCGGCCGCCGAGCACCATGAAACTGAAGGCGGGGGTGAAGAAGGACGGGACGCTTACCGCCCTCGAATTCAGCGGCATCGGCAGCAGCGGCGCCTATCCCGCAGGCGGAACATCGCTTCTTGACTGGCTGGTCCGCGACCTTTACCGCTGTCCCAATGTCAGCACCGATACGACGGATGTGTACATCAATGCCGGTCCTGCCCGGCCGTTTCGCGCGCCCGGCCATCCCCAGGGTGCGTGGGCGCTCGAGCAGATGCTCGACAGTCTGGCAGAGGCGGTCAGGATGGACCCTGTCGAGCTGCGGCTCAAGAACGTTCCGGCCTTCAGCCAGGCGCGGCCGGACAATCCGCCCTACACCACGACCGGGCTGCAAGTGTGCATTGAGAAAGGCGCTCAAGCCTTCGGATGGAAGGAAGCGCGGAACAAGATCGCCGGGCTGCCGAAGACCGGACATATCAGGAGAGGAGTGGGCATGGCGGCCGGCCTCTGGGTCGCTGGCGGCGGCAATCCTCCGTCCACGGTACTCGTGAAGTTCTTTGCCGACGGCAGCGCGAACCTCAACATGGGCGCGAGTGACCTCGGCACCGGCACCAAGACCGTGATGGCCATGGTCGTCGCCGAAGAGCTGGGTGTGAAGCCCGACGCGCTCCAGATCGAGCATGCCGACACAGGCACGACGCAGTATGCAACGCCGAGCGGCGGCAGCAAGACCGTGCCGACGGAATCGCCGGCCGTGCGCGCAGCGGCCTTGAGCGTCAAGCAGCAGCTCCTGGAGCATGCGGCAGAAGATCTAAAAACAAGTTCTTCGGACCTGGTGCTGAGCGGGGACGAGATCGTCTCGCTCTCCGATCCGTCGAAAAAGATCAAGATCACCGGTGTCACGGGGCTTAAAAAGCGCGGGGTCATTGTGGGTGTAGGCTACCGCGGCCCGAACCCGGAAGGCAAGGTCGTGAACCCTTTTGCCGCGCAGTTCTGCGAAGTGGAGGTGAATACGAGGACAGGCGAGGTCCGGATCGTCCGCTTCCTGGCGGCACAGGACAGCGGAAGGGTAATGGACCGGCTGACCTTCGACAACCAGACATTCGGCGGCATCACGATGGGCATCGGCTTTGCCATGACCGAGGGCAGGGTCCTTGACAAAGATCAGACCGGCAAGCTGGTGAACAAGAACTGGCACGACTATAAACTGCCGACCATGCTCGATGTCCCGTCGGACATGACGTGCCTTCCCATAGACCGGCCGGATCCCGAAGCGAATCTTACGGGCGCTAAGGGACTGGGTGAGCCTGTGACCATCCCTACGGCAGCGGCCATCGGGAATGCCGTGTATCATGCCACGGGCGTGAGGGTCTTTGAAACGCCGATGATCCCGCCGCGGCTCATGAAGCTGTTCAGCCAGGCAATGAAGTAGGAGAAACATTTGCGTCAGGTGAACATCGGGAGGAAAATCCATGCTGACAAACTTTTCCTATGTACGTCCAAAAACCCTGAAGGAGGCAATGAAACAACTCTCCTCGCCAGGCGCCGGTCTGCATGCGGGAGGGACCGACCTCCTCGGATGCTTGCGAGATCATGTTTTTGCCGTCAAGAAGCTGGTGAGCATCAGCGGGCTCAAAGAGCTGAAAGGGATCACCACAACCCCAGACAACGGCTTGCGCATCGGCGCGCTCACGACCATCACCGAGGTGGCGGAGCATCCGGCAGTGAATGAACACTATGCGGCGCTTGCGCAGGCAGCCCGCGAGGTTGCGAGCCCCCAGCTTAGGAACCAGGGGACCATGGGCGGCAACCTCTGCCAGAAGCCGCGCTGCTGGTACTACCGCGGAGAGTTCGACTGCCTCCGGAAGGGCGGGGAGAAGTGCTTCGCTGTTGCCGGCGAGAACCAGTATCATTGCATCCTGGGCGGCGGGCCCTGCTTCATCGTCCATCCTTCGGACACGGCGCCGGCGCTTGTCGCCTTCGATGCCTCGGTGCGGATCACGGGACCGAAAGGCTCGAGGACCGTTCCGGTCGAGAAGTTCCACGTTCTGCCGCGTACGGATGTGCGCAGGGAAACGGTGCTCGAGCCGGGAGAGATCGTTACCGAGATCGTGCTGCCGCCTGCACGCGGACTGCGCAGCTCGTACCGCAAGGTGCGGGCGCGGGCGTCATGGGATTTTGCCCTGGCCGGAATCGCACTGGCGCTCCGGTTCAAGGACGGCGTGGTCGCTGATGCCCGCGCGGTCCTGAGCGGCGCCGCGCCTGTTCCCTGGAGGTCCCGGGAGATTGAGGCGGCCATTACAGGCAAGAAGCTCGATGCTGATGTCATCACGAAGGCAGCAGAGGCCGCGATGAAGAACGCGCAGCCGCTCAAAGAGAACGAGTATAAGGTCCCGCTCTTCCGTGGCATGATCGAGGAGGACCTTGCTGCGATCGGAAAGGGGTAGTTCATCGGCATCCTCTTTGCCATTTCGGCAAAGGAGAAATGCATTTTCTCAGTGCGACGATTCGTTATTTAAGATCCAATATGAAGGAAGGCCCGTTGCGGAATGGCACGGGCCTTTGTTTTTTTGCAAGTACGTCGGCCGGGAAACTACTTTTAGAAATAAAACGTTTATGCTATAGTCGTCATGTAAGATCATCCTGTACTTATAGCCGAGGTGATCAAAGCTGGAGATGCCGAATAACTGATTAGGGGGTGTCTCATGCTTCGTTCAATCCTTGTATCCGTTTTGCTTGCCTTTCCCTTGGCTGCTCAAGCTGGTGACCTGGTTCTGAACGACCTTAAGGCACAGAACGGGGTTCAGCTATCAACAGACGAGCTAAACCAGCTTATGCCGAATGCCAAAGTCATCAGCTATATCGCCGGGAGCACCCGCAAGTGGACGAATGAGCTCGATGGTAAATTTGTTGCCTATAGCGATGTTGGCCGTAGTATGAAAAAGTTAATGACGCAAGTAACCGCTCAAGGTACATGGCATATTGGTAAAAATGGAACTTATTGCGTTACGCTTGAATGGCCTAAACGCACTGAAAAATGGTGCAAATACATATTCAAAGCTGGTGGTAAATATTACGGTGTCAAGTCTCTCGCCGATGGAGATGCAACAGCATTTGAGTTTGATTTTTCAAAATAAGCACTAACATTGGTGAGGCCATCGCGCCAAATAGGCAATAGGATCAAAGGGGCCGGTTAATTCCGTCGATGTGCGTGTTTCATCCGGTACTTTGGATCTCCTGATTATCAACAGACATTGCTTGCTCGTAGGTGAAGCGCGCAATCTGCCCGGTACGAACATGAGGCATGATCTTCTATGAACCCTATCTGTATAGTAGACGACGAACCTTCCATCTGTTCCACGGTCGCGAGCATCCTGAAGGACGAGGGATATCCGGCCCTCATATTTCCAGATTCGGAGAGCTTCTGGGAGAGGCTCGCTACCATGGAGCCCTCTCTCGTCCTGCTGGATGTCTGGCTTCCCGGCATGGACGGCATGCAGCTTCTGAAACGTCTGCATGGCCGGTTCCCCCAGCTCCCTGTCATCATGATGAGCGGACATGCCGGCATCGAGTCGGCGGTTGCCGCCATCAAGGCGGGCGCCTACGATTTTCTGGAAAAGCCGCTGCATATGGAGGTCCTGCTCGACAAGGTGGAGTCCGCGCTGAAGCACCGGCCTGCCGGGCGCAGCACGGTCCTGCCCTCGGATACGAGGCTTGAGATCGTCAGCGCCGATCTTTCGATGCCTCCCGGCGTGGTGGACGTGGTGGATTCCCCTGAACCACAGCGCACCCTGCGGGGGAACATGGTCCTGAACGGCATCGGGCTCCTGAGCGGCCGGAACACCGGTATCATTCTAAGCCCCCTCGGTATCAACGAAGGGATCGTCTATCAAACGCTTGACGGCCAGACCATCCGTGGACATATTACGTCCCTTGAGGATTACGCCCAGGTCGGCTCCTCGAAGACCTTCTCCGCCAACTCCACCACCCTGGACAACGGCAGGCGGCGGGTGCGCACGGTTGAGCACCTGATGGCGGTCCTTTCCATGTACGGTATAACCAATGTGCTCATCAAGGTCGACGAGGAGATACCGAACGTGGACGGTTCCGCCAAGGATTTTTGCGGACTCATCGAAGAGGCGGGGATCGAGGAACAGTCCGCCTCCACCAAGGTCGCTGTCATCCGCCAAAAGATCGGATTTGGAAAAGAAGAAAAGCATGAAAAGCATCTCTATGCGGAGGCTTATGAAGGGTTCGAGATATCGATGCGCGTCGACTATCCGCTCCCCATAGGCGAACAGGTCCTTACGTTCAATCCGATGACGGGCTCTTTCGCGCGGGACATAGCTCCGGCCCGCTCCTTCAACACCTTTGAGAACATCGATATGGCCCAGAAACTGGGAAAGGTCGGAGGCGGGTATCTCCAGTCGCACATCATCATGTACGACGGCAAGGTCATCAACACGGAGCTCCGTTATCCCGACGAGTTCGTGCGCCACAAGATCCTGGACCTGATCGGCGACCTCTATCTCCTCGGTTTCCCCATCAAAGGCCGCATTACGGCCAACATGACCTCTCACGGTTACAACCAGGTCCTCGTGCAGCGTTTGTACCAGGCGATCCAGAACAGCGACAAGGGATAGGATTTTCTTCCAAGAACCGTCAGACGGTTAGAGAACGCGAGGAAGCGTCATCCGTCCCCGGAAAATCCCCGCGATCCTCACAAGTGTATGCTTCATGAATATGCTGCAATTTCATGCAATACCCTAAAAATACCCCATCATAGTGTCCCCTCCTCTGCTATATTCAAACTAAATTCGTAGTGCAACACGAGCATTGAAATTCCCTGCAGCAAGCTGCAGGGAATCTTCGATCCTCAAGGCAGTAATTTCATTCTAATCGCTCGCTAACCCCGCAGCAAACTACGGGGAATACGTTCGCTCCTGGATTCAGTTTTCCAATATCGCATTTTAGAAATCGTGCATATTCGCATCTGTTTCGTGATATAGCGAAACCAACTCGATAAAGCCAAACCCGTCGTGAGGCGGGGACGGAAAGCAACGGGTCTGATGATATCAAGACGGCCGAGCTACCGAAGGTTGACACCTTTGGTATGCTCGGCTTTTTGTTTTGAATGATGCCCCTTTTGGGATAAACCACAATGAGCAATAAGTTCACACATTTAACGTATCTTTCTAGTTCGCTTCGCGGGCTGCTCATTGCCTTTATTCTGCTCTGCGCATGGGCGCTGACGCTTCACCGCGCGAGCGCCGCGCAGGAGGACTTTGCGCAGAAATACCAGGCTTATCAACAGGTCGTTCGCGACGGAAAGGCCGCGCTGGACCGGAAGAACTACCAAGCGGCCATCGACAACTACACGAAGGCAATAGAGGCCTCTCCTTTTGTGGCCTCCCATTACTTCGACCGGGGCGTTGCCTCATACCGGAAAGGGGACGGGAAGAAGGCAGAGGAGGATCTCAGCAAGGTGATCATCCTAGACCCGCGAATGGCATCAGCCTACACCTACCGGGGGCTGGTGAGGATGCAAGGAGGTGATCAGGAAGGCGCGCTGAAGGACTACAACACAGCCCTGGGACTGAACCCGAGGGACCCGAGTGTGCACAATAATCTGGCGTGGCTCTATGCATCGGCAAAGGACGAGAAGCTTCAGGACAAGGTCAAGGCCCTGGAGCACGCAGTGAGGGCCGTGGAAATGACGAAGGAGAAGAATGCCGAGGCGCTCGACACGCTCGCACGGGCATACTTCATCAACGGCAAGAAGGCGGAGGCGATCGAAACGGAAAAGAAGGCGATCGAGCTGGAGCCGGAGAACAAGGGGCTCAAGGAGAACCTTGCTTTCTATGAAAAAGGCGCAAAGAAACAATAGGGCAGAAATTAATGTCAGTCGAGAAGGAGGTACAGGCCATGTGTAAGAGAGAGCCATACGTCGTAGGCGCAGTAATCGTTCTGGCAATTGCTGTGGTGATGTTCTTTCCGGTGATGGGGATTGCGGGCAGTCTCGAACCTTCAGCAGCACCCGCTCCGACCATGAAGACGCTTGACCAGATCCCGCCGACCTGGAGTCAGAAGACTTCCGGCGCAGCAAGGTTTGAGTTGGTGCTCGATGGTGCTGCTGTTCTTGATAAGGAAACAGGCCTAGTGTGGGAAAAGTCGCCGAGTACGACGTCCGCACCTTGGATTAATGCTGTATATGGTTGCATTGACAAATGGTTGGGCGGCCGAAAAGGATGGCACATCCCTACAGTTGAGCAATTCGCGAGCCTCGTTGACTCGTCTTCCGCTGGATATCCAAAGCTGCCGGCAGGACATCCCTTTACAGGCGTGGTAACGGGCTACTACTGGACGTCTACTCTCTTCCCCGACACTCCCTCCCGCGCGTTTACCTTGATGATCGGCACTAGCGCCGTGAGCCACTTTGTTAAGACCGACTCTGCGCTTGTGTGGTGTGTGCGAGGTGGACAGAGCTATGATGGTCAGTAATTGGGTGATTTGAGATGGTTGATAATTTGTTAGTTGGGTGCAGAGGTGAACCTATGCTGGCTGTATTAACCGGATGTGGACTAATATGAGCATGTCATGAAGTTTTCCGGATATTCAATGCAAAGAAGTATCAGACCATGTATAAAAAAGGGTCATACGTTATTAGTGCAGCAATAGTGATTGCAATTGCTGTGGTACTGTTCTTTCCCGTAATGGGAAACGCAGGCAGTCTCGAGCCTTCAGCCGTACCTGCTCCGACGATGAAGACGCTGGACCAGATTCCGCCGACTTGGAGCCAGAAACTTAGTTGCGACATCACTGCGTGTCCAAGATTTGAGGTGGTGCTCGATGGCGCTGCAGTGCTGGACAAGGAAACAGGCCTTGTTTGGGAGAGCTTTGCGGGTAAGACTGAAATTATTGATTTGCAAACCGCTATTGATACCTGCGTTGCTAAAGTAGTAGGCGGTCGGCAAGGATGGCACCTCCCGACAATTGAGCAGTTAACGAGCCTTTCCGATATAGTTTTTAATTATTCCTTCGGTGCAGCCCCATTGCCCTATTTTAGAAGCCTACATTGGTCGACTTCTAATTATTGGAGCGTAGACTTCTCCACTGGCCTCCCGTTCCCTATTTCCGGCAATTACGTATGGTGTGTGCGAGGCGGTCAGAGCCATGATGTTCAGTAATTGGATAAGAGGAGAATAATCATGAAGCGAAACATACTCAGTCAATGGAAACGTCCAACCATCCTCCTCATCACTGCCGTTTTTGTATTGTATGCTTTCGGCGCTTATGCCGAGAACATGGATCCTGGCTCTACAGGCTGCCAGTATGCCTGGGCGGAGAATGTTGGCTGGATCAACTTCCAGCCCTCGTGGGGGCCCGGTGTGACAGTTACCGATACGGCAGTTACGGGAATGGCCTGGGGGGAGAACATCGGATGGATCAAGCTTGATCCCGCGAACGGCGCCGTTGTGAATGATGGGAAGGGAAACCTCTCGGGCTATGCCTGGGCGGAGAACGTCGGATGGATCAACTTCAAGCCCTCAGGCGGAGGGGTGATCATTGGGAGCGACGGCAAGTTCACCGGCTATGCCTGGGGTGAGAACATCGGGTGGATCAACTTCAGCGCTTCGAACTCCTGCGTAAAGACTGCATGGACTGCGCCGTCAGACATCACCCCCGATCCATTCACCTTCATAGTCCAGACCAATATTGCGCTGAATACACTCGTCACATTGCTGCGATATCGTTACGCGTCCGTCCCGCCTCGAACACCATAACCGTCTCTGGCATGAACGCGTCCTGCGCGCATATCGGTAATACGCAATTTCCAGCTTCATCGTAACAGTCAGGGATCTAACTCTCGATCACTGGAGGCCAGTATTCGATTAATGGCGGGATTTACACATCCGCATCCGCAGGACCGTTAGCAATGGTTCTGCGGTTGCAGTCAGCCAGACCTCGTCTGGATCGTATTCCACTACGACGAATGCCACGCTCACCATCGGCGGCGTGAGCGACACGTTCAGTGTTACGACCCAGAACGCACCTGTGGACACTACGCCTGATCCTTACACTTTCATTGCTCAAACCGGAGTCCTGCTGAACACGGTGATGACGTCAAATGCAATAACCGTTACTGGGATCAACTCGCCCGCACCGGTCTCGATCACGGGCGGGCAGTATTCGATCAACGGCGGGGTCTATACATCCGCAACCGGGACCATTAACAACGGGGATCGTGTGAGCGTACAGCTGACCTCGTCGGGATCCTATGCAACCACGACGAATGCAACACTCACCATTGGCGGCGTGAGCGGCGCCTTCAGCGTGACGACCACGGAGATCCTCTTCTCCGGGTTCTTCAGCCCCGTCGATAATCTGCCGATCGTGAATAGCGCAAAGGCCGGTCAGGCCATCCCCGTCAAATGGCGGCTCACTGACGCAAACGGAGTGGCGATCTCTGATCCGACCAGCTTCAGGGACTTAGGATCATACATGATCAACTGCGGCAGCCTGACAGGGGACCCGACAGACGCAATTGAAGAGTATGCGGCAGGCGCTTCGGGGCTGCAGTACGATGGCGATGGTTACTGGCAGTTCAACTGGAAGACACCGAAGACATACGCCGGCCAGTGTAGAACAATGGTCCTTGCCCTGGGAGACGGAAGCAAATACAAAGCTGACTTTAAGTTTAAATAGGCGAAGGAGTCAAATTCTCACATTGACACCGCACGAAGCAGGGCTGGTCTATACAGCCCTGCTTTTTTTGCGTCCAGCACCCTTACGGGCAAATGCGGGCCATTGCTCTTGCCTAACAAAAGGCGATGATATATAGTAGAACCAGTCATGAAGGTCTGCCACGCATGCAAGAAGGAGCTTGCCCTCGCACGCGAGATCGGTCGCAGGGACGAGTGCCCTTATTGCCATGCCGACCTGCGTTGCTGCTTGAACTGCCGGTTCTTCGACCGGACGGCGCCGAAGCAGTGCCGCGAGCCGATCGCGGAGCTGGTGCGGGAGAAGGACAAGGCCAACCATTGCGACCTTTTCCTGTTCGCTGAAGCTGCGGCGGGTTCTCGAACCGGAGACGGTCCTGAAAATGCCCGAAAGGCATTGGACGACCTGTTCAAGAAATGACCTGACCGCGTTATCAGCCATGTTCAAACTCGACAGAAAATCCATCATCCAGCTCCTGCTCATTGGCACACTGCTCACCGTAGGGACCTACCTGCTGTACTCATTCGGCCTGATCGATCTGTTCCTGGACCGGCGCCGGATGACGATGCTCATCCATGAGCACCGCGCGAATGCCGCGCTCATCTTCATCGGCCTGCAGGCTCTCCAGGTCGTGGCCGCGCCTGTGCCGGGTGAGGTAACGGGTTTCGTGGGAGGGTATTTCTTCGGAAACTTCTGGGGGATCGTCTACTCGACCATCGGGCTGGCTATCGGCTCCTGGATAGCGTTCCTGATAGCGCGGATGCTGGGACGGCACCTTGTCGAGGTGTTTGTGAACGCCGAGGTCATCAAGCGGTACGACTATGTGATGAAGCACAAGGGACTGTTCCTGGCCTTCATCATGTTCCTGGTCCCGGGTTTTCCCAAGGACATCCTGTGCTACGTGCTGGGACTGGGGCACATGGGTCAGCGGGATTTCCTGCTTGTGTCGACCAGTGGGAGGCTCCTCGGCACGACGCTCCTGACCGTCGGCGGGACGTTCTTCCGCGACGCTCGGTATGGGGCGTTCTTCACGGTGGTCGGCATCGGCATCGCCGCCATCCTGCTGGTCATGATCTACCGGCAGAACATCGAGGCGTGGTTCCGCATGCATCGGGCCAGGCACCATCGGAAGGTCCGCGCGGAAAAACGAAGGAAAAAATGGGAAAATGAGCCGTAGCGCCGCCCGAGCGGATCGCTACACGCCCTTGCGGTGGGACGCGCGCTTGTCGCTGGGAAATGCCGCTGTCCGGTCCTTGTACCGCCGGAATATGATCTCGCAGACCTCTTCGGGTTCTTCGACCACATGAAAGAGGTCCAGGTCCCCGGCGTCAATATTCCCCATGCCCTGGACGGCGGTCCTCATCCAGTCGATCATTCCCGCCCAGTATTGCCTCCCCACCAGGATCACCGGAAAGCTCCGGATCTTCTTGGTCTGGATGAGCGTGAGCGCCTCGAACAGTTCGTCCATGGTCCCGAACCCGCCCGGAAAGATGACATATCCCACCGCGTATTTCACGAACATCAGTTTTCGGACGAAGAAGTAGCGGAACTCGACCTTGATGTCCTGGAAAGGATTCGCCGACTGCTCATGGGGGAGCGCGATGTTCAGCCCCACGGAGATCCCGTTGCCGTTCTGAGCCCCCTTGTTCGCGGCCTCCATGATACCGGGACCACCGCCGGAGATGACGGTGAAGCCGCTCTTCGCGAGGTTTTCCGTGACCTTCAGGCACTTGTTGTAGTACGGCGAGCCGGGCTGGAGCCGCGAACTGCCGAAGACGGTCACCGCCGGTCCGATGCCGTTCAGCGCCTCAAATCCTTCGACCAGCTCCGCCATGATGCGGAACACCCGCCATGTGTCGGATTTAGCAAGATCTTCCATTCTCCCCATTCTCCTTCCCGATGCAAACAAGAGCAGAATTCATCTGCCACAAAGCTCACCGAGCACACCGAGGAATAACAAATACCGGTCCTTCGGCCTATCCCGTTGAACTCTGCCTGTGGCCTGCGGCCATGCCCTCTGTGGCGCAATGCTTTGCCCGATAAGTCTCTGTTCCTATTTCCACGCGGTGGTAGAGCGGGGCCAGTGCAAGCGCGATGATCGCCGCCCACAGAAGGGACGAGGAAAATGGCGCAAGGAGCCCCGTCATCTGGTAGAGCAGAAAGATGAAGATCGCGAAAAAGATCACGGCGAAGAGATGGGGGCGGGTGAGAAAAAGTGAGGGCTGGCCGCTCATGCGCGCTCCTCACCGGGACTCTTTTGCTGTTTTGATATCTGTGCGGCGAGCTTGACGGCCTCGAGCAGGCTGGTCGGATCAGCACACCCTTTTCCGGCGATGTCGTAGGCCGTGCCGTGGTCAACAGACGTGCGGATGATCGGAAGGCCGACGGTGACGTTCACGGCGTTGCCGAAGGCGAGCATCTTCAAAGGGGCCAGGCCCTGGTCATGGTACATGGCGACCACGATGTCGAAGTAGTTGTTCCTTGCCTTGAAGAACAGCGTGTCGGCCGGAAGGGGGTCGCTGGCGTCGATGCCTTCACCACGCGCTTCGAGCACGGCGGGAAGAATCTCATTCAATTCCTCGTGGCCGAAGAGGCCGCCCTCACTGGCATGGGGATTGAACGCGGCAACGCCGATGCGCGGCTTCTCGATGCCGAACCCCTGCATGGCAGCATGCGCCAGCCTGATGGTCCTGAGCACGCGGTCACGGGTGATGAGCCGGGGGAGGTCGGTGATCGCGTGGTGGATCGTCACGAGGATGAGCTTGAGCCCGCCGCCGACGAACATCATTCCGTAGTTCGTGCTGTTGGTAAGGCTCGCCAGGAGCTCCGTATGGCCGCTATAGTCGAACCCGGCCGCATTCATCAGTTCCTTGTTGATCGGCGCCGTTACGATGGCGTCGACCTTCCGCGACATCGCAAGCTCTGCTGCCAGCTTGATGTACTCGACGACCGCTTTCCCCGACGCTGCGTTCGGCCGGCCCCAAAGGTGCTTCGCGAGGTCAACGTTGGCGAGGTGCAGGACGTCGGCCTTGCCGGAAGCCGGATCGGCCTCAGCGATGGTGCCGATGGTGCGTATGTAGACCGAGAGGCGCAGGTCCTCGACGATCTTCTTCATGACGCCGGCGTTGCCGACGATGACCGGACGGCAGTGAGAAAAGACCTCGCCGGTGTCGAAGACCTTGGCGATGATCTCCGGCCCTATGCCCGCCGGGTCGCCCATGGTCAATGCAATGAGGGGTTTTTTATTCATATTGAATCCAGGAGCGAGCGCATTCCCCGGTAGCTTGCTGCGGGGAATGTGAGCGATTTGAATAAAAGTACAACCTTGAGGATCGAAGACTCCCCGCAGCTTGGTGCAGGGAGTTTCAACTTCACCCTGAACCCTGCTTATGGAGTGTGACAAAACCCGTTTACCGCGAAGCACGCAAAGCGGAAGAAAACCCTGGAGCCTGTGCTTTTCTGAAATATCGTCAAACCATCGCACGCCGCGGTTCCAAGGTCTTGTTCCGGTTCATCCGGGCAAGCGATCTTCCCGCTGCAGCCGCTGGTCTCTGGTCACCCGGTACAGTTCTTCCGGAGGGGTCTTGATATTTTTCGACGATGCCGGGACGCCGAGGACCTCGATGTCGATGGTCCGCGAAGCGTACGATAACCGCAGGATGTCACCGGGCCTGACCTCCTTTGCCGATTTGGCAGGGCTGCCATTCACCAGCACCTTTCCTGCATCGCACATTTCCTGCGCCACGGTCCTTCGTTTCACCAGCCGGGTGGTCTTCAGGAACAGGTCGAGCCGCACGGACAATTGTAGCGTAAAGCGAGCGATTTAACAATGCAAAACAGAGAAGAGTGAAGGATCCCTAGCACGGAGGTGCGAAAGAGAGCAGTTTTGAGACAGCTTCGTCGATGATGCGGGGGTAGTTGCTGAGGATATGCGCCTGCGCTTCCCGGATGGAATGAAGGAAACCAGCATCAAGACCAGAAGGAAGCTCGTCCTCGTCAAGGACATGGACGCCCCTGCTGTCCACGAGGATGTCCACGGCAAGATCACGCCAGATGAATTCCTGCGGCGTGAGCGATATACGGTCGGCGATGTTGAAATAGTACGTCGTGTCCTTCTTCGCTCGCCTGCGCCAGACGTACAAGGTATAGGGCCTTCCTTCCCAGTACAGGGCGATGGTCTCGTCCCCGGGTGAGAGTTTCACTCCATGGATGTCATACTTCCGGTCGATGACATACCGCAGGATGCCCGAGCCGCTCTCGTAATGGAGCAGCTCGCAGGGGTAGGTGTGGACTTCACCGGAGAGGAGCGTTTTCTTTTCAATGCAGAGCCGCATGCAAGCGAGAGAAAAACGATTCTGGATATTCATTGCACAGGGCCGTCGAACTTCTTGCCGTCCGTCGTTGATGCGGAGAAGTCGGCGACCTGCATGATGACGCCATAGATGCGCAAGAGCGTGCTGTTCGTCACCTCCAGAACAGCGGAGAGCCGGTCCTTGGACTCTATCTCGCCCCGGAGCAGGACCTTGCGCGTGCCGTCCAAACGGTGCTGGAAGTGGACCCACTCGAATTTACCGTCCAGCCGTTTTTTCACGGCCAGCTTGTAGATCCCGATGTCCGGTATCTGCGGCGTCGCCCAGAGGCCTGCTCCTTTCTCGCCTTTTTCGACGTTCATAACAGCGTGCGTTCTCGGGTCAGGACCGGTCATCTTTTTCCGCCTTTAACGTACGATGAAGCTCCGCATCGATACTGAGCGATGCTGAAAGCCTTCATGAATATATTCGACGTTCTCTACTTTGCCGCGAAGAGCGGCGATATATAGAAGCGGCAGGTAATGCTCGTTGGTCGGGACAGCATGGAATCCCATGTCCCGGTCACGGCTGTCGAAGTTGATCAGGAGATCATCATCCTTCCGTGCCAGCGCATCTTTCACCTGCTCGTCGAACTTCCTCGCCCAGGGAAAGGGCTCCTCGCCGAACTGCTGCCAGCTGATGAGCCGCAGGTTGTGCACGATGTTGCCGCTCCCGATGATGAGCACACCCTCGGACCGGAGCGGCTGGAGGAATGACGCGAGGCGGTAGTGCTCATCTTCTTCCTTGTTGCCGTCGAGGCTCAGCTGGATGACCGGGATGCCGTGCCCGGGATAGAGGTGATGCAGGACCGCCCAGGTGCCGTGGTCGATGCCCCAATGGTCATCGGGCGAGACCGGGATGTTCTTGCCGAGCTTTGTAATATATTCCGCGTCCTTCGGGGAGCCGGCTGCACGATAAGCGACCTGGTAGAGCTCGTCCGGGAAGCCGTAGAAGTCATAGATCTGCTTCGGCTTGGACGCGCCGGTGACGAAGGTGCCGTCGGTCACCCAGTGGGCGGAGACGCAGAGGATGAGGCGGGGCTTCGGCAGCGCTGTTCCTGCCTTCCGGAGGCTCTCGGTAAAATCGTTCTGCTGGATGATGTTCATCGGCGAACCGTGACCGACGAACAGGAGCGGCATGAGGTCTGGCATGGCTAATCCTGCAAGATCACTTGGACGCGGATCAGATATGATCACGGCTGACAACACAACCTATTATGAATCACTGACGCAAGAACCTAAGACTCGGATTCTATCCGCGTTCATCCGCGTCCAATCGTTGCATCGGGGGTCCGGCCCTTGTCTGTTCTGCTTAACTGATCAGATGAACCGCCGCCTCTATCCTGCGGACCACCTTGTCCTTCCCCATGACCTCGATGACGTCGAAGATGCCGGGGCTTACGGTCCCGCCGGTCAAGGCCACGCGCACGGGCTGGGCGAGCTTGCCGAGCTTGATGCCTTTTGCGGCCACGAGATCGTTGAAGGCCTTCTCGATCGTGTCATGGACGAAGGGCTCAAGTGCCTTGAGCGCCCCTGCAAGCTCAATCAGGAGCGGGGCCACATCGGGCGTCAGGTGCTTGGTCTTTGCCTTCTCGTCCATGGCGATCTCATCCTGGACGAACGGGATTGCGCCTGTTTTCATCTCGACGAGCGTGTGGCTGCGCTCCGTCAGTATCTTGACGAGACTCTTCATCCAAGCAGCGTCAGGCTCTTTGCCGTCCTGCACAATGCCGTCCTTCTTCAGGAGATCGAGCACGAGCCCCGCCAGCCTGCCATGGTCCGCCTGCTGGATGTAGTGGTGATTCAGCCAGAGCAGCTTTTCAGGATTGAAGACCGACGGCGCCTTGCCCACGCTGTCGAGCGTGAACTTCTCGATCAGCTCCTGGCGGGAGAAGATCTCTTGGTCACCGTGGGACCAGCCGAGCCGGGAAAGATAGTTGACGAGCGACTCGGGAAGATAACCCAGGTCGATATATTCGGTGACCGCGGTCGCGCCGTGGCGCTTTGATAGTTTCGTCTTGTCCGACCCGAGGATCATGGGAAGATGGGCGAACTCCGGAGGCTCGTACCCCAGCGCCCGGTAGATCTGGATCTGGCGGGGCGTGTTGTTCAGGTGGTCGTCGCCGCGGATCACATGGGAGATCTTCATGGTCACGTCGTCCACCACGACGGCGAAGTTGTAGGTCGGGAACCCGTCGGAACGCATGATGATCAGGTCGTCGAGCTGTTTGTTCTCGAAGGTCACTGCTCCGCGGATCAGATCGCGCACCACGGTCTCGCCCTCATCGGAGGACAGGAACCTGAGCACCGGCATCCGCCCTGCGACCGGCTCCTTCATGCCGAGGCACTTTCGGTCGTACTTGGGCGCCTTCCCGGCCGCCATGGCCTTCTTGCGCCGCATGTCGAGCTCTTCCGGCGAGCAGTAGCAATAATATGCCTTGTTATCACGTAAGAGGCGGTCAGCGTACTCGCGGTAGATGTCCATGCGCTCGGTCTGACGGTGCCCTTTGACCGCTCCGTCCGACAATACGGACGGACCCTCGTCCCAGTCCATGCCGAGCCACTTCATGCCGTCGATGATGATCTTGATGGACTCGTCCGTGGACCGCGCCTGGTCCGTGTCCTCGATGCGGAGGATGAAGGCTCCCTTGTGATGGCGGGCAAAGAGCCAGTTGAAAAGCGCGGTGCGGACGCCGCCGATATGCAGCGCGCCGGTGGGGCTGGGCGCGAACCTTACGCGAACGGTATTCATGATGATAGTGATGCTCCTTTGATAATGGTCGGAATCGAGGCGTTATTATACCGCAAAGGGGAGGAGGGAAAAAGGGAAAAAACCGCGATGATACTTCGAACGCCAGAAGAAAAGCAAATCAAAGGGACATGGATAAGGTCCGATGAACGAGGATCAGGCGGAACAGAAATTGGTGATGTCATCGGCCATGACTGCATCCGCATGCTTGTGCACAGTCCTGCTTAAGATCCCTGCAAGCTGCAGGGATCTTCAATAAAAAAGAGGGGACGGTTCTCACCGTCCCCTCTTCGGGTACTGCTCTCGCTGGTCTGGCTTACGCCTTGATGAAGATGATGACCAGCGTGTAGATGGCCAGCGATTCGATCAGCGCCAGACCGATGATCATGGTGGTCATGATCTTGCCGGAGGCTTCGGGATTGCGCGCGATGCCTTCGACCGCCTTGCTGATGCTCAGGCCCATGCCGAGGCTGCCGCCGAACGCCGCGATGGCGATGGCGAAGAGCGCTGCCACGCCAGTGGTCAGGCCGCCGGTTGCCGCTGCAGGGGCTGCTCCTTCGGCCGCGAACGCAACGGCGGCGACGAGGACCAGGCTGAGGGTCAGAACGAGAACTGCGAGCTTTTTCATCGATTTCTCTCCTTTCTTCTCAATATAGACTTCTGGCCGGAATCGTGCCGGGTTGCTACCTCCAGGCGACTCCCGCATTCGCGGGAACAGCGTTCGCCAGGGTGACTTAAGCTTTCCAGCTTGTCAGCTTGCAGGCCTGCAAGCGGGTCTTCTAATGATGTTCGCTGCCGTGCGCTTCTTCGATGGCGCCGGCAAGGTACAGCATGGTCAGGAGCGTGAACACGCCCGCCTGGACGAAGGCCACGAACACACCGAGGCCCAGGACCATGAACACAGGCACGAAGGGCGACAGCGCGAGGAGCGCAACGAGCAGCTTGTGCTTCGCGAGCATGTTGCCGAAGAGACGGAATGCCAGAGAGACAGGCCGGGCAAGGTGGCTGATGACCTCCAAGGGGATCATCAGCGGCGCCAGGAGCACCATGGGGCCCACAAAGTGCTTAAAGTACGAGAAGCCGTGCCTCGACACGCCGATGATATGGGTCGCGAAGAACACGGTGATGGCCAGGGCCGCGGTCGTATTGATGTTCCCGGTGGGCGATTCGAAGCCCGGGACCAGCCCCTGCAGGTTGGACACCAGGATGAAGAGAAAGAGGCTGCCGATGAGCGGGAAGTACCGTTTTCCGTCGGGTCCCATGATCTCTTCGATGTAATTGTCAAGGCCTTCGAAGATCACCTCGAACACGTTCTGAATGCCTGTGGGCGCCGTCCTTTTCAGGCTGGCGCGCGCCGCAAGGGCAAGCACGATCAGCACGGCCATGGCGAACCACGTATAGGTGACGATCTCCGGAATTCCGTGGATCTCCGGCAACAGCAGAGGGCCTTCTTTCATAACCTGAGCGCTCCTTGGGGGGATGATGCTATGCTCGAAAAATCTACCGGAAAGCCAGTTTCTTGTCAAGCAGAAACCCGGAAATGCCCATAAATATTCCTAATAAATCTATAGAAAATGCTTGAAGGCGGACCGACCCACTATCCGGACGATGGTAAAAAAAACAACAAAATGAGCCGGGTCAATGCTATAATCTTTTTTCACAAGCGCGGCCTTCCGGCCGCGCCTCCGGACCGTTGCAGCCGCTTAGTTTCGCCGGAAGCCTGGCCACAATACCTAATGTACTTCTGTATTCGAAGACAGATCGAGTATATCAACAGCGATGAGCGGCTCAGCAAGCTGCAGGGCGTGCCCATCGAGCTGGCCTTGCCGCAGGACCTTGACGCGTTCCTGAAGGACAAGGACCGCCTTCCGGACATCGAGCGGCAGGTCCGGGACTACCAGGTTCCTGTCTACTCGGTCCACGCCCCTGACGGACATCTGGCCGACGGCAAGTTCATCGATTGGGCAGGGAAGGCCGTCCAGTTCGCCGAGGCCGTGGGGTCCGGCATCGCGGTCTTCCACCCCGAGGCCGTGGGCCCAGAAAGCGGCGACCTGGACCATCTGTCCGTGGTCGAGAACATCAGGCATCTGCAGGAGCGCACGCGGGTCGTTATCGCCGTGGAGACCCTGTGGAACTCAAAGCTGGTCCTGACGCCCGATCTGATCATGAAGGAAAGCCTGCCGATGGTGTTGGACACTTCGAATCTTCCCAAGCCGGAGATCACCTGGGTCATTGAAAGCTACCATACTCATATCGTCAACCTTCATCTTTCGGCGGTGACCCGCGACCGCGAGCTCAAGGGCGTCGCGAAGAAATTCCAGCCCGTTGAGCGCGACAACTTCTGCCTCGACCTCCTGGACCGCCTGCAGGAGCTGGAATGGAACGGCGTCGTTACCCTGGAGTACATGCCGTGGCTCCACGCCAAAGTGCTGGAGGACAGGGATCTGCTTGACCGTATCTACGGCATGGGAAGGGCATAAGGAGCGGTTCGTCCCATCGGGAAGAAAAAGGCCGAAGCGTGAAGCTTCGGCCTTTTCTTGTTCGCGGGACGGTCGTGCTGGTGACGGGAACTATTTCCCGAGCAGCGTCGTGAAGGTGTCGTGATGCCGTTCCTCGTCGGCGAGGATCTGCTCGAAGAGGAGCCGGGTCGTGGAGTCGCCCTCGGATTCGGCCTGCTTGATGATGGCCTTGTAGAGGTCGATCGCCTCTTCTTCCGCCTTGGCATCTGCCTCGAGCATCTCCTTGAGGCCCGGCACGACGACGATGGGCGACGGTTTGGTGGTGGGGGCGACATCGAAGTAGAAGATGCGCTCCGCGATCTTCTCGGCGTGCTTCATCTCCTCGATCGCGGCATCCTCGAAGACATCGGCGATCTCCGCCGATTCGAGGCCTTTTGCCATGATATGCTGCCACATATACTGCACGCTCACCTGTATCTCCCGTGCGATCGCCTGCTGGAGCATATCGGTCAGCTTGGTGCTGGCTTTCTGTACCATTGTTCGGTCTCCTTTCGTGATGTCCGGCTGGTGATAATCATACCAAAAAAAGCGGAAAAGGGGAAGGGCGCGCCACGCATCACTTTTCGTAACGAAAAGAGCAAAGAAAACCCCTAAAAATGAACAATATATACTCTCAAGTTAGAATTTTACGTTGACATGCCGCAAGACCCTGCACTAATATACGGTACTTCATCAGAATGCTCTCGTGTGCTCATAGCTCATATCTGATGGATCCGGCAATTCTTCCATGATGATGCAACGGAAAGCCAACCGCTCACATGCATCGTTGATCGTTCTTCGGGGGGTGGTGCTGGCGGTCCTGATCATCGCGGGCACGGGATGCTCCTCTTCCCCGCCGCAGATCACCATTGAAGGCCAGTATGCCGAGCTTTCGCCGCTCTTTATCGGCTCCGGCTCTCTCTACATGACGATCCGGAACGCCGGCGGCCGTGACAACCTGATCGGGGTCACGGCGTCGCTGCCGAAGACGGTGATTGAGTTCCACGACGTGAGGGAAAATCGGATGGTACGGATCGAGGAGATCCCCGTCCCTGCCCGGGATACCGTGGAGCTCAAACCGGGAAGCTTCCATATCATGATCTTTAATATGCCGAAGACCATCCAGAAAGGATCGGAGCTGGCCCTTACGCTCCGGTTCGAACGGTCCGGACAACGGACGGTGCCGTTCCAGTTCCAGAAGTAGATAAGATAAAGGTTAAAAGGGGCGGGCCCATGACGTGGCCTGTTCGGAAAGACTTCATTAACGATCCTGCAGATCTTGTAAAAAGGGGAGGTGAGAGCGGGCAAGAATACAACACTCTTGAGTCAGAAGTAAACGTTCTGGTCACTAACTCAACAAGGTATCTTAATCATACGAAGGAAAGGGGAGATCCACAATGAAAAAGTTTGCAGTGCTTTTCGCAATTGTCGCAGTAGTCTTGGTGAGCTATCTTGCGCTCACGACGGTCGCGCCGACCACCGCGGTGCCTACAGCGGTCGCGGCCGGCCCGACCTATTCGGCCACGGTGTACGTTGCCGGTCACGGCGGCCACTTCGCCCAGGCTGAGGTGATCATCGACCCGAGCAATGCCAACGAGCCGGTGAAGATCACCAAGCTGGATAAAGTGGACATCGGGGACAAGACCTCTCATGCCACGCATGACGCCCGGATCGACTCGAACGACCCGACCGTGCTGTTCTGGTCCACCTATATTCCCGATACCAACAAGAAGATGCATGTCGGCAAGTCCGACCTCAAGACCGGCAAGGTCATTCAGGACGTAACTCTGACGCCGGATCCGGCGCGCGCGCCTGGTGACAAGCCTCCGCTATACTGCGCTTCCGGCCAGAGCAAGGATAACTACATGCCGGTATTCATGGGCGTGGAAGGCTATGTGGACGTGTTCAGCAAGAAGGACCTGAAGCACCTGCACCGCGTGTTCATCAGCGATATGGGCTATGCCAAGGGCACCTACAAGTTCACGCACGGCACGAACTCGCCTGACATGAAGACCTGGGTGTTCACCATGAACCAGGTGAAGGACGGCAAGATGACCGGCGACGTGGACTTCGTGCTGGTTGACCTGGCTCAGCTCGAGAAGGGCAAGCTGAAGGTCATCACCAAGAACACGATAAAGGGCGACCCGAACAACACCATCACCTTCCGCCAGTATTTCACGAAGGACGGCAAGTACATCATGCAGTCCGCTGCCGACCGCCTCTGGGTGCTCGATGCCAAGACCCTGAAGCTCGTTGACGAGAAGATGATGCCTGCCGCCCATCAGCTCCATGACGCCATGCCGACGCCTGACGGCAAGTTCGCGCTCCTGACGGTCCGCAACGTTGCCGAGGGCTGCGATGTGGAAGGCAAGGGGATCAAGGACGAGAAGGGCGAAGCAAAGACCATCACCGACGGCGTGTTCATGCTCTATGATGCCGGCGCAAGGACGGTCTCCTCCAGGACCATGTCGACCTGCTTTAATTGCCACAAGAGCATGGGCCAGGGCGACAAGAACGCCGTGCTCTGCGGCCTCGACGCGAACTTCAAGAAGTAATCACCACCATCTGCTGACCATGACCTCTCCCTGCGGTCCATCCGCGGGGAGAGGTTTTTTTGTGCCTGCGCGCCGGAGCTGGTGCGCCCCGGATGGGCCCGGGCCGAATCCGGCAGATCGTCTCATTTGCCGCTTGCATAAGAATTCATCCATCCGGTATAATGATCTAGATATTGAACCGCGATCATGATGCGAGAAAGATAGACCTTCCCATGCCGAGCCTTACTCCCTTTGCCATCAAGAACCTCAAGCGGAAGCCCCTCCGAACCGCCATCCTGATTTTCGCCATTGCGCTGCTGTCATCGGCGCTCGTGTTCTCGCTGTCCTTTGTCCAGCGTGTGAACGGCAGCATCAAGAAGAGCACGGAGCGGCTCGGAGCGGACGTGCTGGTCGTGCCCACCAACGCGCGGGGAGCGGCCGAGGAGATCCTGCTCGAGAACCGGATCAAGACCTTCTATATGAAACGGAGCATCCTTGATCGTGTGCGGGCCCTTCCGGGCGTCGAGAAGGCCACCGAGCAGGTGTACCTCGTCACGGTCGCGGGCGTATGTTGCTCCGTCCCCGATTCGATGGTGATCGCCTTCAACCAGGACACGGACTTCATCATCAAGCCCTGGCTGGCGGAGAAGCTTCAGCGCAGGCTCGGCAAGGGAGAGGCGGTCGCCGGCGACGAATCGGCGTTCAACATCCGGCTGGGGCTCGTCGAGATGGACAGCATGCTGTTCGGGAACGTGTTCAGGCTCGTCGGGTCGTTGGAAAGGACCGGTACGGGGTACGACAGGGCGGTGTTCATCGGGATGGAGAACATGCTGGCGATCGTCGCGAGCGGCAAGGTGAAGAACCTGCAGCCTGATGATATCTCGGTGATCCTGGTCAAGGTAAAGCCCGGTGTCGACCCGGCAACGGTTGCTGCGGAGGTCGAGGACAATATCATCGAGGCCGATGCCATGGCCCGCAAGGACATCGGCAAGAACATCATCACAACGCTCACGGACATGAGCAGGATCTTCACCATGACCATCTCCCTGACGGCGATCATGTCCTTTTTCCTGGTCTGGGCCATCTTTACCGCCATCGCGAACGAGCGGGCCAAGGAGGTGGGCATCATGCGCGCCCTGGGCGCGAAGGAACGGCACATCTTCCGGATATTCCTGATCGAGGTGCTGGTCATCGGCCTTGCCGGGAGCGTCCTCGGCATCGTCGCGGGGACTGGCCTATCCGCGCTCTTCGCGAAGACATTCTCCATCGTCAAGCATCTCTCCACCGATCTTTCCGTCATGGAACGGGTCGTGATCTCGGTAATGAGCTTCCTGGGCGGGACGGCGATCTGCGTGCTCGGCGCACTGGGGCCGATCCAGCGTCTCAAGAAGATGGAGCCCCTGATGGTGATCAAAACGGAGTAAGCATGAGCCAGATCGTGATCGACAAGGTAGTGAAGGAGTACCCGGTGGGAAGCGACACCATCGTCGCGGTGAAGAACGCATCCCTGACCATCGAGAAGGGATCGTTCGTCTCCATCGTGGGCCATTCCGGCTCGGGCAAGACGACACTCCTGTCGCTCGTCGGCGGGATGGTCTCTCCCACAGCGGGCCGGGTTCTGTTCAACGGCGAGGACCTCTATACCTGGACCAGCGACCGGCTTTCGGAGTACCGGTGCGAGCAGGTCGGCTTCATGTTCCAGTCCGCGAGCCTGCTCCCGATCCTGACGGCGAAGGAGAACCTCCTGCTGCCTGTCGCGTTCCGGCCGCAGCGGACAGCCGGTGATGGCCACGAGCAGAGAGCGACGGAGCTCCTCCGTGCAGTAGGGCTCAGCGACAAGATCAATGCCCATCCTTCCCAGCTCTCGGGCGGTCAGCAGCGCCGCGTGGCCATCGCCCGGGCCTTCATGAACAGCCCCGAGCTCATCCTCGCCGACGAACCGACGGGCGACCTTGACGAGGAGACCGAGAACGACATGATGCAGTTCTTTCTCCGGATGAACAAAGAGCACGGCACCACCTTCATCATGGTCACCCATAATTCCGACCTTGCCCGCCAGACCCAGCAGCACTTCCGTATGGACCGCGGCATAATCTCCGCCATCTAAAGCTCCCCTCCCTTTCCTGTTCTCGCATCAGATGCAGCGCACATAACCGCAACGACGAGGCGTTGCTCGTTCATAATCCTAAAGTAGTCCTCTTATGCCTTCCTGAACCTTTCGCACGACCACTTTTGAAACAAAAAAAACTTGACTTAATTCCGCTCTGCAGGTAATGTTTTAGTCGTCGCAGTCGCTCGTTACGCTACCCTGTCCTTTTCATTATCAATCGTTCACTGTACTGAGAAATAGCCCCTGGCCGGCACTATCGGGGCTGAGCATTGATGCACTATCACTTTGCTAGAAGAAGGAGGTGACCCCCCGCATCTGTTCATGAGCTGACCGCTGCCGTGCCCCAAGTGGTCACGCCCCACGGTATCCGGTGTGCCGGCATCACATCAAACATTCTGACAATAAGGAGAGCAATTATTATGGAGAACGAACTGAAATACGGGGTTAATGCTGAGCAGGATGCCCTCTGGTCGGTCGGAGAAGAGCAGGAAAAATACACGCTCATCCTCGGGCAGGCGATCGAGCGCTACATGGAGGAACTGAGGACCCTGGAGCGACGCATCGCGGGTGACCAGGCGGATGAGGAGGCCATTCTCCGGGACATCGTAACCTTGAACGATACGGTCCTGAAGGTCTGTGCACAGTTCGAGGCGGAGGTCAAGGATGAGAACGTGATAAAGGCCACCCGGTCCTATTTCCGCAAGAGGACCCACCCCTTTCTTTCAAAAAGCTATGCCATCAACCGGATCCGGACCTGGCCGCAGGGCTACCAGGGAGACTACAAGACACTAGAAACCGCGTATCGGAACACGCCAATGTCCGACGGAATTGGATACTATCTGGACAAATATATCCTGGACTGGCCGCTCGCCCACGCCCTGCGAGGGAGGCTTGAGAAGCTGACCGAGCTTCTCCATGCCGAGCTTTCCGCGAGGCAGGACCTGAAAGTGCTGGATATTGCCTGCGGTTCGTGCCGTGAGGTCTCGATGCTGGTCCCGGATATCAGACAATCGAAGGCGAAGTTCACCTGCATCGACCTCGACGGCGACGCCCTGGATTTCGCCGTGAAACGGTTCGCGCCTGCGGACCTGGCTCCTGAGCAGATAACGGTGACCAAGTACAACGCGCTCAGGATGTTCGACCACGACATCGCCAAAGCTGAGTTCGGTCCCCAGGATGTGATCTACAGCGTGGGATATTTCGATTACCTCCCTGATGATTTTCTCGTAAAGCTGCTGCGGTCCCTCTACCAGCTGCTGAACAAAGGCGGGAAGCTCATTGCCGCGTTCAAGGATGCGGACCGCTACCGTGCCCAGGAGTACCACTGGATCGCGGATTGGGACGGGTTCCTGCAGCGGACAGTGAAGGACTTCGAGCGGATCCTTGGCGAGGCGGGAATACCTGTGGACAAGATGACCATGACCCGCGACAGGAGCGGTGTGATCGTGTTCTATTCGTCCACCAAGTAATGGGGCGCACGGGACAGGCGGAGCGGACGAAACCAAGGCCTCTGAAATCGAGCGGGCGGGAATTCTCGTTCACCTGGCTTCGCTGATGACGTATCGTTCCGCAGGACCGGGAGGTTTGTTGGACCAGAAGCGGCTGCGCGATAACACGGCCATTGTTACGGGCGGGTCGCGGGGCATAGGACGCGCCATTGTGCTTGCCCTGAGCGGGCAGGGCGCTGACTGCGCGTTCACCTATACGGCTCACCAGGAAGCCGCCGAGGCCCTGGCTGCCGAGGTTCGGGCTTTGGGACAACGGGCTTTACCGATACGGCTCGATGTCCGGGACTTCGAAGGCGCGAAAACCATGATCGAGCAGGTCAAAGGCGAGTTCGGCAGGCTCGACATCCTCGTCAATAACGCCGGCATCACCCGCGATCGGTCGCTCATGGCGATGAGCAGGGAGGACTGGGGCGACGTCATCGACACCGATCTGACGGGAGTCTTCAATACGACCCGCGCCTGTATCATCACTTTCCTCAAGCAGAAAAGCGGGAACGTCGTGAATGTTTCGTCGGTCAGCGGCATCCGGCCCATGGCGGGCCAGGTGAACTATGCCGCGGCCAAGGCGGGGATCATCGGATTCACGAAGTCGCTGGCAAAAGAAGTGGCACCGTACAACATCCGCGTAAATGCCGTCGCTCCCGGATTCATCGAAACAGACATGACATCGCAGCTTGGCGAAAAATTCCGGGAAAAGGCCCTCCAGCAGATCCCGTTGGGACGGTTCGGCACGGCCGGCGAGGTTGCGCAGGCGGTGCTTTTTTTGGTGAGCGATGCGTCGCATTATATGACCGGGCAGGTTGTCCAGATAGACGGCGGCCTGGGAATGTAAGGGGACATGGGGAAAACGGTCGTCATAACCGGTCTGGGGGTCATCTCCTCGATCGGAAAGGGCAGGGATGCATATTGGCAGGCACTGGCACACGGTGAGAAGGGCTTCCGGCCCATAACGCTTTTTGACGCGGCTCCGTATGCTGTGAAGCTTGCGGGCGAGATCGCCGGTTTCGACCCGGTGGAATATCTCGGGAAAAAAGGGCTTCGGGAACTTGACCGGAGCGCGCGTCTTGCCTGTTCCGCAGCGAAGCTCGCCCTGGACGACAGCAGGCTTGATATCACTAACGTCAATACCGGCGCGATCGGCGTATCGCTTGGTTCGACCTTCGGAAGCCTCCACAGCATCTCCCAGTTCGACCGCTCAGGCCTCATCGAAGGACCGAGGCTCGTCAATCCATCCCATTTCCCGAACACGGTCATCAACGCTCCGGCAAGTCAGGTCTCGATCCGTTTCAACATCAAGGGTTTCAATACCACCATATCCACCGGCTTCTGTGCCGGGCTCGATGCCGTCTCCTACGCAGCTGATTTCATCCGGCAGGGAAGGGCTGATGTTGTCCTTGCCGGGGGTGTGGAAGAGCTCTGCGAAGAGACATTTCTCCTGTTCCATAACCTGGGATATCTGTCCGGGATGAGCGGCGGCGAACCGGTCAGCCGGCCCTTTGATGCGGCCAGGGATGGGTTCGTCCTGTCTGAGGGCGCGGCAATGCTGGTATTGGAAGATGAACAGCATGCCGTGAGCCGGGGAGCCGAGATACTCGCCGTGGTGCTGGGCGCCGGGAACGCCTTTGATCCCGGATCGGACAGTTCTTTTGAACGTGCAGGAAAAGGCCTGAAGACCGCCATCGAACTTGCGCTCGAAGACGCTCAAAGCCGGCCCGAAGATCTTGAATATGTCTGCGCCTGCGCGAACGGAACGCCAGGGCTCGACCGTATGGAGACGAGGGTCTTGAAGGAGGTGCTCGGGAGTCATGCGTCCAGCGTTCCGGTGAGCGCGATCAAGTCGATGATAGGAGAGTCATTCTCCGCTTCGGGCGCTTTGGCGCTGTCTGCCGCGGTCGGAGCCATACGAAAGGGCTTTATTCCCCCCACGGTGAGCTATCACAGGCCTGACCCGCACTGCGACCTCGACAACGTGCCGAACTCGGCCCGACAGCGGCCGGTGGGCAGGGTGCTCGTGACCGCTGCCGACCCCTACGGACAGAATGCGGCCGTCATCCTCGGCGGCAGAGGACGGTGACACATGCAGCTCGATTTTGAAGAGATCAAGAAGCTTATCCCCCAGCGTTTTCCCTTCATCATGCTGGACCGGATCGTCGAGATCGAGCCGGGCAAGCGCGCGGTGGCGATCAAGAACGTCTCAGGGAACGACATCTTCTTTCTCGGCCATTTCCCGGAAAAGGCCGTCATGCCCGGGGCGGCCATCATCGAGGCCATGGCGCAGGCGGCCATTGTCATGTTCGCATCGAAGAACGGGCCGCCGGAGGGGGCTCCAAAGCCTCTGTACTACTTCGGCTCGGTCAAAGCCCGCTTTCTGCATGCGGTCACTCCGGGAGATCAGATCAGAATAACCGTTGAAAACGTCAAATCCCTGCCAACCGGAGCCTATGTGTCGGGAGCGGCCTCGGTAGGCGAGACAAAGGTCGCTGAGGCGGAGCTGGTGTTCAGCGTAAAGCATGAATAAGCGCGTCGTCATAACTGGCCTGGGCGTCGTCTCCTCCATCGGCATCGGATGGAAGGAGTTCTGGGGGAATCTTCTGGACGGGAGATCAGGGATCAGCCCGGTTACGTCTTTCGATACTGCGAACCATTTCACCCACAACGGCGGCGAAGTGCGAGATTTCAGGGCCGAAAATTTCATCCCCGGGGACCGGCTGCCATTCATGAACCGCGCCACCCAGATGGCCGTGGCCTCGGCTAAACTTGCGTGGGACGACGCAGGCATCACGGCCGGGGATGCTGCTGACCGCACGATCGGCGTCTCCCATGGAACGACATTAGGTGCTGCCCAGGCAATAGAAGATGTTGATGTGCTGCTCGTTCGACAGCGGAAGCCGGGAAAAGAGCTGTTCTCTCAAATGCCGACGCACACGGCACCGGCCGCCATTGCCGCCGAGCTGAGCTGCCATGGTCCTAATTTTATGTTTTCTACTGCCTGTGCCGCAGGCAACTATGCAATTGCATATGCCTATGATCTCATCAGGTTGGGCCGGGCCGAGATTGTACTTGCCGGCGCATCTGACGCGGTTTCTCGGATCGAGTATACCGGCTTCAATCAGTTCAAGGCGGTAGCGCCGGAGAAATGCCAGCCATTTGACAAAAATAGAAAAGGAATGATCCCCGCTGAAGGCGCAGGGATCATCATTCTCGAGTCGCTTGAGGCTGCCGTAAGGAGAAAGGCCAACATCTATGCCGAGATAGGCGGCTATGGTCTCAGCTGCGATGCACACCACATGACGACGGCCACGGTCGAAGGCATATCAGCATGCATGACAAGGGCATTGCGCGAAGCCGGCATCGGGAAAGATGACGTATCGTATATCAGCGCCCACGGGACCGGCACGCTTGCGAACGATAAGATGGAATGCGCTTCGATCAAGGAGGTCTTTGGCCCACGGTACAACAGGATCCCGGTCAGCTCGATTAAGTCTATGCTCGGACATACCATGGGTGCGGCATCGGCCCTTGAGGCCATCGCATGCGCACTGATCGTGAAGGATGATATGATCCCGCCGACGATCAACTATGAAACACCTGATCCGGAATGCGATATTGACTGTGTGCCCAATAAAGCTCGCGCGCACGAAGTTAACATCGCCCTCAATAATTCATACGCTTTTGGTGGGAACAATGCCTCGTTGGTCATAAAAAAATTTCAGTCGTGAGAAGGAGGCAGGGATTTGCGAGAGAACATCGAGAAGGACATCATCGCGATCATTTCAGAGGTCTCTGGCTACGAACCGGAAGAGATCAAGCCGGACACCAATTTTTTCCAAGACCTGGAAATCGATTCTATCAAGGCCATAGAAATAACCGTTGCCATTGAGAAAAAATTCAAGATCTCGGTTAGGGACGAGGATGTTCCGAAGCTTGCAACGGTGAAACAGGCGATGGATCTGGTCAGCAAATTAATTGAGCAAAAAAAGACCTGAGATGGCAAAACCCGATAAAGAAACGTACGATGTTATCATTATCGGTGCGGGTATGAGCGGACTGGTCTGCGGGTGCTATCTTGCGAAGGCCGGACTGAAGGTGCTCATCGCCGAACAACACCATAAACCGGGAGGATACTGCACGTCCTTCCGAAGAGGACGCTTTACGTTTGACGCTGCGGCCCATTGTTTTGGCGGTTATCGGAAAGATGGAATTACAAGAAAAGTATGTAGCAGACCTGGGAATAGATAAGAAACTCAACATTACCAAGGTCCGATCCGTCGGATACGGTGATTACGCCGGATCATACGGTCTCTTTCTGGACGGATATCCATCGGACCATTGAAGGATTTGCAACAATCTTTCCGGAGGAACGGGAAAACGTAAAGAATTTTTTTCAATTCCTGTTGAATCCGGACCCTCATTCATTTTCCCGCATCAGGAGCTGGACCTTCCAAAACCTTCTCGATCAGTATTGTACCAATGACAGGATCAAGACACTTCTGGCCGCCCCCTTGCTGGGGCTCGGTGGCCTGCCGCCATCACGTATGTCCGCATTTATTGGTTCGAAGCTGTTCTCGGAGTTTCTTCTTGATGGCGGATATCATCCGGAGAGCGGCATGCAGGCGCTCCCTGATGCTTTGTCCGAAAGATTCAGGGAGCTTGGCGGAGAATTGCGATTGTCCTGTTTGGTCAAAAAAATAAAAGCAAAAGATGGCGAGGTACAAGGTATTGTTGTCGAAAAAGACGGCTACCTGCCCTCCCACTATGTTATCTCTAATGGAGATGCACGACAAACGTTTCTCAAACTTCTTGGGAAAAAGAAAATTCCGGAAGAACTTTGCGAGCAGCTGACTGCCCTTGTGCCCTCCACGTCAATGTTCATTGCCTACCTCGGTATAGACTGTCAAAGCAAGTTTTTACCTAGGGCAGGAACGAATCTTTGGTTTCTCTCGCACTATGATTTAGATCGGTCATACCGTGCTGCCTGTGAAGGGGATGTGGACGGCTTTGGCGGCTATATGCTGCGGTTGTCTAAGGACAGATCAACACTGATCGCGCTCGTGCCGGCGCCCTATAAAACTAAAAAATTTTGGCTGAAAAATAAAAATAAGGCGCTTGAGCTGCTCATTAAGAAAATCGAGAATAACTCTATACCTCAGCTATCAAATTGTATAAAATATAGGACAGCGGCCACACCGCATACATTGCATCGATACACGTTAAATTATCAGGGGGCATCTTTTGGGTGGGCAGGGATGCCCTCACAGTTAGCGGTATCTGGCTTCAAAAAACCGTCATTCGTCAGAAACCTGTATTTAACCGGACATTGGACGACCCAGGGGCTGGGAATATCCGGCGTCACGTACGTAGGGTATGATACTGCTCAAACGATCATAAGAAGGGAGCGGGGCAGCACCAGTTAATATTATGGCTGATATCGAAGGTCAAGCGTACTATAAAAAAGAGCGGTATATACAAGACAAGCTTTTTGCCCTGACTAGCTCGTCACTGGCCGTGCTTTTGCCTTATGGTGCATTCTTTCTTCTGATATTAGGGATATTGGACTACTTTGTTACCCCTGAGAATTTCACGAGATTCTTCTTCGATCGGTTGATTGCCTCGTCGGCGGTTATGCTGCTCTTTATCATTACCAAGCTGAAGAAAAATCATGGGAAAAACTTTCAACGCGGTATCATAATCCTTTCCACGGTGATACCGATATCGATGGTCGAATACATGATCCTGCATTTTGGCGGTCATCAGTCTATCTACTATACCGGGCTGATCGTGGTGCTGATCTTTATACTGGGTTTTCTCCCACTTTCTGTCAAGATGACGGCGCTCGTTAATTCGATCGCCTATGGCATATATGTCGTTCCAATCCTCCTCCTCGATCCCATTACTAATTCACGGGTCTTCATTAATAGCAATATATTTTTAGTCGCCAGTATTTTTGGCAGTCTCGGATGGCGCTATTTCAGCCAGAAGCTCCTCATGGATAACCTTGCTCTCCAATACGACCTCGAGGAACAGAAAAAGCACCTGGAAGTCTATTCCCTCCAGCTGAAATCCATGGTCGAGGACAGAACCAAAGAGCTGAGCAAGTCCAACCAGTGGCATCAGGCGCTCTTCGATAACGCGACCGACGGCATCATGGTCCTGGACCAGAACGGCATCATCATGAACGCGAACGATCGCGCCTCCGAGATGCACGGTTTCAGTAAAGAAGCACTGGTCGGTTCCCATAGCGGCCTGCTGGAAGTGGACGAACGGCGCGGTGAAGCGGCAGAGCGTTTACAGCGGATCTTGAAAGGAGAAACGCTCGTATACGAAACCGAACACTTCAAGAAGGATGGCACCCGCATTTTTCTCGAGGTCAGCTCGAAAGCGATCCCCATTCATGATGAGGTGTTCATCCAGTCATTCCAGCGGGACATTACCGAGAAAAAGAAGATCCAGGAGCATCTCTTCCAGGCGCAGAAAATGGACTCCATCGGCATGCTGGCCGGCGGGATCGCCCACGACTTCAACAATGTGCTCACGGCAATCCTGGGATACACGGACCTCATCCGGCGGGACGTCGGTGCGAACGAAAAGGTGCTCAGCAGGCTGAGTGTCATCGAGAACGCCTCGCGCAAGGCTGGCACCATGGTGTCCCAGCTTCTGGGCTTCTCCCGGAAGAGCGAGATCGAACGGGTGCCGTTCGATGTCAACGACGTCGTGCGCGATACCGTCAAGCTGCTCGAGCGGGTGATCGACAAGCGGATCGTGATCCGTCTGGCGCTCGGAGAGCGTCTTCCGCCCATTGAGGGCGACATGAACCAGGTCGAACAGGTGCTCATGAATTTCATGGTCAATGCCCGGGACGCGATGCCGTACGGCGGCATCATTACGGTCACGTCGTCGGCCATCGATGCCCGCCCCGGCGTGGACGGCGTTCCTCCGTATGTTCCCGCAGGCAACTATGTGATGCTTTCGATCGCCGACACCGGCGTCGGGATCCCGGAAGAGATCCAGCGCAAGATCTTCGAGCCGTTCTTCACGACCAAAGAGCGGGGCAAGGGAACGGGCCTGGGGCTCGCCATGGTCTACGGCGTGGTCACGGAGCACAAGGGATTCGTCACGGTCCAGAGCAAGATAAACCAGGGAACGACCTTTACGGTGTATCTGCCGGTCAGTGCAAAGGTCACATCGATGCCCAGGAAGCAGGCTGTCCTCTCGGCTCGCGGTAGCGAAATGGTCCTGCTGGTGGACGACGATGAGAGCGTGCTGAACTTCATCAAGGAGGCGCTGGAGAAGAACGGATACAAGGTCATCGCGACGACGAACCCGATGAGCGCTATCGATGCGTTCACGAAGATGCATAGCGAAATATCGCTCGTTATCACGGACGTGGTCATGCCGCTGCTCGACGGAAGAGAAATGATGAAGCGGATCGCAGAGATCGATCCTCAGACCCGGTTCCTGACGGTTTCCGGGTATAGCAGGTACAGCGAAAAGAGTGATGACGTCAAGCCGGACTATTTCCTGCAGAAGCCCTTCGACGCCGGCGAGCTGCTTGCCCTGGTCAGGAAGATCATCGATAACAAAAAGGCATTGCACGGACGGTAGCCGTGTGCCGGGCGTTCGTAACTCCTCTCCTTCACGATATTCCTGCAGGCTCTCTGATCTGGAGAGACCCTCGTATCCTAAAGAACTGCATGTGGCGCTGATCAGATCGGATACGTGCCGGCTAACGGCGGATGTGCCGTTGTCCGGCAGTTCGCTCCGCAGAGGGATCCACGAGCGGGCGATGAGGATTACGAATGCACGGTGAGGATCGAAGATTCCCCGCGGCGGGATGCAGGGAGCTTCAAGGGTCCAGAGGCTTACGGATGCCCCAATGCGTGCTGATCTCCTGCTCCGCTCGCTCGGGGTCCTTCGCGTTGTTCAAAATAAGCTTCTGCAGGTGCTCATAGCTGTCGATGTCGATCTCGGTAAAGTGGACGGCGAGGGTGCCCGGCTCAGCGCGGACGATCAAGCCCTTTACTGTGATGCTTATCCGGGGTTCTTCAAGCGAGAGGGTGATCCTGACGTGGCAGGGGGTGCCGGGTTCCGGAGCAGGCCCATCCGTTTCCGTGTGGAGCCCGTTCATGCTGATATCCAGGCTGCTGCGGGAACGGATCGTGCGGGCGGGCGTATGGATCTCGATCTCCGTACGGAAGGGAACGCGGATGAACTCTCGTCGTTCATTGGCAGGTGTTGTCATGGTTCACGGTCCTGCCTTCAGTATAGCAACATCATCATCCATCGTCAAACCGGACGGAGCAATACCGCGGTCCCTGCCCTGTAAATCCATGTAATTCCATGTTTTGTTTGACTTCCCCCCGGGTTTCTGGTAAAAGTGTATATCTTTGTCCCTTCACGAGCGCAATCACGCAATCAATGCAAGGAGGAACGCACAGGATGAGAACCGGTAGGATATTTTTCGCAGCGATCATCGGCATCTGTTTGAGTTTCGCCGCTTATGCCCAGTATGGCATGCCGGCGCCAAAGACCATTACGGCAACGAAAGAGGAGATCAAAAAAATGTCGGAGACGAAAGCGGTCATTGAAACGAAATTCGGGAACATTACGCTGAAATTCTATCCTGATGTCGCGCCGGGCCATGTGAAGAATTTCATCGACCTCGCGAAGCAGGGTGTCTATGACAACACGGTGTTCCACCGGGTCATCCCGGGATTCATGATCCAGGGCGGCGACCCGACCTCCAAGGACCCGGCCAAGCGGCGGGCATACGGCACCGGCGGCCCGGGCTATACCATCAAGGCGGAGTTCAACAACAAGCCGCACAAGCGCGGTGTCCTTTCCATGGCCCGGTCGCAGAGCCCGGACAGTGCCGGCTCGCAGTTCTTCATCTGCGTGAAGGATTCGAATTTCCTGGACCGGCAGTACACGGCGTTCGGCGAGGTGGAGAGCGGCATCGAGGTTGCCGACAAGATCGTCTCGCAGCCGCGGGACGCCAACGATAACCCGAACGACCGCATCGAGATGAAGATCAAGATCATAGAGCCGAAGAATCCGTAAGGCCGACACGGGGAAGGGGGACGCGGAGAGAGGGGGATAAAAAATGGCTGCGTCTCAGTATCGTGAGATTCTGTATCCTCCCGCGACCTCTCCGGTTACCAGAACGCTGTCGTTGGCTTTGATGTGCTGAATCCAGGAGTGAGCGCAATCCCCGCAGCTTACTGCGGGGTTAGCGAACGATTAGGATAAAAAGCTTTCCTTAAGGATCGAAGATTCCCTGCAACCTGCTGCAGGGACCTTCAAAGGACCCAATTGAAACAGAACATCAAGAAGATCGTCGTCGCCTATTCCGGCGGCCTGGACACCTCGGTCATCATCACGTGGCTCAAGGAGACTTACGGCTGCGAGGTCATCGCCTTCACGGCCGATATCGGCCAGGGTGAAGAACTGGAGCCGCTCCGCGACAAGGCGATCAGGACCGGCGCCTCGAAGATCTACATCGACGACCTCCGCGAGGAGTTCGTGCGGGACTTCGTGTTTCCCCTGCTCCGGGCGAATGCCGTTTACGAAGGCCGCTACCTCCTCGGCACTTCCATTGCCCGGCCGCTCATCGCCAAGCGCCAGATCGAGATCGCCGAGAAAGAGGGCGCCGACGCGGTTTGCCACGGCGCCACGGGCAAGGGGAACGACCAGGTCCGGTTCGAGCTGACCTACTTCGCGCTCAAGCCCGGTGTGAAGATCATCGCGCCCTGGCGCGAATGGACCATGAAAGGCCGCGAGGAATTGATCGACTATGCGGCAAAGCACAAGATCCCGGTGACGGCGACCAAGTCGAAGCCGTTCTCGACGGACCGGAACCTCCTGCACATCAGCTACGAAGGCGGCGTGCTCGAGGATCCGTGGGAGGAATCCACGGCGGACATGTATACCATGGCAGTTCCGGTGGAAAAGGCGCCGGACAAGGCCGAGTATGCCGAGGTGGAATACGCGGTTGGGAATCCCGTGGCGATCAACGGCAGGAAACTTGCGCCGGCGGCGCTCCTGACAGAGGCGAACCGCATTGCCGGAGCGCACGGTGTAGGCCGCGTGGACCTCGTCGAGAACCGCTATGTGGGCATGAAGTCACGCGGCGTGTACGAAACGCCGGGCGGCACGCTGCTCCATGCCGCGCACCGGGCGGTCGAATCCATCACCATGGACCGTGAGGTGCTGCACCTCCGGGACAGCCTGATCACCCGGTATGCCGAACTCGTGTACTACGGGTACTGGTTCTCGCCCGAGCGTGCCATGCTCCAGACCGCCATCGACGAGGCACAGAAGAACGTGACCGGCACGGCGCGCATTAAGCTGTACAAAGGGAACTGCGACGTCGTCGGACGGAAATCAGCCGTCTCGCTCTACCGTCCGGACCTCGCGACCTTCGAGGCCGACACGGTGTACGATCAGAAGGACGCCGAAGGCTTCATCCGCTTGAACGCCCTGCGGCTGAGGGTGGGAGCAAAGGCGAGAGGGTAAGAGGGGGGAGGCAACAAGGCGGGGACAAGGCTATTGCCGAGTCCCACCTTCTCAACTTCGTACCTTCAGCACGAAGAAAAACCATGGCACAACGAACAGCTAAAAAGAAAAAAGGCGCCAAGAAGGAAAAGGTGCGGAAGCCCTGGGGCGGCCGGTTCACCGAAGCGACGAACGCGCTCGTGGAGGAGTATACCGCGTCGATCCAGTATGACTGGCGCCTCTTCCCCTACGATATCGCCGGCAGCGTCGCCCATGCAGCCATGCTGGGCAAGACCGGGATCATCACGGAGAGAGAAGCCCGGAAGATCATCAACGGGCTCAAGGGCATCCTCCAGGAGATCACCGACGGCAAGCTCGAGTTCAGCATGGAGCTGGAAGACATCCATATGAACATCGAGAACAGGCTGGTCCGGAAGATCGGGCCGGTGGGCGGCAAGCTCCATACGGCACGGAGCAGGAACGACCAGGTGGCCCTGGACCTCCGCATGTATCTCCGGGACGAGATCATGGAGATCCGGCGGCTCCTTCGGGGGCTGCAGAAGACGGTCATCGGCCTCGCCGATCGGAACCAGGACGCCGTGATGCCGGGCTATACCCATCTCCAGCGGGCACAGCCGGTGCTGTTCGGTCACCATTTGCTCGCCTACTATGAGATGTTCGAGCGGGACCGCGACCGCCTGGCGGACTGCTACCGCCGGGTGAATATCATGCCGCTTGGTGCCGGCGCACTAGCGGGAACGGTGCTGCCTATTAACCGGAAGATGGTGGGAGACCTGCTCGGGTTCGGCGGCATCGCAGAGAACAGCATGGACGCCGTGTCGGACCGCGACTTTGCTGTCGAGTTCGTGTCCGCGTGCAGCCAGATCATGGTTCATCTCTCCCGGCTTGCCGAGGAGCTTGTGCTGTGGTCGTCGGCAGAGTTCGGCTTCATCACGATTGCCGATGCCTTCACCACCGGCTCGTCCATCATGCCGCAGAAGAAGAATCCCGACGTGGCCGAGCTGTCGCGGGGCAAGGCGGGCAGGGTCTTCGGAAACCTGATGGCCCTTCTTGCGATCATGAAGGGGCTTCCCCTGTCGTACAACCGGGACATGCAGGAGGACAAGGAACCGGTCTTCGACACCGCCGACACGGTGAGCCAGGCGCTGGCGGTGATGGCGGCGATGCTGGACAGCATCACCGTCCACCGGGACGTGATGCGGCATGCCGCCGAGGACGGCTTCATCACCGCAACGGACCTTGCAGACTATCTGGTCCGGAAAGGGCTGCCGTTCCGCCAGGCCCACGAAGTCGTGGGCAGGGCGGTGCTCAAGGCGCTCGAACTGACCTGCGGCCTCAAGGACCTGCCGCTCGCCGAGTATAAGAAGCTCTCGGCGCTCATCACCAACGATGTGTACCGGTCGCTGTCCGTCGATGCGTCGGTCGGCAGGCGGATCTCCTACGGCGGCACCGCCCCGGCAAACCTCAAAAAGCGGCTCGCAGCGCTCAAGAAGCTGGTGAAATGAACACCGGACCGCGCAGAGCAGTTCTTGCAGCGGCCGCGGTCCTTCTTCTTGTGTCGGCGGTCTCCTGCGGAAGGAAGACTGACCCCATCACGCCCGACAGCCCGCGGCCCGCTGCCGTGACCGGCATCAGGGTCGCCGTGCGGGACGCGGTGGCCTATCTCTCCTGGCCGTTTCCTGCGAAGAACGTGGAGGGCAAGAACCTGGACCCCGCGGAGATCAGGGGCTTCCGGGTCTATCGGGCAGAAGCAGGCCGCGACCGGAAGCGGCCGCTCTACCGGCAGGTAGCCGAGATCAGCATGGCGAATCCCGCGCCCGCGGAGGTGCGGAACGGCATCGTGAACTGGAGCGACACCGGCCTGCAGTACGGCAGGGTGTACGTGTACCGCGTCAGGGCGTACAGCATGAAGGGTGGCGTGAGCGGGTATTCGGACGAGGTGCGGGCAGCGCCGCTCCTGTCGCTTTCCCCGCCGAAGAATCTCGCCGCGGAGAGCGGGGACACCGTCGTGACGCTCACGTGGGACGCCGTCACCACGAAGTCCGACGGCAGCCTGCATCAGGGATTCGTGGGGTACGTCATCTACCGTGGGACGGGACCGGGCAAGTATGATGAAGCGCCGCTGAACAGGGAGCCAGTAGCGGCTGCCATGTACCGTGACACAACTGTCGCCAACGACAAACAATATTACTACCGTGTCCGCAGCGTGGACAGCCCGGTGAAACCGTGGCAGGAGAGCCTCGACTCGATCGAGGTCTCGGCCACGCCGCGGGACACGACCCCTCCCGGGCCGCCGACGAACATCACGGTGGTTCCGGGCATCGGACGCGTGTTCCTCACCTGGAGCGAGAACAAGGAGAGCGATCTGGCTGGATACCATGTCTACCGGTCGGTCAAGAGCGGCGCCGGCTACGAGCGGCTCACGGCTAAGCCGCTCAACCGGTCGACCTTCTCCGACGAGACGGTGAAACAGGGCACAACGTACTACTACTTCATCACCGCCGTGGACAAGAGCGGGAACGAGAGCCGCCGCTCAAAAGAGCAGAAGACCTACACGGAAAAGATCAGGTAACGCCATGCACGATTTCGAATACAAGAACGGGGAGCTTCATTGCGAGGGGGTTCCGCTCCGGACCATCGCCCAGCGCGTGGGGACGCCGTTCTATTGCTACAGCAGCAACACACTGGCCAGCCATTTCCGCGCCTTTGACCGGGCCTTCGCCGGAGTGCCGCATCTCATCTGTTTTGCCGTGAAGTCGAACCCCGGCGCGGCGGTCCTCCGGGTGCTGGGCCGGGAGGGCGCGGGCGCCGATATCGTTTCCGGAGGGGAGCTTTTCCGCGCGCTCCGGGCCGGGATCGATCCCAAGAAGATCGTGTACGCCGGCGTGGGCAAGCGGCGCGACGAGATCGAGTACGGGCTCAAGATGGACATCCTCATGTTCAATGTCGAGTCGGGCGACGAACTGCAGGCCATCGACCGTGCGGCCAAGGACATGCGTACGAATGCGCGGATCGCCCTGCGCGTGAACCCGGACATCGATCCCCGGACCCACGCGTACATCTCCACGGGGCTCAAGGAGAACAAGTTCGGCATTCCCCTCGAGCAGGCGCTGGAGCATTACCAGGTCGCGAAAGGCCTTACGAACATCGAGGTCGTCGGCATCCACCAGCACATCGGTTCGCAGATCACTGAGATCCAGCCGTTCGTCGACGCGCTCACCAAGGTCACGGGCTTCGTGAAAGAGCTCCGAACGGCAGGCATCGGCATCAAGTACATCAACATGGGGGGCGGCCTCGGCATCACGTACAAGGACGAGACGCCGCCGCTGCCGAAGGACGTGGCCCAGGCTGTCCAGCCGCTCCTCAAGGAGTGCGGCTGCACGATCGTCATGGAGCCCGGCAGGGCCATCGTGGGCAACGCAGGGATCCTGGTCACCAAGGTGCTCTATCACAAGAAAAGCGGCGAAAAGAAGTTCGTGATCGTGGATGCGGGTATGAACGATCTCATCCGCCCGAGCCTGTACGAGGCCTATCACGATATCCGGCCCGTTGCCAGGCAGGAACAGCCGGCGAACGTCGTGGTGGACGTGGTGGGGCCCATCTGCGAGTCCGGCGACTTTCTCGCCAAGGACCGCGAGATGCCGGCGGTGAAGCAAGGCGAGCTTCTGGCGGTCATGGGCGCCGGCGCCTACGGATTCTCCATGGCGTCCAACTACAACTCCCGTCCCCGGGTGGCCGAAGTGCTGGTGCGGGGAAATGATTATTACGTCGTGCGCGAACGCGAGACCTACAATGACCTGGTGAAAGGCGAGAAGCTCCCGCGATGGCTGGAAGGGTAGCGCCGGACAGGTCGACGCGGAGACGGGGAGACAGGGAGCCCCGCATCAGAGACGAACATGAAAAAGATTCCTTTTTATAAGATCCAGGGGAACGGCAACGATTTCATCCTGATCGACAACCGCCGGGGCATCCTGAAGGGGAAGGGCCTCAGCGGACTGGCGAAGACGGTCTGTCACCGGAACCGTTCCGTGGGCGCCGACGGGCTCATTGTGATCGTGCCGTCGAAGAAGGCCGACTTCAAGTGGCGGTTCTTCAATGCTGACGGGAGCGAGGCCGAGATGTGCGGCAACGGCTCGCGCTGCGCCGCACGGTTTGCCGTTCTCAGGAAGATCGCCCCGAAGAAGATGTCCTTCGAGACCCTGGCGGGCATCATCCACGCCGAGGTGAAGAAGGGGACGGTCCGGGTGCAGATGACGGGCGCCGGCGGCCTGCGGCAGAACATCGCCGTCCCGGTGGCGGGTGGGACGCGCACCGGACACTTCATCAATACCGGCGTGCCGCACCTGGTCTATTTTTCCGACCACCTCGACGGCGAGGACGTCCAGGCCGTGGGCAGTGCTACGCGCTGGCATGAGCTCTTCAAGCCCGCAGGCACGAACGTGAACTTCGTCCAGATCGACGGTCCGCACAAGCTGCGCATCCGGACCTATGAGCGCGGCGTCGAGGGGGAGACCCTCGCATGCGGGACCGGTGCGGTGGCTGCTGCGCTTATCGCTGCATCCCTCAGAAGGGCTGCATCGCCGGTCACGGTCACCACGCGGGGCGGTGACCGGCTCGTCGCTACCTTTACGCGCGAAGGCGAAGAGTTCATCGACCTGTATCTCGAGGGTGAAGCAACGGTCGTGTGCGAAGGGACGCTGTACTGTTAGCGGAGAAACATCGTCCCGGCACGGATCAACACAAGGAGGCTGTTATGTTCAAGGGTTCAATGGTTGCGATCGTGACGCCGTTCAGGAACGGCAAAGTGGATGAAAAGGCCCTCGGTGACCTTATCGAGTTCCAGATCAAGAACGGCACGGATGTGATCGTCCCCTGCGGGACCACGGGCGAGTCGGCCACGCTCTCTCATGAGGAGCACCACCGCGTGGTGGAGTTCACGGTCAAGGCCGTGAACAAACGTGTCCCGGTCGTGGCCGGCGCCGGATCGAACTCGACCACGGAGACCCTCGAACTTGCCAATTATGCTAAGAAGGCGGGCGCCAACGGCGTTCTGCTCATCACGCCCTATTACAACAAGCCCACGCAGGAGGGCCTGTTCCTTCATTTCAAGAAGGTGACGGAATCCGTGGACATCCCTATCATCCTGTACAACGTGCCGGGCAGGACCAGCGTGAACATGCTACCATCCACGGTGGCGCGGCTCAGGACGTTCAAGAACATCGTGGGCATCAAGGAGGCCACCGGCGATATGAAGCAGGTGAGCGAGCTTATCCGGCTCTGCGGAACGGACTTCGACGTCATCTCCGGCGACGATTTCACCACACTCCCGCTCCTGTGCCTGGGCGGTGTGGGGGCAATCTCGGTGACGGCGAACATCGCGCCCGCGGACGCCGCGGCCATGTTCGATGCGTTCTTTGCCGGGAAGAGGGAAGAGGCGCTCAAGTACCACTTCAAGCTGGAGCCGCTCCACGGACCGATGTTCATCGAGACGAACCCCATTCCGGTGAAGACGTCGCTTGCGCTCATGGGGAAGATCGCCGAGGAGTTCCGGCTCCCCCTCTGTCCCATAGCCGATGCGAACAAGGACAAGCTGAAGAAGGCGCTGAAAGACTACGGGCTGATCTAGACCCACTGTATTCACCGCAGAGAATGAGCTTACAAGCCTGCAAGCTGGCCGGCTAGGCAGTTGACGGAAGGAGATTCTTTATGATCAAAGCGATCGTGACCGGCGCCGCAGGCCGGATGGGTTCTCGCATCATCAACGTGCTCTCGACGTCGGAAGGCATCGCGCTCGGCGGCGCACTGGAGCGGAAGGGCCACACCCTGCTCGGCCAGGACGCCGGCGGGCTTGCGGGCATCGCGGCGACAGGCATCAAGATCGTCGATGATCTGGGCGCCGCGGTCAGGTCCGGCGACGTGCTGATCGATTTTACCTTTCCCGAGGCCAGCCTCGGGAATCTCAAGGTCTGTGCTGAACAGGGAAAAGCGATCGTCATCGGATCTACCGGCTTCACCAAGGAGCAGATGGCCGAGGTCGCAAAGCTCGTCCAGAAGGTGCCGTGCGTGCTGTCGCCGAATATGAGCGTGGGAGTGAACGTCTGCTTCAAGGTGCTCGCCGACCTGGCGAAGATCCTGGGCCCCGAGTTCGATGCCGAGATCGTTGAATGGCATCACCGATTGAAGAAGGACGCCCCCTCCGGCACGGCCGTGCGCATGGGCGAGGTCGTTGCCAAAGCGCTTGGCCGCGATTACCAGAAGGCAGCCAAGTATCACCGTGAGGGCGTGACCGGTGTCAGGACGAACGAGGAGATCGGCATGCAGACGGTCCGCGGCGGAGACATCGTGGGCGAGCACACGGTCTATTTCATCGGGATGGGCGAACGGATCGAACTGACACACCGGGCGCACACGCGCGACATGTTCGCGCGAGGGGCCGTGCGCGCCGCGAAGTGGGTCGTCGGCAAGAAGCCCGGCCTCTACGATATGCAGGACGTGCTGGGCCTGAAATAGGAGGCGCAGGTCACCGCGGGGTATGTTGCCGCGCGGCCGCCACGGGCCATGGTGTCCGTCTCAGAAGGATGCGGCGTAATCTTTGGCTCCTTCGGCTCCTGCCGGAGGGGCTCCATGGGAAGGAGTCTATTGTGAACAAAGTGCATGTGCTGTTGATCGGATGTCTGCTGCTCCTCGCGCCGGCCGGTGCTCAGGCCTTCCCGCCTGATAAGACGGGGAACTGCCTTGACTGCCATAAACTGGAAAAGAAGGACGCCGAGGATATCATCAAGAAGCTCCTCCCGGCAGCCACGGTGACCGACGTCAAGATGGCGCCGGTGAAGGGCTTCTGGGTGATCGAAGTGGAAATGAACGGCCAGCGAGGCGGGATCTACCTGGATTTCACCAAGAAGTACCTGACGTCGCAGCTCGTGCCGCTGGATTTTGCTATCCGCCAGGCGGAGCAGCAGGCAAAACCGCAAAAGGTCGATTTCTCCAAGGTGTCTCTGAAGGATGCCGTGGTATTGGGGGCGAAGAACCCGAAGAAGAAGGTCGCGGTATTCACCGATCCCGACTGCCCCTATTGCCGGAAACTGCATGAGGAGATGAAACAGGCGATCGCAAAACGGAAGGACATTGCTTTCTACCTGCTCCTGTTCCCGCTACCGATGCACAAGGAAGCATATCCCAAGGCGCAGGCCGCCCTGTGCGAGAAGTCCCTGACCCTCGTTGACGACGCATTCTCCGGCAAGGCCGTGCCCGAGCCGAAATGTTCCAATGAGGCGCTGGAGCGGATCATTGCGATGGGCAGGGAGCTGAACGTCAACGGAACGCCGACGCTGATCCGGGAGGACGGCACGCTGATGAGCGGGACAATGCCTGCGGACAAGCTCATCGAGTGGATCGACGGTAAATAACTTCTGCCCGGGGGCAGCGACCCGTGACCACCATCAGAGGCGGGCTGTACCGCTATTTTCTGTAGAAGTCATGCTCCGCCGACCGAGGTCGGCGGTTTTTTTCAGCAGGTGAATTCAGGAGCGAGCGCATTCCCCACAGCTTGCTGCGGGGTTAGCGAGCGATTAGGATAAACATTCTACCCTGAAGATCGAAGATTCCCTGTAGCTTGCTGCAGGGAGCTTCAACGGAGCGTGAGATGCGGCTCGTTCGGTTCCTGGTGCACGGCAGGACGGCATACGGCATCCTGAACAACGATGAGACTGCAGAGCTGGATGGCGAAGGATACGCTTCGCTCTCGTCCATCGGGGCGCACCACCGGACCGCGGATGTGATCCTCCTTGCACCGTGCGTCCCGACGAAGATCGTCGCCGTCGGCCTTAACTACCGGGACCATGCCCGGGAGCTTGGCATGCAGGTCCCGGAGAGCCCGATCCTTTTCCTCAAGCCGCCGACCAGTGTGATCGGTCCGGGCGAAACGATCGTACGACCCGCCATGAGCTCCCGGGTCGACTACGAAGCGGAGCTGGGCATCGTCGTCCGGGACCATGTCAGCCGCATTCCTCCCGAAGCGTCCCGGGACCACATCCTCGGTTACACATGCGCCAACGATGTGACCGCCCGGGACCTCCAGAAGAAGGACGGGCAATGGACGCGGGCCAAGTCCTTCGATACCTTCTGCCCTATCGGGCCATGGATCCAAACGGACCTCGACCCCGATGACCTTCTTATCGAATCGTACGTGAACGGGGAGCGGCGGCAGTCGTCGCGGACCTCGCAGTTCATCTTCGGCGTCGATCTTCTCGTCAGCTTCATCTCGCAGGTCATGACGCTCGAGCCCGGCGACCTCATCATCACCGGGACCCCCGCCGGCATCGGGCCGTTGCAGGCCGGTGATGAGGTAGAGGTCCGGATCGAGGGGATCGGATGCCTGAAGAACGGTGTGCGATGATTGAAACATGAAAATGGGAAATTGAAAAGCACGGAGCGAACTCGGACGCTGATCGATTCTTAATGGGATATTTCCTAATTCTATTGTAGCCGGAGGAAGCAAGAGCGTGCAGACCGATGATACCTACATCCAGTCCCTTTTTGCAGAGCGTCTCGGCGGCAGGATGTTCGGCAAGGACACGAAGATCTACAAGTTCGAGAAGATCAAGCGAGCGAAGCGGGCTGCCCTTGCGGCGAACCCCGGCACCGAGCTCATCGACCTGGGCGTCGGCGAACCCGATGAGATGGCCTTCCCCGGCGTGGTCCAGGCGCTGCAGCGGGCGGCCGAGAGGCCGGAGAACCGCGGCTATGCGGACAACGGCATCCCGGAGTTCAAGGAAGCCGCAGCGCTTTATCTTCAGAAGGTCTACGGCGTTTCCGGGATCAACCCGGAGACCGAGGTGCTGCACGGCATCGGCAGCAAGCCGGTGCTTGCCATGTTCCCGTCGGTCTTTATCAATCCGGGCGACGTGACGCTCATGACCGTGCCCGGCTATCCCGTGATGGCGACGCATACGCGGTGGTACGGCGGTTCCGTGGTGAACCTGCCGCTTACCGAGGAGAAGGGGTTCCTGCCCGACCTCGACGCCATTCCCGCAGAAGTCCGAAAGAAGGCGAAGCTTCTCTATCTCAACTATCCCAACAATCCGACGGGCGCAGGGGCCACAAAGGCGTTCTTCGAGAAGGCTGTAAGGTTCGCGAAGGAGAATGAGGTCATTGTCGTGCACGACGCCGCTTACTCGGCGCTCATGTACGGAACGAAGCCGTTGTCGTTCCTGTCCGTGCCGGGAGCGAAGGAGGTGGGTGTCGAGATCCACTCCCTCTCCAAGGCGTACAACATGACCGGCTGGCGCCTTGCGTTCGTCGCGGGGAACGACCGGGTCGTCGCAGGCTACGGGAACGTCAAGGACAACTACGATTCGGGACAGTTCAAGGCCATCCAGAAGGCCGGCATCTACGCGCTCGAGCATCCTGAGATCACCGACGAGATCAAGGAGAAGTATGAGCGACGGCTCCGCTCCCTGGTCAAGACCCTCACGGACATGGGCTTCGCCGCAAGCATGCCTGCGGGCACCTTCTACCTGTATGTGAAGATGCCCAAGGGCGTGAAGAACGGCAGAAGGTTCTCCAACGCGGAGGAGTTCTCCGAGTTCCTGATCACCGAAAAGCTCATCAGCACCGTGCCCTGGGACGACGCCGGCTCCTACATTCGCTTCTCGGCGACCTTCGAGACGAAAGGCAAGGCCGATGAACAGCGGGTCCTGGACGAGTTCAAGAAGCGGATGGGGGGGCTTCAGTTCGAGTTCTAAACGAGTGATTAAGTAATTGGGTAATTGAATAATTGAGCGAGCAGGGTCCCTCCTTTATGACCCAATCACCGTTCACGAATACCTGAATCACCATGCCGGTCATCGCATACATCGGGATAGGATCGAACGTGGGCGACCGGGAGGCAAATTGCCGGAAGGCCATTGAGCTTCTGGCGGAGGCCGGCAGGGTCGTGCGCGTTTCCTCTCTGTATCGAACTGAGCCGGTGGGATACCACGAACAGGAAGATTTCATCAATGCTGTGGCCGCGGTCGAGACCGACTGCACGCCGGACGATCTGTTGCGGGTGTGCCATGCCATCGAGGACCGGCTTGGCCGAAAGCGCGGTTTGCGGTGGGGGCCTCGTACCGCGGACCTCGATATCCTGCTGTACGGAAGCCAGGTGGTCAACCAGCCGGGTCTTGCCATTCCCCATCCACGCATGGCGATGAGGAAATTCGTTCTGATCCCGCTGGTGGAGATCTCCCCGAATGCGGTCAATCCACTGCTTCACCGGACTGCAGCACAACTGCTCGATGGGCTGAACGACCGTCACCTCGTGATGAAATGCAGCGGGAGGTCCGGGACGCCATGAACCAGAACTCTGAAATCCGGCATGCCCGGTATATCGTGATCGACGGCCCCATCGGCGTGGGAAAGACCAGCCTCGCGACGCTGCTCGCCCCTGAGCTGAACGCGCGTCTCATCTTCGAGCGCGCCGAGGAAAATCCGTTTCTCACCGATTTTTACCACGATCCCGCCCGCTTCCGGTTCCAGACGCAGATATTCTTTCTCATGAGCCGGTTCGCCCAGCAGGAGGAGTTCTCCCAGCACGATCTGTTCAACCAGGTCACCATCAGCGACTACCTTTTTGCCAAGGACCGGATCTTCGCCTACCTGAACCTGAACGACCACGAACTCGCCCTGTACGAGCAGATCTACAAGATGATCGAACCCAAGGTCGTCAGGCCCGACCTCGTTATCTACCTCCAGGCGGACACCGAGACCATTCTGCGCCGCATCAAGCAGCGGGCACGGCCATTCGAGAAAGATGTGAGCCGCGATTACATCGAGGCAGTGAACGATGCGTACAGCCACTTTTTTTTCCGGTACGCCGAGACCCCGCTTCTCGTCATCAATACATCGGACATCGATTTCGTTCACAATCCCCAGGACCTGGACGACCTCATTCGAGAGATCCTGAGTATGCGGCCGGGGACCCTCTATTACGTTCCCCGGTCCCAGGGGTGACCGCATAGCGCATCCTGTTATTACCCCGTGATCCATTCCTCTTTTTGGATATCCCATCCTGTCTCACATTGCGCCCATAACGAAAAAAATATTATAAATCAAATGGTTGAGCGTTATTAGCACTCTTCTTGACAGAGTGCCAATGATATGGTATATAATAAATGTCAAAGGAAATCATCATTTTGGGAGGTGATGGGGCTGGTCCGATCGTGGGGTCTTTTCGGAATTGACCTTCAACCCTTATCTCAAGGCTTCAGCAGCCGGAGAAAGGAGATGATGACCATTGTTCCATTACGAGGTATGAAGGTCGACAATATTAAGAGCCGACCTTTTCAAAGGCAACCGGCAATAACTTGAAAGGGAGGGATTCATATGAAAAGCATAATTCGTTGGGATCCGTTCAGGACCATGAGGGCATGGGACCCTTTCGATGAAATGAGGACCATGCAGAGGGATATGGACAGGCTGTTCGACCGGCTTCTTGGAACAGAAAGAGGGGGGGAGGTCGGGCGTCTCGGCCTCTGGCTGCCGTCGATCGAGAGTTATACGAAGGAAGGGAAGCTGTTCATCAAGGCCGAGCTTCCGGGCGTTGACCCGAAGGATCTTGATGTCACCATCGACGACCGGGAGCTTGTGATCAAGGGTGAACGGAAGGCCGAGAAGGACGAGAAGGAAAAGGATTATACGTATCGTGAGATCTCCTACGGTTCCTTTGAGCGCCGCTTCCTGATCCCTGAGGGTGTCAAGACCGAGGACCTGAAGGCGGCCTTCGCCAACGGCATCCTTGAGGTTTCGGTACCGATACCCGAGGTTCCGAAAGCAAAGAAGATCGAGATCAAGACCGAGGAGCCGAAGAAGATCGCTGCGGAAACAACGGTCAAAAAGGCTGCATGAACTGGTTGGCATAACCGCTTTGGACCATCAGTCCAAAAGGCTGGCCATCCCGGAACCCCTTGGGTTGTTCGGGGTGGCCTTTTTCTTCGCCTATGATTGACAATGTATCGCTCAACCTGCGGGCGCCTAAATGCTTGACAGAAAAAAGATGATATGTTAGATTGTTAGCACTCATTTGGCTTGAGTGCTAAGGCCTTCGTTCATGGCATAGTAGTTACCGGTGCGATATGGAATTGAATGAAAGAACAAGAAAAGTCCTGCAGGCGGTCATCGACAGTTATATCCAGACGGGTTCGCCGATCGGATCTACTGTCCTTGCGAAGACCTACAACTTCAGCCTGAGCTCGGCGACGCTGCGCAACATCATGGCCGAACTTGAGGAGATGGGATTCCTGACCCATCCTCATACATCCGCCGGGAGAGTGCCGACGGACAAGGGATACCGCTATTATATCGATTCGCTCATCAGTTTCGACCGCGACACACAGGAGATCCAGGAGCACCTCGAACAGTCGCCGGTGATGCAGGGCAGCGACCTGCGGCATATCATGGAGGAAGCGAGCCAGTTCCTGGCGAAGCTTTCCCACCATACCGGTGTGGTGGTGGCGCCGACGGAACCTGAGGGAACGCTGAAGCACATTGAATTCGTCCGGCTCCGCGGCAATCAGGTGCTGATCATCTTCGTAACGAACACGGGCACGGTGCTGAACAAGCTGATCGAACTGGACGAAGTAATCTCGCAGCACGAACTGAACTCCTTCAGCTCCTATCTCGATGAGGAGCTTGAGCACTATGCCTTCACCGAGGTCCGTCAGCGTCTCCGGGAGAGGCTCCGGGAGGAAAAGGCGATCTTGGTGGGTCTGTTGGAGCAAACCTATAAGGCGAGCCAGGAGGTCCGCGAGCGCGACGCAGAACAGGTGTTCATTGGGGGTGCCTCCCAGATGTTCGAAACGCCGGAGTTCGCCGACGTGGAAAAGATGCGGTCGCTCTTTCGCGCCTTCGAGGACAAGTACAAGCTCATCACGCTCCTCGACAAGACTGCTGCAGCTGAGGGTATCAAGGTCTTTATCGGCTCGGAGAACCCGTTCTTCGGCATGCAGGGGTGCAGCCTGGTCGTAAGCAGTTACCAGGCGGGGAACGTGGTCGGGACCCTGGGTGTCATCGGGCCGGTGCGCATGCAGTACAAGCAGGTGATCCAGGTGGTGGACTATACGTCTCGGCTGCTTTCCCGCATCCTTGACGAGCGACTGCAGAGGGGCATCGAGCGATGACCAAAAAGCACAGGAACGAGCCGTTGGATCCCGAGCTTGAGCCGGCACTGCCTCCCGACGAGGGTGTGTCCGACGAAGGGCTCCAAAGTATGGCCCAAGTCGCCGAGGTTAATGAGGCAGCAAGCAGCCTTGCCAAGGAGATCGAGAACCTCGCGATCGCCCTGGACCAGAAGACGAAAGAGGCGGCTGAGGCCAATGAAAAGTATCTCCGCACCTACGCGGACTTCGAGAACTACCGGAAGCGTGTGCAGCGCGACCAAACGGATTTCAAGAAATACGCCAATGAGCAGATGGCCCTTGAACTGCTGGCGGTCATCGACCACCTCAGTTTGGCCATCAAGCATGCGAACGAGACCGGCGGCGGCGAGGGTCTGCAGCAGGGCGTGGAAATGGTCCACAAGCAGTTCCGAGACGTGCTGGAAAAGTTCGGGATCGTACCCTTCAAGGCCCAGGGCGAGCCGTTTGATCCCGCTATGCATGATGCCATGATGCAGGTGGAGACGGCTGACGTTCCTGAGAACACGGTGGTGCAGGTATTCCAGGACGGGTACCGGTACCACGAAAAGGTGCTGCGCCATGCCAAGGTCGGCGTCTCAAAGAGGCCGGCCAAAGCGGCGGGGGAGCCGCCTACGGCGGCAGCGGAAGATCATACTGACGCGGACACGGAAGACTGAGAGAGAAGAGGTACCGGGCGGCATGGCGCGGAAGTCACAATGGTCCCTGCCGGCTCACCGCCCTTAATTTTCATACGAAGGATAACTGAAGGAGGATACTAGTATGGGTAAAGTCATTGGGATCGATCTGGGCACTACGAACTCGTGCGTTGCCGTGATGGAGGGCGGCGAGCCGGTTGTGATCGCGAATTCGGAAGGCAGCAGGACCACGCCATCGGTCGTGGCAATCACAGAGAGCGGTGAGCGGCTGGTCGGGCAGATCGCGAAACGGCAGTCCATCACGAACCCCGACAACACGATCTTTTCCATCAAACGGCTCATCGGGCGCAAGTACGATACGGCCGAGGTGCAGGAAGCCATGAAGCACCTTCCTTATAAGATCGTGAAGGCGGCGAACGGCGATGCCCACGTCGAGGTCCGCGGCAAGGTCTACAGCCCGGCCGAGATTTCGGCCATGATCCTGCAGAAGATGCGTCAGACCGCCGAAGACTATCTGGGTGAGAAGATCACCGATGCGGTCGTCACCGTACCGGCCTACTTTAACGACAGCCAGCGCCAAGCCACGAAGGATGCGGGCAGGATCGCGGGCCTGAACGTGCTGCGCATCATCAATGAACCCACGGCGGCATCGCTTGCTTACGGGCTGGACAAGCGGAAGGACGAGACCATCGCGGTCTACGACCTGGGCGGCGGCACGTTCGACATCTCCATCCTGGAACTGGGAGAGGGCGTGTTCGAGGTGAAGTCCACGAACGGCGACACATTCCTCGGCGGCGACGATTTTGATGAGCGGGTCATCAACTGGCTCGCGGACTCGTTCCTGAAGGACTCCGGGATCGATCTCCGGAAGGACAAGATGGCGCTCCAGCGGCTCAAGGAGGCGGCGGAGAAGGCCAAGATCGAGCTGTCCACGGTGGCGGAGACCGAGATCAACCTGCCGTTCATCACGGCAGACGCCACGGGTCCGAAGCATCTGCTGTACAAGCTGCCCCGCTCCAAGTTCGAGCAGCTCGTCAATGACCTTGTTACGAAGAGCATCGAGCCGGTGAAGAAGGCGCTTGGCGATGCGGGCAAGACGACCGAGCAGATCAACGAGGCGGTCATGGTGGGCGGCATGACGCGCATGCCCAGAGTTATCGCCGCGGTGAAGGAGTTCTTCAAAAAAGAGCCGCATCGCGGCGTGAACCCTGATGAGGTCGTGGCCGTCGGCGCGGCCATCCAGGGTGCGGTGCTGACCGGCCAGGTGAAGGACGTGCTGCTCCTCGACGTGACGCCGCTGTCGCTCGGCATCGAGACCCTGGGCGGCGTGGCCACCCGGCTCATCGAGCGGAACACCACCATCCCGACCAAGAAGAGCCAGATATTCTCCACGGCGTCGGACAACCAGACGGCAGTGTCCATCCACGTGGTGCAGGGCGAACGCGAGATGGCCGGCGACAACAAAACCCTGGGCCGCTTCGAGCTGGTGGGCATCCCGCCGGCACCGCGTGGCCTGCCGCAGATCGAGGTGACCTTCGACATCGATGCGAACGGGATCGTGCATGTCATGGCCAAGGACCTGGGCACCGGCCGCGAGCAGTCCATCAAGATCACGGCATCCTCCGGCATGAGCAAGGAGGAGATCGATAAGGCATTGAAGGATTCCGAGATGCACGCCGCCGAGGATAAGAAGAAGAAGGAGCTGGCCGAGGTCCGGAACGACGCTGAAACGCTCATTTACTCTGTGGAAAAGTCCATCACTGATTTCGGCTCCAAGCTGAGCGACGCAGAGAGGGCGGACATCCAGAAGGCAATCGAGGCCACCAAGGAAGTGAAGGACAAGAGCGACGTCGAGGCCATCAAGAAGGCCGTGGCCGACCTCTCCAAGGCGTCCCATAAGATCGCCGAAGAGGTCTACACCAAGATGAACCGGGAGCAGGGGCCGGGCGGCGGTGCGGCGGGCGGCGGCACGACCGCAGGGACGGCGGGCGGCGGCTCAAAGCCCGAGGAGAAGGTCGTCGACGCCGAGTTCGAGGAAGTGGACAAGGACAAGAAGTAATACAGCATGACGCGAGGATAGCAGGGAACGGGCGGGAACTGCGCCGAACTGCTATCCTTTTTTTTGAAAGGACAAGGCGGCCACCGAGGTCACCGAGAACACAGAGAAACCCGCGAACCAAATGGGAAGCTGATCAGGTAACAAATGGCCGACTGTTCTCGTTGTGCAGTAAATGCCGTATTTCGTACTGTCCTCGGCGCGCTCTGTGTCCTCTGCAGCTAAACTGGCTTGACAGGGTTTCTTATGGCGAAAGATCTCTATGAACTGCTGGGCGTGCACCGGAACGCCACCGAAGCTGACCTCAAAAAATCCTACCGGAAACTGGCCCACCAGTACCATCCCGACAAGAACCCCGGTGACAAGGCCTCCGAGGAGAAGTTCAAGGAGATCAGCCACGCCTACGAGGTCCTCTCGGACCCCGAAAAGCGGGCCTATTACGACCAATACGGAGTAGCGCCCGGCACGCAAGGCGCAGGCCCTGGCGGGTTCGGCGCAGGCGCGGGAATGGGCGATATCTTCGGCGATATCTTCGGCGAATTTTTCGGAGGAGGGGGACGCGGCCGGACCCGGGCTGTTGCCGGTGAGGACCTTCGCTACAATCTGACCATCAGCTTCGCCGATGCCGCCTCCGGTACCTCGACCAAGATCCGCGTTCCGCGGTGGGAGCGCTGCGAGGCCTGCGATGGGAGCGGCGCCAAAACCAAGGACAGCATCGGCACGTGTACCACGTGCCGGGGGACGGGCCAGATCCGCATGCAGCAGGGATTCTTCAGCATTACCCGCACCTGCTCGCGCTGCGGCGGCGAAGGCAACGTGATCACCGACCCCTGCCCCGTCTGCAGGGGGAGGAAGCGCGTAGAACGCGAGCGCACGCTGTCCGTCAAGATCCCCGGCGGCGTAGAGACCGGAAACACCATCCGGCTGTCCGGCGAGGGTGAACTGGGAGAGTACGGTGGACCCCCTGGCGACCTCTACATCTACCTGACCGTCGAGGAGCACCCGCTCTTCAGGCGCGAGGGGCAGAACATCATCCTCGACATCCCCGTCAGCTTTGCCCAGGCCGCCCTGGGCACGGAGCTTGAGGTTCCCACGCTGAACGGGACCGAAAAGCTCAAGGTGCCGGCCGGCACCCAGCCGGGCCACGCTTTCCGGCTCCGCGGCAAAGGGTTCCCGCACCTCAGGGGCTCGGGTTCCGGCGACCAGCTCTGCAGGGTCATGGTGGAGATCCCGACCAAGCTTACGTCGAAACAGAAGGAGCTGCTTAAAGAGTTCGACTGCCTGTCCAAGGATGAATGCACACCGATCACCAAGGGCTTCTTCGAGAAGGTGAAGGAGATCTTCGGGGAGAAGGGAAAATAGCAGCTCGACAGGGCATCAGAACCATACTTCAGGAGGGGCCTGGACCATGAAAAAGAATCTGGGGATAGTGCTTCTGGTCATCGGCATCATTCTTCTTGTCCTGGGCATGCAGGAGTTCGGCGCATTCGGTTCGAGTATCTCCCGTGCGGTCGGCAGAGGCCCGTCAGAACGCGCCTTGTTCCTGCTGATCGGCGGCGGGGCATGTACGGCATTCGGCATCATGCAGGTCTTCAGGAAATAGCAAATCACGCGAAGGCGGTTGTTCTCGGGCCCGTTCATTGATCGTGAGCCCATCCGGTGACCGCCGGCTGTGCCGATGCTTTCCCACCCCTTTATCATTGACAAGTTCCCGTTGTTTTGTTAGATTTGCCGCGGTATCAAGGGTAACATTGTCTCGTTGTTTCACACGTTAATCTGTCGATATTCGCAGGAGGCAGGCATGGCAGGAAAGCTCGCGATTGTGGTCGGCGGCGGTCCGGCGCCCGGGATCAACGGCGTGATCAGCTCGGTCACGTTCGAGGCCTCGAAGCAGGGGCTTGAGGTGATCGGCATCTACGACGGCTTCAAGTGGCTTTCCAAGGGCGACTCGTCTCAGATCATGGACCTGAACCCCGAGGATATCTCGCGCATCCACATGCGCGGCGGGTCCATCATCCGCACCTCGCGGGAGAACCCGACGAAGGATCCCGCCAAGATGGCGAACGTCATCAAGGCCCTGACGGAACTGAATGTCAAGTATCTCGTGACCATCGGCGGCGACGACACGGCGTTCACGGCCACACAGGTGGAAAAGGTGGCGGGAGGGAAGATCGCGGTCTGCCACGTGCCCAAGACCATCGACAACGACCTTCCGCTCCCCCACGGCGTGCCGACCTTCGGGTTCGAGACCGCCAAGCAGCTCGGCGCGCAGCTCGTCGAGAACCTGATGGAGGACTCGCAAACGGCCTTTCGGTGGTATTTCATCGTGGCCATGGGCCGGTCGGCCGGCCACCTCGCGCTCGGAATGGGCATGGGCGCCGGCGCCACGCTGACGCTTATCCCTGAGGAGCTTGGCAACAAGATATCATGGAAGAAGGTCGTGGCCATCCTGACGGGCGCCATCATTAAGCGTATGGTGTCGGGGAGGAACCACGGCGTGGCGGTGATTGGCGAGGGCGTGGCGATCCGCTTCGACCCCGAAGAGATGACGATCCTGAAGGATGTGCCGCGGGACGAGCACGGGAACATCCGGCTTGCCGAGATCCCGCTGGCCGACATGCTGAAGCAGCACGTCCTCCAGGAGCTTGCCTCGCTGGGCCTCAAGATGACCATCATCGGCAAGGACATCGGCTACGAGCTGCGATGCCATCCCCCGATCTCCTATGACCGGGAATATACGCGCTATCTGGGCTTCAGCGCGGTCAAGTTCCTGGTCAACGGCGGGTCCGGCGCCATGATCATGCTGAAGGACGGCAAGAGCATCCCGATCAAGTTCGCCGACCTCATCGACCCGGCAACGAAGAAGACGAGGATCCGCACCGTCGAGATCGATTCGGACGATTACCACATGGCGCGGCGCTACATGATCCGGCTGGAGAAGGAGGACCTTGAGGGCGAGATGCTGCAGAAGCTGGCGGCGGCGGTGAAGATGAAGCCCGAGGACTTCAAGAAGCGCTTCGCGATCGCCGTGGAGTAGAAAAACAGGTCACAGCTCATAGGTCATAGCCACGACGTAAACGATGAACCATGAGCGATCAGCCATGGGCAGTCGGGGAACGACCTTTTTAAGGTCGTTCCCCGTTTTGATTAGATGGGGATGCGCCTCTCGCGGGCGAAGTTTCGGAGGATGATGATGGCGTTGTGAAGACGCTGGAGCTTCATGTTCTTCTGACGCAGGGCTGGCATGTCGTTGAACGGCGCGGCGAGGTTCCTGGCCGCAGCCATGGCCTTGCTGAGATGTTCGAAGAGGTCTTTGATCATGTCCTTGTCGAACTTTTTCAGGACCAGGGGATTGATCGTCATATAGCCCTCGCTCACATCATTGGCGACGGCCTTCATGCTTTTTCCGCCTACACCGCCTCCGCCTCCAGACGCCATGGCTTCCCCTTTGCGTTATGTTCCGAGCGATTGAACGGCCTTTTCCAGCGTCGCCTGTCTCTGACGGACTGCTGCCAGCTGTTTTTCCAGAATGACCCCCTGCGCGCCCTTCGCGATGCTTTCCTGGAGGGCAGCGAGGTCAGTGAACAGGCCTTGCGCAGCTTCGTGGACGGAACGGTGGGAATGCCTGGTATGCTCGCACAGGCCGCCGATCGTCCGGACCAGGTCCTTGAGCATGGGATCATCGGAGTCCCGAAGCCGGAGCGTCACCGAGCAGTCGCCCTGCGCCACTTGTTCGAGGGCTTTCCTGATGCGCACCACCGGGCCTACGAAGCGGTGGGAATAGAGCGTACCGGCGATGCCGATGAAGGCCACGAGGGAGGTCAGGGCGATGGGAATGAAGACCGGCAGATCCACGATCTTGGCGAACTTCCGAAAGATCATGATGAGAAAGGTATAGGCGATGAGAAGGAAGATGAGAAAAAGGATGAACCGCGCCTGAGGCCCGGTCGAGCTCAGGAACCCCTTGCCCTGGGTGAAATACTCTCTTTTGACGGGCTTCGTCATACGAATATCGTTCCCGTGCCGGTTGCCTGGGCATCCTGCCGCTGCAGAACAGCCGGGAACCTGCACGAAAAAAAGTATACTCACAATCGGAAGACAGGTCAAGGCGATAATTTCGCCTTGCAGTTCAAGGGGGCCTGTGGTAGAGTTTTTCATGCCGCTCATCGATCCCCGCAACCGGCGCATCGACTATCTCCGGGTCTCCGTCACCGACCGCTGCAATCTCTCCTGCGTTTACTGCAGACCGCGAACGAGCATGAAGGCTTTGGCGCACGCCGACATCCTCCGGTACGAGGAGATCCGCCGCCTTGTGGCAATGGCTGCGCCGCTCGGGATCTCCCATGTGCGCATCACGGGCGGTGAACCGCTGGTCCGGCGGGGGATCGTGCCGTTCATCGCCTCGCTCCGGGACATCGCAGGCATCGAGGACATCAGTGTGACCACCAACGGCGTCCTGCTCCAGGAGATGGCCGCCGGGCTCCGGGCCGCCGGGATCTCGCGCCTCAACATCAGCCTCGATACGCTCGACCCGAAGCGGTTTTCCGCCATCACGGGCAGCGATCTCTGGAGCAGGGTCTGGCAAGGCATTGAAACGGCCGAGGAGATCGGGTTCGATCCCATCAAGCTCAATATGGTACCGGTCAGGGGCGTGAACGACGACGAGGTCGTGGCATTCGCCCGCCTGACCCTGGAACGCAAGATCCACGTCCGGTTCATCGAGTTCATGCCCATCGGCGCTCGTGACCGCTGGAACACCGACGTCTGTGTGCCGGCCGGCGAGATCCGTCGGTCCATTGAGAACGTGTTCGGGCCCCTGGAGCCCGCAGGGTCCGGCGCGGGCGCCGGGCCGTCGCAGAACTTCCGGGTTCCCGGAGGGCAAGGGGTCATCGGCTTCATCACCCCCATCTCCAAGCATTTCTGCGACTCATGCCGCAGGCTCCGATTGACGGCTGACGGAAAGATCAGGCCCTGCCTTCTGTCCGACACCGAGATCGACGTCAAGTCGCCCATGCGGGGAGGCTGCAGCGACGCCGAGCTTGAGCGTCTGCTCCGGCTCGCCCTCGAGATCAAGCCCGAACGGCACTATATCGCTGAGTTGCCGGGCGGATGCTTCGAACGGACGATGTCGCGAATTGGAGGATGACGGCAGTGCGGAGATCGGGGTTCGGAGTGCGGAGGAACATCGATAGCAAGCGTTTCTGCCGATCTGAGGCAGCCTCCCGATGAAGAAACTGACCCACTTCGACGAAACAGGCGCCGCCCGCATGGTCGATGTTTCCGGAAAGGAAGCAACCGTCCGTGTTGCCGTTGCCGGAGCGCGGGTGACCATGGAACATGCCACGCTCAGGCTCATTGTGGACCGGAAGGTCGCCAAGGGCGATGTGTTCGGTGTTGCCCGGGTCGCCGGGATCATGGCCGCCAAGAGGACGCCCGACCTCATCCCCATGTCCCATCCCCTGGACCTCGCCGCTGTTGAGATCGCCTTCGAACCCGACAGGAAAGCCTCGTGTGTGGACATCCTCGCCACGGTCCGGACTACGGGCAGGACGGGCGTCGAGATGGAGGCGCTCACTGCCGCCGCGGTCGCCGGCCTTACCATCTACGACATGTGCAAATCGGTTGACCGGGCCATGACCGTTGATGATGTCCGCCTGCTCAAAAAGACCGGGGGCAAGAGCGGGACCTATGTGCGCAAGGAAGGCAGGCCGCGGACACGCAGCAGAGGCAAGTAGACCATCGAAGGCGGTCCTGTTGATGCGGGGCCCCGCCCTTTTCCTGATCGGAGCATTATGAAGTGGAAGCCGAACGGTAGCCAAACCTCAGGCGAAGAGCTGGTCAATGTCATCACCCACGGCATCGGAGCGGTCTTCGGCATCGCCGGCCTCGGCGCCCTCGCGGTCGGCGCCTGGCGACATAGCGATGCCTGGCGGACGGCGAGTTTCATCATCTACGGTGCGACGCTGGTCCTGCTTTATCTCGCGTCGGCGTTCTATCACGGCGCGCGGTCTCCCCGCGCCAAGCGTCTCCTGCAGTTCTTCGACCACACCGCGATCTACCTCCTCATTGCCGGGACCTACACGCCGTTCACCCTGGTCAGCCTGCGGGGCCCCTGGGGCTGGACCATGTTCGGCCTGATCTGGGGGCTGGCGGTCACCGGCATCCTGCTCAACGTGTTCTTCTTCGGCCGGCTGGGGTTCATTTCGACGATCCTGTATCTGCTGATGGGCTGGATCGTGGTGATCGCCATCAAGCCGGTCATGGATGCCGTGAGCGTCCGCGGGCTCGTCTGGCTCGTTGCCGGGGGACTTTCCTATACGGTCGGTGTGGTCTTCTACGCTTGGCACCGGCTGCCTTATGCCCATCCCATCTGGCACCTCTTCGTCCTGGCAGGCAGCGTCTTCCACTACTTCGCGATCTTCTTCTATGTCCTTCCGGTGCGGTGATCTCCTCCGCCGCGTCCCCGCGCAAGAACGGCGAACTGATTGAAAAGAACCGTGCGAAGTTGTATCATGTACGCACTATGCACCGGGACGATCTGGCGGAAGAAGAGAAGCGCATGCGGCGGCTTAGGCTGCTTGTCGATCTGAACCAGGCGGTCCTGATGCAGGCGAACCTCACGCTCCGGGAGGCCTTCGAGATCATGCGCAACACGAAGAACGCGGCGCTTGCTCTGTTCCCGGACAAGGAGCACGTCTACGACCTTGTCTATGCACCCCGGTTCAAGCGGATCATAACCGAGAGGTTCGTGATCCCCGGGGGCCGTTCCCGTCAATGCAGATCATAACCACTATTGCCGGCATGCAAGCCCTTGCCGAGTCCTTCCGCAAGGAGGGCAAGCGCATCGGCTTCGTGCCGACGATGGGGTTCCTGCACGAAGGGCACCTGTCGCTCATGCGGACGGCCCGGCAGGAGAATGACATTGTTGTCGCGAGCATCTTCGTGAACCCCGTGCAGTTCGGGCCGAAGGAGGACCTGGCCCGCTATCCCCGCGACGTGGAGGGCGACCGCAAGAAATGCGAGTCCGTCGGCGTGGATGTCATCTTCATGCCAACGGTTGCGGAGATGTATCCGGACAAGCCTATGGTCTTCATCACCGTCGAAGGGCTCTCCGACATCCTCGAGGGAGCCATCCGGCCCGGTCACTTCCGGGGCGTTGCCACGGTGGTGGCAAAATTGTTCCATATCGTTCAACCCCACCGGTCGTACTTTGGTCAGAAGGACTATCAGCAGTGCGCGGTGATCAAGCGGATGAAGAAGGGTCTTGACCTCGATGTTGAGATCGCGGTCCTGCCGACAATGCGCGAGTCCGACGGGCTTGCCATGAGCTCGCGGAACTCCTATCTCGACGCGGAGCATCGCAAAAAGGCAGCTTGTCTGTACCGGGCGCTCTTGGCTGCACAAGAGCTCGTCCGGTCGGGTGTGCGGGAGCCGGAAAAGGTGAAGCAGAAGATGCGCGCGATCATTGCACAGGAGAAAGGTGTTGAGATTGATTATGTCGAGGTCGCTGATCCGGACGACCTTTCACCGCTTGCAACCATCAAGGACAGAATAGTACTGCTTGTCGCCGTGCGCATCGGCGCTACACGGCTCATTGACAATCTGCTGGTGGTGTGATAAGGTTTTTCATTCATGGGAGCGTGGTTGCGTCATACGCCGAAGGAGGGACAACGAGCAGCCGTGGGAGTCTTGAAGAGCCATAGTGACCTGCAGGACATCCTCGGAACCGCACGGGCCGTCGTGTCCCATCTTGATCTCGATCGATCACTGTCCGTCATTCTGCGAAAAGCGATGGAAGTGAGCGGTACCACCGCCGGCAGCATCGCCCTGTACCACCCAATCACGAACACCCTTCGCATCCACGCCCACAAGGGGCTTCCTCCCTCGTTCATTTCCAACCGTGAATGGCTCGTCCGGCCGGACAGCCTGATGGACCGCCTGCTCCGGAGCCAGGGTCTGACGGTCATCACCGACACCCCCCACCGGGCGTTCTTCACTGATCCCGACAACGTGGAACCACGGGTCAAGGCCCTTGTCTGCGTGCCGCTTGTCCACCAGAAAGAGACCTTGGGCATCCTCTTCGTCGACGACGGAACGGTGCGCATGCTGGCTGCCAAGGACCTGGAGGCTCTCGAGATCCTTGCATCCTTTGCCGCGATCGCCATCAGCCACGCCTGGCTGCACCGTGAAGTGGCTCACCGGGCCGTCACTGACGGGCTCACGGGTCTCTTCAACCGGCGCTATTTCGAGGAGTTGCTGAATCGGGAGCTCCAGCGGGCCGAGCGGCACGGGAGGGAGTTCTCGCTGGCGCTTGTCGACGTGAACGATTTCAAGCTCTACAATGACCGGTACGGTCATCAGGCGGGGGATGAGGCGCTTGCCGCGCTGGGCGCGGCCCTCCGGACATCTCTCCGGAGCTCAGACCTCGCCGCCCGCTACGGGGGGGACGAGATGGTTATTATCCTTCCCGAGACGCGGCTCGAAAAGGCCTACCAGGTGTTCGCCAAGCGTGTCAAGAACGCCATGGGAGAGGCGCTGCGGTCCCTCCCCTCGGACCGGTCCGCCATCGGGGTCACTGTCGGGATCGCATCGTATCCCCAGGACGGGACCGCGTCCCACGACCTGGTGCTCGCCGCGGACATGGCGCTCCTCGAAGCGAAGAAGCACAAGGATATTCGCATGATCGGCTGTTCCCGCCCCATCGCCGCCCGCGTATAAATTCTATACCATGACCACCTCGAACTGCTCCTGATGCATGTTCGGGTCGGCCTTGATCACGATCTTCTTGCCGAACTCCTTCTCTAATTCTTCCACGCCCTGACGCTCGTCGTCATAGAGCATGTCCGCCACCGCCGGATTCACGGAGACCAGCGCCTTCTTCTCCTCGGACCCGGTGAAGGACTTCTGGAGCGCCCGGAACACCTCGTAGCAGACCGTGCGGCTCGACTTGATATGGCCGCGGCCGTCACAGTAGGGACAGGTGTCGCAGAGGGTGCGGCCCAGGCTCTCGCGGATGCGTTTCCGAGTCATCTCGATGAGGCCCAGGGGCGAGATATGCGAAATCGTGGTCTTGGCCCGGTCATGCGACAGGGCCTCCTGCAGGGCGTTGTAAACCTTCCTCCGGTTGTCCTCCCGTTCCATGTCGATGAAGTCCAGGATGATGATGCCGCCGATGTTCCTGAGCCGGAGCTGGTAGCCGATCTCGCGTACGGCCTCCAGGTTCGTCTTCAGGATCGTGTCCTCGAGCGACCGCTTGCCCACGTACCGGCCGGTGTTCACATCGATGGTGGTGAGGGCCTCGGTCTGGTCGATGATGATATAGCCGCCCGACTTGAGCCAGACCTTCCGGCCCAGGGCGCGCGAGATCTCGATCTCGACGCCGTAGTGCTCAAAGATGGGGTCGTCGCCGTCGTAGTGCTTGACGCGCCGGGCAAGGGACGAGGTATAGGACTCCACATACTCCCGGGCGCGCTGGTACTCGTCCGCGGAGTCGATCACCATGCGGTCCACGTCAGAGGTGAAGGTATCGCGGATGACACGGAACACCAGGTCCAGCTCGTTGTGCAGCAGGACCGGCGCCGCGGCCTTCTCCCGCTTCCGCTGGATGCCGTCCCACAGCCTGCCCAGGAACTCGATGTCCGACCTGATATCGTCCTCGCTCTTTCCCTCGCTCGCCGTCCTGATGATGTAGCCCATGTTCGGCTTGCGGAGGGACTGGACGATCTCGCGGAGCCGCTTCCGCTCCTCGCCGTTCTCGATGCGGCGGGACACGCCAATGTGGTTCACGCCGGGCATCACGACGAGATACCGGCCCGGGATGCTGATGTAGGTGGTGACCCGCGCGCCTTTTGTGCTGATGGGCTCCTTCGAGACCTGGACAACGACGTCCTGGCCCTCCTGCAGAAGGTCCTCGATCTGTGTGGCGTGGGAGCGTTTTCGCTTGGTCTCCACTTCCAGCTCCAGGCCTTCGTCCTCCATCATGGGCGCATACTCCGAGGCGCTGTCGAATACGTCGCCCACGTAGAGGAACGCCGATTTTTCCAGACCGATGTCCACGAAGGAAGCCTGCATCCCGGGAAGGACCTTCATGACGCGGCCCTTGTAGATGTTCCCCGCAACGCCGCGATCCTTCCTCCGGTCGATGAAGATGTCGGTTACGAGGCTGTTCTCCAGCAGGGCGACCCGGGTCTCCTCCCTGCCTGCGTTCACAATGATCTCTGATGCCATGGCATTACCTCACACACGGAAATTGTTGATCGACCCCGGGCGAATGAGCCCTGGGGAGTGGTCATCGGGCTTGCGAGGTCATTGTATAACAGAAGCTGGTGTAACTCAAGGATGAATCTTGCCGATGCATCGAGCGGCAGAAGAGGAAGGAGCCGTCTCGGCCGCCCCGGGAACGTTCGACCGAAAGACTGCATTTGACACTGATCAGATCGGATAAGAGCTGATTATGCGGATCTCTTCTTGGCCGGGAGGTTACCCCGCCGTTAGCCGCAGGAAGCCTCAATGCCTTCCTTTGGACCGTATCCATTCGTATCAGGATGTTGATCCGTATTGACCTGTCCACATGCTCTTTCCCCGGCTCAATCGACAAGAGCCACGCCGACGAAGTGGCAGATAACGCAGAAGCCCACGCCCATGCGGCCCCACCGTTCGCTGTCGGAACCGCCATGGACCGTGTGGCAGGCCTGGCACATGTAGCCGTTGGTGAGCCAGTTGGGGATCTGGAACAGGATGCCCATCGTGACCATGGCAGAGGTGTGGCATTCATAGCAGATGTGCGCCTTGATACGAACCAGCATGTCCGACCCGCCCTTGTGGCCGGAGTGGCAGTCGAGGCAGGCGATCTGCTTCGGCTGGCCTTCGAGCGCGACGTTCGCGAAGAGCGAGTGCTTGCCGTGAGGATTGATGGCACTGCCGCCGAAGAGGGTCTGACTGTAATGGCACTTCCCGCAGAGCGTGTTTTTCTCGGTTTTGGTCATCGTTGCCACACGGGGGGGGCGTTTCCCCTGCGGATCCGCAGCGTGGGCATTGAGATCGGCATGACAGGCGCCGCACTCATGCAGTTCCGGCACCGGGATCTTCGCCATCCTCTGTCCGTCGGCGTGCCGCGTCTTCTTCCATGAGTCGAACTGATCCTGGTGGCAGGGCTGACAGACCGAAGAGGGCGGGACCATTTCAGGGGGCCTAAACGATTCGATGGGCTGGGTGATCCACGTTCCGGCGCACCCTGCCGCGACAATCATGGCGAACAGGACGAGAAAGAAAAGGACGATGGACAGTTTCGTGGCGGGCCTCCGCTCGCAGAAAAGGATGGTTAAAAGATAGCCGCCCTTCTGCAGACTGTCAAGGAGGGGAAGACCTCGATGAAACGAAGCGGATCGCATGGACGCGAGGGGAAGGGCAGCCGTACGCAGTGCAAGGGAACGGGCAGCGGTCGGTCAAGGAGATGCTTACTGCGGCAGGAGCCCGAAGTTCTTCATCTTGGTCCGCAGCTGCTTGCGTGAAATGCCGAGAACCTCGGCCGCCCTGCTCTGGTTCCAAGAGGTGTTCGTGAGGGCGCGGACGACCAGCCGCTTCTCGGTCTCCAGGAGGTTCATCTCGTCGACCGCCTCCCGTTCGCCCCGGCCCAGGGCGGCCAGTTTCGTGGGCAGGTGCTTCAGGCCGATGGTGATGGATGGGCAGAGGATGTACGCCCGCTCGACGGCGTTCTCCAGTTCGCGCACGTTCCCCGGCCAGTCATAAGCGAGCATCGCCTCCAGGGCATTGTCCTCGAAGCCCTTCACAAGCTTACCCTCGATCCGGTTCAGCCTCTCGAGGAAATGATGGACCAGGAGCGGGATATCGTCCTTTCGCTCCCGGAGCGACGGCATCCGGATCATGACCACATTCAGGCGGTAGTACAGGTCCTCCCGGAAGCGCTTCTCCTGCACTTCCCGCTCCGGGTCCTTGTTCGTGGCCGCCACGATACGAACGTTCAGCTTGATCCGCGCGGTGCCGCCCACGCGAAGAATCTCCCGCTCTTGGAGGAATCGGAGCAGCTTTTTCTGGAGCTGCAGATCCAGCTCGCCGATCTCGTCGAGGAACACCGTGCCGCCGTTGGCGTGCTCCAGGAGGCCGGTCTTGCGCTCGTGAGCGCCGGTGAACGCACCCTTCTCGTGCCCGAAGAGCTCGCTTTCCATGATTTCCGGGGGGATGGCCGCGCAGTCGATGGTGACGAAGGGCTGCTCCGACCGGTCGGACTCGTAATGGAGGGCCCGTGCGACGAGTTCCTTGCCCGTTCCGCTCTCGCCGATGATCAGGATGCTGGACTGGGTCTTCGAGACCATGCGAACGGTGTCGAAGATCTCCTGCATGGCGATGTTCTTTCCGATGATATTGCCGAAGGCATAGGTCTGCCGGAGCTCGGTCTTGAGCAGCCGGTTCTCGCGCTTCAGTTCGTACTTCTCCATCGCCTCGCGGATCACGGTCAGCAGCTCGTCGGGATTGACCGGCTTCGTAAGGTAGTTGAACGCCCCTTTCTTCATCGCATCCACGGCGTTCCCGATCGTACCAAAGGCCGTGATCACGATGACCGGCACATCGGGCTTCCGGGACTTGATGAATGCCAGGAGGTCGAGGCCGCTCTGCCCCGGGAGTTTCAGGTCCGTGATCACCAGGTCGAAGCCGTTCTGACCGAATCGCTCCATGGCCTCCTCGGCCGACTGTGCAGTGACGACCTCATATCGTTCCGCCGTGAGCGTCGTGGAGACCACGCGCAGGATGTTCTGTTCATCATCCACCAGCAGGATCGTGTTATTTCGCATAGGCATGCACCGGCAGTTCGATCGTGAACGTCGCTCCTTCACCCACCGCGCCAGTGACGCGGACGTCGCCTTTGTGCTCCTTCACGATCCGTTCGACGATGGCGAGCCCAAGCCCGGCGCCGCGCGTCTTGGTAGTATAGAACGGCTTGAAGATCTTTTCAACGTCTCCGGACGGGATGCCCCTGCCGGTATCCCGTACGGACAAGGTCAGGCCGGCCGGCGAAGACTCGGTCGTGACCGTGATGGTGTCTCCCGCGTCCGACGCATCCATGGCATTGACCAGCAGGTTCAGGAGTGCCTGCTTCATCTGCGACTGGTCGCAGGGGACCGGGGGGGCATGGTCGTCCGTCAGGACGACCACCTCGATGTTCCGGTCCGTGGCCTCCTGCCGGATCAGGTCTGCCGTGGACCGGATAACGGAATTGATGTCGCAGGGCACGAGCTTGACCGGCGCGGGCTTTGAATATCCCAGAAAGCCGCTCGTCAGCTCGTTGAGGCGTGTCACCTCCTGCTCGATGATCGCGAGGAACTCGGAGAGGATCTCTCCCTGGAAATTCTTCCGGAGATAGGAGGCAGCCATGCGGATCGAGTTCAGCGGATTCTTGGTCTCGTGGGCCACGGTCGCGGCCATCTCGCCAAGGGCGGAGAGCCGCTCCATACGGGCCTTCTCGGAGTTCACTTTCTCCAGCTCCGCCAGGTTGTACCTCAGGTCCTTCACCATCTGGTTGAAGACCTCCACCAGCTCGCCGATCTCGTCGCCGCTCGACTCCTGGTAGACAACGCAGTTCCGGCAGTCGCCGATCTTCTGGGCGAACTGGCCCTGGACGGCGCCGTGGCAGAACGTGCCGGCCACCGCCCAGCAACGCATCCCGCCGTAGGCGGGGCAGTCCTTCCGGTCGCAGCCGAGCCGCTCCCAGCATTTGACGATCCGGGGATTTTCGACCTCCGCGTGGAGGTTGCCTGCCTGCACGTCCTGCATCTTCTGCTTCAGCCGGGTGAGGGGCCTGGTCAGGAGCGTGGAGACCCCGAACGCGCCGACGATCCCCAGCAGGAGAACAACACCAGTGATCAGGACAATGGAGCGCCTCAACCCCGCGAGCTCCCGCTCAATGAGGGCATCCGTGGTCCGTACGGAATAGGCAATGGCCGCGCTGCCGAGGACCTCGCTTCCGATATGGATGGGCACGGTGAATTCCGTCAGCAGCTCCCCGTCTGCGGTCAGCCGGTTGACCGTCGCTCCGTCCGGCGTTGGCGGTGATGGGGGTGCCGGATGCCCCGCGGGATCGCGCCGGGTTCCGAGCATCGCACGCGTCGTGTGCGCCACGATCCGCCCCTCCCGGTCCATGACCAGGGCGTAGGTGCAGAGCGTGGCCTCCCGGACCGTCCTCACCAGCTCATCGAGCCGCAGCGGATCGAACACGAGCATGGGCCCCGCAGCATCGTGAGCAAGGTTCTTTGCCATGGCGAGGCTGCTCCGGGCGGTGTGCTCCCGCAGAGCGTCCTTCTGGTTCGAGATGACCAGCACGGCCACGCCGGTCATGGCCAGCACGATCAGGACCGTGACCGCCAGCGAGAATTTGAGCCCCAGGCCAAGCCTAGCGGTTCTCATATTGCCCGATCCATTTCCGGAGGTCGTCGAAGTCCTCGTTCCGGGATGAGGTAAAACCCCGGACCTGGGCCGAGGACAGGACCTTCGCATCCTTCAGGTTGACCAGCCGGCGCTGTACCAGCGCCGTGAGGTCCGGCTTCGCCGTTGCGGTAGCGGCAAAGGGCCAGTTCGGAATATACGGCGTCGTGGCAAGCACCCGGATCCTGTCCAGGTCGATCTCATCTTTCAGCACATCGAGCGCCGCTTCCCTCACGAACCCCGCCTCCGCGGTCCTCCGGTAAACGTTCAGGATGACCTCCTCCTGTCGCTTCCCCTCACGGAGCCGGAGGTCCCGGAAGACGTCGATCCCGCTCTCGGAGAGCAGGTGTTTCTGGACGAGAAATCCTCCGGCCGAGCGGAAGGAAACGACCATGACATCCCTGCCCTTCAGGTCCGCGAGCGTCCGGATGGTGCTGTCCCGATGGGTAATGATGATCCCCCGGAAACTGCCGCCGGACTCCTCTGTTGCGGTCGATGCGATGGCGCTCAGAAGGCCGCGGTTCGCGAGTTGGATGTAGATATACGGATTCGAATAGGAGTAGTCGGCATCTCCCCGTTCGATGATGGCGAAGAAATCCTCGAAGTCCTTCGGGATGACGAGCTTGAACTCGCGGCCTGTTTCCCGTGTCAGATATCGCATGAGCGGGTCGAACCGTTCGTAGAGCGTGATTGCAGAGTAAAGGGGAAGAATTGCCACCCGCACGACCGCCTTCCCGTAGACGAGGTAGTTCCTGCCGGTCAGGTTCCTGATCATGACCCGCACCACATCGAAGTCGCGGTCCTCGGCCGGCGCAAATCCGTCGAGACCCTTCAGGGAGGCGGCCCCGTGCTGCGGCGGCCGGAAGGAAAGAAGCGTTTTTCGCAGCGTTTCGCGGAGCGGTCCGGGCAGGCAGGTGCAGGCGCACACGACGTACGGAGGGACTGTTTCGGAGGTTTTGATGATCCGCAGGCCGTCACCAAGGTATTTGCGGGCGACCTCCTCGCTGAGGCCGCCAAGGTCATGCCGCTTTGCCAGAACCGACAACGCGATCCGGTCCTCCTGCTCGAGGTAATCGACCTCCTGAAAGTCCTTGAGCGAGATGCCGACCTCTTTGAACAGGACGGAGGGTATGAGAGAGGAGAGAGAGGAGTGGGCCGCCCCGAGCGCCAGACGTTTCTTCCTGCCGTCGACGATCTTCCTGATCGGGGAGTCCGAACGGGTCACGATGACGCTCTGCGAAGCCGCTGTGCCGCCGAAAACCGTCTTCGCGAGCGGCACTACACCGGCAAGACGCCTGGCCTCACAGTAGGCGGCGGGATCCAGGTACGCCAGGTGGGCCTGGCCGGATTCGATGCTCTCGATCGCTTCCTGATTGGATCGGGCCACCTTCAGCAGGACCCGCCGGCCCGTTGTCCGTTCGATGTGGTCCTTGACAGGAAGGAACCGCTCGTACATGACGCCGACATTCTCGACGGGAGGGATGATGAACACCAGGCTGGAGGGATCCTCGGCGGGCTGCGCAGGAAGGCTTCCTGCGCGGGCGGCGCGTTCCGTTGCCGCTGCAGCAGTGAGGAGCAGGACTCCGAAGAGGACAAGCCGGGGAGCGCGCTTCATGGAGCATTATAAGCGGGATCATTTCAAATATGCAAGTGTCTCGACGGGTCCCTTCAGGAAAGAAGGGCGGCGGAGGGTGTCCCGGACGGGACAGAGAGTGCCCTGCCGGGACGGCCATGTACCGGATAAACCGCCGGTCATGGTCTGGCACTGGTTTTGCTTTCTCTTCAAGAGGAGCAGGAGACCATGTTCGCACCGGACAAGACACTGGATGTGCAGGGGATCGGCGGCCTACGGGTCCGGACCATCGCGTTGAGAACGCTCCAGCTGATGACGCACGGTCAGGTGCTGAAGCTGATCACGACGGAAAAGGATGCCAAGCGGGGGATCGCCGAGCTTTGCCGCGAAGAGGGGTATCTTCTTCTGGACGAGGCCCTGGACGGCTCCCGGTATTCGTTCCTGATCAGGCGATAGCCGCCATACGCTCCTCTGCGATCCTCTCCCCCATCCCCGGTCCGGCCCCGGTGTCGGACATTATTTCGGAGAAAAAGGACGGCTGGACCGTGAACAGACCGGATCGGACAGATCAGCTTCTCATTGTTGCATTCCTCTCGGCGCTAGCCTTTCCTCTTCTGTATGCGAGCCGGTCCCTGGACAACAACACCCTGACGAGCTGGCAGTGGGTGTTCCGTCAAGGCGGCGCGGTCGAGGTCTTCCTGCTCACCGCCGCAGCCACCGTCATCGCGTACATCCTGTCCCGGATCGACCCTGACCCCCGGTGGCATCCCCTCCTGCTCTTTCTCGCGGCCGTTCTCTCGGTCGTGCCTCTCTGGGACGAGCCGGAGGTCATCCTCGATGCCTCCCGCTATTTTTCACAGGCAAAGCACCTGGAGCTGCACGGACCAGGGTCCTTCCTGGGGGCATGGGGTGGGGAGATCAGCGCTTGGACCGACCTCCCGGTGGTGCCTTTCGTCTATGGCATTGCCTTCCGGTACCTGGGAGAGGCACGGGCCGTGGTCCAGGGGATCACGACGCTGCTGTTCGCCCTCGCCGTGGTCTCTACCTACCGGATCGGCAGGACGCTCCTGGACGCTGAGACGGGCCTTCTCGCGGGGTTGCTGCTGCTGGGATTCCCGTATCTCCTGGTCCAGGTGCCGCTCATGCTCGTTGACGTCCCGACGATGGCGTTGATCACGATCTCGCTTGATGCGTTCCTGTGCGCGGTGCTCGCCGGCGGCCCGCTGCTCCTGCTCGCGGCCGCCCTCATCGTTGTCACGATCCTTGCCAAGTTCTCCACCTGGTTGATGCTCTCCGTGCTGCTCCTCGCCTCGTTCGTCGCCGTGAAGCGCGGTGTGCGAGCTGCGGTCCGGAGGTCGATCCTCGTTCTGGCGTCGGCTGCCGTCGCGGGAGGGCTCCTTCTGCTCGCAAAACATCAGGTCATTGCCGGTCAGCTGGACATGCTCCGCGAATACCAGCTTCCTGGCCTCGGCCGGTGGCGGGAGAGCACGCTCTCGACCTTTTTCTTCCAGATCCATCCCTTTGTCACCCTTCTGGCGGGGTACGGCGTGATCGCCGCGAGCCGGAAGAAGGAGGTCGGCTTCGTGGTGCCTGCCTTCTTTGCCCTGTTTGCCCTACTGCTGCGCGTGGAGCGGATCCGCTACCTGCTTCCGCTCTTTCCGCTGTTCGCGCTGATGGCGGCCTACGGTCTCCGGGAACTGGCCGGAGACGGCCAGGTGCGGCGGTTCACCGCGCTCAGCGCGGCAGGAGCATCCTTGGCGCTGACCTTGTTCGCCTATCTTCCGTTTCTGAACAGCACGACCATGGCGAACCTGCGTGACGCCGGCCGCTATCTGGACACCCTGCCGGACGAGGCGGTCGAGGTGCGCTTCCTTCCGCAGCAGCGGTCCATCGGAAGCACAGAGGCGGCGGTCCATCTCCTCGATCTCTTTACGCGCAAGAGGATCGTCCTTCGGCAGGAACAGCAGCGACGCCCGGCCGCCGGGAAGCTCCTGACCTCCTCGCTCCGATTTACCTGGGAGCTTCGGCGGCCTGGATGGTATGCGGCGCAGGCCGAGGACCGCGGCGTTCCCCTGGTGGTCATATCCTCGGGCGATGATTTCTTCCCGCGAAACACTTCCGGAAAACGGTTCGACGCTGATACCGGCACATTCCGCTACAGGACCGTTCTGACCGTCCTTGAACGGAACGTTCTGGCCCAAAAGGCACAATGACCGCAGCCTGGCTGTGCTGTTCGGAACACCGGACAACCCGTGCTGGAACCAATGGCATGATTATTTAGGGTAATAGGAAAGGCACGAACCTTGCTGAATGATTCGGGAGAACGGGACCTCATGAAAGGGAGGGAATGCTTCGTGGACGATGCAGTTATCGCAAAGAACCGGCGTTGGGCTCTGGGCATCATCGGATTTTTCGCGCTGGTCAGCGTGGCGACCTACGCCTACAGTGAATACTATCTGTATCTCTCCGCCTACCTCTGGTTCGGTCTGATCTACGGCATGTGCTTGCAGTACGGCAGGTTCTGCTTCGCCTCTGCGTTCCGGGACCTCTTCGCCGTCGGCGTGCCCCGCATGGTCGTGGGGATCATGATCGCCACGGTCCTCTTCGGCCTTGTTTCCGCCTTCGTCACCGCGACCGGCATGAGCACTTTCCACGCTGCCCCGACCGGCGTGCATGCCACGATCGCCGGGCTGATCTTCGGTGTCGGGATGGTCTTCGCGGGCGGCTGCGCATCAGGCTCCCTGTACAAGGCCGGCGAAGGCAAAGGGGTCGCCATGATCGTGATCCTTTCGATCAGCGTGACCCAGGCGATCTTCGTGGACATCGGCGGCTGGTTCAACAAGCTGGTGCCGGATGCCTGGCGCGCGTCAGCGATCGCAAAGAAACTGCCGCCCTCCATCACGGTCACCGATGGCTGGGTGGACCAGTACCTGGCAGGCTATATCTGGAACCAGCCGATCCGGAAATTCTCCAAACTGCTTGGCATGACGGACACGAGCGTACCTGGAGCTTTCATCGGTGATTTTCTGGTCGGCGTCGTGATCCCCGCAACGATCCTTCTGCTCATCGTGTACGTTTTCTGGTACCGTAAGAACTACCGGAAGAAACATCACCCGGGCGCGGCGGGTGTAACTTCCCTGTGGCAGGAGGCGACCGGGTACTGGAGCATGATCATGTCGTCCAAGCGCACGGCCATTGCCGGCCTGGTGCTTGGGATCGCGTGTGGGCTTCAGATGTTCGTCATCGAGGGCCTGCGGATCAAATACGGCGTGAAGAACGCGGGCCCGATCCTCGCCAAGATGGGGTTCGACTTCGGGCTCTCCGTGAAAGGCACGGTGTTCGATCCTGGGTACTGGTACGTGACGACCCAGGAGGCCCAGTGGGTCGGATGGGTGTTCAACAAGCTCGGCTGGAACAACATGGACAATATCTATTTCGGACTGAACAACGGCATCCCCAATCCCGCGATCAACCCGGCTGACTGGATGTCCATTGCGCTCATCGGCGGCGCCGCGGTCATGGCACTGCTCCAGAACGAGTTCAAATGGTCCAAGCCGACGTGGGAACTCGCGACGTGGGCGATGATCGGCGGGGCGTTGATGGGCATCGGATCGCGCCTCGGGCTCGGCTGCAACGTGGGGGCGTTCTTCGTCCGTGTGGCCATGGGCGATTCGTCGGGGTGGCTCTTCGGCATCGGTATGATCGGCGGGGCCTACATCGGCGTCAAGTTCTTCAACTGGTGGACCGGGCGGAAGCTGGCCAAGGAAATGGCGTCCGTGCAGTTCTAAGCACTGCGGAAGGAGAACCTCTGCATGAAGAACACGCTCTGGATCGTGGTGGTCGTCATCGTCGTCTTTCTGGGCTTCATGATGGGGTACAGCGTTCCGCCGTTCCTGGAGATCGGCTTTGCCGTCGGGAAGGGAAAGACCGCCCCTCCCACGAAGATCGACACAAAGATGGAAGACTACTACAGGAACCTCTACAAGGACGAATCCAGGAGCGAGCGCTAACCCGTAGACTGCTGAGGGGTTAGCGAGCGATTAGGATAAACAATCTACCCTGAGGATCGAAGATTCCCTGCAGCTTGTTGCAGGGAGCTCAATAGTCGGCTTCCGTACAGGAGGATTGCTGCACCATGAAAACAGGCCAATGGATCGCGATCACCGTCACTGCGCTGGTCCTGAGCTTTGCCGCGGGGTATCGCATTTCCGCACACACGGGTGTTCAGCCCGGCTACTTCGACGCGGTCGAGGCGGGTGGGTACGGCGGTGAGGAAACGACCGTCGAGGGCATCAGCAAGGAAGTGCAGGACTACTATAAGAACCTGTACAAGGAAGATAAATAGCACCAGAGCTGCTCTTGTCGGAAGCAGCGGAAATCCTATTGAAGGGGGTAGGGAACATGAAAAAAATGCTGATGGTAATGACCGTGTGCGCTATCCTGGTCGGCCTCACGGGTCTTGGGCAAGCGCAGTGGGCGAACCCCGCCTTGCTCGTGACCGCCGAGCAGGTAGAACAGAACATCGCGAAGCCTGACTGGGTGGTCGTGGACTGTAGAAAGTTGGAGGATTATGCCAAGGGGCACATCCCCGGCGCCATCAGCTTCGGGAAAAACTGCAAGGAAGCGCTGCGGGATCCCACCTCGCGTATCTTCACGTCTCCTGCGAAGTATGATAATCTTATCGGCAAGGCCGGCATCGGGAACAACACGCATGTGGTGTTCTACGGGGAGCTCAAATCAAAGACCCTGGACGACGCATCGGTTGCGTTCTGGGTCTTCGAGTACCTGGGCCATACGGACAAGGCACATGTGCTGAACGGCGGCCTCGAGGCGTGGAAGAAGGGTGACCGGAAGCTGGACACGCAGCCGACCATCAAGCCCGCCGCAATGTTCAAAACGAACATTGCGAAGAGCCGGATCGCAACGACCGAGGAGGTCCTCAAGATCGCCAAGGGCCAGGTCAAGGGCGTGCAGCTGATCGACAGCCGGAACAAAAAGGAATATGAGGGCGAGGACATCCGCTCTGTCCGCGGGGGCCGCATTCCGAACTGCATGCTGAACGTTCCGCACGAAGAGACATACGATCAGACCAAGGATCCGGCGACCGGCAAGGACAAGTCCACGGGCGTTCTGTCCTATGAGCGGGTGGCGAAGGCCTATGAGAAGCTCGACAAAAGCAAACGTACGATCGCCTACTGCCAGACCGGCTCCCGTTCCACGCTCACCTACATGGAAATGCGGATGCTCGGGTTCAAGGATCCGTCGAACTACGATGATTCCTGGATCATTTACGGAGCAAATGAGCATTTTCCGGCGGAGAACGAACAGCGGATCGATCTCTCGCGGATCAAGACGCTCGAAGATGATGTGAAAAAGCTGAAAGAGCAGCTCAAGAAGGAAGAAGAAAAGTAGTGACATGCTCTAATCGGTGGGTCGGGGAGACAGCTCCCCGGCCTTTTTTCACGCCAAGCCCGATGATGTTCAGGAACTGATCGGGGAGGTCTCATCATGAGTGACATGCCTCGATAATGACCTTGACAAACATCGGCACCGATATCATAACTACGAAAGTTCCGAGACAAAGAGTCTTGCGAAGACCAACATGCAGTGACGACATGTCCGGTGGGAGGTGATGCAGTGCGGCAGGTCTGCCGTCCCGGGGACGGATCGTGCTTCACCGATGTTCTGAAGCCGATACTCTTATGGAAAGGGGGAACTGGTAGCTATGGAGGAAAAAGCGAAGGGCCTGAGTGAGGACTGGCTGGCATTATGGCTCGGTCTGGCAATTTTTGTGCTTTCCTTGTTTACCTTCAGCGGCAACGATTTCCTGGGATGGGGGATCAACACCTCGGTATGGATGGACCCTGCGAAGGCCATGTCGCCCGTCTCGAAGACGTACCAGACGGTAAAGGGCGAGATCATCAAGATCGACGGGAAGAAACTGACCCTCAAGAAGGCCGACGGCAAAGAAGAAACGGTTATGGTCAAGGAGGACACGGCAAGCCTCAAGGTCGGGGACAAGTACGAGAAGGCCGGCCTCTCCGGCTTTGCCTCGCTCCTGTTAACCTACCTTGCCATGCTTGCGATCATGAGCATCGGCGCAATGCTCATGGGGTCCGATGTCAAGAAGTTTGCGATCGGGTTCACAGTCATTTTCTTTGCCAGCTATGCCTGCTGGTTCGCCGGCCACTATGCGTACATTGCCGCGACCAAGGACAAGCTCGGCGCGTTCAAGATCCCCTGGTCGCTCAGCCTGACGGGAGAGTCAGGCTTCATTATTGCGCTCATTGCCGGTCTCATCGTGGGGAACTTCTTCCCGAAAATTTCCGAGAAGCTCAAGGAGGCCTCGCGGCCTGAGCTGTACATCAAGACCGCCATCGTCATCATGGGCGCGGCCTTGGGTCTCAAGGCGGCAGAGTCATTCACGCTCGCAAGTAACATCATGTTCCGCGGTCTCTGCGCCATCATCGAGGCATACCTGATCTACTGGGCCGTCGTGTACTACATGGCCCGGAAGTACTTCAAGTTCAGCAGGGAATGGGCAGCGCCGCTCGCCTCGGGCATCTCGATCTGCGGCGTGTCCGCGGCTATCGCCACGGGCGGCGCCATCCGGGCCCGTCCGGTAGTGCCCATCATGGTCTCGTCGCTGGTCGTGATCTTTGCGGTGGTGGAGATGGTCATCCTTCCCTTCGCTGCCCAGACCTTCCTCTGGAAGGAACCACTGGTAGCCGGCGCCTGGATGGGCCTCGCGGTCAAGACCGACGGTGGGGCCGTGGCCTCCGGCGCGATCACCGATGCCCTTATCCGCGCCAAGTCGCTTGAGGCAGGCATCAATTATCAGGAAGGCTGGATGACGATGACGGCCACGACCGTGAAGATGTTCATCGACATCTTTATCGGCATCTGGGCATTCATACTGGCCATCATCTGGTGCGCGAAGATCGAATGCAAGCCGGGACAAAAGGCCAGCCCTATCGAGATCTGGTACCGGTTCCCCAAGTTCGTCATCGGCTATGCCCTCACGTTCTTCATTCTGCTGGTGATCTGCTGGCCGGCCTCGACGACGATCAGCCCGGTGGACAAGGAGTCGAAGGCCATACGGCAAGAGGTCGCCGCAGCGGAAAAGCAGCTGTCCGCGTCGCAGGCTGCCCAGGCCGCGCTGCAGGAGAAGATCACCATTGCCAAGGCCAAACTGGATGGTCTGAAAGCCAAGTACCAAAAGCCGAAGCCGAATTCCGCGGCGGACAAGGAGATGAAGGCAATGAAGCAGGAGATCGCCGATGCCGAAAAGCAGCTCGCATCGACAAAACCCGACCCGGCGGTGCAGGCCAAGGTTGCGGCCGCAAAAGACCGTCTGAAGACCCTCGGCGACTCGATCAAGGGGCCCAAAGCGACCATGGCGGCGGCGGGTACGGCGACCAGCTCAAGTAACGTGTTCCGGGTGCTGTTCTTCGTGTTCACCTTCTTTACCATCGGCATCGTTTCCGACTTCAAGAAGCTCTGGGAAGAAGGCATCGGCAAGCTGATGGTCGTGTATGTCGTTGCGCTGTTCGGGTTCATCATCTGGATCGGCCTGTTCATTTCATGGCTCTTCTTCCATGGCGTGAAGCCGCCGCTGGTAGGATAGACCACACACAGGAGGGATACCACATGGCTGACAAGCCTAAATTATCAGAAGAACTGAAAAAGATGGAATATGAGCCGCTCCTGCCGGTGGAAATGCAGCTGATCAGGTGGAGCATCGGCATCGGGGTGGCGTCGCTGATCATCCTGTACTGGGTGAGCGCTACGTTCTTCCCGAGCGGCCATTAAAGGTTCGCACCGGTCTGCGTTCCGAGCGGGAAGGCAGCAGCCTTCCCGCGTTTCTTTTCCGATGACAGCGACACGGAGGATACGCGATGCATACCGATGAATACGAGATATCCCTGTCCCGGGAGCTCGGTGTGTGCCAGGGATATGTGAAAAGATACCGGAAGGTGCTCGACGGCCTGGAGGCCCGCCACGGCGTGAGGACCGATGAGGTCCTCGGTCCCGGCCGGGATCACGGTCTTCTGTCCGCCGCCGGCGAACTCCGGGAATGGCAGCAGGCGTTCGAGGCGCTGCAGCGCTGGAGCGCAGCCCGGGACGAGTATGGCCGTCTCCTCGGAGCGATGCGGCAGTCCGCGCAATGAAGCGCCGGGCATTCGCCCGGAACAAATATATGCTTGACACAATGGGAAACCCTGGCCGATAATCCGCCCAGGGCTTTTTCGTATCGGCTCCGGGAGCGTACTCGTGGACCTCGGCATGATCGGACACATCAGCTTCGACCTGGCATTCCTGTCGGCCCTGCTCAGCATCGTCGTCATTGACCTTATCCTGGCCGGCGACAATGCCGTGGTCATCGCCATGGCCGTGCGCTCCCTTCCGCACGAACAGCGGAAGAAGGGCATTCTCTTCGGTGCCGCCGCCGCGGTGCTCCTCCGCGTGGTGCTCACGTTCTTTGTCGCCCAGCTTCTGAACGTCAGTTATGTGAAGCTGGCCGGCGGCATCCTGATCCTCTGGATCGCCGTGAAGCTGTTCGTCGAGGGCGCTCCGGAGGACGATCATGAGCGCAAGGCGACGACCATCTGGCAGGCGATCAAAATCATCGTCATTGCGGACATCACCATGTCGTTGGACAATATGCTTGCCGTGGGCGGCGCGTCCCATGGCAACCTGTTCCTCCTGCTCTTCGGCCTCGGGCTCAGCATCCCCTTCATTGTGTTCACGAGCAACCTGCTGTCCCTGCTTATGGACAAATACCCGGTCATCATCTATATCGGCGCCGCGATCCTCGGAAAGGTGGGCGGCGAGATGATGATCACCGACCCCTTCACGGTGCGGTTCCTGCCCGCATCCCTCCTGACCCCGGACCTCCAACACCCGAACAGGGTGCTACAATATTCCCTAGAGATCTTCTTTGCCGCTGGCGTCATTATCATGGGCAAGCTCTGGATGCGCTGGATGGTCCGGACGGAAAAAGAGGAGGGTGTTGTGCAAGGCATAGGTAAGACGGCGAACCCGCAGGTCCCACGGGCAGTGCTTACCATTTCGCGCGAGTTCGGGAGCGGAGGCAGGGAGATCGGACAGGCAGTAGCAAAAGAGCTTGGCTACGACTACGTAGACCGGGAGGCCATCCTTGCGGACATTCGGAAGGACGGGCCGAAGTGGGAGCAGTGGGCGGAGGACCTCGACGAGCATTGTCCGACAGTATGGGAGAAGTATGACTGGTCCTTCCGGGGTTTTGCCGCTCTGGTGCAGTGGCATATCCTCGAGCACGCCCAACGGGGCGGTGTGGTCATCATGGGACGGGGGGGGAACTTCGTTCTGAAGGGGGTCCCCCATGCTTTCCGGGTCCGGGTCACCGCTCCGCTCGATGCGCGAGTCGAGCGCATCGTGAAGCGTGAAGGTGTGGACCGGGAAACGGCGCGCTGGCTTTGCGAAAAAACGGACAGCGAGCGGTCCCGTTTCCTTCATGCGATCTACGGCGGCCGGTGGGACGACCCGGCGGAGTACGACCATGTCTTTTCCGTTGCCGGACAGTCTGTTGACCTCGAGGTGAAGGCGGTCATTGATGCCCTTGCACATCGAACCGTTACGGAGGAGGCGCAGGCTGGGCTGCGGCTTCGCGTTGCCGCTGCCAGGGTAAAGGCCGGAATCGCCACGGACCCCGCCTTCTTCATCCCGGTCATCGATGTCCTGCCTGACGGAGACGGCCTGGTCCTCCGGGGCGTCACCCATACGCCGAAGGAGCACAGGCACATCGAAGAGGCTGCAAGGGAGCTCGCCTCGGGGATTCCGCTCCGGTTTGAGCTCCATTACCGGAAATGATGCCCGCGGCCTGCTGGAGCGCATCATGAATGCATCCTGCCTCGTCCTCATCGCCTTCTCGGAACGCTGGCCCATGACGGAGTTGAAGCATCCCATCCTGCCATGACCTGCTTTGTTCCTCTTTCCCATGGTCTTTCCCGGTTAGTGAGTGATCCAAATAAACGACTACTTTTTCAGCAATTGTGCACTTTTGCATGCATCGATGATTTCTTTTTCCAACCTGACAAACGCTTACTTTAGTGCTATATTTATTCTTATAGTTGCTCCTTCATGATAAAGCCAAGCCCGTCGTGAGGCGGGGACGGAAAGCGACGGGTCTTAGAAAACCGAGACGGCCGAGCTGCCAAAGGATGAACCGGAGGCGAGCTCGGCCTTCTTTTTTCATAAAGCCGGTGATGGTGATACGGGTCATCGGCAACGGCAGGAAGGTTCGGAATTGTTTCGTTTCCTGGAGCAAGAAGACGAACAAGGGCGGTCCCGGAAGTAGGAGGCAAAGTTCACCGCGGATAACATCTTGAAGCTTCCAGCGAAACGCTGGTCAAAGAGGAGGATACGGATATGCAGGAACACAAGAAGATCTTCGTTCTATGGTTCACGGTATTACTCGTCATTTTCGCGACAGGTTGCGGAGGTGGCAGTTCTTCCGGTTCGTCGCAAGGCACCTCGCCGCAAGGCACTTTGAGCGTTGCGCTGACCGATGCGGCCGCCCCCAACCTCGACGCGGTGAATGTCACCGTCCGCAAAGTGCGTGTGCATCAAAGCGCTACGGCCTCCGAGAATGACGCCGGCTGGTCAGACATCACCCTCGAACCGGCACGGAAGATCAACCTGTTGAGCCTCACCAATGGCGTCCTCGAAAGCCTGGGCCAGACATCATTGCCCGCAGGCCACTACACGCAACTGCGTCTTGTCTTATCTGCGAACACGGGAACGATTCCCGCCAATTCCGTCGTCCTGTCGGGGACAAAGACCGAAATCCCTATGGACACGCCAAGCGCGGTGCAAAGCGGCATCAAACTGATCAACGAGTTCGATGTGGCTCCGGGGCAGCGAATCGATCTTGTGCTGGATTTCGACGCGTTGAAGTCCATCGTGAGACGCGGAAACGGAACGTACGGGCTCAAGCCGGTGATCCGCGTACTTCCCGCCGTGCTCACGGGGATCGATGGCTTTGTCGATAGGGCCTTGCTGAACAACAACGTCATGGTCTCGTCACAGGTAAGCGGTACGGTCATCCGCTCCACGGTGCCGAATCCGCAGACCGGCGAGTTCTTCCTCTCTCATCTGGCAGCCGGAACCTACGATGTCGTCATCACTGCTGACGGCCGTGCGACCGCGGTCATTGCCGGTGTTCCCGTGACGAGCGCAACGAGCACGGCCATCGTGACCATGGTGAGCACCAGCGGCGCGCCGATCACAATGCCGACCTCCACGATGCACACCATCAGCGGCTCGGTGACATCGAATCCGACCAATACAACGGATATTGCTTATGTGGTCACGAAGCAAACCTTTACGGGAGGCGGCCCGACGGTCACGGTGAAATCGCAGGCGATCGTGCTGTCCAATTCCTACTCGCTGGAACTGCCTGTAGCCGCGCCGCTGCTCGGGCAGTACGGTACGGGTACGTTGCCGATCGTATTTACCTCACCCTCCGGGAGTGGAGGCCAGTATGACGTCGAGGCATCCGCTGCCGGCTACCAGACCCAGTCGGCGAATGTGGATATCTCCCTTGCTGATGTTATAAAAGACTTTACCTTGACGCCGACGCCTTAAGCAAACCGAGCACTTCTCAAAAAGGGCTCCCTGAAGGAGCCCTTTTTTTTGCACCGACAGGTCCCGCAAACCGGATCGACACGAGGACCCGGCATTACCCCCCCTGAGGGAAGATCATCTTGCCGGCTATTCTGATCTGCGGGCTGCGGAGCCGGTCACTGTCCAGCCTGGATATCGAGACCTTTTGACTGCCGAGGTCCGAAGGAAAACGTGAGAGAGCAGCCGGATTTGTTCGAGGAAGCTCGAGGCATCCTTTGGTGGCACCGCTGTGGAGCCCTGTGTTCCTTGACAAAAACCTCGTTGCATACCATAATTGCCCCACGTCTTGATCTCTCATGCGAAACTCATGAACCTTTCCAGATCAATCAGGCAACTTCCATGGATAGCGGCCCTGCTCCTGTCGCTGGGCGGCGGGGCTGTGTATGCCAAGTTCGACCCCTCCTTTGTCTGGACCACGCTCGAGACGCCGCACTTCCTCATTCACTACCACCAGGACGGCGAGGCTATTGCGAAGCGGGCGGCGGTCATCGCCGAGGACGTCCACAGCCGGCTCGTGCCGAAGATCAGGTGGGAGCCGAAGGACAAGACCCGCCTCGTGCTCGTGGATGCCATGGATGAGGCGAACGGCTATACGTCTCCCATTCCCTACAACCAGATCGTCCTCTTCCTCACCCAACCTGCGGGCGGTCCGGGCTTCGGCCTCACCGCCTACGACGACTGGCTCCGGCTCCTGATCACCCACGAGTACACCCACGTGCTGCACCTAGACATGGTGAACGGCGGACCCGAGACGGTGCAGAAAGTCCTGGGCAGGATCTATTTCCCCAACCTGTTCCAGCCCGAGTGGATGATCGAAGGCCTCGCGACCTATGAGGAGACCGAGCTGACCGGAGGCGGCCGGGGCCGCTCGCCGGGCGCCGAGATGGAGATCCGCACCGCGGTGCTCGAGAACGCCTTCCCCGACCTCGGGCAGGCCTCGGTCTTTCCTGATTCCTGGCCCGCCGGCGATCTGCCCTATCTTTTCGGCGAGGGTTTCACCCGGTTCATCGCTGACAAGTACGGACGGGATAAGCTTGCCGAGGTGAGCCTCCTGTACAGCAGCAGAAAGTTCCCCTTCCTGGTAGGCTCCACGGGCGAGAAAGTCCTGCAGGAGAATTACGAGCAGCTTTGGAGCGAATGGAAGCGTGAGCTCGAGAACAGATATGGAAAGCAGCGCGATGAGCTTTCGTCAAAGGGCTTGACGCCATCCACGCCGCTTACCCGCAAAGGCTTCGTGACCGCGAATCCTGCAATCTCGCCGGACGGAACAAAGATCGCCTTCGGTGTGGTCCAGGGCGACGAATATCCCGGCATCTATCTGGCCGACGCGGATGGGAGCAATGCGAAGAAGATCGCCGAGAACATCTTCCCATCCTCTGCATCGGGGACCGCGCTTTCCTGGAGCGCTGACGGGAAGAGGCTCTATTACACCAAGATCGAGATCATCCGGAACACGGACTATTATGATGATCTCTATTCCTTTGATGTGACCAGGAAACGGGAGGTCCGGCTCACGAAGGGGCTCCGGGCGCGCGATCCCCATCTCTCGCCGGACGGCAGGTCGCTTGTCTTCGTCATGAACCGGATGGGCATGACGCTGTTGGCAATGCTGGACCTTTCGACGGTCCGAACGGGACCGGCAGAGGAGAAGAACATTGCTCCCCTTACTCCCTGGAGCGTTGAGCAGTACGAGACACCGCGGTGGAGCCCTGACGGGAAGACCATCGCCGCAGGAATATGGCGTCCGGGCGGGTACCGGGACATCATTCTTCTCGACCCCGCGGGCAAGGTCATCGAGGACATAACGCACGACCGGGCCGTTGATCTCGGACCTGCCTGGAGCGCTGACGGCAAATATCTCTACTTTTCATCCGACCGGAGCGGCATCTTCAATATCTACGCTTACGAACCTGGGACGAAGCAGCTCTTGCAAGTGACGAACGTTCTGGGCGGCGCCTTTGCGCCTTCACCGTCGCCGGACAACAAGACGCTGGCCTTCGCGTCCTACAGCTCCAAGGGATACGACATCCACCTCATGGGTCTTGAGCCTTCGGCGTGGAAGCCCGCGGAACCCTACGTCGATCGATATCCTTCCGTGCAGTACGCGGAGAACGCGGTCGAAACATCTTCCCGGCCTTACAGCCCGGCCTCTACGATCTATCCCCGGTTCTGGCTGCCCTGGTTCGGGTACAGCTATGAAAGCGGGACCCTGGTGGGTGCATTCACCTTTGGCCAGGACGTGGTCCAGCGCCACCAATACACCGCCACGGTGCTCTATGGCCCGAAGAACGGCCGCATCTGGTACGGCATCGACTATTTCTACGATGGGATGTATCCGACCCTTCACCTTCACGCCGCGGACAATGACGTCACCTACAGTGATTTCCTGCAGGACGCCAGGGGTGCCAAGGACTACGTTGAACGCGACAGGACCATCGGAGCATCGCTCATCGTGCCGCTGCTGAAGAACGCGAGCCAACACGTGCTGACCATCGGATATCAATGGAAGGAGGTCTCCAACCTTACCGACCTGCCGCCCTGGCCCGGCTATAGCGGCCCGCTGCCCGCGCAGGGCGACCTGGTGTCAGGCCGGTTGAGCTACCTTTATAATAGCTCGAGGCGGTACGCCTTCTCCATCAGCCCCGAACAGGGAAGGACCTTCAAGGTCGGCGCAGAGCGGTTCGACAGGTCCTTGGGCAGCGACTTTGAGTTCACGAAGTATTCCGCTGATTGGCACGAGTACCTGAACCTGCCGTGGAAACACCATGTCCTGCTGGTGCGCGCCTTTGGCGGGACCTCAACGGGCCAGGCGCCGGCGCAGGGCGCCTACCAGCTCGGCGGCGACAACCCGGGAGATATCATGCTCTCCCTCGACGACCAGACGGTCACCCTCCGAGGCTACCCGACCAACGTGCTGCGCGGGCAGAAGGCTGCGCTCGGGAGCCTGGAATACCGTTTTCCCATCTCGCTCCTGGAGAAGGGGTGGGATACCAAGCCTTTCTACTACCGGAAGCTGCATGGCGCCGTCTTCTTCGAGGCAGGCAATGCCTGGGACGGCACGTTCCATGAGAACGGCGTCCGGCGGAGCATGGGTGCCGAGGCGCGGCTGGACATGACGCTCGGTTACTATCTGCCGCTCACAATACGGTTCGTGTTCGCCAAGGGCCTGGACCAGGAAGGCGAAGCGCAGGCCTATGTCGGGCTCTGGGCGCCGCTGGAACTGTGACGGCGAATGCGGAATTCGGAGTGCGGCATGGGGAGTGAGGCATATTGATCGTTCACCGAGCGCTGTAGCCTGCTCTGAGGTGTCATCGGTGTTCATCCGTGGCTGCGTATTTGCGCTTCTCCGTGTCACCGCGTCCCCGTAGTAAAATGAAGTCATCGGGAGGTCATTCATGATCCTTGTCACTGGTGCAAACGGCTTCGTCGGGAGAAATCTGGTCAGGCGACTGCAGAAGGACGGCATCGCAGTGCGGGCACTGGTGAGGAACGCAGCGAAGGCCGCGCGGCTCCGGGACCTCGGCGCAGAGCTCGTTGACGGAGACATCTCCAACCTGTCGTCGCTCGAAGCAGCGATGGAGGGATGCGAAAAGGTCATCCATCTCGTGGGCATTATCCAGGAAGCGCCGGGTGTCACATTCAAAGGCGTGCATGTCGACGGCACGCGGAACCTTCTTGAAACGGCGAAGAAAGTAGGCGTCCGACACTTCATCTACCAGAGCGCCCTCGGCAGCCGGCCGAACGCGAAGAGCCAATATCACCGGACCAAATGGGAGGCCGAAGAGCTCGTACGGGCGAGCGGACTTCCTTTTACCATCCTCAGACCCTCGCTCATCTACGGCCCTGGCGACCTCTTCACCATCCGGCTGGCCGAGATGATCAGGCTCTCCCCGGTCCTGCCGGTCATCGGCTCTGGCAGGTCCAAGATCCAGCCCATCTTCATCGACGACGTGAATGAGTGCCTCCAGAAGATCTCGACGAGCGAATCCTATTTGAACGAGATGTACGAGATCGGCGGACCTGAGCAGCTCACCTATGAGGAGGTGACAAAGGCCATCGCCGCGGCGCTCGGCATCAAGAGGCCCACGGTGCACATGCCCATGTTCTTCATGAGGACCATGGCCAAGGTCGCCGAGACCGTTCTGTCGAAACCACCGGTCACCACAGACCAGCTCATCATGCTGCAGGAGGACAATGTCTGTAGCATGCGCGACATCCGGGAAGTGTTCGGCATCGAGCCGGTACGGTTCCGGGATGGCCTGAGCAGATTCCTCGGGAAATGAGCCGACCGCTCCTTGCGCTTGATCAAGGCCGAGGGATATAATACGACAAGGGGAACCGAGAGGAGGGGGCAATGGATACGCAGAGGAAATTTACGGCGAAGGGCGGGCTGGAAGTGACCATCCGGCCGGCGCAGGCTGACGACTCCTGCGCGATCATCGATACAGTGCGGTCCAACGCCATGGAGCGAAGCTACGTCCTGATGGAGCACTACGGCAAGGATGTTGAAGCGGAGCGGGAGTATATCAGCGGTCTGGACAGCGCGAAGAACCTCCTGATCGTGGCTGCCACCGGCGAAGAGGTGGTCGGCTGCCTCGCGGCCTTGCAGGCCGACGGCGGGAGGAGGCCGGAAACGACCCACATCCTGCACGTGGGGCTCCATCTCCGCGAGGCCTTCCGGGGGCTCGGCATCGGGTCGCATATGCTCGACTACGCCGTCAGCTGGGCCCGCGAGAAGGGATTCAAGAAGCTCGAGGCGAACATCTTCACCACCAACAAGCATTCCCTTGGCATGTTCACCAAGGCCGGCTTTGCTGAAGAAGGCGTCAGGAAGAACCGTATCCAGGTGGGGAGGGAGCTCATCAACGAGGTACTGATGGGCAAGCTGCTGTAACAGGGAACGACAACCGCGATTGCGCGAACCGCTTGACCATGAACAACATCATGCCTATACTGAAACAGAGCTGCTGGTCAAATCCCTGAGCTTCCTGCGCGGAATGTGAGTGATTAGAATAAACAGAACCACCCTGAGGCTCGAAAATTCCCTGTAGTTTGCTGCAGGGAGCTTCAATACCGGACAATCTTTTTGATTGGCGGTAGTACGAGGATGTTCTACTCGGGAGGATACCAGGTCTTCGCCTTCCTCATCTGGTGCTTTACCGTGGGGAACGCGTCGAGGTTCGTGTGGGGCAGGAAGAGGGCGGACATGTACTCGTCCATGAAGCTCCGCGAGACCGAGAGCTCCACGTAGGTCATCCGGCGCGCGATGGCCTCGGCCTCGTGGCGCAGCCGGTCGCACAGGAGCGCGTAGTAGGCGCCCATGATGGAGGTATTGCCGAGGAACTGGAACCGGTCCACGGGGAGGTCGGGCAGAAGGCCGATGGTGATAGCGCGCTCCACGTCGATATACCGTCCGAACCCGCCGGCGATGAAGATCTTGTCCACGTCGGCGAAGGTCATCTCCATGTGCGCAAGCAGGGTGCCGAAGCCGGCGTAGATGGCTGCCTTGGCGCGGATCAGGTTGTCCAGGTCCACCTCGGTCAGCACGATCTCCTTGTTGATGGCGCCTTCCACCCGCCAGGCGAGAACGAACTCGAGGCCGTTCTCGCCCCGCCGGATACGCTTGGACTTGATCTCCTCGCGGATCTTGCCCTTCTGGTCGATGACGCCGGTCAGGTACATCTCTGCCAGGGCGTCGATCATACCCGAGCCGCAGATGCCGATGGGCTTCGCGTCACCGATGACCTGGTAGTTCACCTCGTAGGTCTTCGGGTCGATCTCCACCTCCTCAATGGCGCCTTCCATGGCGCGCATGCCGAACTTGATGCCGCTCCCCTCGAAGGCGGGCCCCGCGGAGCAGGCCGCGGTCACAAGCCACTCCTTGTTCCCAAGCACGATCTCGCCGTTGGTGCCCACATCGATGAAGAGCGAGACCTTCTCCTGCTTGTGCATCTGCGAGACGAGTACGCCGGCCGTAATGTCGCCGCCAACGTAGCTGGCCACGTTCGGCAGGGCGTAGACGACGGCCTGGGGGTCGATCGAGAGGCCCACACTCTTTCCGCGGATGAGCGGGAAGAAGGTGGCCGTGGGGATGTACGGTTCTTCGCGGATGTACTGCGGGTTGATGCCGTAGAACAGGTGGTTCATGGTGGTGTTCCCGGCAACCACGAGGTAGTCGATCATGGCCGGGTCGATGCCGTGCTTGTGCGCCAGCTCCGTGAGCATCGTGCTGACGCTGCCCACGGCCAGGTCCTGGAGCTCCTGGAGGCCGTTCTTCTCGGTGGCGTAGACGATGCGGGAGATCACGTCGTCGCCGCACTTCACCTGGGGGTTGTACAATGACGCGGTGTCGACGATCTGGCCGGTTGTCATGTTCACAAGGTACACGACGAGCGTGGTGGTGCCGATGTCCACGGCAGCACCGAAGCGCGACTTGGTCACGTTGCCCGGGAAGATGTCCAGCACCTCGGTGACATCCCCCACGTTGAAGATCGAGATCGTGATCTTCCATTCCGCTTCGCGCAGGACGCTGGACAGCTTCCGGAGGACCATGAAGTTCATGTGCAGGTTGTCAGCCTCGAAGCCCCGTTCGTCGAGGCCGCGGCGAATGCGTTCAACGTCAGCGATGTTATCGTCCAGGGTGGGAGGGGAAAGCTCCATATAGACGCGGATGATGCGGGAGTCGAGGCAGCCGCCTGCCTCGCTCAGGAGCTTGAACAGTGCTTCGGTGTTGGCGCCCGTCGCGATCTTGTGCTTTGCCTGCATCCGGGACTCTGGCGGGATCTCCACGGTCAGATCGGTCAGGACGCGGCTGTGGCAAGCCAGGACGTAGCCACGCTCCGCTTCTTCGGTGCTGAGATACGAACGGGATTTACCAGGCTCCACGGTGCCTTGCTTCACGATGACCTTGCACTTCCCGCAGTTGCCCTTGCCGCCGCATGAGGAGAGCACATAGACCCCGGCTGCCTTGGCGGCCTTGAAGAGGCTGCCGTTGTGCTCCATGTCGATGGTGACGCTGTCGGGGCTGAAGGTGATCCTGTGCTTCATGCGCAAAACTATAACAGGGAGCTTCGGCAGGGTCAAGGGATTTCTGGGAAGGCGGGAGCAAGGGAACAGGGTTTGCGCGGGGGCTTCGACGGCCATTGACTTCACCGGCCGCACCCGTTACTATGTGGCGGTTCCTGGAGAGAGAATGCGAAAAGCCCTGATCATACTGGGCATCGCCGGGCTTCTTGCTGCCGGTTGTGCCGCTGCGCCGTCAAAGCGGGTAACCGGTTACTCCGCATCGGCGGGCGACAAGGCCGCGGATACGGCGCTCGCCATGATCGGCCGGCCCTACAAGTTCAAGGGCGAAACGCCCGGAGGGTTCGACTGCAGCGGCCTGGTGCGGTACAGCTATCTCACGGCAGGGATGGACGTGCCCCACGGGACCTCGGCGCTCAGGAACAGCACCCGCTCCGTGGGGCTCCGGAACGCCCGCAAGGGCGACCTGCTGTTCTTTATCCAGGAAGGCAAGAAATACTCCCACGTCGGCATCTATGTCGGCAATGACCAGTTCGTTCACGCCCCCAGCACCGGCGGCCACGTCCGCCGGGACAGCATCACCGACCCCTTCTGGGAAATGCACTACCTCGATACCCGAAGATTCATGTAATTCAGAAGCATAAACAGCAAGGGAAAACCGATTTCACCGCGAAGCCGCGAAGAAAGGCAAAAGATCGGCCTGTTCCTTCAGAGACGTCCTCGCAACCTTGATGAGAAGCGTCTGCTTCTGGTTGCGCCTTGGCCTTCAATGGTATTGACAGGGTATAGGCGTGAAGGAAGGAAAGAGGCTACTTCCGGGACTTCTTGGCGGCCTTTTTTGCGGCTGCGCGGGCCTCGCGCTTGCACTTCGCGCGGTAGGCCATGCCGCTCCAGAGGCCGTAGAGCAGGACCTGGAGGGAGATGACGACGGCGAACCCGATGTGGGTGACATAACCGAAGGTCTGCACGGTCTCCTCCGCGAGCTTCTCGATATGGCGGTACAGGACGATAAGGTTGGTCATGGTGGTGATCACCGTGACGACCGCGCCGGCGACGACGCCTTCGAGGATGGGCAGGGCCCTGGTGGTGGAGCCGATCCAGAGGCCGGTGCCGAGGCCCGTAATGAGCGCAATGAGTGCGAGGATCAGCACGCCCTCGCTTCCGCCCAGCCAGGGATGGTCTCCCCGCAGGAACCTGCCCACGGTCTCAATATTGAAGGCACCGTAAGCATCGGCGAAGGAGTGCTCGCCGACCGAGAGGTAGACGGCGGTCAGTACGACCTCCAAGCCAAACTTTATCATATAGCTTACGCCGACGTCGAGGACGATCCGTTCAACAGTGATGTTCTGGAAGATGGTGGCTGCAGCCGCCTTCATCTCTTCTTTTGCCTGGGACGGCGGGATCGGCTTGGCTTTGCCGGTTTTCCGTTTCTCGAGCATTTCGTAGACAATGGCGTACAGGATGGGGATGAGGGGGAAGACCCGGGTCGTGTAGGTCTCGAGGTCGAAGGTCCTGCTCATGATCACGAGACCCACGGCGCCGCCGATGGCGACCAGGAAGCTGAGGAAAAGAGTACCCATTAGATGAGGATTATACCACAGTTGCCGCCCGGGACGGTACAGGTGAAACGATGTTACTTATTGTGCCGTTTCCCGGCGTGGCTGGCGAGCTCTTTGTAAAAGTCCTTGCCCAGGAACGTCTCGATGGTCTTCTTGAGGCTCTTGTACATGGGCTCGCCCTGGGGGTCCTTCATGCAGGGGATATGGTTCAGGTACGGCGTGTCCTGGATGGACATCACCTTTCTGCCGTCCTCGGTGGTGTAGAACGAGAGGGGGTACTGGACGCAGTCGGCGAACTTGAACTCCTCCCAGACCATGCCCTTCTCGATGGCATAGGTATGGACGGCGCAGTACCGTAGCCCCTGCTTGTTCGAATAGATGAGAGAACAGTCGTTGTTGAACAGCAGGACACAGCGAAAGTCCGCTCCGCCGAAGTTCCTCCGGATGGCCCGGGCCTCGTCCTCGTGGATCACGCAGCCCGTGGGGCACTGCTTCTCGCATAGGGCGAGGATCCCGCCGTTCTTCTTGATGGCCTCCCGGTTCTCCGGGGAGAGGTAGGCCAGGATCCCGTCCCGGTGCTCCTCGATCTTTTTCGCCTCATGGGGCGGGACGATGCAGGAACGGTAGCAGCACATGGACTTGCAGCCGTACTTTTCCACGTCGCAGGAGTAGGGACGGGTGAAGATCTCCGGGTTCACGAGCACCGACGCGATCTCGACGAAACCTTTTTCGTTCAACATGGGAGAAAACCTCCAGCAGACAGTAGTGAGGAGCCAGGAGCCAGAAGGGAGTGAACCTGCAAGCTTGGCCGGCTCCGGCGGCGCGAGACGCAATATAAAGCACCTGCGGGAGGTTGTAAAGTGTTTTTTACTGCCGCCGTGGCCACGAGGAGGCAGTTCAGGTCTGCTGAAGGAAATTTTCTTCCCGAGAGGCATCCACCCGGCCTCCGGCGGCGCTCTCGGGGTCCTCGAAGCGTTCGCTCGGGTCCGTGAATGAGAACTTTCCCGCTCTCACCGCTCTCTGACGACCTCTCGCGATGCTCTCGGAGCCGGGGGAGGGTAGCTAGCTTGGGAAAATGCCGCCGCGAGACTCGCTCAATCGTCCGTCGCGGCGACACGAGAGGCGCTCATGAAAAAAAATGAGCCTCCGTGATGTTTTTTATTGACAGACCGTGATGATTTTGATAAATAACAATCAACTTTTCGATGTGAAGGCGCCGCCCGAGGTCAGGGCGGACAGGTGCTAACGAACACAGCCCTCCTGCGGGAGCGGGAGGCGGTGCTCGCTGATCCGGGAGGCAAGCCCGGGAGCTTCCGGCGGGCGGAGAAGGAGGCAAACAGGTTGCAAGCGTTGGGAACACACCTGCTGTTGGAGTTGCGGGACTGCAACCCCAAGACCCTGAGTAATCTGGAGTTTGTGACGGACGCAATGAAAAGTGCCGCATTGGAGGCAAAGGCGACAATTGTCGAGGTCGCTTTTCACGAGTTCAGCCCCTTTGGCATCAGCGGAATGGTTGTCATTGCAGAATCTCACCTTGCCATCCACACCTGGCCGGAATACGGCTACGCCGCAGTAGACGTCTTCACCTGCGGGGACCTGATCGACCCGAAGGTCGCCGCAAAATTTCTCATCGAAAAGTTCGAGTGCAAGAACCCCTCCATCGTCGAGATGAAGCGGGGCGTGCTGGGCCACGCGAAGCTGCCGCACAAGGTAACGCTTCAGGAGCCCGCGTACGCATGATCGAGCCGAAGAGCTACAAATGGTTCATTGAGTACACGAGCCCCGAAGAGGGGCACCTCCATGGCATCCGCATGATCCACTATGCCAGCCAGACCAAGTATCAGCGGATGGAGATCATGGACAGCGGCAGTTACGGCCGGTGCCTCGTGCTGGACGGCAAGATGCAGTCCTCCATCACTGACGAGTTCATCTACCACGAGGCGCTGGTGCACCCTGCCCTGCTCTGCCACCCCAACCCCAAGCGGGTGTTCATCGTGGGCGGCGGCGAGGGGGCAACGCTCCGGGAAGTGCTCCGGCACAAGAGTGTAGAATACTGCATGATGGTCGATATCGACCAGGAAGTTGTTGAAAAGTCGAAGGAAATGCTGCCCGAGTGGCACCAGGGCGCCTTCGACGACCCGCGTACCGACCTCCGCTTCATGGACGCCCGGAAGTACCTCGAAGAGACCAACGACACCTACGATGCCATCATCATCGATATCTCCGAGCCCGTGGAGGAGGGGCCAGCCTACCTCCTGTTCACCCGCGAGTTCTACGAGATCGTGAAGGAACGCCTCTCACCCGACGGGACCATCTCCCTGCAGGCAGGCACCACGGCGCTCCACCAGCTCCTAAACTTCACAGCGGTCAATAAGACGCTGGAAGCTGTTTTCCCGGTGGTGGCGCCCTACGGCGTGCCGATCCCGTCCTTTGCCCTCCCCTGGGGCTTCACCCTGGCGTCCAAGAACCGCGATCCCCGGAAGTTCACGCCCCAGGAAGTGGACGACATGATCAAGAAGCGGATCAAGGGCGAGAACCGGTTCTATGACGGCATCACGAACCTGGGCCAGTTCAACCTTCCCAAGCATATCCGCAAGGCACTGGCCGAGCAGACGCAGATCATCGAGGATAATGCTCCGCTCTTCACCTATCATTAAACGGCCATGAGCCACCCCCCTCCCCGATTCGACGAAGAACAGCTCCGCACTCCGCTGTTCGACGCCATGGTCAACCTCGCGGAAAGCCGCAAGGTCTCCTTTCATACCCCCGGACATAAGAGCGGCAAAGGCATTGCAACCCGGTTCCGCAAGTTCGTGGGGCCGCGCGTCTTCTCGATCGACCTCACCACGTTGGACGAGGTCGATTCGCTCCAGAACCCGACGGGCGTCATCAAAGAGGCCCAGGAGCTGGCTGCCAAGGCGGCAGGGGCCGACCGCTCCTATTTCCTGGTCAACGGGACGACGGTGGGGAACCATGCTATGGTTGCGGCAACCACCGGGCCGGGCGACAAGGTCCTGATCGCCCGGAACTGCCACCGGTCCGTGCTGACCGGCCTGATCATGAGCGGGGCAACGCCGATCTTCTTCCAGCCGACCTTCGACCGGGACCTCAAGCTCACGCTGAACGTCACGTTCGATACGGTCAAGGCCGCCATTGACGCCAATCCCGGCGTCCGGGCCTTGCTGATCACGAGCCCCAACTACTACGGCCTCTGTACGGACATCGAAAGGATCATCCCCTACGCCCACGAAAAGGGTCTCATGGTGTTCGTGGACGAGGCTCACGGCCCGCACCTCAAGTTCAATCCCAAGCTGCCCAAATGCGCCCTCGAGGCCGGAGCGGACATGTGCGTCCAGTCGACCCACAAGATCGTGGGCGGCATGACCCAGGCGTCGATGCTGCACGTCAACGCCGGCAGGGTCAACATCGACGACGTGACGAACACCCTGAAGCTCCTCCAGACCACGAGCCCATCGTACATCCTGATGGCGTCGCTCGACCTGGCGCGTATGCAGATGGCCACGGAAGGCAAAAAGCTGCTCACCCGGACCATCAAGCTCTCCGAGGAGGCACGCGCCAAGATCAACAGGATCCCGGGCATCACCTGTTTCACCAAGGACCAGGCAAAGCAGGCGGGCATGGCCGACATGGACGTGACCAAGCTGACCATCACCGTTTCGGACATGGGCCTCTCGGGCTATCACGTATCCCAGATGCTGAACATCCGGTTCGGGATCCAGGTGGAGATGGCCGACCCCTTTCACGTGCTCGTCATCGTTTCCATCGGCGACCGGCAGGATGACCTGGACCGCCTCGTTGCGGCGCTCCAGCAGATATCGGCGGAGACCGGGCTCCAGGGCGCGCTCCTGCCGCTCGACAGGGTCCATCCGCCGGCGCTTACGAACAAGTTTGTCATGACACCCCGCGACGCCTTCTATTCCGACAGCGAGCTGGTGGATGTGAACGGATCCGTGGGCAGGGTCTCGACCGAGATCGTGACGGTCTATCCGCCCGGCATCCCGCTCCTGGTCCCGGGAGAAGAGATCTCCCAGGACGCCCTCAACTATCTCCAGAACATGGCGGGCCTCGGCGCCATCATCGACGGGCTGAACGAGAATAACTCCCTCGTACGCGTGGCGAAGGCTTAGCTCAAACGCCCATCCGAGCGAGATCAGCTCTGTTCTCCTTCGCATGGGTATGCTGTGCTGATGTCAAGGATGCACCCCCGAGACGCTATGAAAAAAGTGCTGATCGCCCATGATATCCACGTGCTGCTGGGACAGGACAAAAACTTTCTGGACCGGACCGATCTGCAGGTGTTCGTCGCCGCAACGAACGACGAGATGCTGAAGGTCCACCGCGCGGAGCGGGTCGATCTTATCATGACAAAGCTCGTCCTGCCCGGTCTGGCGAGCGAAAAGCTCTTCAACCTGATCCGGGAGGACCCGGCCCTTCGCACGGTCTCGATCATTATGTCCTGCGCGAACGATCCAAAAGCGATCGAGGCAAGCTCGCGGTGCAGGGTGAACGCGGTACTGCTCGAGCCGCTCCATCCCGTCCTGTTCATGGCAAAGGCCCAGCAGCTCCTCGATATTGCCGTCCGGGAGACGATCCGTGTTCTTGCGGGCGTGACCGTAGATGGCCTTTTCGGAAACGAGGCGTTCTACTGCCGCACCCGGAACATCAGCACAACGGGAATGTTGATCGAGACCAGAAAACGTATTGCTGAAGGCACGCGGTTGTACTGCCAGTTCCATCTTTCCGATGCGACAAGGATACAGACGTCAGCCAAGATCGTCAGGATCACTCAACAGACTTCAGGAGAAGGGGGCTATCACTACGGACTGATGTTCACGGACGTCGCTCCCGAGGTCAAGCAGCTGCTGGTCGATTTTGTCGAAGCTCAGTCGCGCAGATCAGGACCGGGCTGTCCATAGTTCCCGCGATCGCGGATGCGTTTTATTACTATTCCGCTCCGAGATCATGCAGAGCAGCGATGGCAAGAGGTCAGAATTGATCATTGAGATATTCATCGGGAATAAATCTTGAAACGATCGCCTGCCCGTTATGCCGGGCACATGGCGTCAGCGAATTCTCCACGGACAAGCGCCGGAACTACCTGCGCTGCACAGTGTGCAGCCTGGTATTCGTTCCTCCCTCTCAGTTCCTGTCCGCAGAGGACGAAAAGAAGCGGTACGACCTGCACCAGAACTCTCCTGGCAATGCCGATTATCGCCGTTTTTTAGGCCGCCTGTTCATTCCCCTTAAGCAGCGTCTGGCCCCAGGAAGCAGCGGCCTGGATTTCGGCTCAGGTCCCGAGCCAACGCTTTCCCGGATGTTCGAAGAGGTCGGGCATTCCATGATGATCTTCGACCAGTATTACGAGCATGCTCCCGCAGCGCTGGACCTGCAATACGACTTCATAACCGCCTCGGAGGTGGTGGAGCATCTGCGTGAGCCCAGGAAGGAGCTTGATCGGCTGTGGACCTGCCTGAAGTGCGGAGGCTGGCTGGGCATTATGACAAAATTCGCTGCAGAACCTGCCGCATTCCCCCGCTGGTATTATAAGAACGATCTCACGCATGTCTGCTTTTTCTCTCCTGCGGCCTTTGCCTGGCTGGCCGCCGCATGGAATGCGGACCTGATCATCCCTGATGATGATGTTGTATTGTTCCGCAAGAACAGGGCCGACAAGTCTGCAGGCTGATCATGTAGTTGAGTCATCTCTGCGCTTCGCATCCTCTGCGCTAAAACATCTTGAAACGATGACGTTGCCGTGAGAAAATTCCGTATGATATCCCTACCCATACTCTATCAGGACGAACACCTGGTCGCGGTCAACAAGCCCGCGGGCCTTCTGGTCCATCGCACCAACCTTGACCGGCATGAAACGGAAAATGCCATGCACATCGTCCGGAACCAGTTGGGGCAGTGGGTCTACCCCTTCCACCGTCTCGATAAGGCCACGTCAGGGGTCCTGCTGTTCGCTCTGGACAAAGAGACCGCCCGGCGCATGACGCAGTCCTTTACTGACGGAACGGTCGGCAAGTCCTATCTAGCAGTGGTACGGGGGTTCACCGAGGAATTCGAACGCATCGATCATCCCCTCAAGGACCAATGGGACAGGATGATCGACCAGAACGCGGACAGGGACAAGCCCGGGAAAGAGTCGGTAACCGAATATCGACGCTTAGCGGCAGTTGAACTGCCCTATCCTGTGGGCCGCTACGCCACGGCACGCTATTCTCTCATCAAGGCGTCGCCTCTCACCGGCCGCAACCACCAGATACGACGCCACCTGAAGCATATCTTTCACCCGGTCATCGGCGATACTGCCTTTGGCGACGGAAAGCATAATGACTTTTTCCGAAAGCAGTTCGATTGCCATCGCTTGCTGCTGCATGCACGGGAGATCGAGTTCGTTCATCCTTACGCCGGCCTGCTGTTGACCATTGAAGCTCCTCTGGATAATGTCTTTAACGATCTTCTGGAGGCACTGCAATGGCAAAACCTGGACGCGACCGGGTCTCGTGCCATCATATGAGAGAATCCATCGAGGACATGATAGGGCATTTAGGTGTACCGGGCATTCAATGCGTGCTGGTGGATGCCGAGAGGTCGCTCTTTGAACACGCCGGCGGCTGGGCAGATGTCGCAGGAAGGAAAAGGATGGAGCCCGACACCACGACAATGCTCTACTCCATGACCAAGACCTTCACCGCTGCTGCAGTCCTGCAGCTTGTCGAGGGGGGGGAGGTTGACCTGGACGCCCCTTTCCGGCATTATGTCCCGCACACCCCGTACGGCGATGCAGTGACAATCCGGCACCTGCTTTCCCAGACGTCGGGAATTCCCAATCCAGTCCCGCTCAAATGGGTCCACCTGGCGGCAGAGCATCCGCAATTTGACGAACATGCCGCGCTGGATGCGGTGCTGAAGGTCCACGGAAAACCGGACTTTGCGCCGGGAAAAAAGTACGGCTACTCGAACATTGCCTACTGGATTCTGGGCAGGGTCATCGAGCAGGTGAGCGATATGACATTTGAAGTCTACATGGAGAAGAACATCTTTGGCCGGCTGGGATTGCATTCATCGGAGATCGGCTTTGTGGTCCCGACCCCAACTCATCATGCCAAAGGATACATCCCGAAGTATTCTTTCACGAACCTCATTAAATCGCTGCTCATGGAACGCCGTTTCTTCGGTTCCTATGAGGGCCGCTGGTTCCATATCAAGGACCACTATCTTAACGGGCCGGCTTACGGCGGGCTCGTGGCATCGGGGCGCGCTGTCGCAGTCTTTCTTCAGGACCAGCTGAAGGCCCGGTCGGTCCTGTTTGGCCGGGAAATAAAAGATCTCTTTTACCAGCAGCAGAAGAACAATTGCGGAAAACCTGTTCCTATGACCCTTGGCTGGCATGTCGGCAGGGCAAAGGGGAAACACTATTTTTATAAGGAGGGGGGCGGCGGCGGGTTTCACGGAGAGATGAGGATCTACCAGGATACAGGCATAGCCGCGGTCGCAGTCGCGAATGATGCGACCTTCAGAGCGGGGAATTTCCTGGATAGGGCCTGCCGGGATTTCTGGCGCTAACAGCATCCGGGATCAGATCAGCAGCAATCCCTTTTCCCGCAAGGTCTTCCATTCCCTCGACCTCAGAAAAGTTCCAAAGGCCGAGGAGAATTGTTTCTCATATTCCGGCTTGAGCTCTTCGAGGGTCATGAATGTCGAATGCTGCAGGGAGGACCTGCTGAGCACGGCGTTCAACCATACCCCGAACTCGCCGGTCGTCGACAGCGTGAACGTTTCCGTCTTGGAATAAAAAACAAATTTATCTTCCCCAGCTTTATTCCTCTTCTTCGCCGGATCGATCTGCAGGGAGTGCGGCAGGTTCTCGATCCAGACCATCCTGGACCTCATCAATTCACCCTCGACAGCAGGCTTCTCGTTTATCGCCTGCTGCACGTAACTTCTTTTTATTGAGGCCGCGGGGACCTTGAAGTCGAACCATGTTTTGACCGGCAGGTCCGTGCCGAGGCCGTGCATGAAGTTGTACGCTGCTTTTTTCAGGCCCTGTGCATAAGCCTGATGGTTGCAGCCCGTGGGGTCTTCGTGCACGAGATCGTTCCTGGCGAACGTGCCGGCAGGGCGTCCGTTGATCCTACACTGGTATTTCTCCGGGTTCCTTCCTACATCACTGTGAACGGTAGCGGTGAACTGATGCCAGAACGCGGATTGGATGAGCTCCTCTCGGAAGAACTGGCGCACGATCTCAAGGGCGTCGATGGTCTCCTGCTCGGTCTGCGTGGGGAATCCATACATCAGATAGGCGTGGACCATGATGCCTGCTTCGCTGAAATTGCGGCACGCTTGCGCCGCTTGCTTGACGGTCACGCCCTTGTTCATGAGCTTCAATATCCGGTCAGAGGCCGCTTCCAGGCCGCCGGTCACGGCAATGCAGCCTGATGCTGCCAGGAGCCTGCAGAGGTCCCGGCTAAAGGCGCTTTCAAAGCGGATGTTCACCCACCAGGAGATGCCAACCTCTCGCCTCAGCAGTTCCAGAGCCAGTTCCTTCAACACCGCAGGGGGGGCGGCCTCATCGACAAAATGAAAGCCTGTCTGGCCGGTTTGGGCGATCACCTGCTCGATCCTGTCGACCAGCACGCTGGCCGGCGCGCTCGCATAGCGCTGTATGTAATCGAGGGTGGTGTCACAGAAGGAGCATTGATGCCAGTAGCAGCCATGGGCGATGGTGAGCTTGTTCCATCGTCCGTCGGACCACAGGCGGTGCATGGGATTTGCTACCTCAATGAGCGAGAGATACTTGTCCGATGGCAGGTCCGAATAGTCCGGACAGCCGGTCTCGGCAAGGGAAGGGTCCTTTTCCGCGTCATTGTCGAAATACCGCACTTCACCGCCAACCCTCATGAAGGTCCTCCTGAGGTCGCACGGCTCAATGTCACCGCGAAGGAATTTCAGAATGTTCAGGAAAGGGAGTTCGCCGTCGTCAAGGGTTATATGGTCCACGTAGTTAAAGACCGCGGGTTCTGACAATTCACGAAGCTCGGTGTTCACGAACCCACCGCCTGCGATGATCTTCAGGTAAGGATAATTCTTCTTGATGCATTGACCGCACCTCAATCCTGCATACAGATTTCCGGGAAAGGGGATGGTGATCCCCGTGACATCGGGACGATGCTGCTCGATGTGCCCTTTCAGCAGGTCAAGCATCCAGGCCTCGATGATATTTTCGGGCTGCTGCAGGGCTGCGTCAAGGGAAGCAAAAGAATGGGCCGATATCCCCAGTTTTTCCGCATAGCGGCTGAAGCCAAAGTAGGGCGTTATGGCCTCCTTGATGAGGTCGCCCACATCCTCAATATATAAGGTGGCCAGGAACCGGGCCTGGTCGTTCACGCCCATGGTTCCGAAGGACCATTCCAGGTCGGGCAATTGATCGAAGCGCGAAGCCCTCGGCAGAAAATTATCACTGCAGATGAGCCGGGCAGGCGTATTGTCACGGTACTGCAGGAAGCTCATCACGTGGTCCACGGTTCGGAGATAGTACTGTTCATTGCGCATGATCCGGAGCGAGTTCTGCGAGAGCTGTTTGTCGCTATGGCCCGCCGAGGCGAACAGTCCTTGGAACCCTTCCCGGGAAAATATTCTATTGATCAACTCGATGCCCAGGTCTGCCTGAAATACCCTGTAGCCATGCAATTTCAAGAAGCCTTTGAGGTAAGGCGTTGCCGGGTAGGTCGTGTTCAACTGGGTGAAGGGCGGTGTGATAAGCAGGAGATTCTTGAGCATAAAGGCGCTCCTTCGTAATCATGCCTTGTCAGGGGAAAAAGGGTGAAACAAGGGGGGGCTCACTCCCGAGGCAACCGGCTATTCCCTCGTGCATCGAGCACCGACCGGACCGAGGTCAGCAGTTTTGCGCCATCGAACGGCTTTTTGATGAGTGCATCAAGGTCTTTCGCCGCGCTGGCGACCGATCCGCCGCTGAAGCCTGAAATGCCGATCACCTTGACGTCCTTACGTGCCGCTTTGAACTGTCTCGCCAATTCAGCACCGTTTAGGAGCGGCATAATCATATCCGTTATGACCAGATCAATGTCGTCCGACATCTCCTGGAACAGTTCCTGCGCGTACACAGGGCTGTCCGTGGCAAAGGTCTTATATCCATGGGAATCGAGGGTGTCTTTGATATAGGACAATACGTCCTGCTCATCGTCCACGATGAGCACGCACTCGCTCCCTGCCGCTTCGAAGAGTGGATCGCCCTCGAACGCCCGGTGAACTGCGGCAGGCCTGTCCAGGGACGGGATGTAGATCTCGAAGGTCGTTCCGATCCCCGGCTCGCTCCGTACCCAGATCTCTCCCTGGTGGCTTTTCACGATACCGTATACCATGGCCAGTCCCAGGCCGGTCCCCCTGCCGACCGGCTTCGTTGTGAAGAAGGGCTCGAATATGCGGCTCCTGACCTCCGGAGGGATCCCGGTCCCCGTATCCGCCACCGAGAGGACCGCGTACTTGCCGGGCGCCAGGAAAGGACGTATCGGGGACGAAGGCGCGCGGATCTCCATGGTCGAGGTCGTGATCGTCAGTGTGCCGCCTCCGGGCATGGCATCCATCGCGTTCATCGCCAAGTTCGTGATGACCTGCTCAAGATGGATGCTGTCTCCGGTGACTGCCGGCAGGTCAGTCTCGGTTTCGACCTTCACCGTGATGTTCCGATCGATAAAAGCCCGGCCGAGCAGTTCCGTGGTGTCCATCACGACCATGTTCAGGTCTGTCGGGATCAGTTCCAGGGATTCCTTGCGGGCGAAGCTCAAGAGCTTTGAGACCATGAGCCCGGAACGTTTTGCGGCTTCCTCGATCGTCTTGATCCTCCTCAACCCGAACTCGTCGGAACGAATGCGCCGCCGCAGCACTTCGGTATGACCGAGGATCGCCGTCAGGGTATTGTTAAAATCATGCGCAATGCCGCCTGCGAGCACCCCCATGGATTCCATCTTCTGCGACTGGATGGCCTGTTCCTGGAGCTGTTTTTTTTCCGTAATATCCCGGTGGAAGGACTGGATATGCACCATCCCGCCGATATCGATCGCCCGGGCGCTGATCTCCAGTTGTACGGTGCTTCCGTCCTTCCGAAAGTGTTCCGCCTCGTAGAGAAGGGACTCTCCCTTCAGGATCCGGTTGTGCCGTGCATCGTATTCTTCTTCGACAAGACCGACCATGAGGCGCCTGATATTGGTGCCGATGATCGACCCCCGCGCAAAGCCATGGAGCGCACTGAATTGCTGGTTCACGTCCGTAATGTTCCCGTTGCGGTCGAGAACGGCTATGCCGTCGGTCGCATTATCGAACAAGGCGCGGTATTTCTGTTCCGATATCGTCAAGCTCTCCCGTCTTTTCAGAGACCTGGTCCTTGAGCTTGAGGGAATAAAGCTCCAGTTTATTTTTTTCCTCGGAAAGCTCTGCCCGGAGCTGCAGCTCCGCAACCAGGAGTTTTTGGTGGTTGTAGCGGAGGAGAAGCCCCATGACGAACGACGATATCAGGAAGGCATTGTTGCTGACGAACATGCCGGCGGTGATCGTCTCGGTGAGCAGGATCGGTACAACATAGATGCCGTAGACGATCCCCACCAGGATGAACGCTACGGACATGCTGACCGGGACGAAGCCCAGGCCGCAGATCGCCAGGATGATCATCGCGGCGTAGTAGGACGAGTTCTGGCCGCCGCTCTCGAGCACGGCGAGCTCGATGGTGATCGCGCAGAGGGTGGTGGCGACCGAGGCGATGCCGTACTGGTAGGCCTTGCCCCGCTTCAGCCGGTTGACATAGTAGAGGATGACGAAAATGAAGGAAATGACCAGCCGGTACAGCATGAACCGCATGAACTTGTCCGGTGATACGAACAAGTCCATGAACTGCAGGGCGGGAAAGAGGATGGCGCCGATAATGAGCACGGTGCCGAGCCAGTCCTGGGTCAATTTCAAAAGGTGTTCTTCAGGAGAGTATCGCCGTTCCATAGGGTCAGTATAACACTCGAATATTTTGTATTTCAATTATTATGCGTCTACGGTATTGACCATGAAAAGGGCGGGCGACATCGGTCAGGACCGGATGCCGGGGCCGGAATCCGCCTCCGGTCGAGAAACGGCGCAGCGACCTATTGGAAAAACCAGTCAGAAATCGACGCCCAACGTTCGGACTACCTCGATAGCGGAAGTGACCGCATCTTCATGCAGGCCAAACCCGAAATGGCTGCCGCAATAGTAGCTGTTCCTCACCCCGTTCAAGGACGGCAATTCAGGTATGGTCGCGCAAGACCGGAAATCGAATATCGGCGTCCTGAAGACCTTTTCGAACACCTGGTGGTCCTTCGCGATCGGAAAATTGGGATGCTGCGTGCTGATCAGGTCGCTCTTTTTTGATACGCCGGGCAAGGCTCGCAAGGAGCCGCTGACGGACGTTTCGATGTATCTGCCCTTGGCCTGATACAGGAACGTATATCCTTCCATCAGGTCCCGTTTCGGGAACCGCGAGTGATCGGTATGGACAATGATCCTGCCCTCGGTGTATTTCCAGGCGCCCAGCAGTCTTTTCTCATCATCCGTCGGTCCCTCCAGCAATGCCAGCGCCTGATCGGCATTACAGGCAAAGACGACCTTGTCAAAGAGCAGTTCCTTTCCGTCGTCCATACGCAGCTGCACCCGGGCATCCTGCCGCCTGACCGCCCTGATCTTCGCATGCAGGACGATCGCCTCCTGAATATGGGCGGCTAATGCGCGCACATAACTCTTCGTGCCGTTCTTCGCAAAACGGACGGAAAACAGCGCCCCGGGAGGCATGAGGTCATGATATTTTTTCAGCTTTGCGAAGCAAAAGGCGGCAGGAGCATCCAGAACATCACTACAGTGCATGGATGACATCAGGCACAGACAGCATATGAGCATCAACTTTGCATCGCCCCGCAACGGCGGGATCTTCTTCAGTGCCTCTTCCAGGGTGAGGCCTTCAAGGTCTCCCTGCCGCGACAGTGCGTGTCCTCTCGTCAATCCGGACATTAGCTGCAGAATACTTTTGACGCGATCCGGCCTGAGCAGCGCAAAATTCTGGGCGAACAGACCCCTGAGCTTGGGTGTTAAAAACAGGCCTTTTTTTGTATCAAGATCGAAAAAACTTGCACCGGGGCCTGAAATTTCGCAGGGCTTCATCCGGAAGGACCGTATCGTATCAATATCCAATTTTCTGAACAGTCGTAGAACGTTCTTGTACGAGGATCCTCCAAAGGCCGCAGTGGCAATATCCGACTCTTCACCGTCGGGGGTCGTTACGGTATAGGCATTGCCCCCTAATCTGTCGGACCGTTCAAACAGTGTGATATCGTACTTGTCATGAAGCAAGTACGCCGCTGTTAAGCCGGCTATCCCTCCGCCGATGATCGCGATTTTATCGTTCATAGGAATGAGTGTACTCGATCTTGACCCGGATATCTCCAACGTGAGTAGAGAATAATAGGGCCTGCAACTTATGTCAACAGCTATTATCTCGCATTTGATCCAACAGGGTGCCGGAGAACGGATATCCTCAAGGCAGTTCCGTCATCATGATCGCTCGCTGATCTCGCTGGTGCGGGAGTGGCGCTCGCGTCTGGATTCACGCTGATCGATGCAGTGCTAGGGTCTTCTGAAGCAGCACCAATCTGGCGCTGACAGTTTTTTTGTGAAGATCCTTAAGCGATCACAGCAGGGATCATCGATATGCATTTCCTTACGGGGGAAGAAGGCGGGAAGGAATGGTGAGCGGGCAAAAAAACAGGCCCTGAATGATCAGGGCCTGTCAAAGTTATAAGCGTTCGCTTAGAGCTTTACGACATTGGCTGCCTTGGCGCCCTTGGGCGAGTCGACAACGTCGAACTGCACCTGCTGGCCTTCGGCCAGCGACTTGAAGCCGCTATCCTGAATGTCGCCGAAATGCACGAACACGTCAGCGCCTGTTTCGCGGGTAATGAATCCAAAACCTTTGGCATCATTGAACCACTTAACCGTACCTGTTTCCATGGTGAGCTACCTCCTTCTTGATGAATTGAAGCGACGGATAAGGACAAAAAAAATACCGCAAAGTGGATCTGTCTTTGCGGTTTCCCTACAAGAACATCCGGAACTTCTAGACTGCATAATGCCACTTCGGCATCAGGAAGTCAAGGGTTATTAATTTTATTTTGCAGGCCGAGTTTCTGCACGCCCGATCCGACCAGTCACAGGGTGACGGTCTTCTCCGAGAGCTTGTCGCCTTTCACACTAATGACGGTTTCGGTGAAGGGGATGTTCTTGCCCGACCTCTTTAGGGCCTCTTTCAGGATCATGGTCATCCCGCCGCAGCAGGGCACTTCCATCCTGAGGACCGTGAGGCTCTTGATGGGTGTGGTGCTGAAGATCTGGGTGAACTTCTCCACGTACTGCATGCCGTCGTCGAGCTTCGGGCACCCGATCAGGACCTTATGGTCCTTCAGGAACTCGGAGTGGAAATACGGCGTGGCGAAGGCGGTACAGTCCGCCGCCACCAGCAAGTCGGCGTTGTTCAGGAACGGCGCGATCGTGCCGATGAGCTTGAGCTGGATCGGCCAGTGGGACAGTCTTTTTACCTCATCGCCGACAACAGACGGCTCGGCCATTGCCACTGATGCACAGGACGGGCATCCCTCGTTCTTTTCGTTCTTCATGGTAAACCTCCTCGGTCCGAATGTTCGTTCACTGTTCATACTCTACCTCATTGGCAGGGCTGGCGGTATGAGGTAAATCATATCACCCTGGGCAGAGAAAGGCAAAATTCCTTGCAAAAGCATGCCCGAATTCAGTAGAATGAGGCCCACAATTCTATGGACACCGTATTTTTTCTTAAGGGCCTCATCATTGGGTTCGTGATAGCGGCGCCTGTAGGGCCCATAGGCGTCCTGTGCGCGCGCCGTACGTTGATGCACGGCCGCAGGGCCGGATTCTTCTCCGGCATGGGCGCGGCAACGGCCGACGCCATCTACGGGTTCATCGCGGCCTTCGGCCTGACCTTCATTTCCGCGTTCCTCGTCGGCCATCAGTCCTCCCTCCGGCTGATCGGGGGCGGTCTGCTGCTGTTCCTGGGCGTCAAGGCGTTCCTGGCCAAAACCGTGAAGAAGACCGACCTACCGCGGTCCGCCCGGCACTATGCAGGTATGTACACCTCGACCTTCTTCCTCACCCTCACCAACCCTATGACGATCCTGTCCTTCGCCGCAGTCTTCGCCGGTTTCGGGCTTGCCGGCACCAGGGGCAGTGTCCTGTCCGCCGGGGTCCTGATCCTGGGCGTGTTCCTGGGCTCGGCAATCTGGTGGCTCTTTCTCGTCGGGCTCTTCAGCCTTTACCGCAAACGCTTCCAGGCCCACCAACTGGTCTGGGTGAACCGGATCTCCGGCACGATCATCGCGGCCTCCGGCATCCTTGCACTGCTGAGCCTGGAGTGGTGAACAAGCGGTCCCAAACCCCGTTAAATTTCGGACGCCGAGTTCTGACACCTTGACATTTCCAGCTTATCCCGCACTATAAGAAAACAATGTTTCCAAGAGGTCCCATCAATAAGAGTATGTTTTCCGGTACAGAAGAATGAACGGTTGGACAGCACCGTGTTCAACCACTTTGAAGCCAGTGCAAGCGCTTTCCTCGCAGTTTGCTGAGCGGTTTGCGAGCGATTTGTATGAACATACTACCCTGGGTCCAAAATTCCCTGCAGCCTGCTGCAGGGAGCTTCAACAGCTGAGGAGGCGACATGGAGCTCATGAACCAGGTCCGCGGATACCACTTCCTGCTCGGTGTATTCAGGAACCAGCAGAAAGATCCCTACTGCAGAGTCTGCAGCGCCTACGCGAACACGCTGAAAGCCGCCCGGGAGAACCTCGCGAAGCTCGAAGCCGAGAATGCCAATGCGCTCAAGGCGCTCACCCCCGAGTTCGTCGGCATGCTGGCCGGGATCCGGGCTGGCCTGTCAGCGCTTCAGGGCCCTACGGACCCCTCGGGACAAAAGAAGGCCGGCAACTGCAAACTTCCCCAGGGCATTTGCTTCATCAAGGCATCCTTTACCCTTGTCCAGCAAATATAAAAAAACTTTCTCGATCCCTATTCTCGTTCTACCTTCCCGAAAGCTCTTCATGATAAGGGACAACTTTTAACCGATTTTCCTTTCAACTCCTTGAAATTGTATGCTATAATAGGGTCAGGTCAAGAGATCAAGGACATGATAGGTCTTTTATAGCAAATAACGCTTTGTATTTATTGGTATATTTTTTCGAAATCGCGTCATAAAACAAAGGAGGGCAGCATGAACGCACTTGAAGTGGCCAGGAAAATGGAGACCGATGCCATCAAATTCTACACCGAGGCTGCCGGAAAAACAGGCTATGAGGCCGGAAAGAAGATGTTTCTTAGCATCACGGAGGATGAAAAACGCCACCTGACCATGATCTCGGACCTCATCAGGGGCATGAACATCAAAATTGATGACGTGAGCCCCATGGGCAAGGTCAAGACGGTCTTCGAGTCCATGAAGGACACGATGATGAAAAAAGTGGCGGCAAGCAAGGACGAGCTCGATGCTTTCAAGATCGCCATGGAGATGGAAAAGGAAGGAGAAAAGTTCTACCGCAAGTCACTCGCAACGGCCAAAACGGACAAGGAGAAGGCCCTGTTCACGAGGTTGATCGAGGAAGAGCGGCAGCACTACGAGATCTTTGCGAACACCTACAGTCATCTCTCGGATACAGGTAACTGGTTCCTCTGGGAGGAGCGGGGTGTCATCGAGGGATAAGGAACGAAATGAGCAGACCGCGGATTTCGCTTCGCGAAAGCAGGATAATAACGAATGGCGGAGCGGGGCACCGATGTGCGCGTGCTATCGCGCATGAAAAGAGAGGGGGATTTCTATGAAGTACACTAATGTAGCATTAAAGGAAAAGATACGGGAGATGTATCCCGACGTCGAGAAGCACAAGGTGAGCGTGGGCCTCACCTTCAGCGAAGAGAAGAACGCCTACATCCTGAAGTTCAAGCGGGGGAAGCAGGAGCTCGTCACCCAGATAGACAAGAGCGATGCCGATGACTGCATGAACAACATCCGCTGCCTGCACCTCGGCATCAAGGTGGACCAGTTCGTAGGGAACTTCGAGGCGCGGGAGGAGTTCGGGAGGAAGGTGGCATGACGGACAAGGCGAAGGTCCAAGTCGCCCTCTACAGCATGTACGGCCATATCTACCGCTTCGGAGCAGCGGCAGATTACCGTCGGCGAGATCACCGGGGGCTCTCCCTACGGCTCGTCGACGATGGTGGGCGGTGACGGCTCCCGCAGCCCCATTCATGTCAGAAAAAAACAAGAGCTCGGGAAGATATTCCCGAGCTCGTATTGTTTGGAGCGCGATGTCGCGTGCTGCTAGCAGGAGCTTTTGCACTTGCACGTCGTTGCCGCGGTCTTTGCTACCTTTTTAATGGACATGGTGCCTCCTCCTTTCATCATTGATTGAATAGTAACAATTCTATCCTGCTTTGTCAATGACCCCATAGAGCGAACAGCGGTACAGGTCCCTCCCTTGGGGATTTTTCAGGAGCTCTGCGCGGTACCGGCATCCGCCGCGGCAGGCTTCGAGATATTCGCACCTGCAATCGAGGCTATCGAGCCTGACGGGACGGATGCGCTGCCAGCAGGTATGAAGCCCCTCGCCGATGGTGCCGACTGACCGGTCCCCATAGAAGGTGCACTTCGCTGCGGTGCCGTCGGGCAGTACGGCCATGAGATGCAGGCCGCAGGCATACCCCGGTCCCGTGGCGTGCATCCCGCCGCCATATCCGTAGCCGAGATATTTTCCGCCCACCTCGGGACTGACCGTCAGCTCACGGTTGTCCCTCAGCCTCCCTGCGGTGCAGGGCACGTCGACGGTCCAGTCCTTGATGCCGAGTGATTTAAAGAGCTTTTCCATGGGATCGAAATCGCCGAGATTCCCGGCATGGACCATGGTCGAGACCGAGACCTCGAATCCGGCGTCCAGGGCGCGTCGCACAGCGTCGAGCGCGACGTCCCATGTACCGGCGCCGCGAAGGGCGTCGTGCGCTGCCGCCATACCATCGATGCTCACCTGGATCTCGTGGACCTTGAGGCGATTCAGCACGTCCTTCTTGAGCAGGACGCCGTTGGTGAACAGGACCTTCCTGAGGAACAAGTCGGGGAGCATCTCGTTGATCTCATCGAACCGGGAGTGGAGGAGGGGCTCGCCGCCGGTGAGCAGCACACGCAGGCCCTGCATCTCCTCGAACTCCTTCAACACCGCCCGGACCTGGACCGAGCTCAGCTCCCGGGGCGTGTCGTCGCCGATGTAACAGTGCCTGCAGCGGAGATTGCAGCGGCTGGTCAGCTGCAGCTCAAGATAGCGGAGCGAAGGGTCCGGAGAAGGTTTGAGGTGCGGACGCTTGAGCACGACCTTTTCCCGCGTCAAAAGACCCTCCTCAAGGCAGTAGTCGATGAAGGCGCTGTCCCGATTGTCGCATCCTTCCTCGGAGGCACAGGAGGTGAGGAAGCGGAAGGAATCATCGTCCAGTTCATAGACCTCGTCCCGGGCGATCTGGTACACCGAGGGTGCTTCGAGCCACTTGAGAGCTGTCTGTCTGGTGAGATGAAAGCCCATGAGTCAATTATACACGATGGTTCTTAGATTTTTTGTTATAATATGCCCATGTCTCGAAAAAGAGCAAAAAAGGACACAACGCTCTGCGTTAACTTCTGCCAATACTACAAACCGGGCAGGAATGAAGATCTCGAATGCCAGGGTTTCGTTGTGGTCCATGGGCTCATCAAGAAAGGCAGGCAACTGTCCCAGGAAAGACCCGGGATCTCGGTGAAGCCGGACGCGCGCACCCTTGAGGGATTGAAGGCCCGCGTGTGCACAGCCTGCGCGTTCCGCGAGGCGGACTGTGATTTCGTGTTGAGCGGCGGCACAGCAGCGCCCTGCGGCGGTTTCGCGCTCCTCGCCCATCTGCTCGGAAGCAGGGAGCTGAAGCTGGAAGAGATTGAATAAGCGGCATTCAAGCGTGGCAAAACGATATTCACCGCTTGATGATGGTACGAGGATAGGATGTTAGGAAGGTAGGAAAAAGCTGTTGCCTCAATGATATTTTCCTGCATTATCCTTTTCTTGTTTTGATCTCCTCTGCGTCCTCTGCAGTGAGAAGGTTTGCCGTTAGTTTCTCAGTTTTTCGTTCTTGCCAATGGGTGTAAATTCGCGGCTAAAAAGAGGCTGACCTATGGACTATACGATCAAGATCGGCGGTGAGGCGGGTCAGGGCATCCAGACGATCGGCGATACACTGGGCCATGTATTCGCCCGCGCCGGGTTCCATGTCTTCACGAACCAGGACTACGAGTCCCGCGTGCGCGGCGGCCATAACTACTACCAGGTCCGCTTCGCTGACCAGCCGGTCATGGCGCCGAAGGAGGCGGTTGACATCATCGTGGCCCTTGATAAGGAAAGCATCCAGCTCCACGAGCACGAACTCACGCCACGGGGCCAGATCATCTACGATGCGGACACGCTCAAGGAGAAGCACGACAAGCAGGCGTTCCTCGATATTCCCTTCTCCAGGCTCGCCACAGAGCACGGCGGCGACAAGATCATGGCAAACACCGTTGCCACCGGCGCGGTGCTCGGCATGCTAAACATGGACCTCGGCTTCCTGATGGGGATCATCGACGAGATCTTCAGGAAAAAAGGCGAGAAGGTTGTCACGGCGAACCGGAACGCAGCGCTAGCCGGGTACGACCATGCGATCAAGGGCTGCCTCAAGTGCAACTTTGCCGTCAATGTTGACGACAAGGCCGGACCGCGCATGCTGGTGGGAGGATCCGAGTCAATCGCCCTAGGCGCCCTGGCGTCAGGCGTGAAGTTCTACTCAGCCTACCCCATGACGCCTTCCACCGGCATCATGAACTACCTGGCGGGAAAGGAGCAGGAATACAGCATTGTGGTGGAGCAGGCCGAGGACGAGATCGCTGCCATCAACATGGCCCTCGGCGCGTCCTTCGCGGGCGTGCGCGCCATGACCGGGACTTCCGGCGGCGGGTTCGCGCTCATGGTGGAGGGGGTATCCCTTGCCGCGATGACCGAGACACCGGTCGTGATCGCCCTGGGCCAGCGGCCGGGCCCTGCCACGGGCCTCCCGACCAAAACGGAGCAGGCAGACCTCCACATGGCGCTTCATGCAGGGCATGGTGAGTTCCCCCGGTTCATCTTCGCGCCTGGCACGCCCGAGCAGGCCTTCTTCCTGACCAACAAGGCCTTTGACCTTACCGAGAAATACCAGGTCCCGGCCTTCGTTCTTTTCGACACCTATCTTGCTGACACGCAGTGGACCTCCCGCGGGTTCGACCTGGAGAGGATCCGGAACACTGACTACCGCCTCCGGGGAGATGCGTTCCAGAAGCTGGCAAGCTACCAGCGCCACGCCTACAGTTCGAACGGCGTGAGCCCGCTGGCCGTGCCGGGTGACGCACGGCACCTGGTGGTGACTGACAGCGACGAGCACGGTGAGGACGGCCACATCACGGAAGACGCAAATATTCGCATCAAGATGGTGGAGAAGAGGATGTTCTCGAAGCTGCCGCACATGCAGGAGGAGATCGCGCCGCCATTCCTGTACGGGGAACACGGCCCTGACATCGTGATCGCCGGATGGGGCTCGCTGTACGGTCTTCTGCGCGAGGCTGTTGACGAGCTGTCGAGGTCCTACGGCGTCGCCATGCTCCATTTCGGCGAGATCTATCCTTTCCCGGGCACGGAGAAGCTCGACTACCTGGGGCTGCTTAAAGGCGCGAGGCTCACTATCTGCGTCGAGCAGAATGCCACGGGCCAATTCGCGCGGCTGATGAAGACCGAGACGGGCTACGAGTTTGGTGCCCTGCTCAACAAGTACGACGGCAGGCCCTTCACCGTGGAATCGCTGGTGGAGAACCTGAAAGGGATGATCAAGAAGCCATAAGGAGCAAAGATCGGAACAGGTCTGGCAGCACGAAGAATACCGTGAGCCAAGTAATAGGGCACCGCGGGAAGGATTTTTTACATTTGTTAAGGCGTTTTCAGATTTTCTCGAGGAGAGCACTATGCCGACATCAGAGGAATATCGAGGATTGGTCCCTGAGTGGTGCCCGGGGTGCGGGAACTTCCCCATCCTGAAGACGTTCAAGGACGCCATGGCGGAGCTGGGCATCGAGCCCCATCGCTATATGCTTGTGTCCGGCATCGGCCAGGCGGCGAAGTTCCCTCATTACACGAAAGGAAACACCTTCAACGGCCTGCACGGACGGGCGCTTCCGGTCGCCACAGGCATCCGGCTGGCGAACCACGAGATGCCCGTGATCGTCACGACCGGCGACGGAGACTGCTATGGCGAGGGCGGCAACCACTTGATGGCAGCGATACGCAGGAACATCAACATCAATATCTTCATCCATGACAACCAGATCTACGGGCTGACCAAGGGCCAACCGTCGCCTACGACGGGCGAGGGCATGGTGACGAAGAACGTGCCATTCGGCGTGATCTCCGGCCAGTTCAATCCCATGGCGCTCGCGGTGGCGCTGGACTGCAGCTTCGCGGCCAGGGCCTTTGCCGGCGATACGGAGCACCTGAAGGGCATCGTGAAGGCGGCGGTCAACCACAAGGGGTTCTCGCTCGTGGACATCCTCCAGCCCTGCGTGTCCTTCAATAAGGTGAACACCTACGACTGGTACCGCCAGCGGGTCTACAAGGTTGGTCCGGAACATGATCCGACAGACCGCGTCAAAGCATTTGAAAAGGCGCTGGAGTGGGGCGACCGCATTCCGCTCGGCATCATCTATCGGCACGACCGGCCGACCTTCGAAGAGCGCCTTCCGGTCCTCGGCGGGAAACCGCTGGTGAAGCTGGAGCAGTTCGACAGGTCGAAGCTCGAAAGGACGCTGGCAGAGTTCCAGTGACCGGTGCCAGAACCATGCGATTCATAACGAAAAAAAGAACAAAAAAAGCGGGTCTTCCCGCCGAATCACTGGTGTACACCGGCGACCTGAAAGGTGGCGTAATCAAGATCTCGGTCATGGACTACGACGATCAGCAGGTCGCTGAACAGGAGCTCACCACGGTCGATCAGTGCATCCCGTACCGCGACAAGCCCACGGTCACCTGGGTCAATGTCGAGGGCGTGCACGACGCCCGGATCCTCGAAAAGCTCGGCGAGTGCTTCGGCCTGCACCGGCTGGTGATGGAGGACATCATGAGCACGGACCAGCGGCCCAAGACCGAGGACTTCGGCGACTATATCTACGTTGTGCTCAAGATGCTGTCCCCGGACCCGAAGAACGGCGCAATCGTTTCTGAGCAGATAAGCCTCATCCTGGGATCGAACTTTGTGCTTTCCTTCCAGGAGGGCATCGAGGGCGACGTGTTCAGCCCCATCCGGGAACGCATCCGGACGGGCAAAGGCAAGATCCGGAAGATGGACGCCGACTATCTTGCCTATGCTCTCCTCGACGCCATCGTGGATAATTACTTCATCGTGCTCGAGAAGTTCGGCGAGAAGGTGGACCTTGCCGAGGACCAGCTGATCGCCGAGCCTTCGGAAAGCACGGCCAAGATGATCTACAGTCTGAAGCGCGAGCTGCTGCTCCTGCACAGGGCCATCTGGCCTGTGCGCGAACTTGCAGGCGCCCTGACGCGGCGCGAGACCACGCTCATCAGGGACTCCACGGTGCCCTATCTGCGGGATGTCTACGACCACGTTGTGCAGGCCATCGACACGGTCGAGATCTTCCGCGAGATCCTGTCTGAGATGATCGGCATTTACCTTGCCAGCGTCAGCAACAAGCTGAACGCTATCATGAAGGTCCTGACCATCATCGCCACTATCTTCATGCCGCTCACCTTCATCGCCGGCGTGTATGGCATGAACTTCAAACACATGCCCGAGCTGGAATGGAAGTACGGATACTACTTCATCTGGTTCATCATGGCCTCCATCGGCGTCGGCATGTACTTTTATTTCCGGAGGAAGAAGTGGATGTAATAGAGGCGGTGAGAAGTCAGGGGTGAGAAGTATACAGCTGTTTCTTCTGTCTCTGGCCCCTGGCCCTGACCTCTATCTCCTGCTTTTCTAATATCTCATCCTCACCCGGTAGCTCACCTTCGTCTCCCCATCCTTCAGAACCGGCACCTGGAACTCGGCGGTGAACGCTTCGCTCTTCGTGAACTCGTGGGTCGCCGAGAGCATCTTCCAGTCTCCGGGGATCGGCTCGACGACCTTCACCACCACGTCCTCATTCTTGTGGTTCCGGAGAGAGATCTCAAAGGCCGCTTCGTACGTGTCATAGGCGATCTTCTTCCAGTCGGTCTGTTTCCGGGTGCCCACCACGTCAAAGGCATCGCCGAGCTTGATGCGCACCTTCTCGTCCTTCGGCGTGTGGTCGATCGAGTCCTCGCCCACGAACTGCAGGCTTCCGCTGCTGTCCTGCTTGTAGACGCGCACGGTTCCCTTGGGCAGCGGGATGCCCAGGTGGTTCTTCTCGCGGTTCTCGATCTCCACGAACACGCCGACCTTCTGGTTCGACATGGCCTCGCCATAGCGGCTGCGGTAATAGTAGCTCGCGCCGCGGTACAGGAGCTCCTTCTTCACCGCGATGGTGTCCGCCTGGACCAGGCTGATCTGCTTGGTCTGGTTGTCCTTCACCGTGGCCGGTCGATGGAGCGTGTAGATGTGGTATTCGAAGAACGATTCCTCCTTGAACTGCGGCGCAGCCGCCTTTGCGGCCATCTCTGCGACCTGCAGCATCCCGCGTTTGTACTCCAACTCGTCCTTCACCCGGTTCACGTCACCAGCCACGAGCTTGAGCTTCGCGTTCCGATAGGTCGTACCGCTTTTATTGTCGATGGTCACCCAGCCCGCGAGGTCCGCTTTGTCGTCCTTGTCGTTCAGGGTGACGACATAGTCCGATCGCCAGTTGATGCCGTTCGTCAGGTACGACGCCTCGATCTTCTGACCGTTCAGAAGATTGTTCTCGGCAAGCCAGACAAGCGTTGGTTTTGCCATCAGGTCCACGGGCACGCCCGGGAAGATGACACGTCCGGGATGGCCGTAGGTGATCTCATCGCCGATCTTGAAGATCGGGCCGCCGTTGTTCGACAAGAGCGTCGCGGTCACGACCTCTTCCCGCTCCGTATAGGGATTCTTCGTGAAGAGCTTCACCTCCTTGCCCACATACTTGTCAAGGAGCTTCTGCGGGTTCAGGAGGTCGTACTCGTAGTTCTGCTCCAGCACGAGCAGACTGTCGGAGTTGACCAGGGACTTGATGTGCACGCTCGTAGGAATGATCTGGGAGGCAACGCCCATGAACCGCAGCTCATTGACGCCCTTGGGCAGCTTGAGCTGCCGCTGATCCTTCACGAGGCCGAGGTTCGTGTTGTAGATAGTGAGGCTGACGGACTGCTGGTCATCGAGGGTGCTGGTCACGGCCTGCAGCTTGTCATGGCTCGGCGGTGCGGCGAAGATGGTGCTGCTCAAGAGCAGGGATGCTGCTGCGAAGGATGCGATGGACCGGGTAACCATAGGGAACCTCCTGTTGTCCGGGCTCTGCCCGATATTGCGGGTGCTGCCAGTTTCCCGCTTCTGGGCATTGGACAATGGAGGTTCCGGAAAAGTTCCCGTGCGGGGTTATTTTATTTCAGACCAGGTGCCGTTGTTGAGCTCGAAGACACCAAGGAGCGTGATGCGGGAGTGGTCATAGCAGTAGAGGTACTTTGACGGTCTCCCTGAAAGGTCGACATCTACCACATATCTGTTGATGCAGGGCCTGGACCGATAAGCGTTCGTCACCTGCATCCACCGGAGGTCCGCGAGGTCCTTCTCGAATTTCCGGGAGGCATAGCGCAGGCCCCTTACCTTCATGTTCTCGGGGAGATCGTTCTTTGCGAAATGCTCGGTGATATCAAGCAGAGCATCAGCCTCACGGTCCGTTGAGAGAGTGCTCCTGTCCTGTCCTTTACCGGATAGTGCTTTCCGTTCGGCTTCGGGATGCTGGACAGCGCCTGCTTTCGGTGCTGCCTGCTCCGCCATCATTGACGGTGCAGCCGCCCCCGGGGCCATGGCGCGTTTCTCAAGGGAATACTTGTCCTTTGCCGGCTCCTCTGCGGTGCGTTTTGCCGGCGCTGATGCAGCTGATTCATCGCGGGCAGTCATGATCCCTGCTTCGGGAGAAGCCGGTACCGGCGGCGCGGGCTTCTCGTATTCGTATTTCATATCGAGGGATTTGTAACCAGGTTCCTGTTCGACCTTCTTCTCCCGCTCTGCAGAGATTTCTGGCACCCTGCGTTTGGCAGCGTCCTGTGCTTTAGCCGGCGCCTCCTGTTTCGCGAGCCGACCCATGGGTGCCCCCGTATATGTATCAGCAGGATGCATACTGCTATATATATAGTAGACAGTGACTGTCAGGAAGAGCACGGCGGCTGCCTGGATCGGCAGCTTCACGGCAAGGGGATAGAACAGCCGGCTGAATAAACCCTTCTTCCCTTCAGCCTCTGCCCGTAGGTTCGCCATGATCTTCTGGGTCATCCAGGCCGGCGCTTCGACCTCTTCGATCTGCTTTACCTGCTCGATGGTTTTCTGTAGCTCGGCCAGGGCATCGGAACAGGTCGTGCAGGTCTTGAGATGCTCGTCGATAGCAGAGCGCTCCTGCGGCGTGACTGCGCCGTCGATGTATTCCGACAGCTTATGGCGAATTTCGTTGTGGTCCATATCTACCACCTTTTAGGAAGCATCATCTCACCGCGAAGGCGCGACGAGCGCGAGAAAGGCAAGGCTCATTCTTTCAGTTAAAATAATAGCTAGGTTCACTGCAGCATTCAATGCATGGATGTTGAACTAGATTTCCTTCGCGTCCTTCGCGCCTTCGCGGTTCGGGTGTTTGATCTGTCTCTCTTCCTGTCATCAAAAGCTTCCCATCGCCTTCTTCAGGCACTCCTTCACCGACTCCCGCGCGCGGAACAGCCGGGATTTCACGGTGCCCGCCGCGACCTTCAGCATGCCTCCGATCTCATCATACGAGAAGTCCTGCATATCCCGCAGCACCAGCACCTCGCGGAAGTCTGGTTCCAGGGCCTGGATGCAGTCCTGGACCGCCCGCTTCACATCCTGCCTCTCCATTCGGTCGAGCACCGACGGTTCCTTTGATGGCGGGTCAGGCATCACCTCACCATCGTCCGTCCGGATCGGCGCGTCGAGCGACACGGGTTCCCTCTTCTGCCTGATGATCACCCGCTTCAGGCGGTTCTTCGACAGGTTCACGGCAATGGCGGTGAGCCAGGTCGAGAATTTCGCTTCCGCCCGGAAGCCATTAAGGTTCCTGTATGCAGAGACGAAAGCGTCCTGCGTCACCTCGCAGGCATCTTCATATTCGCCGATGATACGTAATGCGATGTTCAGCATCCGCTTCTGGTGTCTTGCCACAAGCACCTCAAATGCGGACAGGTCGCCCTGTTGGGCCAACGCGACCAGGGCCGCATCATCGTCCACGATGTTAGCTGGAATATTAGACATGAACGAAAAGAGATTTGTTCCTATGTCGTGGATATAAAAGAAATTAATTTGGTGCTTCCAGGCTACTATGATACAATTTTATCAGAACGGTTCGGGAAAGACCATCGGGAAAAGGGGGCCTGAACATGGCGGACAAGGTAACGATCTACGGGAAATCGGGCTGACCGTACACCGACAAGGCCCGTGAGGCCTACGGCGACAAGGCGGACTACGTTGATGTGAAGCATGACGCCGCTAAGCTCGACGAGATGCTAAAGTACTCCCAGGGCAGGCGCAATGTACCGGTGATCGTCGAGGGAGGCAAGGTGACGGTCGGCTACGGCGGGTCCTGAGGGGTGTGAGCGACGGCAGGATGCCGTCTGAAGCGCGGAGTGACGAGTGCGGATCTGTGATTCTGTAGTCAATTTATAACAGGGAGGAAAAGCATGGCAGTGGACAAGTACATGCTCGACAGGAACAACGCGGCGCTCCTGATCATCGACATCCAGGAGCGGCTTGCCGTGGTGATGGACAAGAAAGAGATGGTGGTCAGGAACACCCTGCACCTGGTCGAGCTGGCCAAGATGCTGAACATCCCGGTCGTGGTTACCGAGCAGTACCCGAAGGGACTCGGGAAGACGTTGCCCGAGATCCAATCGGCCCTGCCTGCCTACCTGCCCATAGAGAAGGTCTCATTCAACTGCTGCGGCGAGGCATCTTTCAACGAGCAGATGAAGCGGCTGGGGAAGAAGAAGATCATCGTCACCGGCATGGAGACCCACATCTGCGTGCTCCAGACCAGCCTTGGACTCATTAAGGCGGGCTTCGATGTCCATCTCGTGACCGATGCCGCGTGCTCCCGCACCAAGGCGAACTGGCGTTCCGGGCTGGAGCTCATCCGCGATGCCGGGGGTGTGCTGACCAACACCGAAACGGTCCTGTTCCAGATCCTGGGCGTTGCCGGCACGCCGGAGTTCAAGGCCATATCGAACCGGATAAAGTAAGTTACCCTCTGTCGTGAAGCGTAAGGGGTCAGGCGGGAGACGCTCCGGTCTGAAAATGTTTTGCTTGACCCATGACCCCGGCCCCTCGACCCTGTTACCCCATTGCGTGCCGATCGTATCATAGATCACGGGAGAACCCATGGCCGAACAAGAAGAACTAATCCCTGACGATGTCAAGAACGTGATCCGCGAGACCTTTCTCAGCCAGCTGAAGGACCCCGTGCCCGTCGAGGTCTTCACCCTGGCCGGTATCAATGACAAGTTCAACGATGCCGCTGTCTCCCTCTTCCGGACCTTGGCAGGGCTGTCCGACAAGCTGAAGGTCTCCTTCCATGCCATCGGCGACGCGCAGGCGCAAAAGCGGGGAGTGACCCGATCGCCCTCGGTGCTGATCGCTCCGGACAAGTACCGCATCCGCTACACCGGCGCACCGCTGGGCGAGGAGGGCAAATCCCTGCTGGTCGCCATCATGATGGTGTCAACAGCGAAGACCGTGCTGTCGGAGGAAGCGGCCAGGCGGCTCGCAGAACTTCGCGATAAGCGCGACATCCAGGTCTTCATCAGTCCCACCTGCCCCTACTGTCCCCAGCAGGTCCTCGCGGCCTTCTCCGCAGCTGTGGTCAGGCCGGATCTCATTTCGGCCGATGCCATCGAGATCTATGAGAACCATGACCTTGCCGAGAGCCTCGGGTCGCTGAGCGTCCCCCAGACCTTCGTGAACACCATTTTCACCGGCGCCGGGCTCCAGCCCGAGCCGCTGTTCGTCGAGTCCCTGCTCACGCTCAAGGAGCCGGTGGTTGCGTCCACCCAGATCTCGGGCGAGCCCGTGAAGAAGGACCTGGTCATTGTCGGTGGCGGGCCCGCGGGGCTTACGGCGGCCATCTATGCGACCCGCGCGGGTCTTGACTGCATCGTCGTTGAGAAGAGCAATCTCGGCGGCCAGGTGGCCATCACGCCCGTGGTCGAGAACTACCCGGGATTCATGCGCATCGGCGGCAAGAGCCTGGTGGACCTCATCGCCCAGCAGGCGTCCCAGTATTCCGAGGTCCACATCGGCGAATACGTGACCGAGGCGACCCGCGACGACCAGGATGGCCTGATCCACCTCAAGACGAACCATGCCCTCTACATCACCAAAGCGCTCCTCATCGCCACGGGCGTGGGCAACCGGGCGCTTGACGCGGCCGGCACCCAGAAGTTCTACGGCAGGGGCGTGAGCTACTGCGCCACCTGCGACGGGTACTTCTTCAAGGACGGCAAGAAGGTGGTCGTAGTCGGCGGCGGGAACACGGCGGTGACGGACGCGCTCTATCTCCATAACCTCGGCGCGCAGGTGACCCTGGTCCATAGGCGGGACGCCCTCAGGGCCGAGGCGCGGCTCCAGGAAAGCCTTAGGCAGACGGGCATTCCGGTGCTCTGGAACAGCGAGGTGAAAGAGATCCACGGCGACAAGGTCGTGCGGTCCATCAAGATCGAGGACAAGAAGGCGGGAACGGCGGTGGGGATGACCGTGGACGGCGTGTTCGTCGCCATCGGCTACATCCCGAACAACGAGATCGCCAAACAGCTGGGCGTGGAGCTCGACGACCAGGGCTACATCAAGACCGACCTCGCCACGATGCGGACGTCCCTGCCCCATGTATATGCGGCCGGCGACATCACCGGCAGCCCGAAGCAGATCGTGGTCGCTGTCGCCCAGGGCTCCACTGCGGCCATGACGGCGTTCGAGGAGCTCCAGGCAAGGTTCCAGAAGAAGGAAGAATAAGGAAATGGTGGACAAGAAAACCTAGGCGGAAAAGCAAGCAGTGAGGTGCGAACGACATGGTTCTCGATGTAACATCAAAAAACCCCGGAAATACTGGGGGTAGCATCCGCTTTCTCATGGTCGTGGACAGAGACGCCGGCGATCTCTTTTACACATCCATGCTCCTTCAACGGTTCTCCTACAAGGTCTGTACAGCCATGACCGTTGACGAGGCCCAAGCGATGGCGCGGATCGCCCTGCCGGCTCTCTTCATCGTGGAACTGCCTCCGGGAATAAGCGGCTTCGACCTCATGCGGCGATTCAGGCTGGATCCTAGGATGGCCGCAGTCCCCGTGATTATCAAGACGATGGATATGTCCCCGGAAACCGAGAAGTCATGCCGCGAGGCCGGAGCAGCCTTCTGCATCAGGAAGCCTGTCCAGGCTGAGGAACTCTTCCACGCCGTTCAGTTGGCGATCGAGGACAGGCCGGGTGAAAACAAGCGCCCTCGCGAGCATATCCGCATCTACACCCGGCTGCCCATGACCATAGACAACACACCACTGGACTGCGGCACGCAGGGTCTGTGCGCAGCCGTGATGTCGGAGGCCGGCATGTACGTGCGGACGCTTAAGATCCTCCCCATGAATGCACCGATTACCATGCAGATCATCGTCAAAGACAGGACCATTTCTCTGGAAGCCGTGGTCCTCCACAGTCATGGATTTGGCGAGGGAACGTTCGGAGAGCCCGGCATGGGGATCCGGTTCATCAGGATCGCGCCCGAGGATAAGGAATTGCTCCGGCAGTTCATCGGGGAAGAGGTCACAAAAGGCCTCAGACCGACGTAATTTTTTTGTGTGAGATCAGGTGCTGCAGTCATGGCGCAGCGCAACGCACCGCTCATCAAGTTCAACTCGTCGGTGAGATCAAAGTCTGTTCGGGGAGCGAGCGGACATGGACAGGGAGCCTCTTGAGAGAGCGATCGGCAGCGCAGTCCTCCGGCTCGTATCGGCGGACCTCACGGAGCGCGACGTCGACGCCATCGTGAACGCCGCGAACAGCCGGCTCCAGCACGGCGGCGGCGTGGCCGGCGCCATCGTGCGGAAGGGCGGACAGGTCATCCAAGAGGAGAGCGACGCGATCGGCTTCGTTCCCGTCGGGAGCGCTGCCATGACCTCCGCGGGGAAGCTCAAGGCGCGCCAGGTCATTCACGCCGTGGGGCCGAGGATGGGCGAGGGGGACGAGGACAACAAGCTGAAACGCGCCATCACCAGCGTGCTGAGGCTCGCGTCGGAAAAGGGCTCCACAGCCTCTCGGTTCCTGCCATCAGCGCCGGCATCTTCGGCTTCCCCAAGGACCGGTGCGCAAAGATCATCGTGGGCGAGACCGCGGCATTCCTCAAGGGAGCCGCAAGAACGTCACTGCAGCTGGTCGAGTTCTGCATCACCGACAATGAGGCATATGGCCTGTTCAAGAAGGAGATCGAGCTCATCGCATGAGCGATGAGCCCTTCTCCGACCAAGCACACCATGGATACTTCCATCTTCGGACTACGGTTCAAATCGAACGAGTCGCTCCAGCCTGGCGCAGCCGATCTCGCGACCTTCCTCCGGTCAAAGCGCTTACCCGGTAGGACAGAGACGCACCAGGATGAACTGGCGGTCTTCGCAGGCTCCCTGGAACGTGTGGCAGCGTACGAGCAGGGGCTCGTGCACGGCCTGGTGCGCGTGGACCCCAGCGAACGGATGCTGCTGGGCGTGCTGTCCCACACGCGGTTCTTTAGGCCCGCGCTCCGGATTGCGATCGAGGAGTACACGTACCACCTCCATCAGCTCCTGCAGCTCGACTTCATCAAGCCGGAGAAGTTCGTCCGGTCTGCCGAGGAAGAGGTGAACAGGCTCAACTCGAAGAAGAAGGACGATCAGCAGAAGATCGCCCGGCTCCAGACCCTGATCGAACAGCGGAAAAGGGACCTGGAGGCCCTCAGCAAACAGCGGCATATGCTCACCAGTGAGCTCTGCCACATCGCTTCCTACGTGCGCGATAACATCGTGAAGATCCAGCAGCTGTGCGAGGACGCCATCGCGACCCTCAGGGATCTCAAGATCGGAGGGAAAAAGACGGAGCAGCTGATCGAGGACCTCAAGGCGCACTTCAAGGACGAGGTGCGGGAGCGGCGACAGATGGGGGCGATCACGACTGAGTATCTTGAATCGGTGAAGGCCGAGGTGGCACAGCTGTCACAGCGGTTGACCCAGCTGGTGCTGGGTGACGTGCGCATCGTCAGGGGGATCTACGAAGGCTTCTCCGAACACGCAAAGAAACACGCTGCCCTGCTCACGGAGCTGATCGGCAGGGCCGAACGGGCGAAGAAGGCCGACGCGGGCCGCGATAATGAATCATTTGCGCAGATCGAGCGCGCCCTCGTCGCGCTTATCTCTGAGTTCCGGGCCGACGTGCAGGCGCCTGCCCCAAGGGGAGCAGAGGCGCGTCACGAAGACCTTTTGCAGGATAAGCGCGAGGAGATGCTCGACCATGTATTCGCGCTGCTCATGGAACAACGAAAGGCCGACGCGCGGACGATCTAAGCAGAGCCTGTCCTCGCGCGGCCGGTACGAGAAAGGAAAATTGCCATGCTCAAGGAGTTTAAGGCATTCGTCATGCGAGGAAACGTGCTCGACCTGGCAGTTGCGGTCATCATCGGCGGGGTTTTCGGGAAGATCGTGAGCTCGCTTGTGAGCGACGTGATCATGCCGCCCATCGGGCTCGCGGTGGGTAAAGTGGATTTCATCCGAGCCAGCGACGTGCCGGTCAGCTTACGGTTTTCCGGCAGCAGTGCGACTCGCAGGAGCTAGAAGATGGCCGCTGCTGTTCGACCGGAGATCGATCAGGTCGAGATGGTGGATGAGCGCGAGCATGACTGTCGTCCAGTGCTTCAACCGATTGGCTGAGCTGGGACCGGTGGAGCTACATTACGGGCATGGCGTCAGGTTGACTGCGGATGATGGGTGTAATATTTCTGGCTTGAAAAACGCATCATTATCTCTCATAATGTCTGACCGGTCCTTACGAATAGGGAATAGATGTTCAAATATTTTGGCTTGGCTCATATCCTGGCAGAGTCATGATGACAGCTTGGCAGGTAAGGCAGATCCCATCCCCGTAAAACCGATCATGACAAAGATTAATGCTCGTGTAAGTGAGCGGTCGGAAATAACACCCGAAATCCGAACAGCCAGATTTCATTGACGTTCACATCGCCAAGGGGTGGCGGTCGTTATGCACCGTAGACCAGCGCCCCCCAAGCGGGTACGTGGAGGAAGGGTCGGTACCACCCTGGCAGCTAGGTGCCCCGCAGAAGGAGCGGATCATGAACGTCGACACCATGCGAAAAGTGGACTATTTTCTCGGTGTGCCGTTGTGTTTTGCGGGGACGCTTGTCCGGAAGCTGATTGGGCTTTTCGCTTCGCACACGAGAGACGTGGGCCCGAAGAATATCGTTCTCATGGAACTCTCAGAAATGGGGAGCACGATCCTGGCGGATCCGGCCATGCGCATGCTGAAGCGGGACCTGAAAGCCGATATCTTTTTTGCTATTTTTAAAAAAAACCGGCAGAGCCTCGAGCTCCTGGGCACGGTCCCCGCGGAGAACGTCTTCACGATAGACGACAGCTCGTTCCTGCGGCTCGCATCCGACGCTGTGGCATTCCTGTTCTGGACGCGCCGTAGCCGGATCGATACGGTCATCGACATGGAGCTCTTTTCACGGTTCACGGCCCTGCTCACGGGATTTTCCGGCGCGCGGCGCACCGTCGGGTTCCATGCGTTCCATAACGAGGGGCTTTATCGAGGGAACTTTCTGACGCACAAAGTGGTCTACAATCCTCACCTCCACATGTCGAAAAACTTCATCGCTCTGGGGAACGCCCTGAAGGCAGACGACGACGAGTTCCCGATGTCCAAGACGTTCATCTCCGACGAGGAGGTCGGGCTGCCTAAGATCGCGATCAGCGGGCCTGACAGGGAAGCGATACGGCGGAAGATCAGGGAGGCCTGCCCGGTCTATGACGCCGCGCGGCACCGGATCGTGCTGTTCAACGCAAACGCGTCGGACCTGCTGCCGATCCGGCGCTGGCCGCGGGAATATTATATTACCCTGGCCAGGACCATTCTGGACCGTTATCCGGACGTTATCATCCTGCTGACCGGTGGGAGGAGCGACCATGCATGGCTCGAGGCCATACAGGCGGGCGCCGCGAGCGCGCGCTGCATCAACTTTGCGGGGCAGACGAGCCTCGCTGAGCTCCCGGCCCTCTACGCGGTAAGCATCTTCATGCTGAGCAACGATTCAGGGCCACCGCACTTTGCCTCGGTGACCGACATGCCGGTGTTCGTCTTTTTTGGCCCCGAGACACCGAAGCTCTACTGTCCGCTCGGCAACACCACGCCGATCTACGCCGGGCTGGCATGTTCTCCCTGTGTCTCTGCGGCAAACCACCGCAAGACCGCGTGCAAGGACAATGTCTGTCTTCAGGTCATCACCCCCGAGCGGGTCTTCGGCATGCTGCGTCCGATGCTTGATGGTGCCGGCGGGGGCAGTGTGCAAGGAGCAGCGCTATGACGTTTACGTTTGAAAAGGACCCTGTCCTGACCGGGCACGCCCCGCAGCCCGGTGACATGACCGGTCAGCAGTTCGGGAAAGAGGAATATTATGCGATCCTCGTTCTCTGCGTTCTTTGCCTGGTTGTGTTCTTCTTCCAGCTGGGCAGTCATCCCCTGTGGGATGTTGACGAGGGAATGCATGCTTCGACGTCGAAAGACATGGTGCTCTCCGGCGACTGGGTCACGACGCGGGTGAACGGGAAAAATTTCTACGACAAGACCGTGCTCTTCAACTGGTTTGCAGCGCTGTCATTCCTCGTCTTCGGGTTCACGGAGTTTGCAGCCCGGATGCCTGCCGCGCTCCTCGGGCTCGGTACGGTCCTCGTGACCTATCTGCTCGGAAGGCGGCTGTTCGGGCCCCGTGCCGGTCTGCTGGGAGGTGTGGTACTGGCCACCGGCCCGGAGTTCATTGTTCTGTCCCGGTCGGTCATGCACGACATTTCGCTCGCTTTTTTCATCACCCTCGCCCTATCGTTCTTTTTCATCGCTTTCAGCACCGGACACCGGCGCGGTGTCAACCTCGTCCTGTTCTACGCATCCCTCGGCTTTGCCGTTCTGGCCAAGGGCCCTATCGGGCTTCTGCTGCCCGGCCTGATCATCGGCCTCTTTCTCCTGGTAAAGGGCAGGCTGGCCTTCCTGAAAGAGATGTCCTTGGGTTGGGGCGCGCTCGTTTTTCTCGCTGTGGCTGCGCCCTGGTACGTGCTCATCAGCATCAGAAATGAGGATTATGCCTCGTACTTTTTTCTGAAGCAGAATTTTGGGAACTTCCTGTCCAAGGTGCAGGCCCATCATCCCGAACACTTCTATTACTATGTTCCAGTGCTCCTGGGCGGAATGCTGCCCTGGTCGTTCTTCGTTCCTCTGGCCGTGGTCCGGCCCCTCAGGCAGGGGCTCAGGAACCTGGACGACGGCGTACTTTTCCTGCTCCTCTGGTTTTCCGTCATCTTCCTTTTTTTCTCGGCTGCGAACTCCAAGCTGGCTACCTATATCCTTCCGGCATTTCCTGCCGTTGCCCTCTTGGTCGGCAGGCTGTGGCACGAAATGATGACAACCACGGCCGCCGGTCTGCGCAAGGGCATCGGCTGGTCACTTGCGCCGCTGCCCGTTTTGTTCCTTGCCGCAACAATATATATCATGGTAAAACGCCCGGAGGCCAGGAAACTGCAGACGCTCTACGGTATGAGCCTCCAGGACATGAGCGGACTGTTGATCGCGTTGACCGTCGATCCTTTTCATCGCGCTTCTTTTCTTCCTTACCCGGAAGTATTGGTCCTCCTTTTCGGCCCTGGCAGCGACGTTCGTCGTTGGGATGCTCTTCTTCATCACCGCCTATGCCCCTATTATGGACCCCTATCGTTCGACCAGGACCCTGGCGAAGGAAATGGACAGTGCGCTTCCCCCCGGGGAACCGCTGGTCTTCTTTTGGAGGCTCTGGGACTCAGCGCTCTTTTACACGAACCGGCGGGCAACGGTTCTGCATACGGAAGAACAGTTGCTTGCTTATCTGGCCTCGAACAAAAAGACCCTCTGCGTCATCGAGCGGGAAAAGTATGCGAAGTTCCCGAAGGTCGCCGCGGTATCCCGCATCATTGACGAGGAAGGAAACAGACTGCTCATTTCCGGCAGTCCGGACCGATGATTCATGGGAAACGGTGCTGCTGAAATCAGGGACATACGATGAATATTTCACCGCTTGAAGAGCAACAGAACCCTGTTCTCCCCGCTGAAGGGGCTGGCCCAAAGCTCTGGGGCTGGCACACCTTCCTCAGCATCGCGGTTACCGTGGCGGTCTTCGCGCTCCTGGCCTCGTACGTGGACCTGGCGCAGGTATGGCGGGAGGTCGCTGCCAGCGACAAACAGCTCCTGCTTCTTGCCGCGCTGTCGCACTATGCCACCTATCCGGTGCGCGGGGCGCGGTGGAGGCGATGCCTACAACATATACCGGGACGGTGCGGCAACGGGCGATACGGCCTGCTCGCGTTCTTTTTCCTGTTCGTGGACAATATGGTGCCGGCGAAGCTGGGAGACATCTACGCCGCCCACCTTGCCAGGATCAACTGCGGGGTCCGCCGTTCCGCTGCCCTCGGATCGATCGTCTTTCAGCGCACCGTGGACGCTTGGATGGTGCTTTTCCTGGCTGCGGCCGCATCGTGGAATCTCTTTGCCGCCAACATGCCGCGGCCGGTGATCTGGGCGCTGATCATTGCCTGCCTCTTCGCCGTAGCAGCCACCGCGGTCATCGTCGTCTTCATCGTGCTGAAGCGGGCGGTGCCCTCGTGGGTGCCCGAGATTGTGCGCCACAGGATCAGCGCATTCCAGACGGGCATGCTGCCGGAGCCGGCTGAGATCATGCCCGTGCTGCTCCTGACCACGGTCATCTGGGCGCTGGAGAGCTTGTGGATATTTCTGCTCCTCCGGGCCTTCGGTCTGCAGCCTGGTGCAGGGGAGGCGGTGTTCCTCATGACGATCCCCGTGATCGCCACCGTCTTTCCCTTTACGCCTTCAGGGGCCGGCGCCGTGGAATTGACCCTCTTCGGCTCATTGCGGCTCGTCGGCGTCGCTTCGCCGCTCGCCGTTTCCCTGACCGTCGTGAACCGCTTCATCGATTTCTGGCTGCATATCGTCCTGGGCTTCCTTGTCTGGATGTTCAGGAGGACGATCGGCCTCCGGACCTGGCGGGACCATCCCGACATCGGCGATGACCCGCTCGGTACAACGGCCGGAGAAAAGGAGATGGCACCTTGAACATCCGAACCGTTCTGTTGATCCGCGTCAGTTCCTCCGTGGACAAGGACGTGGAACACCCGCAGTTCTTCGACCCGCCGTACGCGCTCAAGTGCATTCAAGCAGGACTGGAGCAGCACCGCGACCTTGTGGTCCGTCTCCTGGACTGCTGGATCAGGCCGATGAGCGTCCCGGGCCTGCTTGACCATACGGCGTCGGTCCGGCCCGACCTGGTCGTCCTGTCCGCGTCGAGCTTCGACATCGACGTTGCCGACGAGTATGTGAACAGCCTGAAGGCCCGCGATCATCCGCCGCTGATCGTCGGGATCGGCCAGGGCTTTTACCACCACCGCGACCGGGCGCGGGAACAAACGCAAAAATATGACGCCATCCTGCTGGGAGAGCCGGAGCAGGAGTTCTTTCGGCTCTTCGACCGGATGTGCGCCGGGGGAACCGCAACCACGACATGGAAAGCTGATTATCAAAAATATTTTGACGACGGCAAGCGCTTCCTGGTCGAGGAGCCGGACGGCCTGGCCTTTCCTTCCTATACGCAGGAGGAACTGACGGCCTATCAGTCCATCTTTCCGGTGCAGGTCCCGCGCCGCGTGGTCTGGGGGTATCTCATCGCCACGCGGGGCTGCCCCCACAGCTGCATGTTCTGCAGCGAAGTGATGCGCGTCAGCACCGGGAAGCGCCTGCGCAGCCGCTCTGCCGCCAGCGTGGCCGACGAGATGGAGCACCTGGCCAAACAGGGCGTCAACATCTGCTCGTTCCAGGATGACAGTTTCTCGGCGAACCGGAAGTTCATGCAGTCCCTCTGCGAAGAGCTGATCAGGCGCGGATCGAACATGCCCTGGATGGCGCGGGTGCGCGTGGACGAGCTGAACTACGACCTGCTGGTCCTCATGAAGAAGGCCGGCTGCTCCATGCTCGGCCTCGGCGTGGAGTCGGGCAGCGAGCGGATCATCAAGGCCATGCATAAGCAGGGCGTTGACCGTCCCTGGGCCGGGCTCTGCCGCCAGACCTTCGGCTGGACCCGGGACCTGGGCATCGGCACGAACGCCTACTACGTGATCGGCAACCCCACGGAGACTCGGGAAGAGATCGAACAGACGATCCAGCTGGCGCTGGAGCTCGATTCCGACAGCATCCAGGTCCACTTCTACACGCCCTACCCCGGCTCGCAGGCCTGGGACCTGTACAAGGACCAGCTGGACGAGTCCGTCTCCAAGCAGCTCTACCACTACGCCCGCCCGCTCCTTTCATTGGCGGCCGTGTCGCCCGACGAGCTGGTGAAGCTGCGTTCGAGCTTCTACAAACGCTACCTGTTCCGGCCGCGGTTCGCCCTTCGCCATCTGCGGCGATATGGGCTGTTTTATCTTCATAACCCGAACATTTTCTGGAGCCTTCTGGGCATCAGAAAGATATTCTGATCCATCCAAGGAGAACGACAAGCATGGCGATCATCGGAACCATCCCGCGACGATGTGTCAACCTTCCGCCGGGAGCGCTTCGCACGCTCATCAGCAGCGCACTGGGCAACACTGCTCAGGAAGGGCCGGCGCTGGAGGCATTTCCCGGGAAGTTCAGCGCCTGGCTGGGCGCGCGGTATGTGTTCGGGGCCGCGTCAGGCAGGTCCGCCTTTCAGCTGGCCCTGGAGTCGCTGGGACTGGAAAAAGGAAAAGAGATCATCTTTCCGGCCTTCACCTTTCCGGTCATGCCCATGGTCGCAAAGTTGCTGGGCTACAAGCCGGTATTCTGTGACGTGGACCCGGTGACCTTCAATTCCGGGCCGAAGCAGATCGAGCCCCTGATCAATGAACGGACCGGCGCGGTCCTGGCGACCCATCTGTTCGGGCTGCCCTGCCCGATCCGGGAGATCGCCGAACTGGCGAAGAAGCGGAACATCCGCCTGATGGAAGACTGCGCCCACGCCCTGGGAGTCCGCGTGGCTGGACGCTCTGTGGGGACATTCGGCGACCTCGGGATCTACAGCTTTGCCGAGGGCAAGAACATGCCCTGCTTCGGCGGCGGCGCCATCGCCACGTCCGATGAAGGGATCGCGAAGCGGGCCAGGGATGTCCTTGCCAATGCCCCCATGCCCGCCGCGGGGACGGTCCTGAAAAAGGCTGCCTTCATCTGGATCCTGTGGCTTCTCACCCGGCCCGAGGTCTTCGGCGTGACCGTGTACCCGGCCCTTCGGCTGAAGCTTCTCCTGGGCCAGCCGCTCATGGACTCGGAGGTCGGCGACGAGCTCCTGAGCACCTTTGCTGCATCGAACCCCCGGGTATACCGGCTGGCGAACCTGCAGGCAGCCATCGGCCTCATTCAACTCGACCGGATCGACGCCTTCAACGAAGGCGCGCGGCGCAACGCCCGGGTCCTCACTGAAAGCCTGGAGGGGATAACGAAGATCGGCGTGCCGTCCTCGGCCACGGGCGACCACATCTACGTCTACTACCCCCTGACCGTAGAGCCCGCAAAGCGGAACGATCTGCGCGCTTATCTGCTCAAAGAGGGATTCGACACCAAGAACACGGATATGTCCGACTGTTCCCGGCTCGAGCCCTTCCGCGGGCAGGGCGGCACCCCGCATGGCCAGGGCGGCCCGAGAGAAGCCTCGATCCTGGAGATCTGCGTCTATCCGGTGATCAGGGAGAAGAGCATCAGGCGGCTGGGAGCGGCCATCCGGGCATGGGCGCAGGAATCATAAAAGATCCAACCAATTGACAGGATAACAGGATTATCAGGATTGACAGGATGAGGTCCTGAAAATATTTGTAGTTGGACGATTTTATCCTGTCCCCTGTCGGAATTTTTTCCCGGTTAATAGGGAAAAGGTGAAAGGGAACGCGGTGTTCTATGGACATCCTTGCTGACCGCCTCAAGAATATACCCACGTACCTGTTCATGCAGCTGCGCGACAAGATCAGGAAGGCCCAGGCAGAGGGCGTGGACCTCATCTCCCTCGCAATCGGGGACCCGGTCGAGCCGACACCTGCGTACATCATCGAAGCGCTGCGGGAAGCCGTTCTCGATCCGGCGAACCACCAGTATCCGACGGACGAGCACAGAGGCATGCGCGTTTTTCGGGAGGCGGTTTCGCGCTGGTACGGAAGGAAGTATGCGGTGCAGCTCGATCCCGAGACCGAGGTGCTCGCCCTGAACGGCTTAAAGGAAGGCATCCATCACTTCATCATGGCCACCGTCAACCCCGGAGACATCGTGATCGTCACGAACCCCGGGTACCCGGCCTACCGGGCGAACATCCTGATGGCTGGCGCCGAGGCCTACGAGGTCCCGCTGCTCGAGAAGAACGGGTTCCTGCCTGCCTTCGAGGAGATCCCGGAAACGGTCTGCCGGAAGGCAAAGGCCTTTTTCCTCAATTACCCCAACAACCCGACGGGCGCCTGCGCGGACAAGGACTTCTTCACGCGGCTGGTGGCCTGGGCGAAGACGCACGGCATCCTGCTGATGAACGACAATCCCTACAGCGAGATCGTCTTTTCACCCGGGCGGCGACTGAGCCTCATGCAGGCCCCAGACGCCAAGGACATCTGTGTGGAGTTCAACTCCCTCAGCAAGGCCTACAATATGACGGGCTGGCGCATCGGCATGGCCGTGGGCGCCGAGAAGATCATCCAGGCCATGTGCCGGTGCAAGGAGAACACGACATCCGGCATCTTCAACGCCATTCAGCTGGCCAGCATCAAGGCCATGGATGACGGCGACGGCGAAATAGACAAGATGCTTGCCATCTACCGGAGACGGCGCGATACGGTGCTCCGCGCCTTTGCCGCGATGGGCGTGCCCGTGAGACCCGGCGACGGGACATTCTATCTCTGGATCCCCGTGCCTCATGGCCGGACATCGCTGGATTGCGCGGAACGGCTTCTGGACGATGCAGGAGTTCTCGTGACGCCCGGCACCGCATACGGTCAGTATGGCGAAGGCTACATCCGTCTATCGCTCACCGTACCCGATGACCGGCTGGAGCAGGCCCTGGAGCGCATACGCTCGCTTGCCGGGAAGGTTTGGTAAAGAATATTTTCGTGGTGCGGAGGATACGTTCAGAAGTGCTCGTCCCGGTATGTGAATCCAGGAGCGAGCGCATGCTCCGCTGTTTGTTTCGGAGTTAGCGAGCGATTAGGATAAAACATGCTTCCTTGAGGATCGAAGCTCCATGCAGCACTCTTCAGGGAGCTTAAATCCAGGAGCGAGCGCATGCCCCGCTGTTTGTTTCGGAGTTAGCGAGCGATTAGGATAAAACATGCTTCCTTGAGGATCGAAGCTCCATGCAGCACTCTTCAGGGAGCTTAAATCCAGGAGCGAGCGCATCGCCGCAGCTTGTTGCGGGGTCTTGCCCCCAGCGTTTACGAGCGGAACCGCGAGTGCAGGGAGTTAGCGAGCAATTAGGATAAACGTACTACCTTGAGGATCGTAGATCCCTGCGGCTTGCTGCAGGGAGCTTCAATTCTTTAAGGATGATACATGCGGGTGTGCCTGAGAAGGTGGCTATGATGTTCTCAGGGCAGAAGACACGCTTGCTCATTGATCGTTGCTCTATTATCAATAAAGCCTACCTCAGAACAGCCGCAGAGACGATTATCACCCTCCACAAAGAAGTGCAAGAAAGACCCAATCGCATCCACAGGCATATTTTAGACACGATGTCGGATAGGTTAAGGAAGAAGAGTCCAAGGAAGTACGGTCGGAAACTATTGAAAACAAATCGGTGCGTGTAGACGGGATCTCACGCGCTTTGCTTCAATAAACCCATCCTTTCCCGCTAGTCCCTCTCCCGTCCCGGGAGAGGGTCCGGGTAAGGGCAAGGCCAAGCCCCCCTCATGGGCTCCTCCGCTGTATTCGGGGAACCTTTCCTCCCGGCCCCCTGTCCGATTCCGACCGTCTGAAATAATAAAGATCGGCATGATAGACCGATCTTTCGGAGATGTTTGGTCAGCTGATATGGCTGACTGTCCGAGGAGGAGAGTGGACATATCCTGCTGTTAGACCGGAGGTCGATTGGCCTCACACACGATATATGAGCACTAACGTGACTGTTGCCCAGTGCTCCAACCGATCGGCCGCTGGAGGGCTGGCGGAGAGAAGTTGCGGACTTGGCGTCAGATTGGCGGCGGAATTCTCGCAATTATAGTTGCTTGAAATAACGCATAGTTCTATCTCATAGGGTATAATTTATACTAGATCCTTCCTGCTCGCCGCAAGCAAGGTTGCAAAATCCAGTTGCGCGCCGAGATGCTGAATGACTGATTGAAGCATATATACATTGATCGGGAAAGGGTCAGGATGGGGTCGCCATAAAAAACCCTAAAATTTCTTCGACTTAACAAGGGAATCAAAGGAAGTGCTCATGTGTCGACTGTTGCCCGATCGTTTCTTCTTCTAAGTTATCATTCATCGAGGTTCTGATATCATGCGCCAGTGGATTACACGAAATAGATCCTTCATAATAAACTTATTCCTCCTCTCAGTCCTTATTTCAGTTAGCTGCGGGAGACAGGCGCCGCCGCCCAAAGAAGACTACGATCCGCCGATGATCCTTTCTACTATTCCTGATAACCAGTCTCTGAATAACGACATCAACACGGCAATCACGATCGCCTTTAGCGAAATTATTGATCCCGCATCTGTTACGAACGAAACAATCTCGGTCCGTGATGCAATGACCGACACTCCTGTTGAAGGGGATATTACCTATGCTGGTTCGACCATAATTCTTAAAGCTCGGTCACCATTACAGGTACTCACGGTCTATGTTCTTAAGATAACCACGGGCGTGCAGGACATTGCAGGCAATGCCATGCGGTATCCCATGACACTTACTTTTACCACGGGAGTGCAGGGAGATTGTACAGCGCCTGACGTATCAAAAACGACCCCCGAGCGCGGAGCTGTTGACATTAGCGTGAACACGACGATAAAGGTAACGTTCACCGAACCTATGCTCGCGTCCACCATATCGGCCACACCATCACCGCTTACCGTCAGCACGGGCACAACCACTGTTGCCGGTAGCATCGAATTGTTCGACGACGGAAGAACAGTGATTTTTGCCCCGGCCGATCAATTGGACGACTCGACAACCTATACGGTAATGATATCCGACAGCCTTACCGACCTCGCGGGAAACCATCCCCTGTGGGGCAACTCCTATACGTGGGAATTCACTACTCGGATGTCGTCTCAGGACATCGTGCCGCCCACGGTGGTGTCCATTACTCCAGCGGATTTCGCAACGAACGTGTCCGTCTATGCCCCGGTCGTTGCGGTATTCAATGAGACGATGTTGGAGAGCTCCATTACACCATCCACCTTCCTGCTCACGGAGAAACAGTCGGGAGAGCTTGTTCCGGGGCAGGTATCGGTCATCAGCGGCGCCACTGCCATATTTACAGCCGCGAACCGTTTGAAATACGCGACTGATTACGTGGTCACCTTGAGTACGAACACGCAAGGCCCAGGGATCAGGGATGATTCGGGCAACCTGCTCGTTCCTAACTCTTCGCAAGGCTACTCCTGGAGCTTCAAGACTGAACCACCTATCTTGATGGTTACGAAGGCCGGGACGGGCAGCGGTATTGTGTCAGTGAGCACAGGGACGCTAACCTGGACCAATAACGTAGGCACGGTAACGTATACTGATTACGGCACGCCAGTCACTCTTACCGCGGCAGTCTCGGAGGGATCGACGTTCGACGGCTGGTCCGGCGAAGGGTGCACCGGCACAGGTCCCTGTGAGGTGACCATGACCACAGCGCGGAACGTCACGGCCACCTTTACGCTCAGCAGCACCTATTCCCTTACGGTCACCAGAGCCGGCACGGGAAGCGGCATCGTCTCCGCGGATACGGGGACCTTTACCTGGAACGGCAACACAGGCACGGCAGCCTATGCTATTTTCGGCACGGAGGTTACCCTGATCGCAACTGCTGATCCAGGATCAACATTCGCCGGCTGGTCCGGCGAAGGGTGCACCGGCACAGGGACCTGTAAGGTACTCATGACCGTAGCGCGGAATGTCACGGCCACTTTTATGTATAACTCCTATCTCTTAACGGTCACCAGGGACGGCACAGGCAGTGGTATGGTGTCCGCGAGCACCGGGACACTTGCCTGGAACGAAAGCACAGGCACGGCAACCTATACTGTTTTCGGCACGGTGGTTACCCTGACCGCAACTGCTGATCCAGGATCAATATTCGCCGGTTGGTCCGGCGAAGGGTGCACTGGCACAGGGACCTGTAAGGTGACCATGACCACGGCACGGAACGTAAAAGCCACGTTCACGCTCCGCACGTATAAACTCACGGTCACGAAGAGCGGGAAAGGAACTGGTACTGTTGAGGTGAACCCTGGGGCGCTCACCTGGGACAAGACCGGCCTCAAAGGAACAGCAACCTATAACTACAATACGCTGGTCACCCTTACCGCAACTGCGGATTCCAGCACCACACCACCCTCGACATTCACCGGTTGGTCAGGCGAAGGGTGTTCCGGCACAGGGACCTGTACGGTGACCATGACCGCAGCACGGTCAGTTAAAGCTACGTTCAATAAATGACCTAGGCAGAAAGAGTGATTGTTTTGGGACGGGTGACGACAAGCAGAAAGCAGTTGAGCCAAGCACCCTCGTGAACTCCCCCGCTGCATAGGAACCTTCCCCCCTTGCCCCCTTGTTCGGTTCCGACCTTGGAAAAAGAAAAAAGATCGGCAAGGAAACCGATCTTTATAATAAATTGGTGCCGGCGGTCGGAATCTCACGCGCGCCTTGCTTCACGAGGAGGGCCGGCCCCCTCGTGGGCTCCCCCGATGCCTTTGGGGGAAGCCTTCCCCCATGCCCCCTTGTTCGATCCCAACCGCGGGGAAAACAAAACAAGATCGGCTTGATAGCCGATCTTTCAGAGATTATAATTGGTGCCGGCGGTCGGAATCGAACCGACATGGAGTTGCCCCCGGAGGATTTTGAGTCCTCTGCGTCTACCAGTTTCACCACGCCGGCACGGCCACAAAGTAACATCACCAGCAGTCCCTGTCAAGGGAAAAGGCTTGCAACTTCAAGGGTGTACCAGTATAATGTTCCGGCTATGCTGACGGGTTATAATACGGACTTCAAGTTCGAGGGGCAGGTCTACCATTGTCAGACCGAGGACGGGGGGCATAACAATCCTTACATTACCTCGCTGATGTACCGTCAAGGGGCCATCCTGGCCCGGAGGAAGACGAGCTATGCCGACATCCTGCGGGCCGACTGCCTCGACGATGTGGTGCGCGAGCTCATGATGGAGCAGCACAAGCAGATGATCCGCGACCTGATGCAGGGCAAGCTCGAGACGAACGTCAACGCCCCGCCTGCGGAAGCGCCTGCAGCGCCGGCGAAAGCGGCGCCGGCACCTGCGCAGGAAGTCAAGAAAACCCCGCCTCCTCCCTCCAAGCCGGAGGAGATCAAAGAGAAGAGCCTCGACGATATCATCCTTGAGTTCCTGGAGCAGGAAGACATATCGAAGAAGTGATTGTTCAGAAATAAAAAGAAAGAAGAAGGCAGGAGTCAGGAACCTCACCCTACCAGCCTGATACACAGCAGCTCCGAAACGAAACAGTTTCCGTTCGCATTATTTTCGATACATCTTTTCCCCGGGAGGTTCGATCCATGGCAGTGAACGAGGCACAGATGCAGGCCCTGAAGGACCGCGCGCGCCGGATGCGCATAGACATCCTGAAGATGCTGCACGGGTGCGGCTCGGGCCACACCGGCGGGAGCCTGTCGGCCACGGACATCATGACGGCGCTCTATTTTTACAAGATGAAGTACGATCCCAAGAAGCCGGACTGGAAGGGGCGCGACTATTTCATCCTCTCCAAGGGGCACGCCGCGCCGGTCCTGTATACCACGCTGGCACACGCCGGCTTCATCGACACCGCCGAGCTCTGCACGCTCCGCAAGCTGGGGTCGCGGCTCCAGGGCCATCCGGACAGCAAGTATCTGCCGGGCGTGGAGATCTCCACGGGCTCCCTGGGCCAGGGGCTGTCCGTGGCCTGCGGCATCGCACTCGCCCACAAGCTCGACAAGGCGACGAACCGGGTGTACGCGGTACTGGGCGACGGTGAACTGCAGGAAGGGCAGATCTGGGAAGCGGCCATGACCGGGGCCCACTACAAGCTCGACAACCTCTGCATCCTCGTGGACAACAACGGGCTCCAGATCGACGGGCCCGTGGCGAAGGTCATGGGCGTGGAGCCCATCGCCGACAAGTGGCGGGCCTTCGGCTGGGACGTTCAGGACATTGACGGCCATGACATGGCCCAGATCGTAGCCGCCCTCGACAAGGCCGAGACCGTGAAGGGCAAGCCCACGGCCATCGTCTGCCGCACGGTGAAGGGCAAAGGCTCGAAGGTGTTCGAAGGCAAGGTCGAGTTCCACGGCACCACACCGTCGAAGGAAGAGCTCGAGATCGCGCTGAAAGAGCTGGATGGAGCAGTCTGTAAGTAAACAATTGCGGATTGTAGATTGCAGATTGCTGATTGAACGGCGGTCCTCAAAATCCGAAATCCGCAAACCGCAATCCGAAATCGCGCGGGAGGCAATGTGAGCCAGACACAACAGAAGATCGCAACAAGAGACGCATACGGGGACGCACTGGTGGCCCTCGGGAAGAAGCGGAACGACGTGGTGGTGCTGGACGCGGACCTTTCCGGCTCCACGAAGACCTCCAAGTTCGCCAAGGCCTTCCCCGAACGGTTCTTCAACATCGGCATAGCCGAACAGGACATGATGGGCACTGCGGCAGGGCTTGCCATCGGCGGGAAACTGCCTTTCGCGAGCACCTTCGCGGTCTTCGCCACAGGCAGGGCCTGGGAGCAGATCCGGCAGTCCATCTGCTATCCGAACCTGAGCGTGAAGATCGTCGCCAGCCACGCCGGCGTCACCGTGGGCGAGGACGGCGGGTCCCACCAGTCCCTCGAGGACATCGCGGTGATGCGGGTTCTGCCGCATATGACGGTCATCGTCCCGGCCGACGGTGTGGAAACGACGCTTGCTATCGAGGCCGTGGCCGAGCATAAGGGGCCCTGCTATGTGCGCACCGGCAGGAACAAGGTGCCGGTCCTCTTCGGGCCGGACTATCAGTTCCGGATCGGGAAAGCCCACGTCTTCCATGAGGGCAGGGACGCGGCGATCATCGCGACGGGCATCATGGTCGCCGAGGCGCTGAAGGCGCGGGAAGCGCTCCTGGCCGAAGGCATCGACGCGGGCGTCATCAATATGTCCACTATCAAGCCGCTGGACGAGGGAGCGGTCAAGGCCGCGGCGAAGCGCTGCGGCGCCATCGTCACCGCGGAAGAGCACTCCATCATCGGCGGACTGGGCAGCGCCGTAGCCGAGGTCCTGGCGGAAGCCACGCCGGCGAGCCTCGTGCGTATCGGCGTCAAGGACCAGTTCGGCACCTCCGGCGAATCCGAGGGGCTGCTGGCGCACTACAAGCTTTCGGCGGCCGACCTGTGCGCGGGCGTCAAGGAAGCGATCAAGAAAAAGGAGCGGAGATCCTGAGCACGAATAGCGAGATCCGAAATTGACCCAGATGATCATAGGTCCAAGGGGACGGATCATTCGGAACATCATTTAGGATTTCGATATTCGGCATTCGAAACTGTTTCATTATGATCCATCTCTACCGGGTCAGCAAATACTACGAAGGCATCCCCGCCCTGCGTGAGATCACCGTCAGCGTGGACAAGGGCGAGTTCGTGTTCGTCACCGGCCCCAGCGGCGCGGGCAAGACCACGCTCCTCAAGATCCTCTTCTGCGCCGAGCATGCCGACGAAGGCCAGATCATCATCCAGGGCATGAACACCTTCCGGCTCAGCACCTCCAGCATTCCCTACCTCCGCCGCAACATGGGATTCGTGTTCCAGGACTACAAGCTGCTCCCGCATAAGACCGTGTTCCAGAACATCGCGTTGGCCCTCAAGGTCATCGGGACTCCCTACGGCGACATCGAGCGCCGGGCCCTCCTGTCGCTCAAGAAGGTGGGGATGGACAAGAAGGACCATCTGACGCCGCTCAAGCTGTCGGGCGGCGAGCAGCAGCGCGTTGCCATCGCCCGCGCCCTGGTGAACGAGCCCCAGATCCTGCTGGCAGACGAGCCCACGGGCAACCTGGATCCCCAGGCCGGCCAGGAGGTGTTCCGGCTCTTCAAGGAAATCAACATGAAGGGGACAACGGTGCTCGTGGCGACGCACGACTGGGAGACGGTGCAGAAGATGCAGCGCCGCATTGTGGCCATGGAGCGCGGCAAGATCGTGAGCGACACCAAGGATCCGGTGATGAGCCCCACCGCCCCCAAACAGGAGCCTTCGATGCGATGAGAGGCTACGGACCGGTCTATTATGTCATTGAGGCGTACCACGGGCTGAGGTCCAACAGCCTGGTGAACCTGCTGGCCATGGGCACGATCAGCATGGCCATGCTGATCGTCGGGTTCTTTCTCGTCGTGTTCCTGAACCTGCAGGCCGCCGTCAGCGCCATGGGCGAGCGGCTCGAGGTCTCGGTCTTCCTGAAGGGCGGCCTGACGCCGCAGGAGCAGGATTACCTTCTCACGCGGATCAAGGCGGAGCCCGGGGTGAAGCAGGCGGTCTTCCTCTCGAAGGAAGGTGCGCTGGCGCTCCTCAAGAAGGAATTGAAGGGGCAGGAAGCACTCATGGAGGGGCTGGGTGAAAATCCCCTGCCCGACTCCTACGAGATCACCGTGGACGCCAAGTACGCCGACGCTGCCAAGATAGAGGCCCTGACGAAGAAGATCGGGAAGCTTTACGGCGTTGAGGATGTTTCCTACGGCCGGCAGGGCGTCGAGGTGCTGGACCGGCTGCTCAAGCTCGTGACCTACGGCGGGATCACCCTGGCGGTCCTGCTGGGCGTCACCGTTGTCTTCATCATATCCAACTCCGTGCGGCTTGCGCTCTACTCCCGCGGTCAGGAGATCGAACTGATGCAGTGGATCGGCGCGACGCGATGGTTCATCATGGGTCCCTTCCTCGTGGAGGGCATGCTGGTGGCGGTCCTCGGGACCTCCCTTGCGGTGGGCATCCTGGCGGGCCTGTTCCACGCCCTGCCCCGGGAGATCGTGCTGTTCCTGTCGGGCCCCGGCGGGCTGCTCTTCCTGCCGACCCCGGTGATCACATACATGATCGGGGGCGGCGGGGCGCTCGGTTTCGCGGGAGGCCTCGTGTCAGTGAACAAGTTCCTGGAGTAGGCGAGGTGGAACGATAAGGACCCTTTCAACGCAGAGGACGCAGAGGTAGCGTCATAATCCTTAAATAACCACAGATGAATACAGATAGGTTCTTAACTCTTTTTGGACACAGATCAAGGCGGATGAGATCGTTAAAACAGATAGAGGCGGATCGTTGTATAAATTAATAACAGTAAGCCCAGGATTTTCTCTGTGTGCTCAGCGATCTCTGCGGTGAAACAAGGTTTGCTGTTTCATAGATATCATACGTTATCAGCGTCCATCTGCGTTGAATAGCGCCTTCTTTCCACCCCGGTCATGACACGACGATCGCTCATAGCTGTCCCGGTCCTTCTCGCTCTGTTCCTGGCAATAGCGGGGGCCGTGCGCGCCGAGGACAGCCAGGAAAAGCATCAGGAACTCCAGCGCATCAAGAAGGAGATGCAGGAGAAGAAGCAGAAGCTCCAGCACGTCGATAAACGCGAGCGTTCAATCCTTTCCGAGCTGGAGAAGATCGACCGCGAGATCCAGGCCGGGAGCGCCCAGCTTGCGGACCAGCGGAGGAAGCTCCGCGAGGCTGAGGCCGCGCTTGCGGAGATCGAACAGAGCAACACGGCGACCAATCAGGAGCTCGCGCGGCTTAAGCAGCTCTACGCGGCGCGGCTCCGGGCGCTCTACAAGATGAGCAGGACCGGCGGCTACGCGCTGGCGGTCCTTTCGTCGGACAACTTCACGTCGGCTTACCGGCGGGTGCGCTACCTGGGGATCATTGCCGAGCGCGACAAGCGGATGATCCGCGAGTACGGCGCAGTCTTGGAGCGCCTGGCCAGCCGCGAGCGAGAGGTGCGGGACCGCGCGGGCGAGATCCTCGCCCGGCGGGAGGCCGTGGAGAAGAAGCGCGTCTCCCTCGAGTCCCAGCGCAGGAAGAAGGGAGAGATCCTCGGCTCGGTGAAGCAGGAGAAGACCGTCTACGAGGCGACCTTGAGGGACCTCGAGGAGTCGTCATCGAACCTCTGGGCCATGATCCGCCTGGCGGAGCGGGAGAAGAAGACCGCCAGGAAAAAGGCGCCTGTCCACGATACTGTTCCGGCGTCGGCGGACCGGAACCGGTTCCCCTGGCCGGTGAACGGGCCGGTCCTGACCCGCTTCGGCTCGCAGCGCCATCCGCAGTTCGGCACCGCGATCTTCCGCCGCGGGATCGACATCGAGGCGCGCACGGGAGATGAGGTGCGGGCAGTGCATGACGGCCAGGTGGTCTTCGCCGACTGGTACAAGGGATACGGCAGGCTCGTCATCATCGACCATGGCGAGGGGCTGTATACGCTCTATGGGCATCTTTCGCAGCTCAGGGTCGGGGGAGGGGACCGTGTTACGCGGGGCCAGGTGGTCGGCCTTGCCGGGGACACAGGGAGCCTCAAGGGGACCAAGCTCTATTTCGAGGTCCGGCGGAACGGCGAGGCGGAGGACCCCCTCCTGTGGCTGGCAAAACGGTAGACGAATCCAGGAGCGAGCGCATTCCCTGCTGTTTGTTTCGGGGTTAGCGAGCGATTAGAATAAAACATACTACCTTGAGGATCGAAGCTCCATGCAGCAATCTTCAGGGAGCTTAAATCCAGGAGCGGGCGCATTCTCCGCTGTTTGTTTCGGGGTCTTGCCCCCAGCGTTTACGAGTGGAACGGCGAGTGCAGGGGGCTAGCGAGCGATTAGGATAAACACCCACCCTGAGGAGAGGATCGAAGCCACCCTGCAGCTTGCTGTAGGGTGCTTCAATGTGGTATTATAGAACGATTTCCCGAACAAGGAGATGAGAATGAAGCTGTACACGGAGGAGAACGAAATGATCAAGATCAACAAGAAACGATTCCTGGTCACGCTGCTGATCCTGCTGGTCATCGGCACGATCACGCTGTTCACGACCGGGTTCGTGGTCGGACACCAGGCGGCCCACGCCAAGTCCGATACGTACGACGACCTCAGGGCCTTTACGCGGGCACTCGAGCTCATCAAGAGCAATTATGTGGAGGAACCCAACACCAAGGACCTCATTCAGGGAGCCATCCGCGGCATGATCTCCAGCCTCGACCCCCACTCGTCCTACATGTCCGAGCGGGCGTTCAAGGAGATCAATATGGACATCAAGGGCGAATTCCAGGGCGTCGGCATCCAGATCGGCATCAAGAACCAGCAGCTCACGGTCATCTCGCCCATCGAAGACACGCCGGCCGACCGCGCCGGCATCGCGGCCGGCGACAAGATCCTGAAGATCAACGACGAGTGGACCAAGGACATGAGCATCGAGGACGCCGTGGACCGGATGCGCGGCCCTAAGGGCACCCAGGTGACCCTGCTGCTCTTCCGCGAAGGCTGGGACAAGCCGAAGGACGTTACCATCACCCGCGACGTCATCAAGGTCCAGAGCGTGAAGTCCCGGATGCTCGAGGGAGACATCGGGTACGTGAAGATCATCCAGTTCCAGGGCCTGACGGCCAAGGACGTGGACAAGGCGCTGAAGAAGCTCGAGGAGAAGGGCATGAAGCGGCTGGTGCTCGATATGCGGAACAACCCGGGCGGGCTCCTCGACTCCTCGGTGGACGTGAGCAGCTTGTTCCTGCCCAAGGACAAGCTGGTGGTATACATCCAGGGCCGAAGGAAGGACGACCGGAAGGACTTCCTCGCCACAGGCGGCGTGATGGTCCGCGACTACCCGGTGGTAGTGCTCGTGAACACGGGCTCGGCCAGCGCCTCGGAGATCGTGGCGGGCGCGCTGCAGGATTCGAAGCGCGCCGTCATCATCGGGACCCAGACATTCGGCAAGGGCTCGGTCCAGACCGTGTTCCCCCTCGACGGGAACACGGGCATGCGTCTCACCACGGCGAAGTATTACACGCCCAGCGGCCGCTCCATCCAGAACGTGGGCATTGCGCCGGACATCGAGGTGAAGCTCCCGAAGGTCAAGGAAGTGAAGGACGGCGAGTCGGCGCATATGATCGTCCGCGAGAAGGACCTTGAGCGCCACTTGAAGAACGAGACGGTCAAGGAGCCGGAGGCGAAGCCGAAGGAAAGCAAGGGAAAGAGCGAGGACGAGTTCGTGATGGAGGCGGTACCCAAGGACGACAAGGACGATATCCAGCTCCAGAGGGCCATGGAACTCCTGAAAACGGGGGACATCTTCAAGAACCTTCCGGCCAAGCCGGCGCCGGTGGCGGAGGAGAAAGAAAAAGCGAAGTAGCTGAACCAGGTACACCGATTACCATGAAAGGCAGGGCTTTGAGCCCTGCCTTTTTTTATTGGCACAGAGTACATGCATAGCGTGTATTGTCACCTATCTTGCGTGCCCAAGAAAGGTGCCCCAAGAAGGACACCCGACGAAAATTTTTCACCGCCGTACTCGGTCGTCCTCGGTACATTTCGGAAATTCGCTCTCCGAGCTCGGACATCCGAAATGCTTCACCCTCGGACTCGGTCGCCCGACTGAAATTTTCGTATGGGACTGCTTTACAAGCTTGACCAGATCCCCGCTCGACTCTGCAAGATTTAGCTGTTCGCAAGGAATTAGATTGATAAAACATCTATATAACAAATAGTTAGCGCATATGTTATAATTTAGCAGTCAGCCTTCATGATTGATAATTTTTTTCTTGATTTTTTTCTCGCGACGGAATATATTAGCACTCTCGAAAAACGAGTGCTAATCACCTGACCTTATTACTATTTCAGAAAGGAGTTGAGCGTATGAGTGTTAAATTCAAGCCGTTGAAGGACCGGGTGTTCGTGAGCTACACCGAGGAGCTGGAGAAGACTGCGGGCGGTCTGTACATCCCCGACAGCGCCAAGGAAAAGCCGCAGAGCGGCAAGGTGGAGGCCGCGGGCGATGAGGTGAAGGCGCTGAAGGTGGGCGACAAGATCCTGTTCGACCGGTATTCGGGCTCCAAGATCAACATCGACAACAAGGAGTACCTGATCATCAAGGAAGAGGACGTCCTCGGGATCCTGGTATAGAAATGCAGTAGCGCTGACAAGCGAGCAAGCTGGCAAGCGAACACGCCTGTAAGCCTGCAAGCGACATTTATTTAAACAAAGTTCCCTAAGGAGGAAATGAATATGGCAAAGCAGCTGATGTTCGACCAGGAGGCGCGGGCGGCGATCCTGAAGGGCGTGAACGTACTCACCGATGCGGTGAAAGCGACCCTCGGCCCCAAGGGCCGCAACGTGATGATCGACAAGAAGTTCGGCGCGCCGACGATCACCAAGGACGGCGTGACCGTGGCGAAGGAAGATCGAGCTGAAGGACCCCTACGAGAACATGGGCGCCCAGCTCGTGCGCGAAGTGGCCTCCAAGACCTCGGACGTGGCCGGCGACGGCACCACGACCGCGACAGTGCTGGCCCAGGCCATCTACCGCGAGGGCATGAAGAACGTGACCGCCGGCGCTAACCCCATGGACCTGAAGCGCGGCATCGAGAAGGCCGTCGAGGCGGTCATCGAAAATCTGAAAAAGATCTCCAAGCCGGTGCTTGACAAGAAGGAGATCTCCCAGGTCGGCAGCATCTCGGCCAACAGCGACGCCACAATCGGCAACCTGATCGCCGAGGCAGTGGACAAGGTCGGCAAGGACGGCGTCATCACCGTGGAAGAGGCCAAGAGCATGACCACCAGCCTCGACGTGGTGGAAGGGATGCAGTTCGACCGCGGCTACATCTCGCCCTACTTCGTGACCAATGCCGAGAAGATGGAAGCGGTCCTCGAGAACGCCTACATCCTCCTGTCTGAAAAGAAGATCTCGACCATGAAGGACCTGCTCCCGATCTTGGAACAGACCGCCAAGATGGGCGCGCCCATGGTGATCATCGCCGAGGACGTGGAGGGCGAGGCCCTGGCGACCCTGGTGGTGAACAAGCTGCGCGGCACGCTCCAGATCTGCGCGATCAAGGCGCCGGGCTTCGGCGACCGCCGCAAGGCCATGCTCGAGGACATCGCGATCCTGACGGGCGGCCAAGTGATCTCCGAGGACCTGGGCATCAAGCTCGAGAACGTGAAGATCACTGACCTCGGCCGGGCCAAGAAGATCACCATTGACAAGGACAACACGACCATCGTCGAAGGCGTCGGCAAGACCGAAGCTATCCAGGGCCGGGTGAAGCAGATCAAGGCCCAGATCGCGGAGACGACCTCCGACTATGACAAAGAGAAGCTCCAGGAGCGGCTGGCCAAGATCGTTGGCGGCGTGGCCGTGATCAACGTAGGCGCAGCGACGGAGACCGAGATGAAAGAAAAGAAGGCCCGCGTCGAGGACGCGCTGCACGCGACCCGCGCGGCCATGGACGAAGGCATCGTCGCCGGCGGCGGCGTGGCCCTGCTCCGCTGCATCCCGATGCTCGACAAGCTGAAGCTCTCGGGCGACGAACAGATCGGCGTGAACATCGTGAAGAAGTCGCTGGAGGAGCCGATCCGCCAGATCGTGAACAACGCCGGCCTCGAGCCGTCAGTCATCGTAGACAAGGTGAAGTCGTCGGACAAGCCCAATTATGGCTTCGACGCACAGAAGGAAGAGTACGTGGACATGCTCCAGGCGGGCATCATCGATCCGACCAAGGTCACGCGGTCCGCACTCCAGAACGCCTCCTCCGTGGCGAGCCTGATGCTCACCACCGAGGTGATGATCACCGAGCTGCCGGAAGAGAAGGGCGGCGGCATGCCCGGTGGGATGCCCGGCGGCATGGGCGGCATGGGCGGCATGGGCGGCGGGATGTACTAAGCCATTCGCGAAGCAACGTATCATTATCGAGGCCGGAGAGAGCAATCTCTCCGGCCTTTTTCTCTCAACATACATTATCAAAAGAATCTAGTTTTTTCTGCACCCCGGCTCACAGTCCGCGCAGGCATGCAATGCCGGTCGGAGCTAGAGAGCTGTTCGAGCATAGCAGCACTTCCCCTCGCCCGGACGACAAGCTCGGCCATGTCTGCTTGGCCTTGTGATAGCACTGGTCATAAATGCTTCCGCATGCTTGTGCGCGGTACTGTTCACGGGATGCAGGGGCTTTTGGAAAAGCGAAAAGAAAATATCCAAGTCTTTACCCAAACCCCGCACTTCCCCGGAGCGGCCCTATGAAATTCTTGGGCACCCGTCTTGGCCAAAGGCAGCATCCCCTTGGGGCGAACGCGCATGTCAGAGGCCACAGGCCGAATTTGCGCGGGCGAGCGGACGTGGCCTTAGAAAGGTCAAGAATTTCATTCAGGACGCGAAGGAGAGGTGCAAAAAAGAGATCCTGTTCTTTTTCTGCGTCATTATCAGAGAAACGATTTCGGTACCGTTGCTTCTTCAGTGTCAAAGACCCGATTGAGAATGTTCTATTCTTTTCACGAGGTGAACCATGGCCGTTGAGAAAATGGAGTTCAAGACCGAAGTAAAAGAGCTGCTGAACCTGATGATCCACTCCCTCTATTCGCACAAGGAGATATTCCTGCGCGAGCTGATCTCGAACGCCTCGGACGCCATCGACAAGGCGCGCCACGAGTCCCTGACGAACAAGGAAATAACGGAAGCCTGCGGGGAGTGGAAGATCAAGATCGTCCCGGACAAGGTAGCTGGCACCCTCACGATCAATGACAACGGCATCGGCCTGACAAAGGAAGAGGCTGTTGCCGAGCTCGGGACCATCGCCCACTCCGGCACGAGGGAGTTCATGCAGGCGCTCAAGGACGCGAATCAGAAGGACAAGCCGGGACTCATCGGCCAGTTCGGCGTGGGGTTCTATTCATCCTACATGGTGGCAGACCGGGTGACCGTGATCTCGCGCAAGGCGACGGAGAAGACGAACAAGGCGATCAAGTGGGAATCGACCGCTGACGGGACCTATACCATCGATGACGCTACGAGGGAGAAGCCGGGCACTGACGTTGTGCTGCACCTCAGGGACGACGATAAGAAGTATCTCGAAGAGTGGGAGATCCGCGACGTTGTTAAGAAATACTCGGACTACATCGAGCATCCGGTGGTCATGGACGTGACGCGGGAAAAGGAAGACCCCGCTGACAAGGAAAAGAGAATCAAGACGACCGAAGAAGAGACCCTGAACGCCCGCAAGGCGATCTGGCTCAAGGACCCGTCGGAGATCAAACCGGAAGAGTACAACGACTTCTACAAGCATGTGTCCCACGACTATACCGACCCTGCGAAGGTGATCCACTACCGAGCAGAGGGTACGTCGGAGTTCACGGCCCTGCTCTACATCCCGCAGCATGCGCCCTACGGTATCCTGTACCGGGACTTCAAGATCGGGCCGATGCTCTATGTGAAGCGCGTGCAGATCATGGACCACTGTGCTGAGCTGATGCCCGAGTACCTGCGCTTCGTGCGCGGCGTGGTGGATTCGTCCGACCTGCCACTGAACGTGTCGCGCGAAATACTGCAGAACAACCGGCACATGGCGGTGATCAGGAAGAGCATCACCAAGAAGGTGCTGGACGCCCTCGCGGAGATGAAGAAGGACGATGCATCTGCCTACGAGAAGCTGCACAAGGAGTTTGGCAGGGTGCTGAAGGAAGGCATCCACTTCGATGTCAGCAGGAAGGAAGAGATCGCCGATCTTCTGCTGTTCTCTTCGACCAAGACCGAAGCAGGGAAGTACACGACCCTGTCCGACTATGTTCGGGACATGCCGATCGCCCAGGACGCGATCTACTACATCACCGGCAGGCCTGACGAGAACATCCTGCAGTCGCCCTACCTCGAGGCTTTCCGCACGAAAGGCTATGAGGTCCTCTGCCTGACCGACGACATCGACGACCTGATCATGCTGGACCTTGGAGAGTATAAGGGCAAGAAGATCAAGAACGTGGTTAAGGGCGATGTGAGCCTGGATAAGACGACGGATTCGGAGAAGGAAGCGCAGAAGGGCAAGTTCGAGAAGCTGCTTGCGAAGTTCAAAGAGCGGCTCAAGGACGAGGTGAAGGACGTGCGATTGTCCGGCAGGCTCACGGACTCGGCAAGCTGCCTGGTGGCGGACGAGGGCGGGCTCGACCCGCAGATGGAGAAGTTGCTCAAGTCCATGGGCCAGGATGTCCCTGACCAGAAGCGGATCCTGGAGATCAATCCAGGTCACCCGGTGTTCGAGACCATGAACAGCATGCTCACGAGCGGGGCAGAGGAACAGGTGCAGGAATACATCGATCTTCTGTACAACCAATCCTTGCTGCTCGAGGGTTCGAAGATCAAGGACCCGGCGGCCTTTGCCCGGTCCATGGCGAAACTCATGACGGGGGGTGTGAAGGGCAAGGATGCGGCGTGATTGATCAGCGCGAATGATGAATCACTGAAAGGCCGGAGAGAGATATCTCCGGCCTTTCCTTTTATTCTTTCGTTGACTCGCCAAGCCAATTTCGATATTCTCACAGCATCGGAAGAAGCAGTGCGGCAGTTCTTTCCTGTACGTTGCGCTTATTGTATTCAATAGCAATAACTCCAGAATCAAGTCTGACCCGGTTCAACCCTGACCAGAAAATGCTGAAGATTGTTTTTCCCCTATTGTCGGCCTGCGCTGTCATCCTTGCAGTCTCCGGCTGCGCGGCCAAATATCCTAGGACCTATCCTCCCCAGCAGCTATCCGCAGTCTTTGATCAAGCACGGAGCATTATTGAGGAGAACTGCATCGACGCGGCAGGAAAAGGAGTCACCCTCGATGTCGGCAAACGGCCCGAGGTCGGTTCGCTTCTGGCGCAGCTTGGACCGTCAGCAGAATGGCTCAGCTGGAAAAGGGTTGTCCAGATCAATAATCCATTCCGGGCAGGGATCGGAATTGCCATAAGAGTGAAGAATGGCGAAACAAGGATAGAGGCGCTCATCGAGGATTCGCCAGCGCGCCGTGCGGGGCTGAAGCGGGGCGACAGGATCATCAAAATAGACAATGAACCCGTCAACGGGCACTCGGCGATGATGGTCATTGCAGGCCTCCAAGGCGCTCCCGGATCCAATGTCGACGTAACGATCGCAGGCGCGGGGGGCGAAACGAGGGAGCTCACGATAACCCGGGGCGTCCTCGACTGGGAGCCCCCGGTCGCCGAGCAGTTCATTGAAAAGAACATCGGCTATCTCCGGATAAGATCATTCAATGCACAAGCCCCTGAGGAAGTGAAAAGTGCAGTGAAACACCTTCTGCGGGAGAACATGCGGGGACTGATCATAGATCTGAGGGACGTCAGCTACGATGTTGACTCCGCGGCCAAAACCGTCCAGCTCTTTCTTGAACGGGGCACCCACATAGGCCGGCTGAGCGGTCGGACCCCGGAGCGGGACCTCACCTTTACGTCAGACGGGTGGACGCACTATCCCGATCTTCCCCTGGCAGTCCTTATTAACGAAACTACGTCATCAGGTGCTGAAATGTTCGCGGCTGCGCTGCGCGATCAGAAGCGCGCTCTTCTCATCGGGGAAAAGACCGCAGGCAACGGCGAAGTGAGGGCGGGTTTTCAGCTTAAGGACGGATCGCTTCTCGTCATACGGACGCATTATATTAAGACGGCGTCCGGAGAGCCGATCGAAAACAGTGGAATACAACCCCATGAGACGATCGAACTATCGGCCCTGGAGAAAGAGGCCGTTTTCCGGAGGATCCATTCACATAAGCTGTGGGAACACGACGACATCTCGATCGATCGTCAACTCACTTCTGCCGTATCAGCGCTGCGCGGTCAGATCGTGAGCGATGGGCCTGGGGGGCAATGATATGAAGACGTTCCCCGTCATGCTCCGCTTGCTCTGTCTCGCGACCACCGCAATGGTCATGGGATGTACGACCATCGGTGTTCCTGACGCGGCGAAAAGGGGAGAGATCGATTTTGGCTCCCCAGCGACAATGCGGGTGTGCCTCCTGAAGGACCGGGAGATTTCCCAGGAGCGGACGGATGAGATCAAGGCGGCACTCCAAGAGGAGCTGCGACTATACGGCATAGAGGTAACGTACCCATGGCTCGCACCGTGGGACAGGCCGGGCTTTTGGTCCAGTACCCAGCTTGTCGGCGTCATGAACATGCCTCTCGTTCCTCCATGCGACCGGATCTTCGGTCTAGCAGGGAGACATACGGGTGATTTTTTCTGGGGGATCATCATGCCCGAAGTATTAGGCGTTGTTGAGGGACAAACATTTACACGGGGCTTCGCAGTCGTCGAGTTGGGTTCACTCAACCAGCTGTTGAGCTTCGCCGATCCGGAGAGCACAGCGGTGCATGAGGGGTATCATTTGCTGGGGTGCGGTCATGGGCTGACTATGGATGATTGCTATGAACAGATCAAGATGATGAAGATTATTGCCGCTCAGGAGCGGGAGAGGGGCAATGAGTTCTTCCCGACGATCAGCAACGAGGGGTACATCCTGCGAACGAGAGAGGAAGTGGACAGCGTCTGGTATCGGCTCATACAGGCAACCTACGCACCTGATTCACCGCCGGAAAAGAACTAAGGATAGTTTGGGGCCAGGCTTGACTTATTGACTTGTTGGCCTTTCACGATGCCCGGCGGAATGGGTGGCTTGGGCGGCGGGATGTATCAAGTCGTACCGAAACACGAGTAGCAAATCAAAGGCCGGAGAGAGCAAGCTCTCCGGCCTTTTTGTTTCTTCGATTGCCATCTCCCCTTTAATCTTCCTCGGCGTAACTGAATCCAGGAGCGAGCGCATTCCCGTAGCTTGCTGCGGGGTCTTGCCCCCAGCGTTTACGAGTGGAACCGCGAGTGCAGGGGATTAGCAAGCGATTAGAATAAATAGCACTTCCTTGAGGATCGAAGATTCCCTGCACCTTGCTTCAGGGAGCTTCAATATCTCCATAATTAAGTCTTCCCCGCTATGATTCTGAAGAACCATTAGCAAAGCAACGTAGGAAATGCTGTTCCCAAAGCCGTTGAACGGTTTTGACACTGTGGACACTGACATAAGCTATGAATGAAAAGACCTGACGTCCCTCTCTTTATTCCAAGATTCTTCAGGTCCTCAGTGTCTAAGATCCTGCAGCCTTTATCAGTCGTTTAAATCCGCTTCTTCTGCGTCAAAGGTCCTGATCGCTTCGCTCGGTCGCCCGCTTGGAAAGTTCGAAAGGGATTGATCTGATCGAAAAAGCATAAAACTGAAGCCGCTGCCTTTTCCCAAGCGCATTCGTCAGCGCTATGAGTGTAGTACTAATAGACACTATATTTTGCGGCGCCATTGACTTCCTGCCCAATCGGTGCGAGACTTAAAGAGTCCCCTCACGTAAGCATCTTCTCGTCCAACTCGATTACATAACACATAATATGAAGACTTCCGGTGAGCAGCGGCAGGAGGTACGGTATGAAGACACTCGTCATAGGTGGAACAGGTACGGTCGGAAGCATGGTGGTGGCCGGCCTGATGAAGGAGGGAGTGAAGGTCCGGGTCATGAGCCATTCCCCGGAAAAACTGAAGAAGCTGCCAAAGGGCGTGGAAGGGTACAAGGCGGACCTGGATGATCCCGAGACGCTCCCCAAGGCATTCGAAGGCATCGACAGCCTGTTCCTGCTGAACACGGTGGGACTGAGCGAAACCGATGAAGGGCTTGCTGCCGTTTCCGCGGCAAAGGCGGCCAAGGTCAAGAAGATCGTCTACCTGTCGGTCTTCATGCCCGAAGGATCGGAAAAGATACCGCACTTCCGGAGCAAGCTCCCGGTGGAGAAGGCCATCAAGGAGTCGAAGATCGCCTACGCGATCCTGCGGCCGAACAACTTCTTCCAGAACGACCTGGGGTTGCGGTCCGCGATCATGCAGTACAGCGTCTATCCCCAGCCCATCGGCGGGAAGGGGCTGAACCGGGTCGATGTGCGCGACATCGCAGACTGTGCGGTCAACGCGCTCATGAGGTCCGGTTACGAAAGCCAGACGTATGCGGTTCACGGACCCGATACCCTGACCGGCGATGGGACCGCCAGGGTCTACACCAAGCACCTGGGACGGGAGGTCCGCTACAGCGGGGACGACCTGGACGCCTGGGGAGAAAAGGTGAAGAACCTGATGCCGGAGTTCATGGTCCCCGAGATGCGCATTATGTACGAGTTCTTCCAGGAGAAGGGGATGATCGCCTCCAAGGAAGACCTCGAAAAGACGCAGATGCTCCTTGAGCACAAGCCCCGGACCTTTGACGCTTTCGTCAAGGAGATCGCCACGGAGTGGAAGAGCAAGGTGGCAAAGGCAGCGTAGGGGAGTTCACAATCACGAACAGGAGGTAACTGATATGGCAGTGTTAGACGTTGTCAAGAAGAGGAGCGGGTCCCTCATCGGGCCGCAGATGACCGAAGCCACGCATGAGGTAGAGTTTACCTGCCGTGCGCCGGAAGCCAAGACGGTCTGCATCGCGGGAAAGTTCAATGCATGGGATACGAGTTCAACGCCCATGAAAAAAGAGAAGGACGGGACCTGGAGGATCAAATTGAAATTGCCGCCAGGGAAGTACGAGTACAAGTACTTCGTCGATGGGGCGTGGGCGTCGGACCAGAAATGCTCGGAATTGGTTCCCAATCCGTTCGGAACCAATAACTGCGTAATTTCCGTCCATTGACCGACGAATCTCGCCAAGGATCACCGAGAGCACGACGGGGACGTTGTTTGCACGCGTTGCGCCGCTTAGGCGCGCTTATGCAGTATCAACAACAACGTCCCCCTGTATGGTACTGCCCGAGGAGAAGGGGGGCGGAATGCCCGGCGGCATGGGCGACGGGATGTTCTAAGAAGCAGTTTAGTTACGAAAGAATTTGGAAGGCCGGAGAGAAAGTCTCTCCGGCCTTTTTGTTTCCAAACTTGTCATTTAATTCTAATGACCTTCATGGGGTGCTCCGGGAGGGATAGTGCTTCCCGTTGACATTCCTTCTCCCTCCTGCTACCCTCCGGTCATGATCTACCGCACTCCTCGTGCATGGTCCGTGCGAATACAATCCGGCATGCTCTGCGCCGCGGTCCTTGCGCTCCTGACCGTGAGCTCCGGACACGTTCGTGCGGAACAGCCCCGTCAGGCGGGCCACGTTATTTCCCAGGTCAGTTCCGGGTTATCCGCCACACCCGGGGCTGTCGCGCCGGAGAAACGGTCCGGTCCGACCACGTTCTGGAAATGGCTATGGGACTACCTGTACAACGGCGCGAGCCTGACCGTCGGGATCGGGACGCGACAGGCAGACCTGCGCGTCACCGACAAGAGCACGAATGCTTCGGGCAAGATATCCCAGCGGGACGAAGAGGCCTACTTCATCAGTTACAGCACCCGGCCGTCGTTCATTCGCAGCACCCGCTTCGGCTACGCATTCCTGTTCAATTACACCACCTTCAACATGGACCAGCAGGAAGTGGCGAAGAACGTGTACCAGGACGTCGGCACCCGCGTGCGGGGCAGGGTCGCATATGTTGTACCGACGGTCTTCTATCAGTTAGGCGAACATGGTCGACGGGGCGCCTACGTGCGGCTGGGCGTCGGGGCAGGCCTGGGTGCGGCCAAATACGACGGTTCCATCATCCTGGATTATCCGGCGAACACAACGCCGGTCGCGATCTCGAACGGAGACTATGGCCTGAAATTCGCCGCCAGCCTCATGCTGGAGGCCCGGTACCGTAACTGGGGCCTCACGGTGACCGCAGCGGGCCCATCCTACGAGGACGAGCGGTACCGGTACGATCTGACCGACCTGGCCAGCTACGTCAACTTCACCTGGTATTTCTGACCGAGAAAGAGAAGTAAAGGGGTCGTTTCTTGATAATTGACAAATATGTCAAGGTTCGAGAAGTGACCCCAATGATTCCCTAAACTGTATCGGCCCGACCCCTTCAGGCCTACGGGTATCGCCTCTACGCAAGCCGCTCCCCCATTGACTCAGAGAGGCAGCGGTAGTATTCTCTGTTCATCAGGATCCTGTCAATGTCGCCTTTAATCCGGGACGGAAGAAATAACGACAACATCGCGTCTGACCCCGTTTGCACCCGGCTGCTGCTTGCCATGGCCGGACTGCCCGGGACCGGCAAGAGCACCATTGCCGCAGAACTCGCGAAACGCCTGCATGCACTGGTGCTCAACAAGGATGACATTCGCGCGAGGCTGTTTCCCGGGGAGGCGACCGATTATTCCCGCGAACAGGATGACCTCTGCATGGAGGTCATCTTTCTTATAGCGGAACAGGTCCTGAAAACGGATCCGGAGCGAACCATTATTATCGATGGAAGAACGTTTACCCGGTCGTACCAGGTAAATCAGCTCCTTTCGCGGGCCGAATCTTCGCATTGCAGACCCGTCATCGTTGAATGCATCTGTGATGACGCCGTTGCAGAACATCGGCTTGACAGCGCCCGGCTCATCGGCGCGCATCCGGCCGGCAACAGGACCTACACATTATATTCGGATCTGAAGGAAAAGGCCGATCCCATAGCCGTAGAGCATCTTATCATTGATACAGGCAGGGAGCGCCTGGAAGCCTGTGTCGAACGCTGTTTGGCATATGTGGAAACGACTCGCCGGTTCCTACCATCGTAGGGGAGCGGCCGGACGTCAGACCTCATTATTACTAGTATTTCCTGAAAACCACAATGCCATCTTATTCTTCCATTATCGTTCTCCTTTCCTTCTCCCTCTGGTTCACACCATCAACCCTCTCTGCTGCCAATACAGCCATACGTAAACCCGTTGCGGACGTTCTCGGCAAAGCCGTCTACGAAGATGACCTCGTTCCCCCGAAGGCGGACGTGGAGCAAAAAGCGAAGCTTTTGCCTGCCGATCACCAGGCATGGCGACAGCGCATGCGGGAAGAGGCCTTGCGGACGACGATATGGTCAGCGGTCTTTAGCGATTACACTCGGAAGCGGAAGATCGAGCCCACGCCTGCGGAGATCGATTCGCAGATCAGGCAACAGAAAAAGTTCATGGCCAGGGACAAGGTCCGGCGCGAGAAGCAGCGGGAAGAGCTGATCGCCGAGCTCAGGTCGCCGGGCATCACCGAGACACGTCGCCAGCAGGCGCAGCAGTACCTCGATACCCTGAACAGCCTGCGCGACCACGATACCCGGATAGAGCAGGAGCGGAAAGAGCCTGGCCGTGAAAAGATGTGGCAGGCCTCCGAGCAGCGGGTAGCCGCCGTGTGGGTGAAGCAGTGGAAGGTGAACCAGGCGCTCTTTCGCGAATTTGGCGGCCGCATCATCTTTCAGCAGGCAGGATGGGAGCCTATCGACGCGTACCGGAAGCTCCTGGACCAATACAAGGCTGAGAAAAGATTCGTCATCCATGATCCCACGCTGCAAGACGCGGTTTATCGATACTTCCGGCACAACTTCGTGTATGCCGATGAAAAGAAGGCGAAGTTCTATTTCGAGAAACCCTACTGGGAGCGGACGCAGGAGGAAATGAAGGCAGCGGGGTTCTAAATCATCCTGTGCCCATCGGATAGAACCAAGAGGCTCAAGTCCACCCTCCTCATGTGTGAATCTGGCTGGCCAAAAACGATTTGCCCCCTTGGAGGTTTTTCCTCAATCAATAAATCCAAAATCTATTTTGGACAAGAGTACTTAAACATAAGATCGAGGGGGGAGAAAAATGAAAAAAGTCAGGACTGCTAGTGGACGTTGATGCATTTAACGAATTACTGTGACTTGTTGAAGTGCGTCGCTTTGTCTGGAACGATAGAGAGTCAGGATTGGTTCGTTGACTTGTTGGCCGTTTTGATGCCCGCGGTTACCTAGGTGTAGTCAGCAGTTCACTCATCGGTCGCCTTCGACACTTCCCCTCCTGCGACCAACTCCAGGAAGCATTCATGAAAGAAACACGGGCCCGTGAGCACTGATGGACAGTATGTCCACAAGGCTATCCGTCATTACGTGAGAGCGCTTCGCATGTGCTCGCTTCTCAAATCCGGTCCTGATCTCGCCGTCTATCACAACCCTGACGCGGATCGGACCGCTCTGAGATGGGCCCGGCAATTCTCTCCTAATCGCGGTTGGTTATACGAGTTAACAAGATAGCGCAACAACTGTTCTCGCTCAGCCGCCGACCTCTCTCCATAGAGTGAGCTGCTAAGCAGGATGCTCATGATCTCTCGCTCCTGTTCCCTCTCTTGTGCTATCAACTCGTTGTTCATATTTTTCCCCTTCTTCTGCGACTTTATGATTAGTTTTTTGCATATGCCGTGCCATAACCACATTTCATCGGATATCAAGGGATTAGGGAGAAGTGTCGTTCTGGCCTAGCGTGATTAGTAGGTGAATTAACCAAGTGAGGTCTGTCATAATACCATGATATCTGCGTGGGGGGCACGGTCGGGCTTGATTCTGTAGCTATGGCGCCAGAAGGGGCGCTGTTGAGACATTTTGGGATCGGGCCTGACTTATTGACTTGTTGTACATCGTTGATGTTCGGTGGCAGGAGCTGCGGGATGTACCAAGCCATATCGAATCACGAAAAACAAATCAAAGGCCGGAGAGAACAATCTCACCGGCCTTATTTTGCTGGGGGCAACCAGAGGGTATAAGGCACCCTCTGCTGCCTTGCGAGCGGCGGCTTCCTTTCGGCTAACCGCCATCTCCATCATCTTCTCTTCCTTTGCAGATGCGAAGCACCCGCTATCCGCCAAGGTATCCAGGGGAGAAATCTTCCTCGTCCTTTTCTGCCGGACCGACCGATACGGAATTCTCTTCATACTCATTCGAGCCTTTCCAGTCATAGGCGCAGGAATGGGACATGATCTGAAGTTTCCACTCGATCTGGTCGACCAGTTCAGAGAGGTGACGCTCGTAGACCCCCAGGATCTTCTCTTCGCCTGCATAGTTACGGACAAGGTGGCTGCGCAATGCAACGATCTTGTCTTTCACATTTACAAGCTCAGAATAGGTCTCATCGCATATGCTCTTGCTTATGTTCTTTGCTGTTGCCATACTGACCTCCATCGCATGACGCAGGACGCTGTCAGTCCGCCCTACGCTGCCTTGCGGGCGACGACTTCCTTCCGGCTAACCGTCATCTCCATCATCTTCTCTTCCTTTCCTCCCCTGGGAATAATGAACATCTCAAACTCCAGGGTCTTGTCATCCTTGATCCTGGTCACGCTGCGCCAGACGCTGGGGCCTCTGACAGGATCGTCATAGCTGCATTCCTGGGTAATGGTCCTGCCATCCGAGCTTGCAGGGCCAACGAAAAAGTAAATGGCGGTGCTCATCGAATCGAGCCAGACCGACTCATACTTCTTCGTATGGTTGTTGTACCCCAGGAGGTTGATGCCGCTGAAGGGCTGTCCCATCATATCGCCGGTATAGACCTGCTGCAGATAATGCCCGTCAAGGACCAGCTTCTGTTCGCAGGTGCCAATCGATTCCATGGCCGGCTTGCCTTCCAGCCAACCCTTGGTCCTGGTGGTCCAGCTTCCCTCCAGCTTCGCCAGCAGTTTATGAGGCTCGCCGGGAGTTCCCACCTTCTTGTAGATCTCCATGATCTTCTCTATGTCTATTTTGCCTTCCTGCTTTGCCATGGTAGTTCTCCTTTCTTTCTAAACAGTGAGAGTACCTGTGGGGCACACGGCCTTCCGTCACCATCGCCGTGATGTGGTCCCACCGTAAACCGTGCTCCGCCTTGCTCCTGCCCGAGCCTTGGGGACAGAAACAGCAATAGCCGCGGCACGAAGTCATTCACCCTTCGGCAATCCGGCTATCTTTGCTTCAAGATCCGCGACTTTCCGCGCCGTCACTAGGGACGGTTTGGCTTTTCGGGATGAATGAGGACAATATAAGCCCTCTTTATTTATATGCTAACACCAGCCTGCAGAATTGTCAATGGGGCTGAGCGAATATCACTCCGGTCTTTCCTGCTATAATTCAGTTGAGGTCGCTGCATAGTACAGCAGCGTCGGATGTAAGGGCAGGTAAGGACATGCGAAAACTCGCCGGGGAAACATAGGGGACGTTGATGCATTTAGTGCACTAGAACCGGTTGGGGCTAGGTTTTATCAATAACAGTACTGCTAAAGGGTTATTACTTCCCGCATGGAGGATCATCATACCAGACAACTGAGGGTCCAAGACAGTAGAGGGGCAGACCCGGAAAACTGGAAAGTTGTTCATCTACCAATCTGTCACTCGGAAATTTCTGGGATCAGGCCCTTAATTCTTTACTCCGCGTTATCAGAATTGTTGTGGGGAGGGCATCTTGGGGATGTTGTTTCCTATGTTGCATAACTTTTCGCGGATTACATAAGCCGTTGCTGCACTCGTTGCGAAGCGATTAACCTGTCAAGTCAAAGGCCGGAGAAAGATGCTCTCCGGCCTTTCTGTTTCTTCGATTGCCATTTTGCCGAAGTTATAGTACGCTCGAAACCAGCGGGAAGCCTTTGGAGCCCGGGTATTCCAGTTCGGCCTGAACCTCCCTCGATGGAGTTGAATCCAGGAGCGAGCGCATTCCCCGTAGCCTGCAGTGGGGCTAGCGAGCGATTAGAATAACAATAGTTCCTTGAGGATCGAAGCTCCATGCCTTTTGCTTTAGGGAGCTTAAATCCAGGGGCGAGCGATTCCCTGCAGCATGCTGCAGGGAGCTTCAATATCTCAATGAGGCGCTCTCTTAACGTCAATAAAGAGAGCCTGGCACGCAAGCGCCTTCAGGAGATGCCCTTTTCTCAACGGGCAGAGAGGGTGTATAATATAAAAAGTCAGAGTTTGAAGCACGAGAGCATGAAGGAGCTAAGCGGAGAACAGCATGAGCAAGAACTTTTCCCAGATCTTTACTGAACTCTATGCAAGACCGGTTGAAGGCGAAGATCTTTACTTCAGGATCCGGAATGTCGGCGAAGAGATACGAAAAGTGGTCCAAAGTGGAGAGACCATGTCCGGAAGATTCCAAGGGCTCCTGGAGTCGTTCCGCGCGATCATCCCTGACGAGCAGCAGCGGTATCAGGCCGCGCTCAAAGCATTGTCCACGACCTCGAAGTTGGGCCGGCAGGAGGTCATCAATGCCATGAACAGCCAGTTTGAGGAGCTGAAGGTCCTCGAGAAGGGCCTTATGCCCTCCCACGCTGGCTGGGACGGCGAGCTGCAGGCGATGGAAGCCAGGTCTCAGATGTTGAAAGGCGAGATGGCGAACCTGCGTGCGCGGATAGCGCAGCTCGAGAGCGAAGAACAGTTGATACAGGCCGGCATTGCGGTGCGAGGAAAGTACCTGGCGCTCGTCGAGAAGACCGTGAAGGAGCTCTTTGCGAACATTGGGGCGGAGATAGCAGCTCTCAATAAGAAGGTGGAGGAGCTTCCCGCGGAAGCTTCGGCCGTGCAACCGGGCTCGACTGCCGCACCGCAGACCCTGCCTGCACAGCAGCCAAATCCGCGTGCCGAGGAGACGAGCCCTCAGAAGGTTCCCGTGAAAAGCGACGCCCCCGGCAAGCAGAAGGAGGGCGGCGAGCAGAAGGTCGAGATCAAGGCGGAGCCTGTGCCGGTGGACTCGAAATTCCAGAGAAAATGCCCTCAGTGCGGGGGGCCGTTCCACCTGCTCGAGCTTGAGAACATCTGGCAGTGCTTTACCTGCGGACATGAAGAACCATCTACGGGTGCGGTCCAGGGTACGAGCGAACAGAAGAGCGAACCGATGGACGCACCGACACCCGCCGAGACTCCGGGGTTGACCGACGAGGCCGCCTCGTCCTCTATCGAACCGGCATCCATGGTAAACGAGCCCGCGGGATCGAAAAAGGGCCCATCACGGTCCGGTGGCCAGTCAGGTGCCAACAAGAAGTCCTGCCCGGTCTGTTATAAGAAAATGATCTGGTACCCGGGCGAAAAGATCTGGCGGTGCCCCTCCGGCCATCACGAAAGAAGAGGCGGTCCGGGACCGGGCTCGAGATGATGACTGAGGGAGTCTTCGATCCGCAAGGAAGTTATTGTTATTCTAATCGCTCGCTAATCCCGTAGCCAAGCTACGGGGAATGCGCTCGCTCTTATTCAGTCTATTTTTCGCGTCTTAACTGAATATCAGTTTTCGCTCAAGGTCTTTTGAGCGGGTGATGCGCTTTGCCTCATCGAGCGTTATGGGTTCGTCTCTGCAAAGCTGAATGAGCTGCTGGTCCATCGTCTGCCTGCCGTATTGGTAGAGCCTTTTCGATGTGCTGATCGATCTCACGGTCTATCTGGGTTCAGACTTAAATATTGAGATCCTAATTTTTATGAAACCTAAGTGGCCGGAGAGAGGGAGCTCTCCGGCCTTTATTGTTATAGAGATACCCTGAAGCTTCTGCGGGTTGCAGCGGTGCTATACTTGTACCAGGTTTACTCTATATATAGTTTGTACCTCTACCCTACCCTGGGCTGTTACCTGCTGCCTGGATCGGCGCGCTCCATCCTGCTCGCACATGACCGGTCCATTCTTACTGGAGGCTAATTACTTCCCGCACGGAGGCTCCTTATGAAGACCTGGGCGAACATCCTTCTTGGCATCTGGCTGGTCCTCACGGGCCTGGTCCATCTCGGTGGCATCTCCTTCTCGAAAAGCGGCGTCATCCTCGCCGCGCTCGGTATCGTGACCGGTATCCTGTTCTTCATCGCGGACAGAAGCGAAAAGCTCGCTACGCAGATAGGAAGCATCTTTCTCGGGGTCTGGCTGGTCGCGGGCGGTCTGGTCTCGCTCTTTCACATACACTTCGCCGGGAGCGGCGTCATTCTCGCGGTCCTTGCCTTGGCAGCAGGCTTCATGGTCCTGATCACCCGCCTCTGAGCTCCCTGCAAGAGGCTGAGGGCCGGGGGACGTAGGGGGTCAGAAAAGGCATAGGGGATATACTATCGTCCCCGAGACGCCCTGACCCTATGGGGCTTAAGCAAAACACGGGCTATGCCGGTGGTCATGACCAACTCATCCGGACCATATCGGCGCATCCAGGACCATTAAGGGAAAAATGGCGTGTGCGGTCGCAGCTCATCCCGCGGAAAGGGCATGCCGCCAACTCATGCCCGCACAGGACGTCGCTTGTTCCCGTTGCCGGACAAGGCTTAGCACATGATGATCTGGCGGGTCATTTCCCGACCGCCAGAAGCGGTACACGATTACCGAATGCTGGCATAGCTTCACGCTGCCAGTAGAAATATGTGCCGGTGCGACACCTCCGCCTGTTTGTGGCGGAGAGCCTGTACGACAGGCCGCAAAGGGCGGTGTTCGAACCCAAGGACGCATGGCGTTTCGGTGACAGAAGCCGAGGATCATGTCCGCGAGGTTATCGAGCACGTCCTTTTCACGAACCATGACGAACGTGTGAACCTGCCTGACTTCGGTGTTTGTCATTCAACTACATGTCTTAAGGGGAAGGAGATATCTGAGGGCTAGATCGCCTTTGTTGCTACGCTGCTTTCTTTGACGATTGGGGGAGTAGGACGGTTATTAGGATCAAGTCTTGCGGTTTGACATGCACCTCCTTCCTTTGTCCTGCCACTCATAATAAATGTTCAATAAAAGGGGCCAAATCTTTATTGTTGACATCGATGTTGACGATAAAGATCTGACCCCAAAGCCTACCCTTTCACAGAATGCCTCTTCGTCATTATTTCTTTTCCACCTTCAAGAGGCTCTTCACGGATTTGACGCCCTTGATCTCTTTGATCTTTCCTACCAGCCGTGCTTCGGTATCATTGCTGTTCACAGATCCCTTGAGAACAACTTCTCCCTTTGTTGTCGTCACTTCGATCTTGAAAAAACGACTCTCCATGTCATTAGCGATTATCCCCTTAACCTGTGTAGTGATCGTAGCATCGTCGATATATTCACCTGTTGTTTCGCCGGCGAGTGCGGCCTGTCCCGAAAACGAAGCCAACCCAAGAACTAATACTCCTGTCAAAAAAATAACTTTCTTCATTTCTTTCCTCCTACTCGTTAGATGTGCAAGCATGCGCTTGCAAGGTTAATATAAGGTAAACAACTCCCTGATCATAACCATAAACAATTTTAATCACTTTCATCCTCTTTGTGTTCGCGTGCATTCCTTGTCAGGGTCTATCAATTAAGGGGTACCGAAAACTGCATGATTAAATTATAGCAGGAGTCAAGAGGGAGAGCCCATAATAAACGGGGTATATTTTCACGGTATTCAGAAAAGGATAAAAAAGTTGCACGCGTAAAGAACAAGATTCAAGTCCGTCCAGGATCAGGCATCATAATTAACATTCTTACCGGAAGCTGATCACTTACCGCACGGAGTCTCCTTATGAAGACCTGGGCGAACATCCTTCTTGGCATCTGGCTGGTCCTCACGGGTCTGGTCCATCTCGGTGGCATCTCCTTCTCGAAAAGCGGCGTCATCCTCGCCGTATTCGGCATCGTGACCGGTATCCTGTTCTTCATCGCGGACGGAAGCGAAAAGCTCGCTACGCAGATAGCAGCATCTTTCTCGGGGTCTGGCTGGTCGCGGGCGGTCTGATGTCGCTCTTGCACGTTCGCTTCACCGGAAGCGGCGTCATTCTCGCGGTCCTTGCTGTGGCAGCAGGCGTCACGGCCCTGATCACCCGCCTCTGAGCCTAGGCTGTGGACATTCGTAATAGTCGTAAGCGGTCAGACCTGATTCCGTAGTTATTGCGATGTCACATCGCTGTGATCGACAAAAGCCGGAGGGATATGCTCTCCGGCCTTTTCATTCCTTTCCTGTTTCGCCTTGCATAATGTTATTAGATTCGATAGTATGCTCGCGGAGAACATTCACTACCTTGCAGATCGACAGGCACGTTCACGCTATCAAGGTCCCGTTCCGCATCCTGATGCCGCAGGGGTTCGTGGACCGGTTCGTCTACGTCTATCTCATCTACGGCACGCAGGGGGTCTTTCTTATCGACACCGGCGTGGCGTCAGCGGAGCAGGCGATCTTCGACTATGTGCGAAGTACGGGCCGGAAAGTAAGCGATATTTCGCTGATCATCCAGACGCATGCTCATCCGGACCATATCGGCGCATCCAGGACCATTAAGGGAGAAACGGCGTGCTCGGTCGCAGCTCATCCCGCGGAAAGGGCATGGATCGAGAACGTTCAGCTTCAGGCCGGGGAGCGGCCTGTGCCTGATTTCGATACGCTCGTCGCCGGATCGCTTGCCGTGAACAGGCTGCTCGAAGACGGCGAGGTCTTTGACCTGGGCTGCGGCCTGAAATTGAACGTGCTGTACACGCCGGGCCATTCGCGAGGCTCGCTCTCCATCCTGCTGCTCGGATACAATGTGCTCTTCTCGGGAGACGCCATCCCGGTCCCGGGCGAACTGCCGATCTACGAGGATGTCCTGGCCTCGGTCGCCTCTATAAAAAGACTGAAGGCGGTGCAGGGCATCCGTTTTCTTCTTCCTTCCTGGGACGAACCGAGCACCGGGGCCATGGCCTACGATCGCATGGATGCGGGCCTGGAGTACCTGCAGCGCATCCATGATGCGGTCAGACGGTGTTCGCACCAGAGCAGCCATCCGGATCTGCAGGAACTGTCCGAATGCGTCCTGAAGGACCTGGGGATCCCGCCCGAACTCGCGAACCCGCTCGTGGCAAGGACATGTACCGCCCATCTCAGGGTCCGTGATCAAAAGGTCATTATATAGGCTAAGAATAAGAATATGGGATCAAATCTTAACGTTACTGTGGACATTACTATAGACGATCCGGGGTCTGGCTTGAGGTAGTGGATTGATTTTTTGATTCCGACGATGATCAGGTGAGGAATTCAGAGGGAATTTTCCTGGCCCAGTATAGCCGGCCATATAACCTATCAAATCGCGCCTGTCGGTTTCCCCCCCTACCCTTGTTCCTGCTATCCTGCTGATATCTCCAGGTTTTCATGTGGCACAGGTCTTGCTTTTCATTCGGCAAAGAGTAGTACAGGGCGTGCTTTTTTCAGGAAAGAGTGGTTCCCATGAACGTTCACATGAAGCATATACGCGACCTTCGCCTGTTGAACTTCGTCGGACTTTCTCTCTTCAGGCGGATACTGAAGGCGAGGGATCGTTCGACAGGCAAGACGCGGCTGTCTGCGTGCAGGACGAATCTTTGGTATGCAGAGAACGATGGAACTGTTATTGGATACGAAGCCGGTTGGCCGTCAGTCCACTCACGGCCTGATACTTAGCACCGCCCGGCAAGGCAGTGTCTGTCAGTCATCCGGCACCGGCTGCTGCAGGGTGGTGGTTGGTTTAGACTTTATTCCGTAGTTATTGAGATGTCGCATACTGTATTAATGAAAAGGCCGGAGAGATGATCTCTCCGGCCTTCTGTTTATGTTTAGGTACCGGTCTCGTCATCATGAATGAGGTCTTCTTTCAGTATTGCAATATCCCCGTGTTCAGAGTTAGCATTCCCTGTGCTGTACCATCCTCTTCAGGCGGAGATACCGTGATCATTGTCAAGGGGTACTATCAACATCGGGATCGGCTTCAGGCAGTCCTGAAAAACACCGCACTTCTGTCGATGGTAGTTCTTGTGTTGCTCTCCCTGGATGCTGTATCCGCTGCGCAAGACACTGCCCAGCAACAGCTGGCCTCTGTCCACATCGATGGCTGCCTTGCCCCATCGTTTCCTCTGGGCCCTGTCTATCGCATCCCGCTCCGCGTCCATCTCGGAGAAAGCGGGCGCAACCCGCAGGAGTTCAAGGATATCCTGGACGAGATCAACCATATCTGGCTGTCCCAGGCCGGGATCTTTTTCATAATGCAGATTGTTCTGGATGACGAGCCCCTGGAGCAGGGCATGGACATCTGGTTCAAGCCGGTACTGCAGGGAGGCACTGGTCTGAACGGGTACTTTCGGAGCGACCACGACATCCAGGTGCGCGACACGCCCATTCTAAGGCCTGCCGAACATCCCGCCCGGCATCCAGCAGCGCGCACAGCCGCCCATGAGTGCGGTCACGGCTTGTCCCTGCCCCATCGCCAGGACTCTGATGAAAACCTGATGCGGTCGAAGACCTACGGATGGCAGTTGAATGCCCAGGAGATCAGGGATGCCAGGAAGGCGGCTGCAATGGTGGCCCTGCCCGATGTGGAGTGCCTGGGGGACGCAGTTGCGAGCGTTGCGCAGCATTGAGCGCTCCGGATTCTGATGCGGAGTCTATCGGCCAGCCTCCGCCTCTCCGTCCAAAAAAAAGACCATAAATATTGTATGGAAAGCGGAGTAGATCGGTGTTATCATTTCTCTAACACCTGCACGGCAGGATGCGGCGCGCTCTCGACACTCTGCTCGTCCTTTATCTCCCTGTTCGTCTTGCAGACCTTCGCCTCGTACCGGCACTCACGCGGGAATATCCCGTGCTTGGGGGGAGGCACTTGTCATGAAAAAGATCATCTTCACCGACCGCGTCAAGCAGAACGTAGGCCTTGATTTCTTCGAGGAGCTGTCCGACCTCGAGGTGCTCACGGCATATTCGAACGCCGACGCCCTGAAGATCCACCGCAAGGAGAAGGCGGCCCTCATCATCACCGAGCTCTACGGCTCGGGCATGAGCACCAAGCAGTTCTGCACCCAGATCCGGGATGACGGGGAACTGCGCGATGTCTCGATCATCGTGTGCTGCCGCAACAACGAGATCGAGCTCGGGGAGGCCGCCCAGTGCAGGGCCAATGCTGTCCTGACGCTGCCGCTTCGCGGAGACGTGCTTCGCCGGAAGGTCAACGAGCTCCTGAGCATTCCCGCCCGCAGCAGTTTCCACGCGCAGTTCAGCGCCCGGATCAGCGGGGCCACGCGTATGTCCATAGATTGCCTCACCGAGAACATCAGCGTGACGGGCATGCTGATCAAAGCCGATGCCGAGCTGCACCGGGGCGACCTGCTGCGGTATTCGCTCGACCTTGCCCCCGCGAGGTCCTTCTCGATGCAGGCGGAGATCGTGAGGAATGACGGGGGCCGCTACGGCGTACGGTTCTCCCGTATTGACCCCGCTGCGCAGCGCGCCATCGAGGCCCTTGTCAGTCAGAACCCTTCCCGCGGTAAGGAACGAGAAATATCCTCGTTCTAATCGCCTCATCTGTGCAGGCAGAGGGGACGTTGCGGGCCAAATTGACCTGATCAGAGAGTCCCCAGTCAGTTATCAAGGACTACTTAGGGTCAGGTCGTGCAGTTTGATCTTTGCCCAGCACCGCATCGTTCATGTTTATACTTGAGTTGTCACATTGCTTGAATTGACAGAAGGCCGGAGGAATTACCTCTCGGCCTTTTAATTTTCGTTGAGCAGTTAACGCACCAAACCAATTCCTATATTCTCACGTTATCGGGAGGCCTACCTTGTGTCACGATTCATCATGAACGCTCCTCCTGGAGGCAGGCTACTTCCCGCACGGAGGCTCTTTATGAAGACCTGGGCGAACATCCTTTTTGGCATCTGGCTGGTCCTCTCGGGACTGGTCCATCTCGGCGGCATCTCGTTCTCGAAAAGTGGCATCATCCTCGCCGTACTCGGCATCGTGACCGGCATCCTGTTCTTCATCGCGGACAGCAGCGAAAAGATCAGTACGCATATAGGGAGCATCCTTCTCGGGGTCTGGCTGGTCGCGGGCGGCCTGGTGTCGCTCTTTCACGTTCGCTTTCACCGGAAGCGGCGTCATTCTCGCGGTCCTTGGCGTGGCAGCAGGTATCACGGTCCTGATCACCCGCCGCTGAGCATCGAGCAAGAGGCCGTGGTCAGATCAATAAGGCTAAGATTGCTTTACTCCCGCTACCTCTAATAAATCATGGATAGAAAAAACGTTCCCCCAAATGCCCCCATTGTGGTTTAACAGCGTCATCATGCCGACCTCTCCAGTCTGACAATCGCGCGCGCTGGTTGAGGGGTGCGAACAGTCAGACGTAAAGATTGAGTTATCGCCGGCAAGGTCTGATGCCTAGGAGCTTCCCGCCTGCCCCTGCGAGGTGCCGAGCGGTTCGCAATAACACGTCTTGTTCCTGCCGCCGGTCTTTGCCGTATACAATCCCTTGTCAGCCTTGTCGAGCAGCTCGTTCACGCTCTGTGCGTCCCGGGGATAGGTGCAGACGCCCCCGCTGATCGTGATCCTGAGGGGGGTGTCTGCGATACCCGTGAAATCCGTGCTTTCGATCTTTTTCCGTATGCGCTCAGCCACCTCCCGCTCCGCACCTTTGCTGTCCGGCATGAGCATGGCGAACTCCTCGCCTCCGTAGCGCGCCACGGTATCCATTCGCCGTGCATTCGCCTTCAGGATGTCGGACACCGCCCTGAGCAGGATGTTCCCTTTTTCATGGCCGTAGGTATCGTTCACCTCCTTGAACAGATCGAGATCGAAGAGGATGACACCGAAGTTCGAATTGCTCCGCCGGGCCCGGGCCTCCTCCTTTTTCAGCTCGTCCATGAAGTGCGCGTAATTGCACAGGCCGGTAAGGCCGTCCGTGATGGAGACCTCGTGAAGTTTCCGGTTGGCCTCTTGAAGCTGTTCGGTCGACCGCTTCATGTCCGCGACCATCTGGTTGAAGGTTGCCGCCAGTTCTCCTATCTCGTCATGGGTATCGATTTCAACGCGGCAATCAAGGTCGCCTTGCGCGACGCGGTTTGCGGCGTGCCTCAGAAGGATGAGCGGACGGGAGATGGTGCCGGAAAACAGAAAGCTCAGCAGCGCCGCTACAGCCAGCGATGCCGCGATGCCGATCAGGCTGATCCGCAGGAACACCGCCCCGAAGTCCATCCATTCCGAATCGAATAGGGAGTGGATTTTTGCTATCGCGGCCATCAGGGGTTCGTTCGAATAGATGAGCTGGCCGTATCCGGCGACGTGTTCTTTTGATTTAATCGCAAAAGAAATGCGTTCCCCCTGCTCGGTATTTTCCACAATGATCGGTTGTTTCTTCAGCCGCTCCAAGTTCACGTCAAGCTTTGTTCCAAAAGCGTTATTCTGGCGGGACCCATCGGTCAGAATCATGCCCTTCGAGTCGGCCACGACAAACGATTTGAACGGCAGTCCGAGCTTCATGTCGTTGATCAGGCGGTTGACTGCGCCGATATCGGTTTGATACAGAGGAATGAAAAGATGCTGACTCAGGTACTGGGCGATATTGAAGAGCGTTTTTCCCTGGCTCTCCCGGTAAAAGACGGCGTCATTGACTTTGATGTTCTTCTTGAGCGTCGCCCCTTTCTTGACCACAATAAAGGCGAAGGATGCGACCAGGATCAGCATGATCGCGACGCTGCTGATACCGAAGAAGAGAGCGTATTTCTTGTTGATGTTGATCCTCATGATTTACTCCGCGGCAGACAGAAGCTGTTTAAGATGGTGAAAGGAGCGCCTGTCTTCCTCCGTCAGCCGTTCAAATTTTGTCATATTCAACGCCGTGGCCAATGCAGTCCGTCCCTTCCCGTTCCCGGACATATCGATCAGCGTTTTCTCAACGACTTCCCTGAGGGCCGGCGGAAAAGACGGGTGGAACGAGCCGAGCAGGTGGGTGACCGGCGTTGTACGGTGAATGATCCGTAATTTGGACCGTTCCTTCCGGGGAAGCTCCAACCAGTCGCTGCTGCTGAAAACGCCGGCGTCCGCCCGGTTCAGGATGACCCGGAATGCCTGGTTGATCGCCTCGCCGGCAAACTCATACCGAATCGCATATTCGGGCGCATGTTCGTCCGTCGATTCGCTCATGGATAATTTGTTCTTTTTCAGTTCGGCTTTAGCCATGGCGTATGCCGCTGTGGACGAAGGTGTCCCGAAAACGACCGTCTTTCCCTGCAGGTCGCTCAGATCTTGCAGGGAGCTCCGTTTTCGTACAAAAAATACCGCGGAGTATTCACGGGCCGCTCCCTGCCAGGCGAGGACCGAGGGTACGAGTTTATCGCGCTCCATTTCAACAATCGGGAAAGGGGAGGTGAGAATGAAGTCCAGCTTTCCTTCTTGTATACGGGTGTGCATCTGGTCAAGGTCCTTTGCGACGAAGACCGTTACATCCCGAATCCCGGAACGCCTGAGACGGATTCTCAAATATTCCACGAAGGGATCGAAATCCTGCAGGATCTGTCCCGCATCCACGCCGATGAGCCCGACCCTGAATTCCTTTACAGCCTCTTCTGCTGAAGCCCCAAAACCGTGGAAGCAGGCGACTAATGCCATCAAAGATCCAAAAATTATTCTTTTAAGAAGTGCCATGGTTGCGGGCCAGATATTCCCTTTTGTCTTTTGCGGAGGATTATATCATTAAAAAAAAGTTTCAACAACAAAAAGGGGCACGGATATCGGGCGTCAGGCCTCATAATTAACATTTGTATCGGTTGCTAATCACTTGCCTCACGGAACCTCCTTATGAAGACCTGGATGAACATCCTTCTTGGCATCTGGCTGGTCCTCACGGGACTGGTCCATCTCGGCGGCATCTCGTTCTCGAAAAGTGGCATCATCCTCGCCGTACTCGGCATCGTGACCGGCATCCTGTTCTTCATCGCGGACAGCAGCGAAAAGATCAGTACGCATATAGGGAGCATCCTTTTCGGGGTCTGGCTGGTCGCGGGCGGCCTGATGTCGCTCTTGCACGTTCGCTTCACTGGAAGCGGCGTCATTCTCGCGGTCCTTGCTGTGGCAGCAGGCGTCACGGTCCTGATCACCCGCTGCTGAGCTCCCGGTACGAGCCCAGGGTATCTTAAAAATGTCCCATCGAACCTGTTGACAGGAACCTCCGTCCGGAGTACCCTCAGCCACTGAACCTAGGAGAGAGCTCAATCCACGCAGTTTACTTCGGGGTCTTGCCCCCTGCGTTTACGAGTGGAACCGCGAGTGCAGGGGGTTGGTGAGCGATCAGAATAACGCTAATTCCTTGAGGATCGAAGATTCCCTGCAGCATGCTGCAGGGAGCTTCAATGCACTTTTATGCATCGGCCCCTCGCAAACCGGCCCTACGGGGGCCCGGCCAGCCGGAGGAGGAGAGCATGGACAATACTGTTCCCCAGCATGCGCCGAAGGACACGTCGGCGAACCAGCAGGTCATCCTGGTCGTGGATGCCAGGCCCATGCGGCAGTTCTACACCAGCATATTCCTGCAGCGGCTCCATTACCAGGTAATCATGGCGAAGACCGCGGAGGATGCTGTTCTGTTCCTTGGCCTAACGGTCCCGCTCGTCATCATCGCCAACCACGACCTTCCGCAAATGACCGGGCTCGAGCTCCTTACGCGGGTCAGGCGCGACCCTAGGACGCGCGGCGTCCCCTTCATCATCTATACCTCCAACCGCTCCCCGGACATACAACAGGCCTGCGAGGCAGCAGGATGCTCGGCGTTCCTGCGCCACCCCTGCAGCCTGGAAGACCTGTATGCGACCGTCGAGGCCACGCAGAAGCGGCCGCGCAGGTTCCTGAGGCTGACAACCAAGCTTGACGTGGAATTGGAGGACGGGCGTTCCGCGGATAGCGGCCGGAGCGACCTCATCACCGCCATCTCGGAGCGCGGGATGTTCGTGAGCACGCTGGTGCCCCTGTCCATCGGGATGGTCCTCCCGTTCACCTTCCACCTGCCGAACGCACCCGGATGGCCCATCCGGGTCGAGGGGCAGGTCCTGTTCAGCCACTTCGGCGAGAACAAGCGGAAGATCCCGGGAATGGCCGTGAAATTCCTGAAGATAGGCGACCGGGAGCGGGAGTTCGTCCGGGAGTTCATCAAGCAGGAGCTTATGGAGGGGATCGCCCCGGAGCAGGACACCACAGGGCCCGCGCCGGCCGGGAGCCCGGAATTCCCGGTCCGGACGACCGAGGGGTCATCCCCCTCTTCTGAACTGTCCGACTAAGCGCTCGGCCACAGGCCTGATATCTCACGCATCTTCTGGAGAAAAATTCAATAGCGTCACGTCCCCGGCTTGAAATTCCTTTCCACACCTTGCTGCTCATAGCTCAAAGCACATTCTGCATACCGACGGAAGGATTAGGGCCAGCCACGATGTGCCGCGGGGAGAGATGGGTGCGCGGTATCCCTGCAATGCCTGTGTTATACTTGAACTATTCAAGGAGGGAACAATGCGAATATCTATCACGCTGATCCTCATCTTGGTGGTTCTTTCATCCTTTGCCGGCGGCGCCGCCCAAGAGGGTGCGGTCGAAGGGACATTGGTGCCGAGCGACGCGACGGCGCAGGTCTCTGCGATCCAGGAAGGCAAGGTCATCGCTATGACGCGCGCCGGAGGGCAGGACGGGAAGTTCAGGCTGCCGCTCGCGGCAGGGACCTATACGATCATGGTGTCAGCTCCTGTCTCGTCTTTCCCGATCCGCCTGGAGAACGTCGTTGTGAAGCCGGGAGAGACGACCGTGATCCCGTCCATTCTGATCGTGCCGGGATCGGGCAAGGCGGTCCTGGCAGGCAGGGTCATCCCGCCGCTACGCGACAGCGAAGTGAAGCTCATCCATGAGGGAAAGGAGCGAGCAGCCAGCCACATTGACCAGGAGGGCAGGTACGAGTTCAGGGACCTGCCCGCGGGCGAGTACGAAGTGCGGGCGACAGCGCCAGGACATGCCCAGGACGTTGCACCCGTCACGATCCCCGAGAATCAGCGGGTACGGCAGAACGCTGTTCTTCTTCCCATCGTTGCCACCGACGGCGTTGACTGGGCTGCGGGGAAGATCCGCGCCACCGGTGTCGGATCTCCGCCCAAGGACGTCGGGAACGCCGGTGCGGCTAGGGCGATGGCTCAGCGCGCGGCCCTTGCCGATGGGCAGAGAAACCTGCTACGAATGATCGAACAGATCAAGATCGACGGCGGGCGCAGCGTCGGGTCCATGATGGCCGGCGGGAAATACTCTGAACGGATCCAGGGCTTCGTCAAGGGATATACGGTGGTGCGCGAGCGGGAACTGCAGGACGGCAGGATCGAGATCCTTCTGGAGCTGCCGCTGACAGGACCTGCGGGACTGTCCCGGTATATCGCCGAGTAAGGGAAGCCTGGCGGAGTCAAGTTCCCGAGCTGCCTCATCACCGTATTCGTGAAAAGACCAGAGAGCGGAACTGGTTGTTTTCAATAACCTGTCGCTGGATGGCTTCTTCGCGGACATGAACAGCGACATCAGCTGGGTCCACAAGGATGCGGAGCTCGGTGCATTTGCCGCGGAGAATGCGAAGACCGGGGGCACGCTCCTGTTCGGCAGGAAGACCTATGAGCTCATGGCAGGCTACCCAACCTCCCCGGCCTTCCTCTTGACATGGACGTGTTCCTGGGCCTCGGGAAATTGTTCTAACGAGACCCCAGGGTAGTCAAGGGCTAGGCTTAATTATTAAGACCCTTTTCATCACTATAGACAGAGGCCACAATGAATGCCTGTGAGAAATGCGGCCGTGAAATGGAACAACAGGAGTTCAAGCTTTGCGGGCCAATGGAGTTCTGCCCTCAGTGCGACACGATCAGGTACGTGCGCACTAAGATCTACCTGAACGGGAAAGAGATGGAGTACTGCGTCGAGGTGAACACAAAGACCAAAGAGTCCCGGATACTCTCGAGCGAGGAAGAGAAGGGGGTAGGCCGGAAATAGCACGGCCCGGCTTTTGCGCCGGGCTCCGACCGATCGCGTAGCATCCTGCCGATCACCCGCTACGATCCAATCCATCCTGCCCCGCGGGCCCCTATCTGAACATTCCCTCTTGTCGTTTTCCTTAAAATGCAGTATCTTGCCTTTCGGGACAGGTTCGAACCTGTCCCTTCAATTGCCATGGACCAATCCCGACTGCGCCGCATTCATACCTATATAAGGAAGCATCTTACGAGCCCGCAGGACCGCTATATCGTCGTGTCCATCGAGGAGCAGGTGCTCTTCATCTGCTCGAACGACACCATCGTGGAGCGGTACGACTGCTCCACGTCCCGCTTCGGGAACGGCAACCGCGAGAACTCGCTCAAGACCCCGCTCGGCGTTCACCGGCTCTGCGAGAAGTATGGCACCGGCGCGCCTGCGGGCCGCGTGTTCCGGGACCGCGAGGACGCGGGAGAGGACTGGGACCACAAGCAGAACGGCGACAACCTCATCCTGACCCGCATCCTGCGGCTTGAAGGCCTCGAGGAAGGGATCAACAAGGGGTCGGGCGTGGATTCCTATGAGCGCTACATCTATATCCATGGCACCGGCCGGGAGGACCTGGTCGGCACGCCCCTGTCCCACGGCTGTGTCTGCATGCGCAATCTTGACGTGATCCGCCTGTTCGACACGGTGAAAGAAGGCACGCTCGTTTACATCGATCCTCCGGCACTCGTTATCGGCGAACACCAATGCCGCAGCGTCCATTTAACCGGCATCTTTGGCAGCGGCATGAGCGCGCTGGCGCAGTATCTGCGCTTCCAGGGGATAGTGGTCTCGGGCTCCGACCGGTTCCATACAAGCGAGGATACCGCCGCCATCCGGCGATCACTCGAAGGGCTCGGCTGTATTATCGCTCGCCAGGACGGGTCGGGCGTGACCGCTGACATTGATATCGTCTGCGTCTCGACAGCCATCGAGGATACGAACTCCGACATCGCTGCCGCAGCCAGCCGCCGCATTCCCATTGTTCACCGGTCCGACCTGCTCGCCGCGATCATCGATACGAAAAAGACCATTGCCGTCGCCGGAACGAGCGGCAAGTCCACGGTAACCGCGATGATCTTCGAGTTCCTGACGGCCTGCGAAAAGTCGCCGTCGCTCATCAGCGGCGCGGGCCTGCGGAGGCTCGAGAGGCAGGGGATGATCGGCAATGCCTGGAGCGGCGGTTCGGACCTCCTCGTGGTTGAGGCCGACGAGAGCGACGGCACGCTCGTGAAGTACTGGCCCGAGGTGTCGGTCATCCTGAACGTCTCGAAGGACCACAAGAGCGTGGACGAAATAACGGCAATGTTCGCAGTGCTCGCTTCGCAGTCCGGTCGGACAATCTCGAATGCCGATGATCCATTCCTTTTTTCCCTCCCCGCGGACATCCGCTTCGGCAGGAATAGTTCGGCCTCGTGGCGGCCGGACCGGGAAGAACTTCTGGCGACCTCGGTGAAGCTCTATCGCAATGGCTCGGAGTATCATCTGCCGCTTCCGGGCGAGCATAACCTCGAGAACCTGGCTGCAGCGCTCTGTGTGTGCGAGGAGCTCGGATGCGACAAAACGGTCCTTGCCGGCGCGGTCAGGAACTACGAGGGCGTTGCCCGGCGCTTTTCCGTTGCCAGGACAAAGCTGGGCGTTCATGTGGTGGATGACTTTGCGCACAATCCGGCAAAGATCGCGGCTGTTGTCCAGGCCAGCCGGGGCCTATCGGAGCGCATCATCTCCGTGTACCAGCCGCACGGCTTCGGTCCGACACGTTTTTTGAAGGACGAATACATCGAAACCTTTCGAACGTGTTTCCGGCAGAACGACTCGCTCTATCTCCTGCCGATCTATTATGCCGGAGGCACGGCGCAAAAGGATATATCCTCGGATAATATCATCGCCGGCCTCGGTAACGTGGCATTCCATGCACAAGCAATCAAGGATCGCGAAGAGCTCATGACAAGATTGCGAGCCGATGCAAGATCAGGAGACTGTGTTCTTCTCATGGGTGCACGGGACCCGTCGCTGCCCGCACTGGTACAGAGGATCGTGGAGCTGTTCGGTGGAGAAGTACGAACGTCTTGTATCTCAGGTACGCATCCCGGCTGTCTTGAGTTCTTTCCCGCCAAGCCTTGAGTCGACAAGCGCTTGGAAACGCATCGCCAGTTCTGCTCCTTTGACCTCGTGTTTAAAGTAAACAAAGGCCCGCTCCCATTGCTGGGCAAGGATCCGTTCCGCCCATTCCGACAAGTCAGCGTCCGTATAATCGGACCGGCGGAGGCGCAGGTACCCCCAGGCCGCCGTGCTGATGATCTCCAGCACCGGTTTCTCGTCAGTATCCTCGAGACACCAGCTGCACCCTTTTTCACGAAGAAGGCTCAGCGTTTCGGCAGTGAGCCAGGAAGGGCTGCGGAAATCGAATGCGCAGGCCGTACCGCGGGGGACCAGGGCGAGAAAATCCTCGAGTACTGACCGGTTCTCCCGAAAACTCGCCGGAAACTGAAAGAGGACCGGCCCCAGTTTCCGCTCCAGGACCGACAGCGAGTTGAAGAGATACCTGCTCTCAGAGCTCACCTGTCTCAACTGTTTCATGTGCGTTATGACCTGCGGGGCTTTGAGCGCGAAAACAAAATCAGGCGGGACCTGCTCCGCCCAGGACGTGAGCACGCCTGCATTGGGCATGTGATAAAAGGTGTTGTTGATCTCCACCGTGTTGAGACGTCCGGCGTAGAACCGGAGCATTTCTTTGGGCGAGATCTTCTCCGGATAGAAATTTCCCTTCCATTCCTTGTGTGCAAATCCGCTTGTGCCGGCATAGATACTCATCATGGTATGGCCCCCCTTTCTTTGATTTCCCGATCACCCCGGTAACCACCAACAAGGGCAGATTCAACCTCAAATCCTTTTAACAGGATAAGAGGATTCCGGGATTTAAGATTGAAATCCGATTTATCATCCTGCCTGTTGCCTGCGGCCATAATCCTGTCTAAGATTTTCGGTTCCTGCCTGACCAGATCAGGTATCATCATCTCCTTCGGGCTTCTCGCGCACCACATCGCGGGCCGCCTTATCCTCGCGCAGCCGCAGGAAAACCGGGTGCCTCATGACGGCATCCCCGGTCCAGCCGGATAATGCAACCTCGCAGACCAACTCAGGCCTTACCCAGGTGACCGGAGCACTGGTCTCCGGCGCCGCCGGAAAGGGGCACTTCTTCTGGACCAGGGCCCCCAGCTTTTCGCGGATATCCTTCAGATCTTTCTCGGTAAATCCGCTTCCCACCTGTCCGATGGAGACCAGCGAGTCCCCATCGTAGTGGCCCAGGACAAGGGCGCCGAAATATTTTCTGCTGCCCCCCGGCTCTGTAAAGCCTGCGATCACGCCCTCCTGCGTGAGCCGCGTCTTAACCTTCAGCCACTGCCGGCTCCTTCTGCCTGTTTCGTAGGCACTTTGAGCATGCTTGGCGACGATCCCTTCCAGTCCCTTGTCTTTGACGACGCTGAAGAACAGGACGCCCTCTTTCCCTACGTGATCGCTCAATCGTATGTTCGGAGAGGAGGGGAGGACCTTTTTCAGCAGCTCCTTCCTTCTCTGCAGCGGCAGGCCCGTCAGATCGTGTCCCTGGAAGTAGAGCAGATCGAAAATATAGTAGAGCAAACGGCCGCTCCTTGTGTCCTGGTAGTGCTGGAGGGCCTGAAAATCAGAGCGTCCCTGGTCATCCACGACCACGATCTCGCCGTCAAGCACAGCGTCAAATCTGAGTTTCCGAAGTGACTCCGCAATTGGTGAAAACTTCCTAAGGAACGAGATCCCATTCCGGGAATAAAGCGAAACGCCGTCCTCCCGGATCTCGGCAATTGCCCGGTACCCGTCCCATTTCACTTCAAAGATCCAATCCTGATGATCGAACGGTTCGCCGGTCACGGTCGCGAGCATCGGCTCTATGTCGTGCGGCATCGGTTTGATTGGCGCGTCCTTCAGGTCTTCGCTTTCCATTGCCTCGTGAACACGGATTTGGTTCAATTTCCTTTGCTGGAAGGATCTCGACCCGCCGGCTTCGAGCATCTCCTCCAAGGTCTTATGGGACTCTACGGAACGGTTCTCCTTGAGGATGTCCCCTTTGGCAGCACTGCGATCGTTTTTCTTCAGAAGCAGCCATGACTTCCCGCCCTTTCCGGTTCTCACCAGAGCGAATTCGCCGTGAAGTTTTTCCCCATGAAGGACGAACTTCATATCGCCTTTTTCTAAACCGTCCCGAAGAAGCTTCTCGCTCTCGTCTTCATCTCGCGTGGAGGGGTGATGATAAAATCCCCGGTCCCAGATGATGACGCTTCCTGCGCCGTAATTGCCTTCCGGGATGACGCCCTCGAAGTCCTTGTAATCGAACGGGTGGTCTTCAACCATGACGGCAAGCCTCTTTGCGGACGGCTCCAGAGAGGGGCCCTTCGGCACTGCCCAGCTCTTCAGCACCCCATCCAGCTCCAGCCTGAGATCATAATGAAGCGCCCGTGCCGCGTGCTTGTGAACAACGAACAGAAGACGGCCCTTCTCGGGGGGAGAGCCCGGTTTGGGTTCGGGCGTTTTCCCGAATTCCCGTTTCGATGTGTATTCAGTCAGTCCCATGTTGAAAATACCCTTCGCCGCAGAGGTCACCGAGAACACAGAGGAAAGAGAAACCATGGAAGCTGGTGAATAACTACTCTCTCGATCCTTTACTATCATTCCCGCGCAGGCGGGAATCCAGGGCTTTCAAGCTTTGCTGGATGCCCGTTTTTGCGGGCATGACGAATGGATTGGTCATCCATGACTTATTCACCAACCGCCTAAATAGTATGGCCTTTCTCTGTGACCTCTGTGTGCCCTCGGCTAACTTTACAGATGCGGCAGCTTCTGCTCTTTTACGAGCACTTCTCGAAAAAGGTCGCCCTTTCTTTCGACCCAGATCCTGGCCTCCGCATGCATGACCTGAAGCCTCGCCGGGTCGTCAAGCCCGACCAGCTCCTCCAGCTCCCTCCATTCGAGCGGGAACGAAACAAATGGCTTTTCCCGGGCACGAAGGGAATAGACGCAGATCATCGTCTTCGAAGCATCGTTCTGGGACCAGTTGATAAAGACCTTCGCTCTCCGCTCTTGCTTCGCCATGTTCGCGGTCACCAGGTCAGGATAATGTTTTTGCATGATCCCTGCGACGGCCTTCGAGAACGTCTTGGTATCTTCAAAGGTTGTCCCTTTCCGGTTCAACGGGACAAATACATGAAGCCCCTTGTTGCCCGAGGTTTTTATATACGTTTCAAGCCCCATTCGGGAGAGCAGGTCCCGAAGGATCAGCGCCACCCGGGAACAGTGGAGGATGTTCGCTTCTTCGCCGGGATCGAGGTCGAAGACCATGGAGTCGGGCGTCTGCGGCGAGCCGGCCCTGGCCAGAGGCACATGGAGCTCAAGAGACGCAAGGTTCTCCACCCATATCAGTGTTGCCAGATCATTGACCAGACAGAAGGCTATCGGCTCTCCGTCATGCTGGGCGACCTCCGCTGTTCTCACCCACTCCGGATGGTGCGAAGGGCAGCGCTTCTCGAAAAAGAAATCCTTTTCCACGCCTGCTGGATAGCGTTTCAAGGTCACTGCCCGGTCCGACAAATGGGGCAGCATGAAAGGCGCGATAGCGCGGTAGTATTCCAGGACCTGGGCCTTCGTAAAACCATAGGAGGGATAGAGCTCCTTTTCCAGGTTCGATAAGGGGAGTCTCCTCCCTGCCATATCGACGAATGTCCGGCTCATGAGCTCGCCTTCACTTTCCGCATGCTCTCCTCCAGCGCAGCGACCAGGTCAGCCGGACCCTCTCCCTCTCCTTCATCCACGGCTGGGGCCTGCACCGTGCCTTTTTCCTTCGCCTTTGCCTCCAGGAGGGCCATGATCCTTTTCCTTCGCCCATCCGCATATTTCCCCGGGTCAAATTCTTCGATCATACGCTCAATGCTGTTTTTCATCCGAGCCTCCTCTTCAGCCTCGACAGTCCCGTTCTTCGGTGAAAGATCTTCACCGGGAAGCACTTCGTCGCTGTAATGAAGGGTGGTCAGGGCCAGCGCTCCATCCCTGCTGAAGACCGCCACCAGATACTCCCGTTCAGCCAGCACGAATTTTGCGAGCCCGGCCTTGTTCGTCCGGCGCATGATCTCGACCAGCAGTTGATACGCTTTTTCGCCGCCCTTCGAAGGAACGAGATAGTAGGGGTGATCATAATAGATCGGGTCCACTTCCTTCAGGTCGATGAACTCGATGATCTCGATCGTGCGGCTCCGCTCCGGGGTCACGGACTCCAGTTCCTCGTCCGTCATCAGAATGTACTTGTCGGGCACGATCTCGTATCCCCTGATGATCTCATCAGGGGATACCATCACATTCTCTTCCGGACAGAACATTCTTCGCGAGAGGCGGGAGTAATCCCTGCTGTGGAGCAGGTGAAAGGACACATGGCCGGTCTCGACGGCCGTAACCAGCCGAACCGGGATCGCCACCAGGCTGAAACTGATCGTTCCGCTCCATATTCCCTGAACAGCCATTTCGTTCTCCTTGCCTGCAAAATCGAAACTAACGATACTGGGCGGGATGCCAGCACTCTCAGATAAAAGCTGATTCTTCGCTTCCTCCTGTTCATCCTGCCAACCCTGGTATCCTATCAAAAAAATAACATTCCCCTTAGGCGGCCTTCTTCAAACTTGCTTCAAGGACCTGGAGCAGCTGGTCCGGTTCCGTGGGTTTCAGGCGCCTGGGGGACAGTACCGCGATGTTCTCTCCGCGGGCTTTTTTCTCGATCATCTCCTGCAGCTTTTTCCTGTGTTCGTCCTCGAACTTCCGCGGATCGAAAGGAGCGGACAACTTATCGACCAATTCGCTCCCGATCGCCAGTTCTCTTTCGGACAAGGGAACTTCCTGCAGACCAAGGGATGCCGCGGAGACCACTTCGTCGGCATACCGGAGCGTATTCAGGCGCAGGACCTTTCCGCTCGCTTGCACGGCCCCGAAATAGGAACGCTTTCTCATGGTCCAGGTGCAGATGCCCGCAACGTCCAGCTCCTGCATGGCCCTGACAAGTGTCGCATACCCTTTTCCCTGGATACCCGTTGTGTCCGGCTCCAGGTAGTACACGCGATTAACGAAGAGGGGATCAATCTGCGCGGCCTTGACGAACTCGTGGACCTCGATCATGCGGTTGGCTTCAGGAACGATCTGTTCGAGCTCTTCCGGATCAACGATGATATATTTTCCTTTCTCCACTTCAAACCCTTTGGACTGCTCTTCCACCGGCACCGGTTGTTTTTCAAGCGAACAGATCATCTGCTGCCGCAGTCTCGCGTGATCCTGCGTATGAAGGAGGTGAAACTGGATCCGTTCTTCCCTGACCGCGGAATGCAGCTTCACGGGCACGTCCGTTTCCCCGAAGTGGATATATCCTTTCCAGATCGTTGCTCCTGACATATGAATCCACCACCTTTCTACCTAAAAACTGCGTTTGACACTGATGAGATCGGATAGAAGTCGGATAACGACAGGTTCTAGAATGAGGAGTTCACCCAACGGGCAAAAGTACCGCTTTCTCTATCATCATCCGGTCTTACCTCATGGTGCCGATTTTTTTGAATACAGGCGCTTTCTTTTGCGTTATCCGTCTTTCCGGCCGTCTGCTTCCCTTGAATATATACGGGACAATTACACTCCTCGATTAAAGGATAGCACCGAATGGAGCGGGCGTCAATGACACCTGTCGGCGTCGCGCCGCGACCTTTAATACGAAGGTTGCAACACGGAGAGCCGATGATCACTCTCGGGCGGATGGAAAACGAATATCCGCCATCAACCCCGCGACGCGCACGCAAGAAAATTGTGCAGTTGTTTAACGGTGAAATAGAACATCACAGAGCATCACCGTGATCTGCTTCTCGTCGCTGTTTGACAGGGCCTTCGCTATCTGATAGAGTCTTTCAAGAGTCCTCCTGAGCCCCGGAGCCGGTATCGTGACGATCTTCTTCCTTAAATCTGCCTTATCCCTTCTGATGCTGCTGTCGGCGGTCTACGGCATGTATGCCATGTACGCCGTCTTCGGCCAAACCCCGGATGCTGATCGGGCGGCAGCGCACAAGCGGCGCCACCGCGTTGCCGGGTATGTCTTTGTCGTCCTCTTCCTGGCCGTTTCCTACCTTTGCGCTGCATTCGCGATGGCCGCCAGGACCGAGCCTTCCCCTCGGGCGTCGCTCCATATCCTGCTGGCCCTTGCCATTGCGGCGCTGCTCATGGTGAAGGTGCAGTTCCTGCGCCGGTTCCGGCGGTTCTACGAGCAGGCGAAGGCCATCGGCACGATTATCGGCATCCTGAGCTTCGTGCTCGTCGGGATATCGGCCGGTTACTACCTTGCCGTAAGCCGCCTCGGACAGGACCGGACCATGGACCGGAGCGCCTCCTACGCGCTCAGCGGCCCCTTCCTCGCGGTGAAGGAGATCGGCGGCCTTGAAAGCGGAGCGGTCAGGACCGACCGCAGGAGCATCGAACGCGGACGGGTGCTGTTCGTGTCCCGCTGCGCAGCCTGCCATGATCCGAAGAGCACGCGCACGGTCGTGGGTCCGGGACTGCAGGGCCTGCTCAAGAACCCGAAGCTCCCGGTGAGCGGTAACCCGGCAACGGCAGAGAGCATCAGGTTCCAGCTCAAGCAGCCCCTCGGGCGGATGCCTTCCTTTGCTTACCTGTCCCACGATGAGGCGGAAGACCTTATCGCCTACCTCAATACCTTGTGACGCCGTGCCAGAAGCGCGTCGTTCCCCGTGACAACGGCGGCAACACACTACGTGGCCCCTGTTGCCCTGCATTTCGCGCCCGGGCATCGTAAGGAACCGGATGCCCAGGCGCACGCTGTTTATATCGGATGAATATGGTATAATATACGGCATAGAGCGCGGGGTCCGGAGGGAGTTGAGCGAACCTGCGGCCAACGGTGAGCGGCATCGACTCAGCAATATCGCGGACATCCCAGAGCGGGAGTTGTTGCGAGCCAGTGAGGTATGCATGCCATGATCGCGCAGAAGGGTGCATGGATTTCCGTTGATGCCGATGGGTTTCTTGAGGAGCCTGGGGATTGGACGGAAGAGGTGGCGACTGCCCTTGCCGCACGTGAGGGCATCGAAGTATTAACAAAAGAGCAGCTCGATATCCTGAAGTACCTGCGAACCTATTATGGGAAGCACCATTTTTTCCCCATCATTCGCTCTATATGCAAGAACGTACACCAGTCGCGGTCTTGCGTTGCTGATCAGTTCAATGATCCGGTCAGGGCATGGAAGATCGCAGGTCTACCGAACCCCGGTGAAGAAGTGAATGGTTTCCGGACCTGGGATCCACTAGGATATTGACCCGCCCTCAAGGAGCACACGGATCGCCGGGGAAGAAGGCTGTCACGCTGGAACGGCAGGGTGCATGCGGGGGAGATCGGGTTTGTTGACCTGAATTCAATTGGAGGAGACCTTTTGCATGCCGTCCACTACCGTTATCCTTCGGTGCTCATCCTGCGGCACGCTGAATCGCGTCCCTGGGGAAAAGCTCGCGAGTCGTCCGATCTGCGGCAAATGCAAGACCGCCCTGAACTACCCTGCTGCGCCGGTAAACGTCACAGCAGCCACCTTTGACTTGGAAATGAATGACTGGCGGGAACTCCTGCTCGTGGAATTCTGGAGCCCGACGTGCGGCTACTGCCAGATGGTGGACCCCGTGGTGCGCGACCTTGCCCGGTGGAAGGCGGGCAGGCTCAAGGTCCTCATGGTGAACATCCAGCAAGAGCTTCCCCTTGCTCAGCGGTTTGAAGCCATGGCCACGCCCACCTTCATCCTGTTCCGGAACGGTCGGCAGCTTGCCCGGATCGACGGCGCACCAAAGGAAAAGATCGACATGGTCCGGTGGGTGGAGCAGTTCCTTTGAGCCGGGGCTGTTGAATACCTATATAGGTGGTTCGCTACGTCGTGCCGTAGACAGAGTACGCTTCGGTCGTTGCGGTTTGCCTCGATCCATATGATCTCAGCGCTGCGGCTGCCGTCTTTCCCGCAGGAACAGCACGATCAGTCAGACGTCTTTGCCGGCATTTCCCAGCCGGTACCGGGACGTTCTACGACCTCCAAGTTTGCAATGCCATTCGCCGAGAATTCTTCAATATATCGCTGCCGGATGGGTCCTTCCAGATGCTGGCGATCGCTGTCGCCCAATGTGTTGAGTCGCTCGATCCCGCCCGTTATCAGCGCCGCGTCCCTAATAGAGAGCCGTGAGATCAACTCGTCCCAGAAGAGATGATCGCCGAACTCATCGATCAACGGATGGGACAACGTGTTTTCCTCGAACTCCGCGGCTGGGGCATATTCCTGCGTGCCTTCGATGCGGGTGAACAGCCGGTCGAGACCTTCGCCCTGTGCGAGGGCATAAAACTTCTGGATGAGCGCGCGGTGACGCTCGGTGCGTGCGTCCTCGTCACGCCGATGTCCGGACATGACGACGTCGGCTACGTGCAGGATGTCAAGCAGATCGCGGTATTCCTGGGTGGAGAACTCGATCTTCATGGTCGTTCCCTTTCGTTGTCATGGGGACTCGTAAATATCCTTATTCTTTACTTTAACATATCATAATCCTCTGCTAAATTTAGTGCACAGCTTATCTTTCCGCAAAAAAACGCGGTATGCGAAATGATTCCTCGGGCTTAATGCGGCCGCTCGCTACGACAAGGTTTCCGGTTGCGGTCCGCGAAGACGTTCGATCAATTCTGCTATCTTGCAATTCACCTGCTCTTCAGGTAGTCTGCCATCACTATGGCGCTGAAATCGACCATCTTCAAAGCTGAGTTGCAGATCTCGGACATGGACCGCGGCTACTACCATGACCACACCGTCACTATCGCCCGCCATCCATCGGAGACGGACGAGCGCATGATGGTGCGCCTCCTTGCGTTCGCCCTGCACGCCCATGAGGCCCTCGCCTTTGGCAATAAGATCGGCAACGATGACGAGCCAGACTTGTGGCTGAAGGACCTCACCGGCGCTATCGAACTCTGGATCGACGTGGGCCAGCCCGATGAAAAACTGGTCCGCAGGGCCTGCGGCCGCGCCCGGCAGGTGTTCATTTACAGCTACAGCGGTCATAGCGCCACTGTGTGGTGGGGCCAGGTCGGTAAAGGCTTTGAGCGGACCAGGAACCTTACGGTGATCAATCTACCGGCAGCCGTGTCCCCGGCCCTGGCAAAAATGTCGCAGCGCACGATGAAACTGCAATACACTATCCAGGACGGTCAGGTCTGGGTATCCGACGGCAATGAGACCGTGCACGTGGACCTGCAACCGTTCATGGGCCCCTCCTGACCTCTGCCTTTAGATTTTCGCGACGGTTGATCGAAGGGGCTTTTCTTTCATCCGGCAACATAAATGGTGAGAGTTGCAGAGGGGAGGCGAGGCTGACCATAAGAAGGCCGTGAACGGGATCAACCTGCTCACGGCCTCGATCATCTGGAGAGAAGATCAGACAGCGTAGCCCTGGTCAGCGGGGGCGTTCTCGACGATGATCAGGATGAGCAGCACGAGGAGCAGGATGATGAGAACCACCTCGACATCGACGGTGCCGTGCCTGCCTCCGGCCTGCAGCATCTCGATGCGCGAGGCGAACTGGTGGACCTGTGCGTCCGAGAGGGCGTTCAGCCGCGCGAGGGTCTGCTCCTGCGTCAGCCCGTATTCCGTCAAACGCTGCTGCAGCACCTGGGCCTCCAGCGTCCTCTGGATCAGAGCGAGATCAGCCGCCCGGTCGATGGGCGCAGAAGCAGGAGTTCCCGTGGGCAGGAGCATCGCCTCGGCGGGGGTTGCGAAGGCGGAGACCGCGATCAGCGCGGCGATGAGGTAGCTGGCAAGGGGTTTCGCGTATAACGCGGCGAGCATGCTTTTCATTGGGAGGACCTCCTCTACGAGGACTGGCCGGATCGCTTACTCAAGTATATCACAACCTAGGGAGATGATCAGGCGGCGGAAAGGGACAACATCTCCCGATGAGGCAGATACAAGTTGACCCGTTCTGAAAAAATGTTGTATGATAGCTGAACTGCAATGATCGTAATGAAGTCAATCTAGAGGAGGTTGCACCCATGGAATCACTGTTTTTGGTCCTGAGCGTGGCCGCGATCCTGGTCATGCTGTACGCGCTGTACAGCTCCTTTGCCTTGAAGAGCAAGATCCCGGGCGGAAAGGTCAAGGAGACGTGGAACATCCTGTCCGGGCTCATCGTAATGTTCACGGTCGGCTACCTGTCGACGCCGTTCTTCCGGTTGCTGCCGCAGGACATCAAGGACATCCTGGTCGGCGTGATCTTCCTGGCCGGCGCGATCTTCGTCGTCATCGTCACCAAGCTCTTCTTCAAGATCGTCGAGGACCTCGGTCTATGAGCCCTGCAGCAAAGGAAAGCGTGGATCAGGTCCGCAAGGTGATCCACGAGGTCCTGGCCGGACGGGCGAGCAACATCTTCATGGGACGTATCGACGGCATTCTCGAGGAGTGGTCGGCCGATAAGCTTACCGCGGCCCAGGCGTGCGACAAGGTCAGGAAGGCCGTGGTCCTCTTTCTCGGGGAAGATCTGGCAAAGGAGATCGGCAACCGGTGCGCGCCGATCGTGATGCGGGAGTCCGTTGCGAAGAAATGACCGCGATCCACTGAGCAGGGCGGTCTGTCCGCGACGGAACGATACAGAACGGCCGGAGGGCACATCCTTCCGGCCGTTGTTATTTTCCCTAGTGGTTCCCAGGGAATGATCCTTGCCCGAGGTCCTTATTCTTGCGTTCCGGGGTGTCGAAGTGTTCTTCCTTATCCGCCGTTATCGTACTACAAATGCGCCACTTCCGTGTCAAAGATCTTCACCTTCCTGGACGCCCACGGTATCGTGAACAATGCTGCTCTCGCTCATGGATTCAAGAGGGATCAACGCGGTCGATCACTTGACCCCTGCCGCAAAGTAGAGTACTCTTTTCCCAGGCGGGAACAGAACTTCCGCAAGCTTCAGCGAGGTCTTCCTTTCCAATAATTAGTGATGGTGTTATAAAAAATAGATATATTCGTGGCTTCACTATCGTCATTCCCGCAGTGGTTCAGAGCGAGAGTCCAGGTTCAGCTTGTAAAATACAGGATCCTCGATATAAGCATTCGAGGGCGAGACTCGGGTCCCGCCCTCGCGCGAATCCAGCAGGGGATGACGGTCGGTGGGATGTACAGATTATAATAATAAGACCATTGATAATTAAGGAGGTCCTTATGAGCAAAGGAAAGCAGAATACAGGAATGCACCGCAGGGAGTTCCTGAAGGTCGGCCTGGTCGGGACGACCTCGGCGATCCTCGGGGGTGATGTCCTTGCCGAGGCAGCGGTGCACTACGCCGAGAACGCGCCTTTTGTCTTCCCCCAGCCGTTCTACCGCACCCTGGGACGGACAGGCCTCAAGATCTCGGTCGTGAGCTTCGGCGCCATGCTGACGCCGGAGCCCGAGGTGCTCAAGATCGCCTTTGACAACGGCGTGAACTACATTGACACAGCACGCAAGTACATGGATGGCAGGAACGAGGAGATCGTGGCAAAGGCCCTGAAGGGCAGGCGCGACAAGGTGTACGTGGCGACCAAAACCCTGCCTGGCTCGCGGTCGAAGGAAGACATTATCCGCGACGTCGAGACGAGCCTCAAGACGCTCGAGACCGACCATATCGACGTGATCCAGCTCCACAATCTCGAGGGCAAGGAACGGATATTCGTTCCCGAGACGCGCGAGGCGCTGGCGGCCCTGAAGAAGCAGGGCAAGGTGCGGTTCTGCGGCGTGACAACGCACAAGAACGAGACCGAGGTGCTGAACGCGCTGGTGGACGACAAGGACCGGTTCTTCGACACTTGCCTGGTGAAATACAACTTCGAAAGCCCCAAAGAGGTCGGCGAGGCGATCGCACGCGCCGCCAAGGCAGGTGTCGGGATCATCGCCATGAAGACGCAGGCGGGCGGGTACAAGACCGAGGCGCTCGGCAAGATCAGCCCCCACCAGGCAGCGCTCAAGTGGGCGCTCCAGAACCCGAACGTCACTATGGCCATCCCGGGCATGAAGGACATGGCCCAGTTCAGGGAGAACATCGCGGTCATGGGCATGACGTTCCAGTATGCGGACGAGCGCATCCTGCGGAAATACCATGCCGCTATTGCGGGCTTCTATTGCGACCTCTGCGGAACCTGCGAAGGGACCTGCCCCAAAGGCGTGGAGATCAGCACCATAAACCGTTCCCTCATGTACGCGGAAGGGGGATATCAGGACCGCGGGCTCGCCCTGTCCACGTACCGCGAGCTTCCGGCACACGCGTCCGCCGACGCATGCCTGGAATGTCCTGTCTGCACGGCGCAGTGCGCCAAGGGGCTGAACATCGCGGCGAAGATGGAGCGGGCGCGGATGATGCTTGCGTAGAGAAGGCAGGATACGATCAGGCAGAGGAGCGCTTTCATGGCATCCTGTCAGATCGTTTGGCTATTCCAAGGTTCTTAAATCAAGGCTGAAACAATACAACCACTGATACGGTAAAACGACAATGGGTCAGGCTGAAATAAAGGAAGCAACGAGCCCTGAGGACTATGCGGCGGGAAAAACCCTGATCGAAGAATACGCCATGGCCTTGGGCGTTGATCTCTGCTTTCAGAACTTCTCGGCGGAAATCGCTAGCCTGCCTATGATCTATGGCCCTCCTCTAGGATTTTTGCTGCTCGCCCGGACAAACAGGGAATCAGTTGGTTGTGTCGCAGTCCGAAGCCGAGACACCGTTATTTGCGAAATGAAGCGGCTCTATGTCAAGCCGCAATATCGTGGGGTAGGTCTCGGAAGGCGCCTGGCCGAATCGGGGATTCGTTCCGCACAGAAACTAGGTTATTCGAGAATGGTATTGGATACATTGCCAAGCATGGCTGAGGCGCAAGCTCTTTATGAATCTCTCTGCTTCCGGGAGATCGAGGGCTACTATCCAAATCCTTTAGAGGGTGTGCGTTACTTTGCGTGCGAACTTGTCCACAGTGAGCAGAACCAATGCGCATCTCCCACATCATCCTTATAATTATATGCCTGCTCTGCACCTCGTTTCCGGTCCAGAGCGCTGAACAGGCCATGGACAAGCTCCTGCCCGCACCCGCGTGCGCCGATGGCTGGGTCATGGACGGCAAGGTGACGCTGTACGACAAAGACAGCCTCTTCGACCGCATCAACGGCGAATCAGAGCTCTATTTCCCTTACGGGTTCGAAAAGCTTGCCTACGCGCGGTACGAGAGCAGGAAGGACCCGAAGATCGCGCTCGATGCCGATGTCTATGCCATGGGCTCCCTGCTCGACGCCTTCGGCATATTCGCCAACTACCGCAGGAAGAACTCCACCGGTGCCGCGATTGGCGCCGATGGTACGATTTCCTCGTCCCAAATGCTCTTCTATCAGGACCGGTATCTCGTGCGGCTCCAGGTCACGGGCGCAACGACCATAAGCCAGGATGTGCTGCTCGCCTGCGGCAAGGCCATAGCGCAGAAGCTCCCGCAGAGCACGGCACGTCCCAAGGAGCTCGACGCGTTCCTCGTCCCTGCGGTAGTAAAAAAGAGCGAGCGATATATCGCTTCGAGTCTGCTCGGGTATGATTTCTTCCGACGCGGCCTCATCGCGGACGCGGTCTTGGGTAGCGACGAGGCGCAGGTCTTTCTCCTGCTGGAGAAGTCAACCGATGCCGCACGCGCGGCCTTCGATCAATACCAGGCCTATCTCAAGACCGGGGGCAGCAACGTTCGCGTGACCGAGTCTTCGGGCCGGATGTCCCTGGAGGCAGTTGACCCGCTGTATGGTGCAGTGGTCGTCCAGCAAACAGGCAGATTTCTCGCCGGCGCTGTGCGGGTCAAGGATCGTGGCGCGGCCAAGCAGCTCATCGAGAACGTGCTGGTACGCGCCGGCAAGGAATAGCAGACTCTTGAATGACCATTCCCCTTTCCGTCATTCCCGCGTAGGCGGGAATCCAGGGTTTTCAAACAGTTTCCGGATCCTCGTTCCTCGATAAAAGCATTCGAGGATAAGTTTCACGGGGACGACGGATTAGGACGTCATACAAGTTTTTTTCAACAGGTTGAAAGAGATCCTTACACAATGAGGCCAGGCTATGACCAAGGACATCACCGTCCACCAGATGGCTTGACCAGCGATATGATTGGACCATCGAACAACGACCCCCTGCACGGTATGACCCTGGAAATGATCCTGACCCGGCTGGTGGAGCAGTACGGCTGGGAACGGATGGGAAGGTCCGTGAATATCCGGTGCTTCACGAGCGAACCGAGCATCAGGTCGAGCCTGCAGTTCCTGAGAAAGACCCCCTGGGCGAGAAAAAAGGTCGAAGAGCTCTATCTCCAATGCGCACGGGAGTCCACAGACACAGCGAAGTAACGTAACCGGAAAAAGAGAGCGCCGAGGTAACATGAACGACACCATTGATGCCCATGCCGGTGGACTGAAGTTTCCCTGCCTCTTTCCGCTCAAGGTCATGGGGGCAAACACCGACGGATTATATCCGGCAGTTCACGCCATCCTCAAAAAGCATGTGCCTGATCTCGACAGTGCAACATTCACCAGCCGGAGGAGCAGCGGCGGTAAATACCTGTCTATCACGGCCACCTTCACCGCCCAAAGCAGGGACCAGCTGAATGCGATCTACCAGGAGTTGAACGACCACGAACTGGTGTTGATGACGCTCTAGCGGAATGCTGGAAAATCGAGAAGATGGTTAACGGGCTGTTAAAAACGTCCTAGAGCAGCGAAGTATCTCGGCCGAACGGTGCGACTACGTAACCGAGAAGGCAGGCCTCTCAGACAATGGCCGCAAAGAAAAGATCAAAGAAGCTCCCCCAAGCAAAGCGCATGCGACCGCACGTCCTGCACGTCGACCTCTCATCGATCCTGTCCATCGATCATGCCTGTGATGGATGCCTACGCGGCGAGCTCTGCTGCTGCTCGGCCTACGAGGTCTGCGTGACCGTGACGGAGCTCGAACGGATCATCCGGGTCCTGCCCGAGGCAGCCGGGTTCTGTCCCCATCTCAAAACCGGCGGCGGATACGATAACATCTTCGATAAGGTTGAGTCAGGCCTGTTCGCCATCGACACGGACGACGAAGGCCTTTGCCTGCTCGCGTTCCGGTCGGGCGGGAAGGTCCGGTGTTCCCTGCACGCAGCCGCAGAGGCGCTCGGGCTTTCGCCGGAGCAGGTGAAACCGAAGGCGTGCCTGCTCTGGCCGATGAACTTCTCCGAGGGAAAGGAAGTGCTGTCGCTTGTCGACGATGCGCTAGCCTTCCGGTGCAATACCTTGCGGCGGGGCCCTTCGCGACACCTCTCCCCGGCATTAGTGAAAGCCGTAGACGCCGTATACGGCAAGGGCATAGAGGGCCTGCTGGAACAGGAAGCCGCAAGCGGGGCCCTGTGCGCGATCGTGTCCTGCCGCCGCTGATACGCGGCAGGACCCATAGCACGGACCGCATCCGGCCCGGGGAGAGCTCCTTCCCGGGCCTTACTGCATCCCCTGGGGCTGTCTATACGGGATGGACAAAGTCCTCTGTTTTTCTTGCCTTTGCGGGCGGGAAGAGAGATATTATAAAAAGATGATATACCGGGCGGCAAGCGGCCCGGAGAAGGGGATATGGCCATGACACGAAATCAGTTCATCGTAGGGCTCCTGGGCATGCTGGTCCTGCCCTGGCGTCCGGGTATTGCGGGGGAGAAGAATATGAGCACAACGGGAAAGGTCCTGATCTATGACCACCGGACGGACAAGGTTGAGGAAGTCGACCGCGTCGTAAAGACCGACGACGAATGGCGGAAACTGCTCTTGCCGGAGGAGTTCAAGATCACCCGGAAGAAAGGCACCGAGCCGGCCTTCTCCGGCAGGTATGCCTCGACCAAGGACAAAGGCATTTATCAGTGCGTCTGCTGCGGCACGGACCTGTTCCGGTCGGATGCGAAGTTCGAGTCCGGGACGGGCTGGCCCAGCTTCTGGCAGCCCATCTCGGAGCACAACGTGCGGCTCGAGACGGACAGGTCGTGGTTCATGGAGCGTGTCGAGGTGCTGTGTGCACGGTGCGACGCCCACCTTGGCCACGTGTTCAAGGACGGGCCGCCGCCCACGGGCAAGCGGTACTGCATGAACTCAGCCGCCCTGAAGTTCGTGCCTGCAGGGAAGTGAAGACGTGAAGCGCATCGTCCTTTGCATCGGCCTGCTGTGTGCGCTGGCCGCCAGCTGGTACATTACCGGAAGGGGTGAGCATGCCATGAAAAGCACCATATTCGCTGCGGAGCTGCCGCCCATTGACCGCGTCATTCCGGCGGTGCTGGAGACCGCAACCTTTGCCCTGGGCTGATTCTGGGGCCCTGACTCCCGGTTCGGGAGCCTGCCTGGAGTCGTGCGCACGCGGGTCGGGTACGCGGGCGGCGAGAAGCCTGATCCTACCTACCGCAACATGGGCGACCACACCGAGACGGCCCAGGTCGACTACGACCCGGCGAAGATCACCTACCGTGAATTGCTCGATGTCTTCTGGACAGGCCACGATCCCACGCGCCGGAACTGGTACCGCCAGTACGCCTCCATCATCTTTTTTCACACGGAAGAGCAGCGGAGGCTGGCTGAGGAGACAAAGGCCCGGCTTGCAAAAGAGCGGAGGAGCACCATATATACCGAGATCGTTCCCTACCGCGGCTTCACGCTCGCCGAGAACTATCACCAGAAACACTCGCTCCAGCAGTTCCCCGAGTTCGAGGAAGATCTCCGGAAGGTCTATCCCCGGGCATCCGACTTCGTTGCCTCGACCGCCGTGGCACGCGTGAACGGCTATTTGGGCGGCGAAGGCTCCCTTCCCGCGCTCCTCAAGGAGCTTGACAGCCTGGGGCTTTCGCCTGCAAGGAAGGAGAGACTTCGCGAACTGGTTCAACTACACAAAGGCGGGGAGGCCTGTCCGGTCCCTGGGAAATAGGAGCAACTGTACTCATTATTAAGCGGGATCGTAAAGCCGGCCGAGGTAACTTTGCCGGTTTTTTTCGCGATCCGTTTCCCGCGCATTCCCTTGACCCTTCCGGGAAAGTGAGGTATCCTCTTCGCATCGGAAGGAGCTGGCTGAAGGGCGTTCCTGTTCTGCCCATCGCCCCCGCTTTCCGGAGAGCGGATAACGACGACATATGACCCGCAGGGCCAGGAGGTCTTCCATGAAGAAGAACGTATGTCCGACACCGGGGTTCGAAAAACTGCTGGTGGCTACCGACGGGTCCGGGTTCAGCGCAGCCGCGCTGCAGGAGGCGGTTAATATCGCCGCAGCTTGTTCGAGCACGCTGATCGTCATGCACGTGTTCGAGGTGAGCACCGAGGTCGAGCTCTGGGATGCGCACGCCGCTGAGAAGCTCGAGGGGAGCATCAGGAAATATCTCGCGGGCGTCAAGGCGAAGGCGGCGAAGGCCGGCGTCGCCTGCGAGACCGTCCTGCATTGGGGCGATGAGCCCTATAAACTGATCGTCGCCGAGGCGGCGAAGCGCAAGGTCAGCACCATTGTGATGGGCAGCCACGGCCGAACGGGGCTCACCCGGCTCATGATGGGCAGCACCGTGTCGCGGGTCATCGGCCACGCGCCCTGCAAAGTGCTGGTGGTGCCGGTAAAGGCGAAACGGCGATAACAAGCCGAGGTCCGGGAAGGTGCGCTGATGGAAAAGAACACGGGCGAGACGCTGAAGAGCATCGCCAGCAAGCCCCGCCGCTTCATTCTGGTCGTCACCTCAAGCACGGACGACCTGTTCAGCATCTCCATGCTGCTGCAGCGGTTCGCCTATCAGGTCTGCACCGCGCAGACAGCGAAACAGGCGCTCGATATCATCGCGGTGGCCCTGCCGGCGCTCGTGATCACCGATCTGGTCCTTCCCGATATGAGCGGTCTGGATATGCTGAGGAATGTAAAGGGCGACGTCCGCACGCTGCCCATTCTCCTCCTCCTTCCCGGGCCCGATGCGCATGTGGAAACACGGCCGGTCGAGATCGGCGGGGGCGTGCTCTGCCTCACGAAGCCGGTCCACACCGAGGACCTGTACCGGGCCGTCCAAGCGGTTGTCGAGGCCACGCCCCGCGCGTATCTCCGCATTCCGACCACGCTCCCGGCCTCCGTGAACAAGGTCCTCCTGGACGCCGCCAAAGGCGAATACATCATGAACATCTCGGAGAACGGCGTGTTCGTGCGGATGTTCAAGCCGCCCCGCCGGAACGAACGGGTGTCTATCGAGCTGAACATCAATGGCCGCAACCTTAATGCCGACGCTGTGGTCATGCATAGTCGCCGGGCCGGTGAAGGGCCGTTCCGGGACCCGGGCATGGCAGTCAGGTTCACGGTGATCGCGCCTGAGACACGCGAGATCCTCCGGAAGTTCATTCACGACGAGGTGACGCGCGGCATCGCGGCGGAAAGCGAATAGGCGGAGGCCCGGAATCGTACTTCGCGCGATGTTCGCGGCCGTCAAGGTCATCGAGGACCGGCAGTTGTTCCGTTGGAGGCCCTGCGTTAGCAACATTCCCTGACCTTTCGTCTGCATCCTTTTCTTCGTCTGCGGAGAATTACTATGAGCGAACCTGCACTGGTGAGCGGGCAGATGCGGTATATCCTGGTGGTGGACTCGGACTGGAACGACCGGTTCACCCTCAGCATGCTCCTGCAGCGGTTCGGCTACACCGTTGCGAGCACGAGCAGCGCCCGTGAGGGCGTCGAGTTCCTGTGCGTGGCGCCTGCCGCGGCAGTTTTTGCCGAGGGAGGGGCGGTCGGCAAAGAGCTGGCGGCGCGGCTCAAGGCCGATGTCCGGTTCCGGGACATGCCGCTCATCCTGGTGGTGAGCGGACAGGACCGGGACCTCGAAAAACAGCTCTCGCGGGGCGAACTGGCCGGCCTGCTCCGGACTCCCGTCAACCCGGACGATGTGTTCCAGGTCATCCAGAAGGCGACCGAGGGTGGCTCGCGCAAGAACATCCGGATCCCCACCGCCCTGCCGGCGGAGCTGCGGGACGAGCACGGCGGGACCGAGGGATACGTCACGGTCCTGTCGCAATACGGGATGTTCTTCCGGACCCTGGAACCCCGGGCGGTGAAGGCGCGCACCGGGGTGAGCATCTCCTTCGGGGACCGGACGGTGGACCTCCGGGCGGAAGTGCTGTACATCGTCTCCTTCGAGAAGGGGCCTTTTTGCGAACCGGGCATGGGGATGAAGTTCGTGGACATTGCGCCCACGGACAGCGCCTTGCTCCGGTTTTTCATCCATGAGCAGCTCGGTGCGGGTATCATCCCGTCCGGTCCGGCAGCGGGACAAGCGTGAAGCAGGGGATGCGCTATCGGGGAGAAGCATCCTCAGGAGGAATTGCATGTCAGATGAAGATCTCGGCGGCATGTGGCAGTGCCAGATAGGTAACTGCGGTTACATTTATAATCCCGCAAAAGGTGACCGGAAAGGCAAGATCCCTCCAGGCACGCGGTTCGAGGACCTGCCTGATGACTGGAAGTGCCCGTCCTGCGGCGCGGGCAAGAAGATGTTCAAGAAGATCGAGTGATCGGTGACACGACCGCATTGATGCGAAGACAGCCAGCTTCGTGCGTTTTGCGGCAAGGGAACGTCTTCGCAGTATCCATTACTGGTCAGCCTGCCGGCAGGCAAAACCGCCGGCAGGTCGAACCCTGAAAGCGGAAGGCCAATATTAAGGAGGAACACATGAAGATCCGTATCGTGCTGGCCATGCTCATTGTTTCGATCGCCTCGCTACTTTCCGGCTGCGGGTACAACGCCATGCAGGCCAACGAGGAGGCGGTCAAGGCGGCGTGGGGGGACGTGGAATCGGCATACCAGCGCCGTGCCGACCTGATCCCGAACCTCGTGACGGTCGTCAAAGCCTACGCGAAGCACGAGCGGGAGACCTTGACCGCCGTGACCGAGGCCCGGGCAAAGGTCGGCCAGGTGAAGATATCGAGTGCCATGCTCGAGGACCCGCAGGCGCTGGCGCAGTTCCAGCAGGCCCAGGGCGCGCTCAGCAGTTCGCTGTCACGGCTCATGGTCGTGGTCGAGAAGTATCCCGATCTCAAGGCGAACCAGAACTTCATGGACCTGCAGGGCCAGCTGGAAGGAACGGAGAACCGGATCAACGTGGCGCGCTCGCGGTACAACAAGGCCGTGGAGACCTTCAACACCTCCATCCGGATCTTTCCGAACAACCTGACGAACAGCCTGCTGCTCCACCTGAAGCTGAAGGAATCCTTTAAAGCCGAGGAAGGCGCGGCGAAAGCGCCGAAGGTAGAGATGTAACGACGGGTTCATTTCCGGCGCTGTAGATTTTGAATGATGCTATGAAGACGCATGAAGACACCCAGCCTGATCAGGCTGCTTCATGGTCATTGATCAGCTTTTATCTGTGTCAAAGGTTGTTCATTGGCGTTCTTTGACTTTATCGGAGCAATCACCTCATGAAACATCCCCTGACCGAACAGGAACGGCAGCAGCTTGACAGGCGCATCGCCGATGCAGAGAAGCGGACAGGCACCCAGATCGTGCTCGCAGTCGTCGAGCGCAGCGACGTCTATGCCGAACTACCCTGGAAGGCATTCGCGCTGGGAGCGGCCGGTGCCGGCCTTGCGGTCACCGCGCTGGACCTGCTGCGGCCCGGATGGCACTCATCGACCGCGGTGCTGCTCGCCGTGACGGCCACGCTCATCGCCGGCGCTGCCTGCGCGCTGGCCTGCGTCAGCCTGCCGGGCTTTGCCCGCCTCTTCCTCGATGCCCATCGCGCAGAGGTGGAGACGCGGCAGTACGCAGAGTCCCTGTTCCTCTCCCGCGAGGTCTTCGCCACGCGCGGGCGGAGGGGCATCCTGCTGCTCGTCAGCCTGTTCGAGCGGCAGGTCATCATGCTTCCCGACACCGGGTTGTCCAAACGCCTCGGCCGGGAGGCTTCGCAGGGGATCATCACGCGCATGACGTCGCTTCTCGCGTCGGGCCGGGTCGCGATAGCCTTTGAAGCGGGGCTGGCCGGCCTGGAAGAGGTCCTGGGAGCCACGGCGGTTGCGGCTGCGGCCGAGGACGAGCTCCCCAATGCGATCGTCGAGGAGAAAGGCTCATGAGAATAATTCTCAAGAACACGCTCCTGGCGGCAATGCTCCTGTCGGCTATCAGTTCCGCGGCGCTGGAGGTGCCTTTCCTCTCCGGCCGCGTGACCGACAACGCGGAGGTCCTGAACGACGGTACACGACGGTCGATCACAGAGCGGCTCAAGGCGCACGAGGAAAGGACAGGCGACCAGATTGCCGTGCTCACGGTCCCCTCGCTTGAAGGCGAGAACATCGAGGAATACGCCGTCAAGGTCTTCGAGTCCTGGAAGCTCGGCAAGAAAGGCAAGGACAACGGCGTCCTGATCATCGTGGCGCCGAAGGACCGGCGCATGCGCATCGAGGTCGGATACGGTCTCGAAGGCACGCTCACCGACCTCGCGGCCGGCAGGATCGTCCGGAACGTCATGACGCCCCGTTTCAAGACCGGGGACTACAACGGCGGCATCGATGCCGGCGTGCAGGCCATTCTCGACCTTCTGGAGAAAGGCGAAGCACCGTCCGGCGAAGGCAGCGCAGGTGGAGTGGGCAAGACCTCTTCGGGCCTCCACATCGAGCCCCCGGACATGTCTCTCACCGAGCGGATCCTCATCGGCGCGTTCATCTTCGGCATCATCGGTCTGTTCACCGTCATCGGCATCGTGACGCCCGGGGCCGGGTGGTTCCTCTACTTTTTTCTCATCCCTTTCTGGGCTATGTTCCCGATCATGGTGGTCGGTACGTCAGGCGCGCTCACTCTGCTCATCACCTATCTGGCGGGCTTCCCCATTGCCAAGCTCATGCTCAGGAACTCGGACTGGTACAGGAAGGCGGGGGCGGACCTCCGTTCCAAGGGCCGCACCTCCATCGGCGGATTCACGTTCATGTCCGGCGGCTTTGGCGGGGGTGGAGGCTGGAGCTCGGGCGGCGGCGGCGGCTTTTCCGGCGGGGGCGGGTCATCAGGCGGCGGCGGAGCGTCGGGAAGCTGGTAGAGGAGATTGTACAGGGCCGCGAAGACTTTGTGAGAATATCTGGATCCACTATCTTGTGGCAGTGTTCAGAAGTCCATCACCGGTGACGTCTGACCCCAACGAGGCCCCCGTTGAAGCTCCCTGAAGCAAGCTGCGGGAGTGCGCTCGCTCCTGGAACCGGTGTACCACAGCCTGACAGCTCTTGCCCATCCGTTCTTTTTTTCGCAGCGCACCCATGTACGCCTGTCATGGATATTCCCCCCGCCATTCGCCCTCTGCGGCCGCCGAAGAAAAAACGCTCCTGTTCATAAAACCTTTGCATTTTGCCGGATGATATCGTAGTATCGGACAAAAGCAATGCTTACGAAATCCTCGCCATATATCGTTTCTCTCTTTCTTTTCGTCTCTACATCCGGGATGGGCTGCTCGTCATTGCCGGCCGGTCAGGCACCGGTGTCCTATGCCCCCGAAGCGTCACCGATGGTTGCTGAGTCGCCGGTGTCCTATGCCCCCGAAGCATCACCGGTGGTGGCTGAGCCGCCAATCTCCCCGCTGCGGACCGAGGGTGACGCTGTAGCCGGGGACCCCGAGGCCGCGGCGGAGGACGACACGGACGTTGATCCGACTGATGAGAGCGTTCTCGATGCCGCACTGGAGCTGATCGACGCGTCCCAGGAGCACTGGGCGGCGGGGGACCGGGACCGGGCGATCGAAGCGCTCGACCAGGCCTATGCCGTCATCCTGAAGGTGCCCTCAGATGCCGACGCCAAGGCCGTCCAGCAGAAGGAGGACCTCCGGTTCGTGATCTCCAAGCGGCTGACGGAGATCTACGCTTCCCGGTTCACGTCGGTGAACGGCAACGGCAAAGAGATCCCGATCACGATCAATGATCATGTGGAGCGGGAGATCAGGCTCTTTCAGACCGTGGAGCGTGATTTTTTCCTGGAATCCTACGAGAGGTCCGGCAGGTACCGGGAACAGTTCGCGCAGATGATCCGGGACGCCGGAATGCCCGAGGACCTTGCCTGGCTTCCGCTCATCGAGAGCGGATTCAAGACGAAAGCCCTCTCCCGGGCCCGGGCGCTCGGCCTCTGGCAGTTCATCCCGTCAACAGGCTACAAGTTCGGCCTGAAGCGGAACGAATGGGTCGATGAGCGGCTGGATCCGGAAAAGTCCACCAGGGCAGCCATTGCCTATCTGAACGAACTGCACCAGATCTTCGGCGATTGGGCGACGGTCCTTGCCGCGTACAACTGCGGGGAAGGCAATGTTCTGCGGGTCATCCGGCAGCAGAAGATCAACTACCTGGATAATTTCTGGGACCTCTATGAACGGCTTCCGCGGGAGACGGCCAGATACTATCCCCGGTTCCTCGCGGTCCTGGCCATCGTGAAGGACCCGGCAAAATACGGATTCACGCTTGAAGGAACGGACAATCCGTTTCCCTACGAGATCGCGGTGATCGATCGGCCGGTCCATCTGGAAAAGCTTGCCGAGAAGGCCGGCTGCGCGTACGAAGACCTGGCAGTGCTGAACCCGGAGCTGCGTCATGCTGCCACGCCCGGAACCGCCTATGACCTGAAGGTCCCGCCGGGGTCGCGGGAAGCGGTCGTGGCAGCCGCAGCGACGCTGCCGAAATGGTCCCCGCCGAAGTCCTCGTTTGTCGTTCATCGCGTGCGGCGGGGAGAGACCTTGTCCACTATCGCGATCAGATATCATACCAGCATCAATCGGATCATGGACGCGAACAACCTGAAAAGCGGCCGCGTGATCCGTACCGGTCAGAAGCTGAAGATCCCCCTCCGCGAAACCACCTGACAATCTTTCCCGAGAGCGCACCGGCGCTGCTCCCGTTGCCGGCGTTGGCCGTTCCGGTTTGACCATGCCTTCCCTCGGGTCCTGCCGGTTCTGATAAGGAACGAGGACAGGCGGTCCGGAAACTCCCTCCCGTGGACGAACAACAGCGCAAAGCATTCCTCAAGGAAACCTTCAACACCGTCTCGACCGGCTACGACGGTAATGCGCTAAGGTTCTTTCCCGAGAGCGCTGAACACCTTGCCGCCATCCTTAGCCTTCATGGTGACGAGCAGGTCCTCGATGTTGCAACCGGCACGGGCCATGCAGCGCTGGCTTTGGCCGGCCGCCTGCCCAAAGGCCGTGTGACGGCAGTGGATTTTTCTCCGGGCATGCTGGAACAGGCACGCAGGAAGGCCGCTTCAATGAATGTCCGGAACATAGAGTTCATCGAGCGGGACATGCAGGAATTGGGCTTTCCGGCGAGCCAGTTTGATGTTGCGGTTTGCGCATTCGGGATATTTTTTGTCGAAGACATGGCCGGCCAACTGGCGCATATCGCGGGAACGGTCAAGTCTGGCGGTCAGGTTGCGATCTCCGGATTTAAGGAAGATCTATTCCGTCCGCTTGTGGACCTGATGTTCGACCGGCTCGCTGGCTGTGGCGTGCAAGAACCGACCCATACCTGGAAGCGCATCGCGACAGAGGCGGGATGCCGGGACCTGTTCGAACAGGCGGGGTTCCGGGATGTCCAGGTGGTGGCTAGGAACGTCGGATATTTTCTCGAAGATGCGCATGCCTGGTGGGAAGTCATCTGGAACGCCGGGTTCCGCAGGCTCGTGGGCCAGCTCACGCCATTTGAGCAGGAACGGTTCCGGAGGGAACATCTTGAGGAGATTGCCGCGCTCGCGACGACGGAGGGGATATGGCTGGACGTTGGCGTGCTGTTCACCATCGGCACGAAGGCATGAAAAAGCTTTTTTGACACACATCTCGGCTTTTATGGATCACGTGCCGATCACTTCGACGCTCTCCATTCGAAGGAATGCAAGATTGAAGGAAAGCCGCGATGTTTGACAGGTCGCCGGTGATGCACGGTGGAGGTCCCTTTTCCTCTAAGGGCATAGATCTGACGGACTGGTTCGATGATTGCGATGGTGTCTCGGGTTCGAACTCTGCTATGACAAGGAGCAGAACGAATATGCAGTGCGGTGGGACGTGAGGACGGTTTTCTGCCTCATAAGGTGGATGGCGGGGAGATCAGGCCGCACAGGTACAAGGGTACGCCTGTTCCCGTCCTCGATGACGTATTCCCGGAGAAAAAAATATCCCGGCCCTTCAACGATAGCAGCCGGGATATGAATCAACTCATCACAGGCTTCATCTTCCCCATGTCGGAGAGTACCCCGCGTAGTTCCTACCTGCTTGCCGCGACGCGGACAGCTTGCGGCCCTTCCTTTCCCTGTTCCTCCAGGAACGCCACCTCGGCGCCTTCTTCAAGACGGTCGAAGGTCGGCTCGATGACGCTGTTGCGGTGGAAGTAGATCTCCCGCCCGTCGTTCGTGACGATGAATCCGTACCCGTCGAAGGGGAATATCTTGGCAACCTTGCCGCGGGGCGACTCGGCGTGGGCCTTGACGTCGCCGCGCCGCTTGCGGGAGTGCTCCTCGAGCTGGCGCTTCGCCGCGTCGAACGCGTCCCGGACAGCGACATAGAGGTCCTCGTTCTCCATGCGGTTCACGACCAGCTCCTTGCCCGGAACAGTGATGTCGACGCGGACCGAGTAGAGTTTGCCCTGGTGCTGCCTGCGCTGGGACTCCTCGACCGTGACCCTGCAGCCCATGATCCTGTCGGAGAACTGGTCCAATTTCCCTATCTTTTCGCGGATCTTTGCTTCTACTGCTTCGGAATGCGGCACGTTCTTAAGCGTGATCTGGGGTGTGATCTTCATGGTGTCGTTCCTCCATCCTCTCTTTTTTCTCTCTTGTCTCTTAACTAAAAAGTAGCAGAAAATGCCGGAATAGTCAAATGATCCATGATCGAGGCAGACCTACCGCTTGACGGTGCGGTTGTGCGGGATTATCATACTCCCGGGGACAGCGTGCGGGAGGGTGACAATGACGAAGGCCTATTTCAAGGTGCAGAAACAGTTCTGCGGGGAATGTTCGCTTGCGCTCCGGCGGTTCATCGGCGGCATGGACGGCGTCATTGCCGTGGACGTGGAGAACGGAGCGGTTGCCGTCGATTTTGATGAGCGGAAAATACCGGAAGAGCAGGTGCAGAAGCTCACGCGGGACAGCATCGAAAAGCTCGGCTACCGCGTGGAAGAGGATTGAGGCCTGCTTTAACGGGATGAGCATGCCTGGCCCAGGTCCATGGTCTTCATCCGGAGCTAGCTGCCGTTGGTGTTCGTATGCGGGTCGTGGCAGGTGCCGCAGGTGACCTTGCCTTCGCCGCGCGGAAGGCCTATTTACAGCCATCTTCGGGACGATGTCGAACTTGACGTCTATGCAATTCCTTTTAAGCCTTCCAGCCATGTCTTGGGGCTACGGGCCCTGACAGCCGGCAACCGACCGCTGCGCTTTTTCTCTGTCGGCGGGACAGCGCTACTCCGGCGTTATTACAGGGCTTTTCCTTGCACAATTATTTCGGCTATGTTACTATGCCTGCCTGTATGCGGACCATTGCTGGAATTCTCTGCGCGTTCCTGATCGCTGTCCCCGCGGCCGCTGCTCTTGCGGACAAGGGGCTTACGGTCAGGGGTGTCCGGTATTTTACCTACCCCGGCTTCACGCGCATCGTGTTCGAGGCCGAAGAGGCGGCACCCTATGTCCTGACGAGATCGGGCGACGGGAAGACGCTCTATTTCAGCTCCTACGGCGGGCCGTTCGTCCTCAGGTCGCCGCAGCTCCCGTTGATCAACGACGGCGTAGTGAAGGGCATGGAGCTTCGCCAGGAACGCGACCACCGATCGATCATCATCACACTTGGCCCGGCGGCCGGCGACGCCAAGGATTTCGTTCTTCGCGGGCCCGACCGGATCGTCGTCGACGTGCGTCGGGGCGCGGCGCCCGCAGAGGTGCCGGAGGCCCTTGCGGCAAAGGCCCCCGTTGTCGTGATCGATGCGGGGCACGGAGGCGCGGATACCGGCATCGTCGCGGTCCAGGGCGTGGAAAAAGCGCTCACGCTCGATCTGGCAAACGCCGTCAGGAAAATTCTGAAAGCGAGCGGCATAAAGATGACGGTGCTCCTCACGCGGGAGCAGGACCAGCAAATGACCCCGGACGAGCGGTCTGGGTTCGCCAACGCCGCCGGCGCCGTTCTGTTCGTGAGCCTGCACGTTGCGCTCGGGCATGACGCCCGCGTTTTCATTCTTGATCCCGACGAGGGCCAGACATCATCCTCCTCCGGCGGTCCCTCCGATTTCCTGGGGTATGACGCTATGAGCGAGCAGCAGCAGGTGCTCTGGGGGACCCAGCAGGCCAGGCACGCCCAGGAAAGCGGCAGGTTCGGCAGGAGCATGGTCCGGGTGCTGACGGCGAGCGAGGCTGCTGAGCCGGAGCAGGCGCCGCTTGCCCAGCTCAAGGCCGTTGATGCGGCTGCCGTGCTCATAGAGACCGGCATGGCCATGAACCGCGGGAAGGCGGCCGAGGCTATCGCCCGGGAGATCGGACACTATGTCAGAGAGAAACGATAGACGCCTGCCGGGCAGCGGAAGGCTGGCCATGGCCGTTATAGCCACTGCCCTGGTCGCCGCCGGCGGCGGGGCCTACCTCTGGTTCCGAACAGCAGGGGCGCCGCAGCCCGTGCAGGTACAGCAGCAGGAGACCGCACCGGCAGCGAAGCCGAACGAGCCGTTCATGGCGACGTTGTACCTTCCCGCAGAGGGGAAGCTCGGCGCAGCCGTTGTCGCGGTCAAACGGGAGCCGGATGTCCAGCTCCAGGCGCGGGAGGCGGTTGCCGCTGTCCTTGCCGGAGATCAAGGAGGGAAGGCAGCGGTCCTGAAGGAGCTGAAGCTCCGGGCCCTGTATCTCGACGCAGCAGGTACCGTCTATCTGGACCTGTCGCTTGTCACCGCGGGCCAGAAGGAGATCCGGGCCTCTGCGCAGGAGGAGCTTCTCGCTGTCTATGCCCTGGTGAACACCGTGACCCAGAACTTCCCCGAGGTTCGCCAAGTCAGGGTCCTTGTCGACGGCAGGGAGGCCCAGACCCTGGCGGGGCACATCGACCTGTCCCGCTCGCTCGTGAAACGAATGGACCTGGTGAGGACCCAGTAAGGCGAACGGCGTACTCACCGCAGAGGACGCAGAGGAAGGCAATAGACATCATCCCGACATTGCACGATGGATGAGCGGTGTTCCGGTATCATCGTGAATCCAGGAGCGAGCGATTAGAAAAAACATTCTACCCTGAGGATCGAAGATTTCCTGCAGCTTGCTACAGTAAGCTTCAATGAGACGGGCAGCAGCTGTTTGAGATCGTTCATTCAGAACGTAGCATAGGTTTCATGCGAGATTTGACAGCATCAGAAATCCCCTGTCGTCATTCTTGCAACGGTACTGAGCGGGAATCCGGCCAACATCCTGGATCCCCGATAAAAGCGTTCAGGAATATCGGTCGGTGATTGATACAGACAAATACGAGAAAATTCATAATTATGAGGCGCATTAAATACGTTGCCATGGAGGTCTCCGAGTACACGGAGAAACGATCAAATGCTCAGTTAATCCGGTCTTTCTCTCTGCTGGTGCCTGCGCCTTCGCAAGAGCAGAGTATGTTCTCGATGGCAAATGATATGGGCAAAAATGTGCATTCCTCAATAAGTCAGATGTTCTGCGCGACCTCTGCGGCAACTGTCTTGGTTCTTCCCTGACTATGCAGAAAGCCATTGGCATATTCGATTCCGGCATCGGCGGTCTTACGGTCCTGAAAGAGCTTATGGCCGCGCTTCCCCGGGAGAACACCATCTACTTGGGCGACACGGCGCGAGTTCCTTACGGCATCCGGTCCGCCGAGACGGTTACCCGCTACAGCTTCGAGAACACGCAGTTCCTCCTGTCCCAGGAGATCAAGATGCTGGTCGTGGCGTGCAATACAGCATCGGCCGTCAGCCTCGACGCGGTGAAGAAAGAGTTTCCCCTTCCGATCATCGGTGTGCTCGATCCCGGGGCACGTGCTGCCGTTGCCGCGACGAGGACGAAGAAGATCGGCGTCATCGGCACCGAGGCGACCATCGGCAGCGCTGCCTACGAACGGTCCATCACCAGGCTGGATCCGGACATCCAGGTCATCAGCAAGGCCTGCCCGCTCTTCGTTCCGCTGGCGGAAGAAGGCTGGGTGGACAACGACGTGGCGGAGCTCGTGGCGGAGCAATACCTCGCGTTCTTCCGGACAAGCGGCATCGACACGCTGGTCCTGGGGTGCACGCACTACCCGCTCCTCAAGAAGGTGATCGGAAGGGCCGTGGGCCCTGGCATCACGCTCATCGATTCGGCCACCGAGACCGCCAAGGAAGTTGCCGCGGTGCTCGACAAGCTCAAGTGGCATCGTCCGGGGCAGGGTGCGGCAGAGCGGAGGTATTTCGTCACCGACACGCCGGCGCGGTTCGAGAAGCTCGGCAAGCTCTTTCTCGGGGACGCCCACCTGGCGGCCGAACAGGTGAAGGTCGGAGGAGCGTAATGTCGAGCGCGATATACGGGTCGCGGAACAGAAATAACGAGGACATGATCAATGAAGAAGGAATGTGAACGTACGCGGAGCCTGCTTCCCCGATACCTCAAGGGGCATCTTTTTCTGCCGCAACAGAAGCGGGTGGAGCGCCACCTTGCCGCCTGCGCGGTCTGCCGCTCCAAGATCGATTCGCTCCGGCAGATCGACGAGACGCAGCGGTTCCTGAACTATCTATCACCACCCGAAGGGATGGCGGGGCGCCTGAAGGAACGGGTGTCCGGCCTTTCAGGGATTACCAGGATATTCTTCCGGCCGCTGAGGCTGCTGGCGGTCGTCGCTATTTCCGTAGCTGTCTATCTCTACGTCATCACACCGCTCGTGCACGATCCCGACCTGGAGAAGCTCGATGCCGGTCCGCTTCCGCCGTCTGCCGCGAAGCTCGAGACCGCGCCACTATCGGTCACCACGCCCCCGCCGGCCCCTCCCGCGGCGCCTGAGCCGAAGAAGCAGTCGCCGCCGGTTGTCACGGCGCCGAAGGCCGACCCACTGTTGATCACCATCACGGTGGAGAAGGCGAGCGAGAAGGCGAGCGTCAGGCGGATCAACGAGGCCATGAAGGAGCACCCCCTGCTCACCTCGTTGCGGTTCAGCGACCAGGTCCATGAGGTATCCGGCAGGCTCACCCCCGATGAACTGTACACCTTCTTTGACCGGATCCGGGACGCCGGGAAGATCAGCTACAAACGGTCCCGTCTGGCATCGGCAGCGAAAGACGAACAGCTTCCCTTTGTCCTGAAGCTCCAGTCCGTTTCCGCCCCCCCTCGGCTGCCCGTGGAACAACCTGCGGCTCTGCCGGTGGACAAGCCCACGGAAAAGGCCGTTGAAAGCACGGCAGCGGAGATACCGGTGACCAAACCCGAGGACAAGCCTGCACCGCCGTCCCCGCAGGCGCCGCAATAGCGGTTCGCCATGTCGTACCAGGAAACCATCGACTATCTTTTCGGCCTCCAGAAGCACGGCATCAAGTTCGGCCTGTCCAACAGCATCCAGCTGATGGGGCTTATGGGCGACCCGCAGCGGCGGTTCCAGTCGGTCCACATCGCCGGAACCAATGGCAAAGGATCGACGGCCGCTTTTCTAGCCAGCATGCTCAGAGCGGCGGGATACCGTGTGGGGCTCTATACGTCGCCGCACCTGGTGAGCTTTACCGAGCGGATCAGGATCAACGGCGTTCCGGTCACCGAGGAGCGGGTGGTCGGGCTGGCTGAGCGTGTGCTGGCGAGGTACGAGAATGTACGGTCCGCAGACGGCGGGCCCCTGACGCCGACGTTCTTCGAGGTCACGACGGCAATGGCCTTCACCTGCTTCGCGGAGGAGCGGGTCGACATCGCGGTGGTTGAGGCCGGGATGGGCGGACGGCTGGACTCCACGAACGTGATCGCCCCGCTGGTCTCGGTGATCACCAACATCGACCTGGAGCACACGGAGTTCCTTGGAACGACCGTCGGGCTGATCGCCTCAGAAAAGGCGGGGATCATCAAGCCAGGCGTGCCGGTAGTGACCGGCGCGGTCCAGCCGGAGGTCCTCGCGGTGATCGAACAGCAGGCTAGGCTGGCAGGATCACCGGTCTTCCGGATGCCGCAGGATTTTGGCGCCGAACAGGTGGCTACGGATCGGGAGCAGGAATTCGATTACCGGGGCATCTTCGCTCGCCTGCCGCGCCTCCGGATCGTCATGCTCGGCAGGCACCAGGTAGGGAACGCCTGCATCGCGCTTGCCGCGGCCGAGTGCATCGGCAAGGCAGGCATGAAGATCCCCGAAGCCGCCCTCCGGGCCGGTCTCGAGGATGCAGTGTGGGAAGGACGGCTTGAACAGGTGGCGCAGAGTCCGGACATCTATCTGGACGGCGCCCATAATCCGGCATCGGCTCAGGTCCTCGCAGACGCCTTGCGGGATCTGAAGCGGTCGTACCGCCGGATGGTCCTGGTCGTGGGCATCCTGAAGGACAAGGACTTCCGGGGGATCCTCGACAGGCTGGTTCCCCTGGCCGACCGGGTAGTGGTGACCCGGCCAAACTATTCCCGGGCGCTCGACACCGCATCCCTGGCAGCGGAGATCAGCACGTTCCACGGCGACGTGGCCTCCACGGGGTCCGTGGCCGAGGCCATTGATCTGGCGCGCCGGGAGACAGCCAGGGACGACCTCATCATCATCACGGGCTCCCTCTATACCGTCGGGGACGCGCGGGCGGCGTTCAGGCCCGGAGAAGGGCCGGTGATGCTGCGGGGGTTGAAGGGATGAGGGAGGACGTGCGGAGTGCGGAACGCAGAACGCGGAGCACAGAGAACGCCATGACCAGGCGAGCAGTTCCCATCACCGTGTTTGTCCTTGCGGCGGTCCTGGCAGCGGGAACGTTATGCACTGTGTCCGCCGAGGAGCCTCTGAGAAAAAAGATCCCCGTCAACGTGACCGCGGACAAGTTGGACCACGACCGGGCGAACGACATCTACACCGCCGAAGGCCATGTGAGGATAGACCAGCAGGACATGCGGCTGGAGGCTGACCGGATCGTGCTGAACAACAGCACCGGCGAGGCGGTCGCCGAAGGGAACGTATATCTCCGGGACAAGGGCGACACCGTGATGGCGGACCGGCTGGAGGTGAACCTGACCACGGGCGTCGGCTTCTTCACAAAAGGCCAGCTGTACAAGAGCAAGGAAAATTTTTATCTGAAGGGCGACCGTATCGAGCGGCGCTCCGAAACCGTGTATCACGTGGAGAACGGCACCTTCACCACCTGTGACGAGGGGGAGTGGTACCTCAAGGCGCGCGAGCTCGATGTGGACCTGGCCAAGTACGCCACGGGCAGTCATGTGTCGTTCAATATGGAAGGCCTGCCGATTATGTACGCGCCCTATTTCCTCTTTCCGGTCAAGCGGCAGAGCGGCCTGCTGATCCCGGTCGTTGGCTTCAGCAGCAGCGACGGCTTCCTCATGAAAAACACCTTCTTCTGGGCCATCTCCGACTCCCGGGACATGACGTTCACCACCGACTACCGCGACCGGACCGGCCACGGGACCGGGATCGAATACCGCTATGTGAACAACCGGGATTCGGAGGGTAAGGCCTATTACAACTACTTCAACAACTTCCATTCCAAAACGAACCAATGGGAGCTTCAGTTCCAGCACCGAGAGGAATTCGCCGAGGACCTCTCGTTCCGTGCGGACGTCAACCTCGTGAGTGACCAGAACTATTACCGCGATCTCGAGAAGAAACTGGAGCTGCGCGCCCGGCCATATATCGATTCGAACGCATTTTACGTGGAGCGGTGGAACACGGCCTCGCTCTATCTCCTGGGTCAGTATTCAACGGACCTGACCCAGCCGAATGACAAGACGGTCCAGAAGCTGCCCGAACTCCGGTACACGATCTTCGGTGAGCCGCTGGTCCGGCTGGCCTACCTCCGGTTCGAAGGATTGGCGACCAACTTCACGTCCAGCGACGGGGGGAATGTGTTGCGGGCGGACTTCAAGCCCGAGCTCACGACAGTCCTGAGCGGATACGGTCTGAGCCTGACGCCCCGCATAGGAGCCCGCGCCACCTTCTATGACCGGGGCGCGACGACCATCGAACCGGTGGAGCGGAAATATACGTACGCCGGTGCGGACCTCAACGCGCGCTTCTCGAAGGTCTATGGACAGGACGAAGAGTCCGGGATCGGCCGGGTCCGGCATTCCATCGAACCGACGGTCTCGTATTCCTACATCCCCCGGATCGACCAGGGCGACTTCCCCCACCTGGATGCTGTGGACGACGTGCAGGAAGAGAACCTGGTGACCCTATCCCTCATCAACCGGCTCACCGCCCGATACAGGGACGGTGCGAACGTGCGGACCTTCGATCTTATGGTCTTTCGCCTCTCCCAGTCCTATAACGTGGGCGAGGCGCGGAACAAGGACCTCGTGAACGCCCACCCGCGCTCCGAGATCATAGGCGAACTTGCCGTCAAGACGCCGAAGCTGCTCACCGTTTCTGCCAACGCAAACTACGATACGTATACCAACAGGCTTTCCTCCTCCTCCGAGAGCGTAACGGTCAAGGGTGAGACCGTTCAGTTCGATATGACCCACCAGTACCTTCGAGATCCCCGGACCCAATTCCTCATCACCGGGCTCGGTTTGAAACTGGATAGGTGGGACCTGAAGGGCCAGATGTGGCGCGATATACAGAACGGGACCATCACCCAGAAGGAATATAAAGTCCATTACGCCTCCCAGTGCTGGGGCGTGGGGTTTTCCTATATGAACAAGCCGGGCGAGACGCAGTATCTCGTCATGCTGGACCTCAAAGGGCTTGGCGGGATGAAGTTCTAGGATGCTGCTGCTGAAGACCGTGCGATCACATGACGAGGCGGGGAACGACTTCGCGTAGCGAGAATCTGGCACACCATTCACCCAGGAGGGATCATGGCCGAAGAGATCGTCATTCTGATCACCACAGGTTCATCTGACGAGGCGGCAACCATCGCCCGGACGCTTGTCGACGAACACCTGGCTGCCTGTGTGAACGTCATTCCCGGAGTGCGCTCGTTCTTCTTCTGGGAAGGAAAGACCCAGGATGCCGTGGAGGCGCTCCTGATCTGCAAGAGCAGAATGCCGCTCATGGATGCGGTCATTGCGCGGGTCAAGACGCTCCATACCTATTCCGTGCCGGAGATCATCGCCTTGCCCATCGCGGCCGGCCTGCCGACCTATCTTGCGTGGGTGAAGGATGCGACGAAGGGGTGATGCGGCCGTTGACGGCGCACCCGCCGGAGGACCGGACCGCATACCGCAGGGATCGATCATGAAGGCGGACAGGACCCGGAAACAGCTCATGGCCATCTACGGTGCCCTCTTCAAGAAATATGGACCGCAGCAGTGGTGGCCCGGCGACTCCCCCTTTGAGGTGATGGTGGGTGCGGTCCTCACCCAGAACACCGCGTGGGGCAATGTCGAAAAAGCGATCACTAATCTGAAGTCGGGAGGCTCTCTGACCGTGGTCCGCCTCCGAGGTCTTGGCCGCCGCAAGCTTGCCGCCCTCATCAGGCCGAGCGGATACTATACCGTCAAGGCGAAACGCCTCAGCCACCTCATGGCCTTTCTGACCGAACGGTATGGAGGGAGCCTTGCCCGGATGTTCCGGGATGATCCGGAAGAACTGCGAAAAGGCCTTCTCTCGGTGAACGGGATCGGCCCGGAAACGGCCGATGCAATCATGCTCTATGCAGCGGGACATCCGGTCTTCGTGGTGGATGCCTACACGAGGAGGATCTTCAGCAGGCACGGGATGGTGAGCGGGGACGATGGTTACCACGTTGTCCAGCAGTTGTTCATGGATAGCCTTCCGCGGGATACAAGCCTGTTCAATGAATACCACGCCCTCCTGGTAAGGCTGGGAAAGATGCACTGCACGAAGACCGCGCCCCGGTGCAGCGGCTGCCCTCTCGAACCATTTCTGCCGCGCACGATCAAGGTATGTCAGCCAAGACCCAAGAACAAGATCAAAAACAAGATATTGGAGCACCCTGCGGTGCCCTACAATATATAGTGCCGGAAGAATCGGTCTTTCAAAGAAAATCTTGACATCAAAGCGGGCTCTATGCTACTGTCTATGCAGTAACGGGTGCGTCTTCTCACTGCGGAGGGATGATGAGGGCAGGGAAAGCGAGAAATATCAAGAAAAAAGAATATTTTACGATCATGGTCGTGCCCGGCCCGAACTCCCCCGTGCGTACCCTCCGCATTTCGAAGTCTGCCATCAAGACCTCTCTCCTATCGTTCCTCGGCGTCCTGGTGCTCTCGCTGTACCTGGTCTATGAGTATAACGATGTGAAGGACAAGGTCTGGGAACTGCAATCCATGCGCGAAGAGCTCATGCAGCAGAAGGCCCAGGTGCAGAATTTCGCGCTGAACCTTCTGGACTACAAGCGCCAGATGTTCCTGCTCCGCGATCTGGATACCAAGCTCCGCCGCGCGGTGAGCCTCGGACCCCGGGACAAGGCCCAGCAGGTGCTCGGCATCGGAGGCCCCGACGAGCTTGGCCTTCAGAACCTCACAGCGCTCGGTGAAAAGAAGCAGGCCGAGGCGCTCAAGGAAATGAGCGATGAACTCACCCAGCTTAAAGGAGCGGCATCCCGGCAGGAAGCCAGCCTGCAGGTGCTGATCGAATACTTCGAGGACAAGCGATCGCTGTACGCATCTACGCCTTCCGTCTGGCCCGTACGCGGCTGGGTCACCTCCCGCTTCGGGAGCAGGATATCACCCTTCAGCGGCATCCAGAAGTTCCATGAGGGCATGGACATTGCGGCACAGACGGGTACGCCGGTCGTGGCCTCTGCCGACGGCGTGGTGGTCAAGGCCGGTTTCGGCACGGGTTACGGCAACATGGTCGAGATCAGCCATGGCTACGGCATCAAGACGCTCTATGCTCATAATTCCCGCCTCAACGTGAAGGCCGGACAGCGCGTTCGGCGTGGCGACGTCATTGCATATGCCGGCGACTCCGGCTCCAGCACCGGACCTCACCTCCACTACGAAGTGCGCCTGAACGGCCTTCCGGTCAATCCGGGGAAATATCTGAATTAAAAAAAGGGCGCGTACAGGCCTTGCTTATCCCATCATACCTATGGCAGCGAACTCAAACGTTCATACACTTCTGGCTTTTCGGGGAATTGAGCTCAGGGGAGACATGAGGCTCATCTCTGTTGTTCAAAACCGTAGTTTTGCCAGGGATCGGCAGTGGTAAAAGGGGAACCACGGCCGCGGGCGGAACTACACGCAAGGAGGGAGTACGATTTATGTCGAACGGGAAAGTGAAGTGGTTCAACGAGGCAAAAGGATTCGGTTTCATCGAGCCGGACGGCGGCGGACGGGACGTCTTCGTGCATTACTCGGCCATTCAGGGCGAAGGCTTCAAGACTCTTTCCGAGGGCCAGCCCGTCACCTTTGACGTTATTCAGGGAGAGAAGGGGCCCCAGGCAGCAAATGTAAGCAAGGATTCCTAAACGGGCATACCGAAGCGTTTCGCGACGGACTTGGCCGCGGGTAGCTCGGTACAGCAGAAAGTCACAGACAGACATGATCGGAACCCCGGAGACCCCTCTCTCCGGGGTTTCTTTGTGTGTGCGGCTGCAAAAGGAACATCTCCATTACGAGCGAGTGAAGCAAGGACTTTTGGAGCGAACAATCTCTAAGGCATGCCTGCGCAACAGCGCGGGGCGGGCCGTAGAAAAAAATCGCTCTTTTGGGCGGCTTATCGCTCAGCCGCGTTGGCATGCCATAATATTCGTTCATGCTCAATAGTTTGTTCCCTTCTGCCGCGTTGCTTTTTTGACAGCTCTTGTTAGGGGTAGGGCATTGGCATGCATACTCACAGTCGTCGCAGCCTAGCCGCCCGGGGTGGGAGAGAAGCGTGAGCACCATGGTGCAGCGACAAGATCTTCGAAAAAAAGAACGGCCGCCGAAGGGTCTCCCTCGGCGGCCGTTGTCGCTCCGATGCAATGTGCTGCTCAGCGGCTTCCGAACTTCTTCTCCACGATGGTCGCGCCGTAAAAGCCGGCGAGGGCCATCACGATGACCGCGGCAACCACCCCGAAGACCGGGAGGTTGAAATACTGCGGGATGGTTATCTGTCCCATGCTGGTGCTGTTCACGAACGGCATAAGGACTGGCGAGAGCTCAGCATAGACGAACATGCCTGCCAGGAGGCCTCCCACATAGACCATGCCGTCGACCTTGCCCGTGGCGACCGCCACGGCAGAGGTGCCGGGTCAATATCCTCCGATGACGAAACCGACGCCGAGGATCAGGCCGCCGACCATCATAGGGACGATGTACGTCCCGATAAGGGGGAGCTCACCGATATCGAGGAACCCCACGCGGTTCAGAATGATGGCCCCCACCATAGCGGTCACGAGCGCGGTGAACATGACCTTGAAGACCGAGAGGTCGGTGAGGTAGAACTGGGCAACGAGCTTACGCGCACTGCCGAATCCTGCGCGCTCCAGGAAGAACCCGAAGGCGATGCCGATCAGCAGCGCGAAGAACAGATCGTACGAGGGGCTCAGGGCCCCGGATGTGATGAGCGGTGCCGTCATTTCCATTCCCTCCTCAGAAAGTACGCAGCGCCGTAGGCCCCGGCGAACACCGACATGGTGAACGCCCAGCTACCCAGGTTCAGGAGCGCCCCTCCCGTGATGGACTGCCCGCTGGTGCAGCCCCGGGCGAACTGTGCGCCGAAGGATACGAGCATGCCGCCGCCGAAGGCCAGGGCGAGCCGGCCCTTGTCGGAGATGTTCGGGCCCCGCTCGATTGTTTTGGCCACCCGCCGTGTGAAGTATCCGGACAGAAACCCGCCTATCATCACACCGAGCACTTCAATGAAAAGCCAGTCCTTGAAAGGATTGGACGCCCGGGACAGGTATTTCTGGTAGAAGGGGTTGTTCCCTGCATGGGCCGGCGCTACCAAGCTGACCACGTAGCTCACCACCGAGGCAAAAGCGCCTGAGGCCCCCAGACCCCGTCCTGCGATAACGAATGCCGCTAGCAGCACCAGCCCGAGCCCGACCCCGGCAACATAAGGGTTCATGTACTGCGCGGGCCGTGTGTCTGCGTCCTGAACACTGCCTGTCTTCATAACCATCCTTCTTTCGTCTGTGATAAATCCGGTAGAAATGACCGGGGTGCTAAAGATACAAGTTTAGAATATTTGCAACTATAAGGTTAAAAAAAATGGCAGGCAATCAGGCGCCGGAAACCGCCTTTTTCCTCGCCGCGTGCTGCTCGAACAGCACTTCCTTCATGAGTGCACAAGCCTCGATGACCTTGGGATTAGCCACGCGATAGAAGATATTCACACCTTCCCGCCTCGTTGTCAGGATACCCTTGTGGCGCATCACCGCGAGGTGCTGCGAGACGTTCGCCTTGGACGCGCCCAGGATGTTCACCAAGTCCGTCACGGTCCTTTCGTCTGTCTTCAGGGCGTTCAGGATCTCGATGCGCTTTGGATTGGTGAGGGTCTTACAGATCTCCGCCTGCATCTCGAAAATGGACTTGTCCGTCAGGAGTGCTTTCATGCGTACATTTTAACGTAAACGCGGCCCCTGTCAAGAAATAAATAGGATGCCCACTGCGGGGAAGGGCGTGGTCTCAGCTGATGATGAGCGCCGCCCCAGAAGCGGTCAAGGCATATTTCCCTTGAATTTACAAGGGAAAGTGATTATCATGACGGGTGCTTCACGAAAGATCACAATGGCTGAGATGGGAGTCTCATGATAGGAACGATCCTCAAGAAGATTCTGGGCACCAAGAACGAACGCGACCTGAAGCGCATCCAGTCGCGCGTCGAGGCGATCAATGCGCTCGAAGCGGACATTGCGCGGCTCACTGACGGGGAGCTCAAGGCAAAGACGGACGCATTCAAGAAGCTGATCCGGGAGCGCACGGAAGGCATCGAAGATCCCGTGGAGCTGCGCGGCGCGGAGAAGACGGTCCTCGAAGAGATCCTGCCCGAGGCCTTTGCCGTCGTTCGGGAGGCGTCGAAGCGCACTCTGGGCATGCGCCATTTCGACGTCCAGCTCATCGGCGGCATCGTGCTGCACGAGGGAAAGATCGCCGAGATGCGGACCGGCGAGGGCAAGACCCTGGTCGCCACGCTCCCAGTCTATCTGAACAGCCTCACCGGCAGGGGCGTGCACGTGGTGACGGTGAACGACTACCTCGCCAGACGCGACGCCCAGTGGATGGGGCCCATCTACCAGTTCCTGGGCCTCACCGTGGGCGTCATCGTCCACGGCCTCGACGACGAGGAGCGGCAGGCGTCGTACAACAGCGACGTGACCTACGGCACGAACAACGAGTTCGGCTTCGACTACCTGCGGGACAACATGAAGTTCGACCTGGCGGACTACGTTCAGCGCGAGCAGAACTACGCAATCGTGGACGAGGTGGACTCCATCCTGATCGACGAGGCCCGAACGCCGCTCATCATCTCCGGCCCGGCCGAGGAATCGACCGATAAGTACTACAAGATCAACCGCATCATCCCGAGCCTCAAGAAGGACGCAGACTACACCATCGAGGAGAAGACCAAGACCGTAGCCCTCACCGAGGAGGGCAATATACGGGTCGAGAAGCTGCTGAATGCCGGGAACCTTTATGATCCCGCCAACGTGGACCTGGTGCACCATGTCCACCAGGCCCTGAAGGCCCACGCCCTGTTCCAGCTCGACGTTGACTACGTGGTGAAGGACGGCCAGGTGATGATCGTGGACGAGTTCACCGGCCGGCTCATGCCGGGCCGCCGGTGGAGCGACGGCCTGCACCAGGCCATCGAGGCCAAGGAGAACGTCAAGATCGAGAACGAGAACCAGACGCTCGCCTCCATCACCTTCCAGAACTACTTCCGGCTTTACAACAAGCTGGCCGGCATGACCGGCACAGCCGATACCGAGGCAGCCGAGTTCTCGAAGATCTACAACCTCGATGTGGTGGTGATCCCGACGCACCGGGACATGATACGGATCGACAACGCTGACTTCATCTACAAGAACGAGAAGGGCAAATTCAACGCTGTGATCAGCGAGATCGAGGAGAAGAACAAGATCGGCCAGCCTGTGCTCGTCGGCACGATCTCCATCGCCAAGTCCGAGCTGCTGTCTACGCTGCTCAAGAAGAAGGGCATCAGGCACACGGTGCTGAACGCCAAGTACCACGAGATGGAGGCCGAGATCGTGGCCCAGGCGGGCCGCCACGCTGCCGTGACCATCGCCACGAACATGGCCGGCCGCGGTACGGACATCGTACTGGGCGGCAATCCCGAGGGCCTGGCGCGCCAGATACTGAAGGGAAAAGAGCACACGCCGGAGGAATGGGAGACTACCCTGATCCAGTGCCGGCAGCAATGCGCTGCGGAGAAGGAGAAGGTGATCGCAGCCGGCGGGCTGCATATCCTGGGCACGGAGCGGCACGAGTCGCGGCGGATCGACAACCAGCTGCGCGGACGGTCGGGACGCCAGGGCGATCCGGGTTCGTCGCGGTTCTACCTCGCGCTCGAGGACGACCTGCTCCGGATCTTCGGCTCCGACCGGATCTCCGGGCTCATGGAGCGGCTTGGTATGGAGGAGGACGTCCCCATCGAGCACCGCATGGTTTCCCGCTCCATCGAGAGCGCCCAGAAGCGCGTTGAGGACCATAACTTTGAGATGCGGAAGCACGTCCTCGAATACGACGATGTGATGAACCAGCAGCGCAAGGTCATCTACGAGCAGCGCCGCCAGATCCTGGCGGGCGAGAACCTCAAAGAGGACGTGCTCGGCCTGGCCGAGGAGCTGTTCGACGGCCTCTTCGGCTTCTACTGCCCTGAGGACGCCTACCCCGAGACCTGGGACCTCGTCGGCCTCAAGGAGACGCTGGTTGCGAAGTTCTCCTTCCGCCTCGGGGACCTGGAGCAGGGCGACAAATCGCGCGATGAGTTCCGCGACGTCATCTGGCAGGCGCTCGAGAAGAGCTACAATGACAAGGAGTCCGAGATCGGCCCCGATCTGATGCGGCGGCTCGAGAAGCTCTTCATGCTCCAGGCAGTGGACCACCAGTGGAAGGACCACCTCCTCGCCATGGACCATCTCAAGGAAGGCGTGGGCCTCCGGGGCTATGGTCAAAAGGACCCCCTCATCGAATACAAGAAAGAGGGGTTCGACATGTTCGAGGAGATGAAGGGCCGCATCGTCGAGACCACGGTGGAGAGCATCTTCCGGGTCAAGCAGGCGAAGGAGGACGACCGGGAGATCGAACGGCGGCAGAAGCGGCAGATGGCCCAGCTCAGCTTCGTGGGCGCGGGCGACGCGATGGCGGCGCCCCAGCCGGTGCACACGGACAAGAAGGTGGGAAGGAACGACCCCTGCCCCTGCGGGAGCGGCAAGAAATATAAGAAGTGCCACGGCGCATAGGCCGTTTGTAAGTTCGCGCATCGTATGAAATTCCGTGCGCATCGAATGAAATAAATTCTCACACAAATGAAATTAGCTAGATTTGGCGGTTCTGACGGTTCGGAACCGCCTTTTCTATTCCCGGGGCTTTCCCGTGTGGGACTACGCTATCGGTGGATATCAGGTCATCAAGAAGTGGTTATCCTACCGTGAAAAAGATTTGCTTGGCAGTGGCTTGACTCCGGACGAGGTACGCCATGTGACTGAGATGGCCAGACGGTTTAAAGCGCTTATTGCATTGCAACCTGCATTAGATGAGAACTACCGAAACGTAATTAAAGCGACCTATCCCTGGCCAAAGTAATTGAGGTGGCTTTTCAATTTAGCGTAAATGTGGATGTCGTCTGTTTCATGCGATTATAAACATCATGACGTATCTCTGTAAGGATGAGATTGCTCTGGGTAGGACCACTTTCTTCGATCATCGCAACCAGATCTTAATACGTATAGTCGGTCATCTCAGGAACCGCAACCCCCGTACATCCTGCCCCCATATGCCCTCAGAAATGAGCAAGACCAGAACGACAACATCACGATTTTGATGGATTTCGACTAACTAATAATTTTGGTAGTATGTAATATGTTTCCCATGTGGGTATATTTTTTCATAATACTGGCCCGAATATTATTGTAACTATTTAATAATATTAAGAAGTATAGTGGCACCGACATTGCAACAAAAAATCAGTATCTAATACTATATGTATATAAATTATACGTTAAATTCTCATGAACCGGACGCAACCACTTGCATTTTTACATTTTTAAAGGAGGCCGTATGAAAAAGCCTATTGCTTCATTACTTGCTATGAACCTAAGTTTGGAAGGAAGGACGCTTCATCTTGTCATGCATGTTATGCGATCAGTTCTGATCATTTCGGCGGCATCCCTACTTTTTTCCTGCATGAATGGGACTGTTGAAAACGAGCCCATACAGGCCGCGGCCCCGTCCCTGTCCCTGTCCCCCCCAGACGCGGCCCCGGCAATTCAATGCTCTGATGATGCAACTATTTCAGCAGGCGCGTATCACACGGTCGGGCTTAACAAAAATAAGACCGTCGTGGCTGTCGGAAATAAGGACTTTGGCCAGCTGAATGTCTCCTCCTGGACGAACATGAAGGCCATTGCAGCAGGCTGGTATCATACGGTCGGGCTTGATGAGGACGGGAACGTCGTGGCTACCGGATATACTGCCGCATTTACGAACCAAGACCAGACGGATGTCTCCTCCTGGACGGACATAAAGGCCATCGCAGCAGGCGCGTATCACACGGTCGGGCTTAAAACGGACGGGACCGTCGTGGCTATCGGAGATGACTATGGCCAGCTGAATGTCTCCTCCTGGACGGACATAAAGGCCATCGCAGCAGGCGCGTATCACACGGTCGGGCTTAAAACGGACGGGACCGTCGTGGCTATCGGAGATGACTATGGCCAGCTGAATGTCTCCTCCTGGACGGACATAAAGGCCATCGCAGCAGGCGCGTATCACACGGTCGGGCTTAAAACGGACGGGACCGTCGTGGCTATCGGAGTTGACTATGGCCAGCTGGATGTCTTGACCTGGAAGAACATAAAGGCCATCGCAGCAGGCGCGTATCACACGGTCGGGCTTCAAGAGGACGGGACCATAGTGGCTGTCGGAAATAATGACTATGGCCAGCTGGATGCCGATGCCTTGACCTGGACGGACATAAAGGCCATCGCAGCAGGCGCGAATCACACGGTCGGGCTTAAAGGGGATGGGACCATAGTGGCTGTCGGTGATAGTAGCGGTGGCCAGTTGAACGTCTCCTCTCTCTTTACGAGTATTATGCCTATTTGCGGCCCTGCAATACTGGATGTCACTCCGCCAATGACGACAACCTTGGTGACCGGGACACTGGGAACAAACGGGCGGTATGTGTCTGATGTGCAGATGACATTGCTCGCAACAGACAATGACGGTGGCTCGGGTGTGAAGGAGGTACATTACAGCATTGACGGAAAAGACGCCATCGTGTCGGAATGTTCGACCTCGTTTTCAATCGTGAGCGATGGGACCCATACCGTGACCTTTTTCGCGCTTGACAATGCAGGGAACGCTGAGACGCCGCAGGTAATGACCATCAATATTCACAAAGCAGAGAGCTCTGATCTGGATGAAGACTCGGCGTGCTTCTGGCCGCCGAATCATAAAATGGTGAACGTTAAGATCAGAGGCTCGGTTACCCATTGCGGATCGGAAATCGATTCAACAATAATTACCGTAACCGACAAATACGGAATCCACAAGATGCCCCCTCTTCATGGCTTCGAACATGCGATCCCGCTGGAATCCTGGCGTGAGGACACGGATATGGAAGGCAGGTCGTACACCATTACTGTTGTTGTAACTGATAAAGCGGGACGCCAGTCCAAAAAAACGAAAACAGTGTGTGTCCCCCATGATAAGAGGTAGAACGTTGATTGACCGCGGCTTGACAGGTCCGCACCATAGGAAATAATGTATAGGAAAACAGGTTCATGCCTTGCGGCTTGATGCTGCGATCACCGCGTCTAATGTTAGGCCGGAGAGACATCTCTCCGGCCTTTCCAATTTCATCTTTCACCGGAAGCAGTTTGACCTCCACATGAGGGGTATCCTTTTTTGGCCTGAGGTCATTCGCCCTTTCACGGCGATAACGGGGGTTCGAATCCCCTTGGGGACGCCAATCATATCAAGGAGCTGCATCTTGCAGCTCTTTTTTCTTTTTGCCCAACACCCGCCTTGTATCATCAGATAAAATATGATGGGGTAGTTCCGTGGTGCAATTGAGAGCTGAGACGCGATTTCCTTGCGGTTCATTTAGTTGCTTTGTGATTACCGCCAGGATGCTGTTACGGATTACACTTCCCGAATAGAGGAGGGAGAATGGTTGCTGCTCTGGTGGTCCGTCAACAGTCTGTAATGCCAAAATGATAATGTCCTATTCTGCCAAAGTAGAAATGTCCTAATTCCGGCTACAATGCCCTAAAATGGGGAGGGCAACTCTCCCGAGGCCAAGGGCAGGGTGGAACGACTGTTCAAGACGCTGCAGGACCGCTTAGTCCGGGAGATGCGCCTTCGGGGGATCAAGAACGTCGACGAGGCGAATACCTTCCTGGACGCCTATCTGCCGAAGCATAACAGTCGGTTCCGGAAACAGGCTCGTCTCAAGGCCGACCTGCACCGGCCGGCCCCGCATGCAAGAGAACTCGACCGCATCTTCTGCATCAAGGAGGAGCGGACGGTCAAGAACGACTTTACGATCGCGTACAACGGCAAGCTTTACCAGATCGAGCAGATGACCCGGGCCAAGAAGGTCACCGTGGAGGCGCGTCTTGACGGCAGTTTGCATATCACTTACAACGGCCAGGACCTGCGCTATCGGATGATTACGGAACAGCTGCCAAGGGAAACGCCGGGGCCACTCCCCCTGTTCCCAGCAAAGAAGCCTTGGATACCTCCGACCGATCATCCCTGGAAAACGAGGCCCGCCCTCACACCTAGACGACGTCGAGAGCAGCCTCTATCGGCACCGTAAAAACCGGACATTTCTATTTTGGTAAGAATAGGACATTTCTACTTTAGCTTGACAATGTAATGCCGTTCTATTGACTTCACATACAGTTTCCTATACTCTCATCTCATTAGGCAGTCTATTGGAGCCGCAGCCGAGGATCAGCATTGGTATGAAAAAACAGGTCTCGTATCTGCAAAAGCTGTTCTACGACCTCTGGAACGATTTCGGCAGCGTCTACCTCATCGTGAACAATTCGGAACGGACACGGATCGGCAAACGGGGATTCACCGAGGACGAGAAAAAACACGGTCTGATCCTGGTTTTCAATGACAAGACCAACAACAAGCTGGACTGGGACGAAGAGGGGAATCTTTCCTGCATGCTCGCCTTCGGTACGCGCAAGGAAGATGTCTATATCCATCACGATGACCTAATCGGCGTGTTCTCCCCGGACGCAGGGGTGCAGTTCCTGAGGGGCGATGTGGACAAGGAACCTACTGCGTCGCCAAAGCCGGGAGCAGGAGAGGATGATCAGAAGCGGGTCATTTCGCTGGACAAGTACCGGAAAAAGGGCAAGGATACGTAAGAAGGCAGTCCGCTCGTGCTGAGCTTATCGAAGCATACATGCGATTTCGGCAACAGCCTGGCAGGACGACAACGATTGCGATGACAGCGAGGATATGAATATATCCGCCAATGGTATGGCCGCTGATCAGGCCCAGAAGCCATAAGATCGCGAGGATCACAAAAATGGTCCAAAGCATATGTGTCTCCTTTTCGGTAGCAAAAGCCTCAACCTCGCACTGCGCCATTTGTTGATTTAATTGTACCTTATTTTCAGCAACTGCAAAGAAAGGTTGAACATATTCAAACGCCAGCGGTCGGGAGGTGCATGCATGGGGTGGATAAAGAGCACTGTTATTGCTGCTGCGCTCTTCACGCCGGTCATCTTGGCGGGGTATGCTTCGGCAGTAGGTCCCGGCAAGACCCTGGTCTGGCCCGGAGGCGGCAGGGGGGAAGTCCTGTTCGAAGGAGATGAGCACGCCGAGAAGGGCTACACGTGCAAAGACTGCCATCCTGGTCTGTTCAGCATGAAGCACGGGACGGCGAAGATCACTATGGCCGCACTCGACCGGGGCGGGCTCTGCGGCGCCTGCCACAATGGCACCACGACCTTCAGTACCAAGGACCCAAAGAAGTGCCATGAATGCCACAAGGGGGGAAAGAAGCGAGAAAAGCATGCGGAGCACGATGGAAAAAAGAAGAACGCGCATGATGATTGAAGAAGGACGAAAAGGGGAGGACACCCGGGCCCTGCCGGAGGTTCTCAAGGACCATGAACAAACAACGGAAGAACATACTGCTGGTATACGCCGTTTTTTTATGCGTGCTCGTGCTTTTCTTCTTCATTATTATCGGCTATGCTATCCATGAAAAACACATCAACGGCTACGCGGACGTCTTTCGCAGCGTGACCGATAAGGAAGAAGCGTTCTGGATCAGGCTGGCGGTCGTTGCTCTTGTCAATCTCTTTGCGTTCAGCTCCATAATCGTTGCCGGGTTGCTGCTGTTTCTTAGGAAGAAGGGTGATCCCTGAGGGGTCGCAACGGAATCCTTCTAAAATTATCAGGAGGCCATTTCATGAACAAGCCGTCCAGCATGGTTCTGCTCATTGTCGGATTGGTACTGGGTATCGTGGGCACGATCTTCCTGCCCGGCTACGTGCGGCCTTACATCCCTGAATGGGCAACGGGAAAAGCGACTGTGGTCAAGGGGACCGTTGTGGCAAAGCAGAAAAAGGAGAATGCGCTGCTGCTGACGGTGAATACAGCCGACGGCGCGCTGCTGGCCACATTCACGAAGAAGGTCGACGAGATCAGCCTTCTGGTCAACGAAAAGGACGTGATCGAATTCACGCTTCCGAAGTACGCGCCCCTTATCGACGATCCGAAGATCGTGCGGATCGTAAAAGAACTGCCGGCAACTCCCGAGCCGGCCTCTGCTGCCAGGCCTGCGGAGAAAAGCACGAAGGAAGGAAAGCCCCAGCAGGCGGGGAAGCCGCAGGCCGTTGCTCCGGCTCACGGAAGCACGTCCGAGAAGAATCCGCCGGACAGGAAGTGAGGAGAAACGATGCCGCTTACCGGCAAATAGAAAAGTATTGCGCGTGTTGCTTCTCGGGTCGCGTAATCAGCGACCGGCGGCAGAACGCAACGGATGCAGCAATGTTCCCGAAGCTGCCCGTCAAAAGCTTGTGAGTTCAATAAGTAAACGCAACACTTACGGTTGCCATGCTACTCTAAGTGTCTATGCATAAACAGATCGTATGACCCTTGACCTCAGTCTGTCGGTCCTCGGTCACGGTCCCTTCGATTTCGACCTCCACCTTATTGGAGAGGAACCAGCTGCCATTGTACCCGTACAGTTTTACTTCGACCTATGCTTCTTCGGCAAGGGTGCCCTCCAGACTGGCAGAACGATAGTCGACGCCGATGGACTTCGTCGTCGCCCCCGATGAAGAGACGACACTGAACTTACTGCCCGTGTGGCTGCCGGTCTCGATTTTTCCTTCCACCTTCACGTAGATATCCGAGGCAAGGATCTACTGCCCGCGACGTCCATCAAGATGGGTGCATACGGCTTCCTGCGGTTCTCCCTGCCCTATGATCCTTTGCCTTTCATTGCGCACCTCCCTACAGATATAGCCAGGTGTTTGGTTAAAATAAAGCTTTCGAATAGCAATTGGTCAAACAGGCCTATCTTCAGATGTGTACAAGGGAAAATCTCCGCACAGGAATGCGCTTGATGCGGACCCGTCCGCTTGACCGGCCCCTGAGGAGTTGCCTCTTACCTCCGGGAGGAGTAATATACCGCAGAGGAATTGAAGATGGTTACCCGTCATCACGGGACCGTTCATATGGCAGGCAGCGAGGGGAGCGAGAAGAAACCTGCAGAGGCGCAAGCAGGGGCAGGGAAGGATGACGCCTGCAGGTGCAAGGAAACCTCGCAAATGACGCCCCGCGAGCTTCTGAAGCTCATGATGAACGACCTGGTGTTCTGGAAGAAAGAGAAGAAGGGATGAATGCCAGATCGCATAGTGAGTGGAGCAGAAGAAGAACATTTGGACGCGGATTAACGCGGATCAATGCGGATTTTAAAAGTAGAGGAGAGATAAACAATGGGTGAACGACAGGTATTCCAGCCTCTTACGAGGGAAGATAAAATAACAGTCGTGCTCTACCGTGTGGGAATCGTGCTGTCTGCGATCATCATGGCCGGCCTGGCCTATCTCCTCGCAACTGCTTCGCTGCGCACTGCTGCGGCGAACCTCCTTGGCTACAGCCTCCATGCCTCAGTTGGCATGAGCGTGTTCTTCATTCATCTCTATGTCCGCAAGATCAAGACCTACCTGGTGGGACTGTATTTCCTGAGCCTCGGCTGTTTTGCCGCACTTATTCTCGTCGGCAAGGGGTCCCTTGCCGACGCGTTCATGCAGGGTTCGTACGGTCCGCTGCTCCTTCTATCTCTGTCCGGTTGTCTGGGGTTCGTGACCGCGAAGGAGGCGTTCTGCTTCCAGCTCTTCGAGGGCTATCTCCTCGCCATGCTCATGCCGTTCTACCTGCTGCTGGTCGCGGTCGGCGCTCTCTCGGGAACGGGCGCGTCTTCCGGCCTGGTCCTGATCGCGGCCCTGCTGGTCCTCTTCACGCTCCGCAAGGTCTTCCAGCCCCTCGCCTACGATATCGGCGACAAGTCCGCCTATCACTAGAACCAGGCCTGTTCGGGCAAGGGCATCAATTCCTGCCGATTTGCTGCCATTGCTATGCGCATGCACCGGTGCGGTCCTGCGAAGTTGCCGCGCACTGCAGCGCGCTTCAGGGCAGCTTCAATATCGTTCAGGACGTAAAGGGGATGTGCAAAGAAACGCCTTCGCTACGGCATGCCTGCGCAACAGTGCAAATTTTGGCTAAACAAAGAAGAGCTCTTTTTTGGGCTGCTCATCGCCCGGCAGCGTTGCATGCCAGGTTCTTCGTGTACGCTCCATTGCTCGTTCCCATTTTCCTGCAGCGCTTCCCCTGCGGACGCGCTGCTTTCGGGCCGGTTCTTTTTCGTATCCTCGCATGCCGCATGCCTGAACGCGTCTCTCGCGTCAGAGCCGCCCGGCGGTGAAGAGAACAAAAGAAGTAATTCCTGCCCTCGGTTTTTCAAAATACCCCGCAGCACGAGCCGGGCCGAAGAAAAAAAGTGGAGGGTCGGGATGTTTCCCCCCGAAAGCCTCCTGACAGACTGCCGTGGTCATTCCTCGGTGGTCCAGGGACGGTCACTTCCCCGTTCCGTAGGCACCGCCGAGATACTCGCTGATCTTGTCCGCGTCCTCCTGTGGGATCGGGGCGCCGAAGGCCTTGACCATTTTCGTAACCGTGGCGGTCCATTGCGCCTTGCTCATCTTCGGCTGCATGGGAATGTACTCCGCCCCGTGGCAGATGGCGCAGAACCCAGCCGCCTTGTCGCGGTTCGGGCCGTCGGCGAGATCAAAGACCATGGCGGGCAGCTCGATGGATTTTACGCCGTCCTTTTGCTGCGCCAGCAACGTGCGGGAAAGGCCTGCTCCGATCAATAGGGAGAGGACCAGGATGATCGTCAGCACAAGGGTCTTTTTCATGGCATCCTCCTATTTCACCTTCACGGTCAGGGGTTCGACCTTGTTCCAGAGATAGCCCGCAGGGTTCCACAGACCTTCGAAGGGCTGCGAATCGCCGATGCTGTTCGTCGCCTTTGCCATGAGGGTGTAGGTCCCGGCCTTCGCGGGCTTCCAGGGCAGTGTGAACTGGATCCAGGAGTACTTGCCGAGGTCCTTGCCCAAGCCTGCCTGGCTCCACGACCTTCCGCCGTCCGTGGACGCGATCACGTCCTTGATCCCGTACCCGCCCGAGAACGCCACGCCTGTGATGTTCACCGGCTTGTTCGTCTTCAAGGTTTCTCCCTCGGTCGGCGTTATGATCAGCGACCGGGTCGACATGCGGTGGATCGGTATGGTCCGGGAAGGCTTCGATCCCGGCGGGATGCAGCCGCACTCCGTGTCCGGGATGCGGTAGGCAGGATTCATCCAGAAGCCTTCGAAGGCCTTGGTGTTCACCGAGATGTCGGAGAGCGACTTGACCCAATAGGTGGCGTACCAGCCGGGCACGATCAGCCGGGCAGGGAAGCCGTTCAGCATGGTGAGCGGTTTCCCGTTCATCTCATAGGCGATGATGATGTCCTCTTCGAGGGCATGGTCCATGGCCAGACTCTTGACGAAGTCAGGCACCGACGGGAGCGGACCTCGGTCGAGCCCGTTGAAGGACACGTCCACGGACCCTGCCTTGAGGCCTGCTGCGTTCAGCACGTCCTTGAGACGCGCACCGCCCCAGGTCACGTTGGCCATGGCGCCGTTCTTCCACTGGCCGCCTGGCACGCGGGGATCAAAGAAGCTGCGGCCATTCCCCGCGCACTGGATGACCGCGGTGTACGAGACCTTTTCGAACTTCGCGAGGTCGCCGAACGAGAGTTGCAGTTCCTTCTCTGTGTTGCCGCTGACCTTGAGGCGCCATTCTGCGAGGTCCACGGATGTCGGGATCTCGCTGATGTGCCATCGTACGAAAACGGCGTCGTTCGGCGTGATCTGCTCTTTGAAATAGGAGAGCGGCGTTTCGAGCTGCGGCGGACGGGACGTGAGCAGGATGAGGTCGGTCTTCTCGGGGAACTTCACGAGCCTGCGCTCGTAAGGTGCGGCAAGGGCATCGAAGGGCATGCCTCCCATTGCCGTCACGGCTGTAACCGTGCCCGCGGCTTTCAGGAATTCCCTGCGTGTGAAATGATGAACTCCCATAGCTGCCTCCTTTTCTGCCTCCGCGGCGGCCGAAGGCCGCTTGGGGCCGGTAGTAGTCAGAACGAAAATACAAATAAATTATAGCGCGAAAAATGACACTGTGTGCCGGAACATGCTGTTCTCATATCGATGGCGCGAAGAAAGCGAGTGCATCTCAAATGATCAATAACTACGAAAAAAGGACTATAACGACTGCTGGCGGGTGAGACTGTAGTTGTTTATACGTCATTTGACGATTTTCAATGGATGCGAGATCGTGGGTCATTGTACTATTACTTTTCACCCCGACCTTCCGTCCGACGAACCAGCAGTTTCTTTCTAAAGAACCATCCGCCGTTATTCCATGCTAAAATCAATAAAGAAGCTGCCTGCAGGCTTATGACTGCGCTGAATAAAGCCCCCTGCTGTCGCGTCAGCATGCGGCAGGGTACGTCCTGAGAGGACCTCTCTCATGAAGAACCAGCAGATCGCAGACATATTCAACGAAATCGCGGAGCTTTTGGAGCTCAAGAACGAGAACGTGTTCCGCATCCGCGCCTACCGCAGGGCGGCGCAGAACATCGGGGATTTGTCCAAGGACGTGGCATCCCTTTCGTCTGAGGAGCTTGAGGCGGTCCCGGGTATCGGGAAGGACCTGGCTGCCAAGGTCCGGGAATTCCTCGAGACCGGCAGGATCGCAAAGCATGAAGAGCTGAAGGCTGCTGCTCCCGAAGGCCTGCTTGATCTGCTCCGCGTTCCAGGCCTGGGGCCGAAGAAGGCGAAGCTGCTGTCCGACAAACTCAAGGTCAAGGGTATCGACGACCTGGAGGCTGCCGTCCGCGCTGGAAAGCTCAGCGGCCTGCCCGGCATCCAGAAGCGGACCGAGGAGAACATCCTGAAGGGCATCGAGCTCCTGAGGCGCGGGACCGAACGCAGGCCGATCGGCAGGGTCCTGCCGCTGGCCGAGGAGATCGTCCGCCGCATGCGCGGCAGCGCGTACGTTGAACGGATCGAGGTGGCAGGCAGCATCCGGCGATGGAAGGACAAGGTCAAGGACATCGACATCCTTGCCACCTCCCGGGACCCCGCGGCCGCGATGGCAGCGTTCGTGAATCTTCCGCAGACGGGCAGGGTGCTCGCCCATGGCGAAACAAAATCCTCCATCATCACGGACGACGGCATCCAGGTCGACCTGCGCGTGGTGGACGAGGATTCCTTCGGCGCCGCGCTCCAATACTTTACCGGCAGCAAGCAGCATAACATCAAGCTCCGCGAAATGGGCGTGCGGGCCGGGCTCAAGATCAACGAGTACGGCGTGTTCCGGGAGCCGGGCGAAAAGAAGATCGGGGGAACAAAGGAAGAGGACGTGTATCGGGCGCTCAAGCTGGCATGGATCCCGCCGGAGCTCAGGGAGGACACCGGCGAGATCGAGGCGGCGCTGGAAGGGCGGCTGCCGGAGCTGGTGACGCTTGCGGACATCAAGGGCGATCTCCATGTGCACACGAAATGGTCCGACGGCAGCCATGACCTCGATACGATGGTGCAGGAAGCGAGGAAGCGGGGATACCGCTATATCGCTGTCACCGACCACACGAAAGGGCTCGCCGTGGCCCACGGGTTGGACGAAAAGCGCCTCCGGGAGCAGATGCGGCTCATCACGGGCGTGAACGAAAAGCTGCGTGGGTTCACGGTCCTCGCGGGGACGGAAGTGGACATCCGGGCGGACGGCAGGCTCGACCTCGCGGACGAGGCGCTCGCGGGCCTCGACATCGTTGTGGCGTCGATCCATTCGGGGTTCAAGCAGCCGCAGGAGCAGATCACCCGGCGGCTGCTCGCTGCGGTCCGGAACCCCTGCGTGAACGTGATCGCCCATCCAACGGGCAGGCTCCTGGGCGAGCGCGACGCCTATGCCGTTGACCTGGACGCGGTGCTGAAAGAGGCCGCGAAGTACGGCGTGGCCATGGAGATCAATGCCTATCCGCTCCGGCTCGACCTGAACGACCTGCACATCAGGATCGCGAAGGGCTACGGCGTGCCGCTGGTCATCAGCACCGATACGCACGTTGCGAACCAGTTCGATTACATGGCATATGGCGTTTCGGTCGCGCGCCGGGGATGGGTGGAGAAGAAGGACGTGCTGAATACGCTGTCCTATGCGCAGCTCATCGAGCGATTGAAGGCCTGCAGATCGAGAAAACAGCGCGGGAAAGCATCGGCATAGCGTTCATCAGCCTCCTCCCCTCCCTGTATGGTCCCGCATCCCTGCATCGCTCACCCAAAGGCCCGCTCCTGATATCTTGCCGCGCGGTATAATATAAGTAAGGAAGATTTAACAGGGGGCTTGAAAGGGAAGTGATGGAATATGCCGAAAGAGGATATGATCGAGGTCGAGGGAACGATCGTGGAGACGCTGCCCCATACGCTGTTCCACGTAAAGCTCGACACGGGCCAGACGGTCCTTGCACACTTGTCGGGCAAGATGCGCGTGCGGCACATCAGGATCGTGAACGGCGATCGGGTGAAGGTCGACCTTTCGCCCTACGACCTGACGAAGGGCAGGATCACCTACCGCCTCCGGCATGTAGCCGCGTGAATCCAGGAGCGAGTGCATTCCCCGCAGCGACTCGACTGAGCTCGCCGAAGTCTTGCTGCGGGGTTAGCGAACGATTAGGATAAGCAATCTACCCTGAGGATCGAAGCTCCATGCATTTAGCGTCAGGGAGCTTCAACCTGCCAGCGCAAGCTTCCTGCGCGAACGCGAAAGAGTACAGGCACGGATATTCACCGGTGACCCTGCTCAGCACGTGATATGCAGCGCCGCGATCACGGTCCTTGCGCCCTGCAGCCCGTTGTACAGCCCGACCGCCTTTGACGTCCGCTCCACCTTCACCTCGATGCCCTGACCGGCGATCCGGTCAACGGTCTCCCGGGGAACGCGCATGACGCCGGCAGCGCCTGTGCCGATGACGAGCACGTCCGGCTTCGCCCGAAGCGCTTCGCCCAGGTCAGCCAGGTGGAGCAGGTGCCCCTCCTTCCGCCACCACGAGGCGTCTACCCTGCCGGGATAGATAATAACGTCCGAGGTGTAGGTCTTCCCGTCGATGACGATCCTGCCGAAGGAATAGGAATCGATCTTCATGGCCTCCCTCCTTGCCGTTTCACGTGACGCAGGGATAAAGGCGCGACACGGAGCATGGGCAAAGCATCCGCTCCAAATCACAGCTTAAACAGCGTTTCTCCCAGCGGGGTGGATCACGATCCGGCCTTCCTCTCCCTCGCGTCCCTCCACCTGGATATCAATATCCATGAACTGCTGCACCACCCAGAGATTTGTGAGAAGATGCTGGGTGACGCGGCTGGTGGTGAACTCGGATGTGCCCTGGCAGAAGGCGAGCCAGGGCACGACCTGGTCCGCCAGGTGCGGGTCCAGCGCGCCCTTTGAGTACAGATGGGAAAGCAGCCCGTTGCATGCCTCGTCAGCCACATCCTCGGCCCGCTTGCCGATGGCGCCGAGGCTGCCGAACCCGGCAGAGATATGCTCGAACTCCGCGGCAAGGAACAGGAAGGAGCCCTTGCAAAGCGAGGCCGCTGACAGGGTCTCGATGGACGCGTCGATGCCCTGCATGCCGAGGACCGCACGCGCCCGGTCGCGTTGGCGCGTTGCGATATGGCCGGGAAGGTTCGAGACCGCTGAGATGCCGGTGACGCGCACGAGCCCGCCCCGATCTATCATGGTGAGCGGCTGGAGCGATTTCGCTGGCTCGATCCGGGCGGAGACTTGACCGTTGCCGATCGGATACCAGCCCCAGGATGCGATCGAGAGCTCGATGCGCGCACCGAGGCGGTCGAGCAGGGGCACGAAGATGGAGTGGAGATAGTGGAACGACGGGCTCCAGGGCACGTGAGTACCGCCCTTCACCAAGACCTCGGACGGCTGTTCCGCGAAGCAGAGGGGCAGGAGGATGGTCTGGAGCACGAGGCTGACGCTGCCGGCGCTGCCTTGCTTCTCGGCAACATCGAACCGGTAGGAACCGCCGCTGGTCCTGTTGGGCCGGAACTGGAGCGCTGCTGACGAGAGCTCCGCACCCTGGACCTCGGCGCCGGTGATGGAAGCAGCAGCCATGACCGCTGTCCGGTGCTGCGGACGGAGGCCCGGGTTCTTCCTGGCCTTGCGGATGTTCGTGATCTCCATCGGCTGTCCGAGCACGCAGGACAGGGCGAGCGACGTGCGCAGGACCTGGCCCCCTCCTTCGCCGAAGGAACCGTCGATGCGCACCAGATCAGGACTTGCTGGGTGATTCATATCCTAATTATAGATGCTTTTATCCGGGGCCGTCTGGGGAACGTTGGGGGCGTTGGTTCTCATTATGCATAACTCCAACTGCGGAATTGAGCAGTATGCGGCCAGCCGTTTGAAGGGCCGCGGGAGGCTAGCCTTGCGTTCTGTATTCCCGCGGGAGAACATCGAGAGTCGCATGAAATTCCATTTACATTTTCCCCGTTGACCGCTATAATGCTCCGCAGCAACGGACAGGCGCGCCATAGCCGCCTGCTCCCTGCGCGGACACGATGAGGATCGCCGGCATACAGATGAGCGCGGGGGCTGATGTTGCAAAGAACATCAGCCGCGCTGTGGAGATGGCCGGGGTGGCCGCGGAGAAGGGCGCCAAGATCATCGGCTATCCCGAGCTCTGCCTCTTCCCCTGGTTCCCCCGGAAGGAGGACCCGGCGGGACGGTCCCTTGCCTGCGAGGTCTCCGGAGCGATGGTGGCCGAGTTCGTCAAGATGTCGCTCAAACACCAGGTCGTCATCGTGCTGCCCTTTTTCGAGAAGAGCGGGGACCGCTTGTACAACAGCGCCGCGGTCATTGACTGCGGCAAGGTCCTCGGCGTCTACCGCAAGCTTCATCTCCCTGACATCCCCTTTTATAAGGAACGGTTCTACTTCTCGCCCGGAGATACCGGTCTTCCGGTCTTCGGGACCTCCCGCGGCAGGATCGGCGTCCAGATCTGCTGGGACAACCTGTTCCCCGAGGGCACGCGGGTCCTGGCACTCAAAGGGGCCGACATCGTGTTCGCGCCCACGGCCGCGTCGGTGGAGAGCCACGTTCTGTGGGAGCGGGCCGTGTCGGCGAACGCCTTTGCCAACAATATCTTTATCTTCCGCGTGAACCGGGTCGGACAGGAGGAGGGCATCGTGTTCTATGGCAGGAGCTTCTGCGCCGGGCCCTGGGGCGAGATGGTCTCGGAGCTTGCCGGGAGCAAGGACGCCATCGTCATTGCCGACATCGACCTGAAGGACCGGGACGCAGCGGTAGAGACCTGGGGATTCCTGCGCCATCGGCGGCCTGAGGAGTACGGCGATATCGTCAAGTAGGCCCCGCTCTCACCCGCATCACCCAACCGCCGGGACGGCTGCTGTGCCTCTGTTGTGAACATGCGGAAGTCCTGTCCCTTTTCCATGAATTTGGTATAATCAACCATGCGATTCTTCAGATACCGCGGCCGCGTCGTGCGGGTCGTCATCCTCTTCTTCCGGGTGCTGCTGAGCTACAAGCTCTTTGCGCTCCGGAACATCTTAACTCCCGCTACCATCCGACGCGAGCGCATGAAGCGGCAGCACAGCCAGATGGCGCGGATGATCCGCGAGCGCATGGTCCGGATGCGGGGCATCCTGATCAAGATCGGCCAGTTCTTCTCGTCCCGCGTCGACATCCTGCCCGAGGAGTACACCGACGAGCTTTCGAAGCTCCAGGACCAGGTACCGCCGGCGCCGTTCTCCGACATCGTGAGGCGGCTCACCGAAGAGCTCGGGCCGATGGATGAGATCTTCTCCGATTTCACCGAGATCCCCATAGCATCGGCGTCGCTGGGCCAGGTGCACCGCGCGTGCCTTCGCGACGGCGACTGCATCGTCGTCAAGGTCCAGTACCCCGGCATCGATGAGGTGATCGCCGCGGACATGCGCGCCCTCAAGTACATTATCCGGATCCTCCGGATCCTGTACCGCCAGATCAACCTCGACGTCATTTACTCCGAATTCTCCCGCATCGTTGCCGAAGAGCTGGACTATCTCCTCGAAGGGAAGAACGCCGAGTCCTTCGCCCGGAACTTCGCCAAGAACGAGCGCATCAAGATCCCCATCGTCTACTGGCCCTACACGACCTCGAAGGTCCTGACGCTGGAGTACCTCGAAGGCACCAAGATCACCGACCTCGCGGAGATCGACCGACTGGGGATCGACAAAAAAGAGACGGCGCACATCCTCGCCGAGGCCTACGCCCAGATGTTCTTCGTCGACGGGTTCTTCCACGGCGATCCGCACCCCGGGAACATCTTTGTCCGGTCGGGTCCCTCCGTGATTCTGGTGGACTTCGGCATGGTGGACCGCATCTCGGCGCGGAAGAAGGAGGAACTCCGGCGGGCTTTCATCGCCATCGTGGAGCGCGACAGCCTGGGGCTCGTGCGGGCGCTGGTGGACATGGGATTCATCCCGCTCACCAAGGACATCCAGCCGCTCGTTGTCTTCGTTGACCGCCTGCTCCAGAAGTACCGCGACATCTCTCCCGGCGAGTTCAAGGCAATGGACATCGAGGAGATCGGCCGCGATATCCAGCAGGCAGTGCAGCTTAATCCCGCCATCCAGATCCCCAACGACTTCATCCTGCTGGGCCGCGTCGTGGGCATGCTGAACGGCCTGGGCTCGCAGCTCGACCCGCAGACGAACATCATCGAGATATCGGCTCCCTACGCGAAGCGGTTCATACAGTCCGAGGAGATGTCCGCACAGGGCGCGCTGAAGCAGGTTGCCGGCGCGGCGCGGTCGCTCGTGAAGCTGCCGAAAATGCTCCATGATCTCCTGGTCACTACGTCACGCGGCGAACTGCGCGTCGAGATCGGGTCCCGAGACATTGTGGGCGTGCTCCGTCATATCCACAACATTGGCAGGGCCTTCGTCTTGGCCATGTTTTCGGCGGGCGCGGCAGCCGCTGCCGTGGCATTCCGTATCAGCGGTTACGACACCGACGCGCGCTGGAGCGCCGGCGCGTCTGGTATCCTTTTGCTGGCGGCGGTGTATTTTATGAGAAAATTGCGGCAACGCGATTGATATCTGCGGTCCCGATATTCATGGACAGGGGGATGAGTGGATGATGACGATCAGACGGGTACTGGCGGGCGTGGTCGTGGTGCTGCTTGCGGCCGGAGCGGCGTTGGCGGGTGACTTCGAGTGGATGAAGGACTTGAACATCAGGGCGCAGGCCGATCCATCAGGATTCAAGGCAAGTCTTGCGACGCGATTCAAGATCGGCGACGCGCAGATCACGGCAGTGTTGAGCAGTGTTGAAAAGCCCGCTGACGCCTACATGGTGCTGCGCCTCGGGGAGATGTCGGGTCAGCCGACGGACCGCGTTACGGAGCGATATCGTTCGTCGAAAGGGCAGGGCTGGGGCAATTTGGCAAAGAGTCTGGGCATCAAGCCGGGATCAAAGGAGTTCCATGCATTGAAGCGCGGCCATGATCTGTACGGCGGGGACAGCGGAACGGGCCGGGGAAAAGGGAAAGGCAAGGGAAAAGGTCGCGACAAAGATTGACCGGGTCCTGCGGCGAACAGCGGGACAGGGGCCGATACAGCAGAACCTGACAAAGAGGTGCGGAATATCGCACCTCTTTTTTTTCTCTTTCCTCAGCACAAATGGCGATCAGCGCTTGCGCTTCCCGGAAGGTACGCTATAATTTTTCCAATCGTCGTCGACCCATGCTCCTGGTCCATACGGTACTCTGACTATCGGAGCAGAAGGAGCTTTGTATGAACAGGAAGCTTATCACGTTGTTGCCGGTGGCCCTCGTGCTTATCCTCTCCATGGTCACGCTTCCGGCGTTCGCGGAGCCGGGCGTCACCGTCAACCAGGTCACCATTGGCATGTCCACAGCCCTCTCGGGTCCTTCCGCTTTCCTGGGGACGAACTTCCGTGCCGGCGTGGAAGCGTACCTCGGCAAGGTGAACGAATCCGGCGGCGTGCACGGGAGGAAGATTAAGCTTGTTGCATACGACGACCGGTACGAGCCCACCAATACGGTCATCCAGGTGAAAAAACTGATCACCGAGGACAAGGTGTTCTGCCTCCTGGGGAACGTTGGCACGCCGACCACGCTGGCGATCAAGCCCGTCCTTGAGGAGAACCGGGTCCCGCTCTTTGCGCCGTTCACCGGGGCCGAATCGCTCCGGAAGCCGGTCAGCCGCTACCTGTTCCATTACCGGGCAAGCTATAATCAGGAGATCGAAGCATTCATCAAGGGGATGGTCGACGTACTGGGCTACCGGAAGGTCGCGGTCTTCCACCAGGACGACGGCTACGGGAAAGCCGTGCTGGACGGGACCAGGCTCGCACTCCAGACGAGGGGGCTGACGCCAGTTGGAATGGGGGTCTACACGCGGAACTTTGAGAACGTGATCCCTGCCGTGGATGCCATCATGAGGGAGCGGCCCGATGCGGTGGTGATGGGCGGGACGTACAGCGCCTGTTCCAAGTTCATCCGGACCTGGAAGCTGAAGGCTACCCTCGCCGGGGGTGAGAGGGACACAATCCCGGTCTTCATGAACGTTTCCTTCGTGGGACCGGACCGGCTTGCATCGATGCTGGAGGTGCATGGTGACGGCGTGGTGGTCTCCCAGGTCGTTCCGCCGTTCTCCCAGGGAGGCGGAAACTTCCCTGCTGTCAGCGATTATCTATCGGCGCTGGGAAAGTACGGTGGCGGAGCGGCCCCCAGCTTCGGAAGTCTGGAAGGCTACCTGGCGACCAAGGTCTTTGTCGAGGCGCTCCAAAGGGCGGGCAAGAATCCCACGCGCGAATCGTTCATCGATGCGGCGGAAAGTATTCGGGACCTGGACATCAAGGCCGGGAACACTATCAGCTTCTCGAAGGACAACCACCAGGGATCCCATGAGGTCTATATGACCGTCATTAAGAACGGCGCCTTTCTGCCCATAATTGACTGGCGATCCGTCGGGACGCGCTGACGAAAAAAGCCGTATGGCCTCTGGTCATACGGCTTTCTTGCGTGCGCACAGCAGGGCGGCCCGCTCTTCCGCCTGGACCAGATCCCTTAAGCGGATGTCCAGGCCGAAGACACCGGATATCCCATCCTTCCGGTACGACTCAAGCATACTATAAATAAATAGTCCTTGTAAAATTTCTTATATCGGGTATACTGCGCCCGGTCGCGGGGCCTGACGGGCGCTTGTGCTTTTTTAAATAATCTGCGACAAGGAGCAACTATGAACAGGAAGCGGTTGGTCATCGTCGTCATCATGCTTTGGATGGTCATTGCCGGGGCAGTCAATGCCCGCGCCGAGACCGGCGTCACGGGCACCCAGGTCACGATGGGCATGTCCACGGCGCTGAACGGAGCGGCATCGTTCCTCGGCACGAGCTTCAAGATGGGCGTCGAAGCGTACCTTAATTCCGTGAACGAGGCAGGCGGGGTGCATGGCCGCAAGATCAAGCTTATCGCCTATGACGACGGGTATGAACCGAAGAACGCCGTTACGAACGCCACGAAACTGATCAAGGAGGACGGCGTTTTCGGTCTCCTCGGGAATGTGGGAACGCCCACTGCCCTGGCGATCCGGAAGATGCTCGACGAGGAGAAGGTCTTCCTGTTCGCCCCCTTCACCGGGGCGGAATCGCTCCGGAAGCCGGTGGACCGGTACCTCTTGCACTACCGCGCGAGCTACAACCAGGAGACCGAGGTCTTCATCAAGGGCATGGTGGACGTACTGGGGTACCGGAAGGTCGCGGTCTTCTACCAGGACGACGGGTATGGGAAGGCCGTGCTGGACGGGGCCACACTGGCGCTCAACCGGAGGAGCCTTGCCCCCGTGGCCATCGGAACGTACACCCGCAATTTCGAGAACGTGAATGAAGCCCTGGACAGGATCATGTCGGCGAAGCCCGATGCCGTGGTCATGGCCGGGACCTACAGTGCCTGCGCCAAGTTCATCACCTTATGGAAACGCAAGACGCTCCTCGAAAAACGCAAGGACCCGGACCCGGTGTTCATGAACGTCTCCTTCGTCGGTCCCGACCGTATGGCGATGCTGCTCGACAAGTACGGGTTCGGCGTGGTGGTGACCCAGGTCGTTCCGCCGTTCAATACAGACGGCAAGAACTATCCGGCGGTGACGGACTATCTCAACGCCATGAACAGGCATTTCCCGTTGATGAAGCCCAATTTCGTGAGCCTCGAGGGGTATCTCGCTACGAAGGTCTTCGTTGAGGCTTTGAAGCGGGCGGGGAAGAACCTGACGCGGGAGGGATTCATCGACACCGTGGAGAGCATCAAGGGCCTCGACATCCAGGCGGGAAACAAGATCAGCTTTGCGAAGGATGACCACCAGGGATCGCAGACCGTGTATCCCACCATCATCAAGGGAGGAAAGTTCTTCCCGATCGATGACTGGACCGTCGCACGGCACCCGTGACCGAGGCTGTGCCGCGGGCCTGCAAAGGCTCCTGTCAACAGAAAAGCCGTACGCCCCCAGGGACGTACGGCTTTTTTTTGATCGCTGCCTGCCGCTGATACTAATCCTAATCCGCCCGCACCAGGTCCTCGAACCGGATGTCCACGCCGAACACGCCGATGATGTTGCTCTCGTCGTTGGCAACGGGCGCCGATACGGTGATGCACAGGGCGCCGGTGATCTTCGAGGTGTAGAAGTCCGAAACGAAGCTTTTGCCGTCCTTCATGGGGCTGATGAACCAGGGGCGGTCCGAGAAGTTGTCGCCCAGGCCCGCATGCTCGAACTGGGCCTTGTACTGGATCTGCGTGATGTTCCGCGTCGTCTTTTTCCCCTCGCTGTTGACCACATAGGCGAACTGGATGAAGGGGTTCTCGTCCAGGAGCTTCTGGAGGGCCGCTTCCTGCTTCGCGTTGTCCATGGTGCGCATCTCCTTCAGCTCCACCATCTCTTCCACGAGGTGCAGGGCGATCTCCTGCGCCTTCTTTTTCAGCTTGTCGAGGTCCGAAACGAAGTACTCGGGCAGATATTTCTTCGCTTTATCCAGCAGCTCGTCGTGGGACATGCTCGTGGTCCTGCCCTGCTCGTACTGCTCCATGACCCACTTGTGCATCTTGGCGAGCCCGGGGTGGCGCTTGTCGATCTTCTTGTCCGCGTCGAGACCGAGATGGCTGTTCACCCAGTGGGCGATGCCGGCGATGCCGGACTTGTCGGTGATGATCACGCCCATGGGCCGCTTCAGGATCTTGGTGGTGTCGAAGATGTTGTAGATCTCCTCGTTCTTCATCATGCCGTCCGCATGGATGCCGGCTGCCGTTGAGTTGAATTCGGAGCCGACAAAGGGGTAGTTCGAGGGGATGGGGAAGCCCATCTCCTGGCGGAAATACTCGGCCATTTCCGTGATCGCTGCGGTATCGATGCCCGCGTCGTTCCCGGTCAGGCTGATGTAGTCGATCAGCATGGCCTCGACGGGCGTGTTGCCGGTGCGCTCGCCGAAGCCGAGCAGCGCGCCGTTCACCGCCGAGCAGCCGTAGAGCCATGCTGCCGTGCCGTTCACGAGCCCTTTGTGGAAATCGTTGTGCCCGTGCCACTCGAGGAGCTCCGACGGAACGCCCCCCTCGTGGATCAGGGCGTAGAAGATCTCAGGCACGCCGCGCGGCAATGAGGTCCCGGGGAAGGGGAACCCGTAGCCCATGGTATCGCAGGCGCGGACCTTCACCGGCATCTTGGCCGACTGGGAAAGCCTCATGAGGTTCTGCACGAAGGGGATGACGAACCCGTAGAAGTCCGCGCGAGTGATGTCCTCCAGATGGCAGCGGGGGATGATGCCCTGCTCCAGGGCGGTGGCCACGATATCGAGGTACGCCTTGAGCGCGTCCTTGCGGGACAGGTTCATCTTGAGGAAGATGTGATAGTCCGAGCAGGAGGTGAGGATGCCGGTCTCCTTGAGCCCCATCTCCTTCACGAGCTTGAAGTCGTTCTTGTTCGCCCGGATCCACCCGGTAACCTCGGGAAAGCGGTATCCCCGCTCCAGACAAAGTCGGACGGCCTCCCGGTCCTTTTCGGAGTAGAGGAAGAACTCTGTCTGGCGGATCACGCCGCTGGGCCCGCTCATGCGGTGCATGAAGTCGAAGATCTCCGCGATCTGTTTCGGCGTGTAGGGCGGCCGGGACTGCTGGCCGTCGCGGAAGGTCGTGTCCGTGAGCCAGATGTCCTTCGGCATGTTGATCTGGATGATGCGGTCCTCGAACACGACCTTGGGGACGCTCGAATAGGGGAACATCTCACGGTACAGGATCGGCTCCTTCACGTCCTTCAGCTCAAAGGGGATGTTGATGGTCTGTTTCTTGATCGTCACGGGTGCCTCCTGAAACAACAAGTTCAATATTCAATACGCAAAATTCAAAATGAACGCGACCTTCCCTTGAATCTTCCATTTTGAATCTTGAATTATCTTATCCCTCGTATTCCTTTGATTGCGGCCGCGTAGTCCTTTGCGCCGAAGACCGCTGATCCCGCAACGAGGATGTCGGCGCCGGCAGCGGCCACCTCGGCGGCATTGTCGGTCTTGATGCCGCCGTCCACCTCGATCTCCAGATCGAGCCTGCGGTCATCGATGCGCTTCCGGAGCGCCCGGATCTTGTCAAGCTGCGAGGGGATGAACGCCTGGCCGCCGAACCCCGGGTTCACGGACATGATGAGGACCATATCCAGGTCGCCCAGAACGTAGTCAAGCGCATCGAGGGGCGTCGCGGGGTTCAGCGAGACCGCGGCCTTCACGCCCTTGTGCTCCCTGATGCTCTGCACCAGGCGGTGGAGGTGATAAGCGGCTTCGGCATGGACCGTCAGATAGTCGGCGCCCGCCTTCGCGAAGTCGGCGATGTACAGCTCGGGGTTCTCGATCATGAGGTGAACATCCAGCGGCAGCTTCGTCACCTTCCGGGCCGCCTGCACGATGAGGGGGCCGATGGTGATGTTCGGGACGAAGTGCCCGTCCATGACGTCGATATGGATGATGTCCGCGCCAGCGGCCTCAACAGCCCGGATCTCCTCGCCCAGGCGGGAGAAATCAGCCGACAGGATGGAGGGCGCCACTTTCACTTTTTTCGGCATGGGATACCTCGAGAGAGCCTAAACCACATTCACGATCCGATCTTCAATATGAGGATGCCGCCACGTTGAACCTTGAACGCTGAACATTGACTGTTCATTCATTTTCCCACCATCAGTTCCACCACCGTGTCCGCAGTGAGCGGATATCCGGCGGCGGGCTTCTGCCGCACCACGACCCGATCGCCGGTCTGCTGCCGGGTGCTCGAGCTCCGCGACACGATGCGGTGCTGGAGGCCCATACGGTCCACCAGGCGGGCCGCCGCTTCCGCTTTTTTCCCGACCAGCGACGGTGTAACGTACAACCGCCCTTTTTTCCCGAGGCTCACAAGGAGGCTTACCCCGCCGCCCTTTTCGAGCGGTGTGCCCGTCGGCGGGTCCTGGGCGATCACGAGGTCCCGCTCAACTGTTTCGGACCACACCCGCGCCACATCGAAGGAGAGAAGTCCGCCTTGCCGCAGGAGGATCTCAGCCTTCCGGTACTGCTCGCCGATCAGCCGGGGCGCCAGCAATTCGCTCGGGCCCTGACTGACCACGACGTGCACGGACCGCCCCTTCTTGAGGCCCGTGCCCGGCGGGGGGGCCTGGGATACCACGGCATCCCGGGGCATGGTCTGGCTCGGCTCGCGGCGGTCCACCTTGAGCTGCAGCCCATGCTGGCCGACCACCTCGATGACCGTGATGATGTCCTGGCCTGTAAGGTCCGGGACCCTCACTTCTTCCTGGCGGAGCAGCAGTGCGATGACCGCGAAGGCGCTGACGATGCCGACAACGATCAGCGTCAGGAATATCCCGATGCCTTTGAGAAAACGGTTCATGATTGAGGAATAAATGCGAGCCCGCATTTTACCAGTAATGAGGGGAATATGCAAGCAGATACAATAATACCGTCAATACGTCAGGCGTAAGAGGTAAAGGGTGAGGGGAGAACCGCTTCCCGTTGGTCCTCTAACCGTTCACTGTACACGTATCCCAGGTCTTTTTTATGATCCTCGCACCGAAGAATCCGTCCATCAATGGCGCATCCGGAAAGGTCCGGAAGAATCCGTCCGAACCCACGAGCGCTGCGGCCGTATCGGGAAGATAGGGCCGGGGATCGTCGACGCGGAATTCGCCTCGAGAGGTCGCGACAAAGGCGTTGACCACGGCCTCGTTCTCCTCCGGTTCCGTGGTGCAGGTCGCATAGACCAGTACGCCGCCAGGCCTCACGAGTTTAGCGCAGTTCTCCAGGATCTTCTTTTGGAGTGATGCCCGCTCGCTGATGCTCTCCTCGGTTTTGGCCCACCTGCCGTCAGGGTGCCGCCGAAGCACGCCGAGGCCCGAACAGGGGGCATCGATCAGGATCCTGTCGTAGGTCCCTTCCCGATAGGTCGCCGCATCGCCGAGGACGGGCCTGATGATCCTGATGCCGAGCCTGCTGCTGTTCGCGCTGATCTTTCCTATCCGTTTCTTGTCGCTCTCAAGAGCGACCACGCTTCCTTGATCACCCATCAGCTCAGCTAGGTGGGTAGCTTTGCCTCCCGGCGCGGCGCATGCATCCAGCACCGTCTCACCCTCTTGCGGGGAAAGCATCATGCCGACGAGCTGAGCCGCCTCGTCCTGGACCATGAACCAGCCGTCCCTATAGGCCGGCAGAACAGCGATACCGGGCGAAGAGAGGACCTCGATACCCGCAGGCGAATAAGGCGATGCCCGAACGGATGCACCCTGGGCTTCGAGGAGCGGCAGCAGGTCGCTCCTCTTTCCCTTGAGCACATTGGTCCGGATCATCAGCGGCGCATGACGGTTATTGTTCCTGAGAACCTCGTCGGCCGCTTGCATACCGAGGCGATCCAGCCAGCGCCGGACGAGCCATGCCGGATGGGAATGGATGACGGACAGGCGCGAGAGCGGGCTGTCGGCGGGCGGCAGGGGGAGGGCGGTCTTGTTCCGCTCGAACGTGCGGAGCAGGCCATTGACGTAGCCGCCCTTCTTTCCGTAGATCTTCGCCAGCTCCGTTGCCGTGTTCACGGCAGCGCTTGCCGGTACCCGGTCAAGATGGATCATTTGATAGGCCGCCATCCGCAGGATGTTCCGGGTCCAGGCGTCGGTCTTTGCGATAGGCTTTTCGGAGAAGCGGTCCAGGGTCCAGTCAAGGAGGGAGCGGTTCCGCAGGACGCCGTAGACCAGTTCGAGGATGAAGGCGCTGTCCCGCCCGTCGAAGTCCTTGCGGGCCGCGTCGAGCAGGGGATCAGCAAAGCCGCCACGCTCAATGCTGTGAAGGATGGAAAGGGCGCGCTCCCGGGGCTTATCCGTTCGCGACGCGGGGCTCACGCCGGCCTCCGGCGAGGAACTCAAGGGCCTCTGCGACCTTGGTGATATCGACGCTGGTATTAAAGCACGGCCCGAAGGGGCGGTCGTTCAGAATGCCAATGACCGGCAGGGGATAGGAGTCCTGGATGCCGCTCGTCAGGTCGCGCTCGCATGCAACCGCGATGATCGCCTGGGGCTTTGCCTCCGCAACGCGCCGACGGGCCAGCGTTCCGCCCGTGGCGACGGAGAGGTGGACCTGATATTTCTGCGCCAGCGCCACGAGGTCCTTGATCCTGCATTTGCCGCAGGCCGCGCACTTGTACACGTCGCTCGTGATCTTGATGCTGCAGTCGTTGAACTGGAGGCAGTGGGGCATGAGGAGCAGGATGCGTTCGGTCCGGGAGCCTCTGAACTTGGCGCGGACAAGGAGGTTGTTCACCTCGACGAAGGACTGCTGGATCTTCTCCTTGGAGATGCCCAGGAGCTTGCCGATGACGATCATGATGGGAAAGAGCACTTCAACGATGATCCCCCGGAGCTTCGCTGCAAAAAAGACCTCTCTTCCCCGGACAAGCGTAACGATCAAGAGCGCCACGCCGAGGATGAGAACACCGATGACCAGCCCCATGGTCGCGCAGACGACCTTCGGCGCCAGGGGATGGATGTTCTTGAGACCGATATAGGGGATCAGATAGAGCCCCACCGTGACTGCCGTGATGAGAACGACCGTGAAGACGATGAGGCCGATGAATATGCGTTTTTTCGGTTCGGACATGGTTTTCTCAATAGGATAGGCGTGAAGAGTAACGTGTCAGGGGTAATGTCGTGTTCCCTAACCCTTTACCCCCTTCGGGTGTAGTCTCCGTTGCTGAATTTCTTCCCCGCCACTCCCCGGTGTCCCCGCAGAAACTCGCAAGCGGACATGGGCTTCTTGCCCTCGGGCTGGAGCCTCACTATACTGAGCATGTCTTTTCCTGTGCTAACGATCAGGCCGTCCCTGCCCTGTTCGTGCAGCGATCCCGGCTCGCCGGCGCCCTCGGCGACCTTCGTCTCGAGGACCTTGATCAGCTTTCCGTCGAGGAAGCTATAAGCTCCCGGCCAGGGCGATAGCCCCCGTACCCGGTTATGGATTGTGTGGGCGGCCAGGGTCCAGTCGATGCGGCCGTCCTCTTTCTTGAGCAGCGGCGCCATCGTCGCCTTGTCGGGGTCCTGCGGAACGGCCGGGAGCCCTCCCGCTTCGATGTGCGACAGGGCATCGACGATGAGCCAGCTGCCCAGTTCGGCAAGCTTCTCCGTCAGGGTGCCGGCCGTATCCCGGGGGTCGATGGGAATGCCCTCCTGCGCCAGGACCGCCCCGGTGTCCATGCCCTCGTCCATCTGCATGATCGTAACGCCGGTCCGCGTCTCGCCGTTGATGATGGCCCAATTGATCGGCGCCGCACCGCGGTAGGCCGGGAGGAGCGAGGCGTGGATATTGACGCAGCCGTACCTCGGCAGGCCCAGCAGCTCTTTCGGGAGGATCTGGCCGTAGGCGGCGACCACGATGACATCGGGCCGCATCGTTCCAATCGCCTCGATGCTCGCCGGCTCCCTGACCCGTTTCGGCTGGAACACGGGCACACTCGACTGCTCGGCCGCGAGCTTGACCGCCGGAGGCGTCAGGACCTTTCCCCGTCCCGCCGGCTTGTCGATCCGGGTGACCACGCCGACGACATCGTTGCCTGCCGCGATCAGCGACTGGAGCGACGGAACAGCGAAGGGCGGCGTGCCCATATAAACAATTCTCATAAAGTTCCAAATCCGAAGCGCCAAATCCCAAACAAGTCCCAGGCATCAAGACGACAATGATCAAACGGCGAGATCGTTGCATCTTGAACACTGGAAATTATTTGGGATTTGTCATGTGGTGATTCGTGCTTGCCCTTATGCGGTCTCGGCAAGGGCCTTCTTTAGTTTTCGCCGGAAAATGCTCTTCTTGATGGGGCTTAACCGGTCAATGAAGAGAATGCCATTGAGGTGGTCGATCTCGTGCTGGAGCGCCTTTGCCATGAGACCGTCGGCTTCCAATTCAAAGGTCTTACCAGCGCGGTCCCTGGCCCGCACTTTTACGCGGGCAGCGCGCTTCACCTTCTCCGTGAAATCAGGGACGCTGAGGCAGCCCTCCTCGGCCACAACGGCCCCTTCCTGGGAGACGATCTCGGGGTTGATCAGGACCACGAGAGAGTGTTTTTCCCCCTCTTCTTCGTGACTGCCGATGTCGATGACCGCGACCTGGAGCGGGACCCCCACCTGGTTGGCCGCCAGGCCGACGCCCGGCGCCGCATGCATGGTCTCCACCATATCGTCAATCAGGCGGCAAATGTCCTCGTCAATGGCTCCGACGGAAGCTGTTTTTCTCCTCAGGACCGGGTCCGGGTACTTTTTTATCTCTCGAACTGCCATGATTTGCATGTTTACCATGATTACCTTGAAAAATCAAGGGAAAGATGGACTTGGGGAGTGAACTGTGTTGACACTTTCCGCATAAATGTGGTATTTTGAACTGCTATGGCCATCGACAGAAATTCCGTCATCAAAGAGGCGCAGAAACTTGCGGGTAAAGGCCAGTTCGACAAGGCTATTGCCGAATGGCGGAAGCTCGTCAGGGAAACGCCGAACGACGCGAACATCTTCAATACCATCGGCGATCTGTGCCTCAAGAAGAACGCCAAGGCCGAGGCCGTGGACGCCTACAAGCGCGCCGCTGATATCCTCGCCGAGGATGGCTTCACCTCCAAGGCCATCGCGCTCTACAAAAAGGTCCTCAACATCGATCCCGAAAAGATCGAGGTCCATCTCGCCCTTGGCGATATGAACGCCGACAAGGGTCTCACCGGGAACGCCCTCGAGAGCTACAAGAAGGTCGCCGACCATTACAAAAAGAAGAACGACATGCCCCAGGCCCTCGGCATCTACCAGAAGATGGCCGACCTCAATCCCACGAACATCACTTTCCGCATGAAGCTGACCGAGATGTACCTCAAGGAGGGCATGCAGCAAGAGGCCGTCAAGGCCTTCCTCGATGCCGCAGACCAGCACATCGCCAAGGATGCGTTCCAGGATGCCCGCCAGATCTTCGAGAAGATCCTGGCGGTCGAGCCGAACAACAAGGAAGTTTACCACAAGGCAGGCATCGTCTACTTCAAGGAGGGGAAGTTCGCCGAGGCCTGCAAGGCGCTCAAACCCGCCTTTGAGAGCGATCCCGATAATCAGGACCTGATCAATCTGTATCTGGAGGCGCTCACGAAGGCAGGCCGTGCCGGTGACGCGGACGAGGTCTACAAGAAGCTCCTGTTGCTTGATCCCTCGCGCCAAGACCTCCACGAAAAGCTCTACCAGATATATCTCGCCCGGCAGGACTTCGACAAAGCCCTGAAAGAGGCTGTCATCCTCGCCGAACACAGGGCGGAGAGCATGGACTTGGAGGGGGCGGCCGGAATCCTGAAGGAGTTCATCGCGGTCACGCACGACCCCCTGGCGGGCGCTGTCGCCCTTGCCGAGCTTTTTTCGAAGCTCGGCCGAGCCACGGACGGCGCCCGCGAGCTCATGTTGGCGGCGGACGTGCTTATTGAACGGGGCAGCCGCGATGATGCACGCGAAGTGCTTGGCCGGGCGAGCCTGCTTGCCCCGGACCTGTATGAAGTGAAGGAAAGGCTCGAAGGGCTCACCGGCGTTGCGCCGAGCAAGCCTGCCGCGCCCGCCGCAGCAGAGCTCACGGAGGAGCCGTCCGAGGCCGTTGAAGAACTGGCCATTCCGGAAGTGCCTGTCCCCGCCGCCGCACCGCCGCGCAGGGAAGCCCGGGAAGAGGCCGCTGATCCTGCCGTGATCGAGGCGCTCACCGAAGTGGATGTGCTCATCAAGTACGGCCTCGGCGCAAAGGCGGTCGAGCAGCTCGAAGGGATCGTCCGGAAATATCCCGAGGATCCGAAGGTCCGTGCCCGCCTGCTTGACCTGTACCGCGATCAGCAGAACACCATGAAGGCCGTGGTCCAGGCCCTCATGCTCGCCGAGCTCTACGAAAAAAAGGGCCGGAATGATGAGAGCCAGTCCGTGCTGCGGTCCGCGCTCGAACTGGCGCCCGGCAACCCCCAGATCATGGCAAAGCTCGGCATGGATGGGGCCGAAGCGGAGCCCGAAGTGCCCGAGGCCATTGAGACCATCGAGGAGCCCGAGGCCATCGAGACCATCGACGAGGTGCCTGAACTCGCAATTCCCGGCATCGAAGGCCTTGAGCTGCAAACGCCGGCTGAAGAGGACATCGAAGAGCTCCAGATCCCCGATGAGGAGCCTCCGGCCGCACCCAGGCGGCCGAAGGCGGCCTCGGCCCCCGAAGAGGCCGAGGAGATATCCTTCGGTGACGAGATGCTCTTCGAGGAGACCGAGGAAGAGGCGCCGCCGCAGAGAGGGCGTGCGGGCAGGGCCTATCAGCCGCCCGCTGCAAAGGAAGAGCATCCCTTCGAGCATCCCGCATCCGTTCAGGAGACGTCCGCCGAGACAGACATTGCCGAGCTCTGGGCCGAAGCGGAGTTCTACTACCAGCAGGGGCTGTTCGACGAGGCCCGGAAGCACTACGAGAAGATCCTTGACGTGAAGCCGGGCGAACGGCGGGCGATGGAGCGGGTCGTCGAGATAACCCGGGAAAAGGAAGAAGACGAGGAGTTCTCGCGCCTTGCCGAGGCCGTCGAGGGCCTGGAGAACATGGTCAAGTCCGGGCCCGAAGCGTCCGAAGAGGCCGTATCGCCGAGCGATGCACAGTCGGTCCGGTCGCTCATGCAGGAGATCACCGAGATGCGGAAGGGGGAGAAGACCGCCCCTGCCGCTAAAGCACCTGCAAAGGCCGCGGAACCGGTCCCGCCGCCGCGAAGAGAGGAGCCCGAAGAGTCCTTTGCAGATATCGATACGGAGACCCCGGCCGCCGCTGCGCCGGCAGTTGCACGATTCTCCGCTGCGGATTCCGAGGAATCTTTCGCCGACATTGATAGGGAGCTTAGAGGAGCTGGCACACGGCCGGCACCCAAGGCGCCGGCCCCCGCGCCGGAGCCTGCAGGGTCCGATGATTCCAGTGATTTCTTTGATCTTGCCGCCGAGCTCCGGGACGAGTTGAGCGCGTCGCCGGCCCAAAGAACGTCGGCAACGGTCCACGAGCAGAGCCTTGATGAGATCTTCGAGGAATTCAAGGCGGGCGTGGAGGCCCACGAGAAGAAGGAGGATGAGGACACCCACTACAACCTGGGGGTCGCTTACCGGGAAATGGGCCTTCTCGACGACGCTGTCTCCGAGTTCAATATGACCAACGAGGGCGAACCTAAGTTCATCCAGAGCCGCTACATGCTTGGCCTTTGCTATCTCGAAAAAGGCGACTTCGAGACCGCGATCACGGAGATCCAGAACGCTCTGGGGTATTCGTACAGTTTCGGCGAGGCGAGCGAGGAGCGGCTCGGCATGCACTACGACCTGGGGCTCGCCTTCCAGGGTGTCGGGAACAACGCTTCCGCCCTCGAGCAGTTCCAGAAGGTCTATAATCTCGGCCCTACCTACCGCGAGGTAGAGATCAAGGTCCATGAGCTTCAGCAGGGCGACCTCATTTCCATGGACGCCATCAAGGAGGACATCGAAAAAGAGATCTCCTTCAAGTTCCTGGAAGAGGGCGCCCGCATCGAACGGGAGGAGAAGACCAAGAAGAGCAGGAAATGAACCCTCCAATTGGACGGTAATCCTGCCTATTTATTAGTCGGCTGCCTAAAATCTGGGCGGCCGTTTCGTTTTTCATATGACATAACCAATTGAAATTTATGTGTTTCAATATTAGCACCGGATTTGCTATATAATTAGCCATCGGAGGCCATGTATGAAGAAGATCGAAGCGATCATCAAGCCGTTCAAGCTCGATGAGGTCAAAGACGCCCTGAACGCCATAGGTGTCCAGGGGATCACGGTGACCGAGGTGAAGGGTTTCGGCAGGCAAAAGGGCCACACCGAGCTGTACCGCGGCGCCGAGTACGTAGTCGATTTCCTTCCCAAGGTGAAGCTCGAGATCATCGCTGCTGATAACCTTGTCGCGAAGATCATCGAGACCATCGAGACGGCGGCAAAGACGGGCCGCATCGGCGACGGGAAGATCTTCATCATTCCGGTGGAGGATGTGGTCCGGATCCGCACCGGCGAGCGGGGAGAAGCGGCGATATGAAAAAGGGGAAAAAGAGCGGTACCCGAAAACCTGTCCGGAAAGCAGTGAAAAAATCACTCAAGAAGAAATCGGTAAAAAAGAAACTGTCGCGTGCGCAGCAGGCGAAAGATGATCGCAACCAGAAGATCCCCGAGGTCTCTGTACGAAATTCAGAACAGGAGGATGTCATGACACCAAAAGATGTATTGAAACTGGCAAAAGAGAACAAGGCGTTGATGGTGGACTTCAAGTTCATGGACTACCCGGGACTGTGGCAGCACTTTTCCGTGCCCGTGGACGAGTTGACCGAAGGGATCTTCGAGGATGGGCTCGGGTTCGACGGGTCCAGCATTCGCGGCTGGCAGTCCATTCACACCAGCGACATGCTGGTAGTGCCCGATGCGGAAACGGCGGTGATGGATCCCTTCACCCAGTTCGCAACGCTGTCGCTGATCTGCAATATCGTCGATCCCATCACCAAGGAGCGCTATTCACGCGACCCGCGGTATATCGCTCAGAAGGCCGAAGCCTACCTCAAGTCCACGGGCATCGGCGACACGTGCTACATGGGCCCGGAGCCGGAATTTTTCATTTTCGACGATGTGCGCTTCGACCAGAACTCCCATGAAGGCTACTATCACATCGACAGCTCGGAAGGCATCTGGAACAGCGGCCGCGTTGAGAACCCGAACCTCGGCTACAAGCCCCGCCACAAGGAAGGTTATTTCCCGGTTCCGCCCATCGACTCCCAGGAGGACATCCGCTCCGAGATGGTCATGGAGATGCAGAAGGTCGGCATCTACGTCGAGCGCCAGCACCATGAGGTGGCGACCGCCGGCCAGGCCGAGATCGATATCCGCTTCAACCCGCTGGTCAAGTGCGCCGACCAGGTCATGTACTTCAAGTACATCATCAAGAACGTGGCCAAGCGGCATAACAAGACGGTCACCTTCATGCCCAAGCCGCTCTTCGGCGACAACGGGTCGGGTATGCACACCCACCAGTCCATCTGGAAGGGCGGCAAGCCCCTCTTCGCCGGCGATCAGTATGCCGGCCTGTCCCAGATGGCGCTCTACTACATTGGCGGCATCCTGAAGCATGCCAAGAAGATCGCTGCCTTCACGAACCCCACGATGAATTCCTATAAGCGGCTCACGCCGGGCTTTGAAGCGCCGGTGAACCTGGCCTACTCAAGCCGGAACCGTTCGGCCTCGGTCCGCATACCCATGTACAGCGCGAACCCGAAGGCAAAGCGGGCCGAAGTTCGCTTTCCCGATCCGTCGTGCAATCCTTATCTGGCCTTCGCGGCCATGCTGATGGCGGGCCTCGACGGCATCGAGAACAAGATCGATCCGGGCCAGCCGCTGGACAAGGACATCTACGATATGGCACCCGAGGAACTGGCCGGCGTGCCGTCCATGCCAGGCTCGCTCGAGGAGGCACTGGACAACCTCGAGGCGGACCACGACTTCCTGATGAAGGGCGATGTGTTCACCAAGGACGCCATCGAGATGCATATCAACTACAAGCGGACCAAGGAAGTGGACGCCCTCCGGCTCCGGCCCCATCCGTACGAGTTCTTCCTGTACTACGACATCTAAGATTTACACCCATAGCCAGGTGAGCGCATGCCGGGACCCCAAGCGATGGGGTTCCGGTTTTTTGTTGCCCTTACACCGCCGCATCTATTTCCGCTGGCTCGATGAATCCCCTCTATGTTCCCCGTTGCCTTTATGAAATCTTAATATTTTCCTTGAAATCTTAACAGCAAATTAATGCACCTTGTGGGTATACTTGGTATTCAGGAGCGAGATCAGGAGATGAAACCCTGAGAGCGAAGATTCCCTTCAGCTTGCTGCAGGGAATCTTCAATCGTGACCGGAGGTGTTCCATGGATTGCCGCATATCTCGGAATCGGTATCGCATTATTCGGCACAGCTGGTTCTTCGTAAAGCTTGTTGAGAGGGTCTAGAAGGAGGAAGAGAATGGAACTCTTCTACTGGATCAGCGGCATCCTCGCCGCCGGATTGCTGATCTATCTTTTGATCGCATTGCTCAAACCCGAGGCATTGTCATGACCGGCAACGATATTCGTGCAGATAATTGTTATATTTCGGCATTCTGCTTTTCCTGGCAAACCGCTGGGTGTCTACATGGCGCGGGTCTATGAAGGACAGCCTTCCTGCTCTGGACCGGATGCTCGGACCTATTGAACGTCTTTTCTTACCGGTTCTGCGGCATCAAGCCCGAAGAAGAAATGAGCTGGAAAAAGTATGCCGGAGCAGTGCTAATCTTTAGCGCCGGAGGGCTGTTCCTGCTCTATGCCTTACAGCGCTGCAGGGGATGCTGCCACTCAATCCACAGAGATTCCCCGGCGTCCCACCTGATCTTGCCTTCAACACTGCCGTAAGCTTCATCACCAACACCAACTGGCAGTCCTACGGCGGCGAGACCACGATGAGCTACCTCACCCAGATGACCGGGATCGGCGTGCAGAATTTCGTATCCGCCGGCGGCGGGAATGGCCGTGCTCGTTGCCCTGATCCGCGGGTTCAAAAGGCACTCAGCAGAGACCATCGGCAACTTCTGGTTCGATCTCACCCGTTCGACGCTCTATATCCTGCTCCCGCTTTCGCTGGTTTATTCACTGCTGCTCGTATCTCAGGGGGTTGTACAGACCTTCAACGAATACAAGACCGTTTCGCTCACTCAGACCATCACCTACGATAGTCCGAAGCTCGATGACAAGGGCAACCCGATCAAGGATGAAATGGGAAATCCCGTGACGAAACAAGAAGACTGAATGAACAGGTCATACCGCTCGGCCCTGCTGCTTCTCAGATCGCGATCAAGCAGCTCGGCACGAACGGCGGCGGATTCTTTAATGTCAATTCGGCTCATCCTTTCGAGAATCCGACAGCACTTCTCCAACTTTTCTAGAGGTGCTGTCGATCCTGCTGATACCGGCGGCGCTCTGCATCACCTTCGGCAGAATGATCGGAGACTCCGCCAGGGCTGGGCGCTCCTGTCTGCAATGATCATCGTGCTCGTCACGCTAACGGTTCTGTGCACCGGGAGCGAACAGGCAGGCAATCCGCCGATTGAGCGGCATCGGCATTGATCAGGCAGCGAGCGACCTGCAGTCCGGCGGCAATATGGAGGGCAAGGAAGCGCGCTTCGGGATCGCAAGCTCCGCGATCTGGGCCACGGCGACCACAGCCGCTTCGAACGGCTCGGTCAATGCAATGCACGACTCCTTCACACCCATTGGTGGGCTGTATCCACTGGTGCTGATACAGCTCGGAGAGGTCATCTTCGGCGGCGTGGGCTCCGGCCTCTACGGGATGCTGATCATGGCCATTATCACGGTCTTCATCGCCGGGCTCATGGTCGGACGCACACCGGAATATCTCGGAAAGAAGATCGAGATGTTCGAGATGAAGATGGCCGCACTCGCTGATGCTTGATCGTCAATGCTCTTGTCAAGATCGGCACTGCAGTCGGCGTTGCTACGACAGGCGGGAGTAGCGGGAATCGCAAATCCCGGACCGCACGGATTCTCCGAGGTCCTCTACGCGTTCTCGTCCGCCGCGAACAACAACGGCAGCGCCTTTGCGGGCCTCTCCGCCAACACAGTCTTTTATAACACGGTACTCGGCATAGCCATGTTCATCGGACGCTTCTGGGTGATCATCCCGGTTCTGGCAATCGCCGGTTCCCTGGCAAAGAAGAAGCAGGTGCCGTCAAGCCTGGGGACATTGCCAACGCACACGCTCTTGTTTGTAATGCTTTTGATCGGGGTCGTCCTCATCGTCGGAGCTTTGTCATTCATGCCGGCCTGGGCGCTCGGGCCGATCGCAGAACAGCTAACGGCCAAATAAAGACAGAGAGCAAGGGGCGGAAAGTGAAGAATACACACCATGCGCCATGCCCTTTTCCGAACAAGTCATACGATAATGATGTATCAGCAGGAGAAAGAGCATGACCAGTAAAGCAAATAAACGCGAACTCTTTGAGCCGGCAATCGTAAAGAAAGCCTTCGGGGATTCACTCAGGAAGCTCAATCCCGCTTATCAGATAAAGAATCCCGTCATGTTCGTTGTGGAGGTAGGCAGCATCCTTACAACGCTCCTTTTCTGCCACGCGCTCTTCACGGGAAAGGGAGAGGCCTCGCCTTCCTTCATATTCCAGATCTCATTCTGGCTCTGGATAACGGTGCTCTTCGCCAATTTTGCTGAATCCATGGCAGAGGGCCGCGGCAAGGCACAGGCGGATTCACTTCGCAAAACACGGCGCGATGTCATGGCCAAGCGCCTTGCGAAGTCGGACCCGCAGGCGGACGTCACCCAGGTCTCCTCTTCTCAATTGAAGAAGGGCGACATCGTCATCGTGGAGGCCGGCGACGTCATTCCCATGGACGGTGAGATCGTCGAGGGTGTGGCATCAGTGAATGAAAGCGCGGTGACCGGCGAAAGCGCGCCGGTGATCCGGGAGAGCGGAGGTGACCGGAGCGCCGTCACCGGCGGGACCACGGTCCTGTCGGACTGGCTCGTGGTGCGGATCACCTCCAGTCCCGGAGAGACCTTCCTTGACCGGATGATCGGCATGGTAGAGGGTGCAAAGCGCCAGAAAACACCGAACGAGATCGCCCTCGACATTCTCCTAGCCGGAATGACGATCATTTTTCTGCTCGTATGCGCGACGCTCCTTCCCTATTCCCTCTTCAGCGTCAAGGCTGCGGGTCAAGGCAGCCCGATTACGATCACGGTTCTCGTTGCGCTCCTTGTCTGCCTGATTCCGACGACGATCGGAGGTCTGCTATCCGCCATCGGCATTGCAGGCATGGACCGGATGATCCAGGCGAACGTGATCGCCCTGTCAGGCCGGGCTGTGGAGGCAGCCGGCGACGTTGACGTGCTCCTGCTCGACAAGACCGGCACCATCACCCTCGGAAACCGCCAGGCTACGGAATTCATTCCTGCTCCGGGAGTGCATGTGGGCACCCTCGCCGATGCTGCACAGCTTGCGTCCCTGGCGGATGAAACTCCCGAAGGAAGAAGCATTGTGGTGCTCGCGAAGGAGAAATACGGCCTTGGCGCGCGGGACATTCATACGATAGGCGCATCCTTCGTGCCGTTCACTGCTCAGACACGCATGAGCGGCGTGAATTTTGATGGCCGGGAGGTCCGCAAGGGCGCAGCCGATGCCGTGGAAAAATATGTCAAAAAGCAGGGAGGGGCGTTTCCTCCCGATGTCCGTTCGATCGTTGATGATATCGCGAAGCAGGGAGCCACGCCGCTCGTTGTCGCAGACAAGACCAAGGTGCTGGGCGTCATCCGGTTGAACGATGTCGTCAAGGGGGGGATCAGGGAGCGCTTCGCCGAGATGCGCAAGATGGGTATTAAAACGATCATGATCACTGGTGACAACCCGCTCACTGCCGCCGCGGTTGCTGCCGAGGCCGGTGTGGACGATTTCCTGGCCGAGGCTACGCCCGAAACCAAGCTCAAGCTCATCCGGGAGCACCAGAAAGGCGGAAGGCTTGTGGCCATGACCGGCGACGGCACGAACGATGCGCCCGCGCTTGCCCAGGCGGACGTGGCCGTTGCCATGCACACCGGCACGCAGGCGGCCAAGGAGGCAGGCAATCTCGTTGACCTCGACTCAAATCCCACGAAGCTAATCCAGATCGTCGAGATCGGCAAGCAGCTCCTGATGACGCGGGGGACCCTCACGACCTTCAGCATCGCGAACGACGTGGCAAAATATTTCGCGATCCTTCCCGCGGCCTTTCTTTCGATCTATCCGGCGCTTGGCGCGCTCAATATCATGGGCCTGGCAACGCCAGAGAGTGCGGTCCTGTCAGCGGTCATCTTCAATGCGTTGATCATCATATTTCTGGTCCCTCTGGCGCTTCGCGGCGTGAAATACCGCCCCCTCGGGGCCTCGGTGGTTCTGCGGAACAACGCCCTGATCTACGGCGTCGGCGGCCTGATTGTTCCCTTCATCGGGATCAAGCTGATCGATATACTGATAACGGCATTGCATATCGTCTGAGACGGAGGAAGCCATGTTCACCATGATCCGAAATGCACTCATGTCCTTGCTGCTGTTCACCACACTCACCGGGATTATCTATCCCCTTGCGGTGACCGGGCTTGCCCACGTGATATTCCCCAAGCAGGCGAACGGAAGCGTCATCATGAAGAACGGAAAGGCCGTGGGCTCTGAACTCCTCGGCCAGCAGTTCGATGACCCGAAGTACTTCTGGGGAAGGCTTTCATCGACGACCCCCTATCCCTATAACGGCGGGTCGTCTTCCGGCTCCAACCTTGGGCCGACCAACCCCAATCTCGTGAAGGCCGTCCAGGCGCGCATAGATACTTTGCGTGCTGCCGATCCGGGTAATGGTGCAAAGTTTCCAGTGGATCTCGTCACTGCTTCCGGCAGCGGGCTTGATCCGCATATCAGTCCGGCCGCTGCTGAATATCAGATACACCGAGTGGCAAAGGCCCGGGGCCTCGAGGACGCAAAGGTCCTTGACATTGTTGCCAGGAACACTCAGGGCCGCTGGCTCGGCTTGATCGGCGAGCCTGTGGTAAATGTTCTGAAACTGAACCTTGCGCTCGATGAGTAGAGATAACCGTGGAGAATAAAACATGAAAAAGATTGGAAAGCTTCTTGCCGTTTTGTTGATCTCATGCCTGGGATTGCCTCCGCTCGCACACGCCGTCTCCCCTTCCCCCGTTCCGGAAGAGCGCGAAGAGAAGATCACTAAAGGGATCAAAGTGAAGGGGGAGACCGTATGCCTGTTCCAGAGCGGAACCGCGGACGTGAAGAAAACGATTAATGTTAATGATGTTCTTTCTGTCTACCGTGAAAACAAGAACCACGAATTCAAAGAAGTGGGAAAGATCAGGGTGCTTTCCTATGCAGGGGAGGATTATTTGAAAGGCGAGGTTGTTGAAGGCGAACTGAGAGCCGGCGACATCGCGAAAAAAGGCGATGTCGCGAGCCTCGTGATATCCTCCGAAGATAAATGTAAAGAGTAAGTCCATACCCGGCAGTGACGGGTAAGTAAGTGTGCATCATTCTCGGTGGGGCCCTGTGACAGGGCCCCGTTTTTTTTGTCAGGAGGACCATGGGGCAGTAACAATCTTTATGAAATCTTTATGCTTTCACCCTTATTTTTAATAGTATTTTGATACGGCCAAGAGTAACATCAATTTTTTGTACGTGCTGATGAAAAATGCGTGAAAATACTATATAGTAAAAGATAGCAAAAGCAGAGGGATACTATTTCGGAGTCAAACGCAATGGAAGAACGACGACCTGATCCCGATGAGCTTCTCCAGCGGGCCCACAAAGAGGAAGAGCGAAAACGCGAAGGGCAGCTGAAGATCTTCTTCGGCGCTGCACCGGGCGTGGGCAAGACCTCTTCCATGCTCGAAGCAGCTCGCCAGAAGAAGCGTGAGGGCGTAGATATCGTGGTTGGTCTTGTCGAGACCCACGGCCGGAAAGAAACCGAAGCACTGCTCGAAGGACTGGAGGTCCTGCCCCGCAGAGCTGTGGAGTATCGGGGGACTCGCTTAAAGGAGTTCGATCTCGATGCGGCCCTTCTTCGCAAGCCCGCAGTCATGCTTGTTGACGAGCTTGCCCATACGAATGCTCCGGGTTCCCGCCACAAGAAGCGATGGCAGGACATCTACGAGCTGCTTGGCGCCGGCATCTCTATTTACACCACAATGAACGTGCAGCACATGGAGAGCCTGAACGACGTGGTCTCCCAGATAACCGGCATCAATGTCCGCGAGACCGTCCCCGACTTTCTCCTCGATCGGGCCGATGAGATCGAACTGGTTGACCTGCCGCCGGACGACCTGATCCAGCGCCTCAGGGAGGGGAAGGTGTACATGCCCGACCAGGCGGCGGCAGCCATCGAGAACTTCTTCCGCAAAGGCAACCTCATCGCGCTCCGGGAGCTTGCCCTGCGCAGGACCGCGGACCGGGTCGACGAGCAGATGCAGACCTACCGCAGGGACAAGGGGATCAAGGACATCTGGCCCGCGGGGGAGCGGATTCTCGTCTGCGTGGGCCATAATCCCCGTTCGATCCGCCTCATCCATGCGGCGAGGAGGCTCGCTGCAGGCCTCCGGGCGGAGTGGATCGCGGTCCACGTTGAGGCCCCGTCCCGGGTACGGGCCTCGGAAAGCGATATCAAACAGATGGCCGATCACATGCGCCTGGCTGAGAGCCTGGGCGCCGAGACGGTGACGTTGACGGGCCAGCGGATGAGCGACGAGGTCATCGCGTATGCGCGGAGCCGGAATGTGGGCAAGATTATCGTCGGCAAACCGACCCACGCGCGGTGGAAGGACAAGTTCTTCGGATCACCGCTCGACGAGATCGTGCGTGCAAGCGGAGACATCGATGTGTACGTCATCAGCGGGGATGTAGCTGAGCCGCATCGGCACCCCGAGCGGAGAAGCCGGCCTCGCACCTGGAAGAGGCGAGAATGGCTCTGGAGCATCTTCATGGTCGCGTCGTGCACGGGGATCGCCCGGTTAATGATTCCGTATTTCGAACGGCTGGATGTTGCCATGATCTACCTGCTCGGCGTCGTCATTACGGCGAGCAGGACCAGCACGTGGCCCTCCGTGTTCACGGTGGTCTTGAGCGTTGCCGCCTACGATTTCTTCTTCATCCCTCCCTATTACACCTTCGCGGTCAGCGACATCAGATATCTCCTGACGTTCTCAGTTATGTTCATTGTATCATTCGTCATCAGCAGATTGACGCTTCGGGTCCGTCAGCAGGCGGATGCGGCGCGGCTTCGGGAGCGCAGGACCGCGGGACTGTACCTCCTGAGCCGTGACCTGGTCCGCGAGCGGGGAGCGGAGCGGCTCTCTGAGATCGCCGTGAAGCATATGGCCGAAATGTTCGACAGCCAGGTGGTCATCCTGCTTCCCGACGAGCAGAACCGCCTCGCGCCTTCGTTCAGGGGCCCCGGGGTCTACTCGCCCGATCAGCAGGAGTTGAGCGTCGCGCAGTGGGTCTACGAACACCGGCAGCCGGCGGGACTCAGTACGGACACCCTGCCCGGCGCTAAGGCGTTGTATCTGCCGCTGATCGCTTCCGCCGGCGTCATCGGCGTCATCGGCATTCTTCCGAAATCCGCACCCGACGGATTCGAGCCGGAGCAATTCCACTATCTGGAAGCTTTCGCGAACCAGGCGGCCATCGCCATCGAGCGCTCCTTCCTCGGGGCTGCCGCCCAGCGGGCGCTCCTGAAGGCGGAGACCGAAAGCCTGCGGAACACGCTGCTCAGCTCCATTTCCCACGACCTCCGGACGCCGCTGTCGGCCATCACCGGGGCAGCGTCGACGCTGCTGCAGCGGGATGTCCTGATCGACACCGACAGCAGGCTGGAGCTGGTACAGACCATTCAGGAGGAAGCAGACCACCTCAACCGGATCATCAAGAACGTGCTTGACATGACGCGGCTGGAGTCGGGCGCCATCACGGTCAATAAGGAATGGCAGCCCCTGGAGGAGATCGTGGGGGTCGTTCTCAACCGCCTGGGCGAGCGTCTGAACGACCACCCGGTGACCGTGAAGCTTCCCGGGAACCTGCCGCTCATCCCCTTCGACGGCCTGCTCCTCGAGCAGGTATTGATGAACCTCTTCGACAATGCCATCAAGTACGCTCCGAAGGGAACGCCGCTGGAACTCTCAGCATCTGAGGATTTTTATACGGTGACCGTTGCACTTGCCGACCGGGGCCCCGGCATTCCTCCGGGAGAGGAAGAGCACATTTTCGACAAGTTCGTCCGCGGCCGGAGCACGACGGGCGGCGTTGGTCTCGGCCTGGCCATTTGTCGTACGATCATTAACGCCCACGGCGGTAAAATATGGGCGGAGAACCGCGAGGGCGGCGGGGCCGTTTTCCGGTTCACCTTGTCGTCCGCCGGACTGCCGCCTGCGCCGAAGAAGGAAGAGGGGCAGGCTGATTAGCCCGGTTCGACGGTTCCTATGGCCGAAGAAAAAGAACTCATATTGCTGATCGAAGACGAGCCGCAGATGCGCCGGTTCCTCCGGATAACGCTGGAGAGCCACGGGTACCGGTTCGTTGAGGCCGGCACGGCGCAGGAAGGGCTGATGCAGGCGTCGATGCGCAATCCCGACGTGGTCCTGCTCGACCTTGGCCTGCCTGACCTCGACGGACTCGAAGTGACCGAGCGTCTCCGGGAGTGGACCCAGACGCCGATCATCGTCATATCGGCGCGGGAACAGGAGCAGGACAAGGTCAAGGCCCTTGATGCCGGCGCGGACGATTATCTGACGAAGCCCTTCAGCGCCGGAGAACTGATGGCCCGGGTCCGCGTGGCCCTGCGCCATGCCCTCCGGCTGCGGTCCGGCCAGAACGAACCGGTATTTGCCCACGCAGGCCTGCTGGTGGACCTTGCAGCACGCCGGGTCTTCGTTCGCGACAACGAGATCCACCTGACGCCCATCGAATACAAGCTGCTTACGACCTTGATCCGGCACGCCGGAAAGGTCGTGACCCACCGCCAGCTCCTGCTGGAGGTCTGGGGCCCTGGCCAGGTGAGCGAAGTGCAGTACCTCCGGGTCTACATGACGCAGCTGCGCCATAAACTGGAGGCGGACCCGGCGCGGCCGCGGTTCCTGCTGAACGAGCCGGGCGTCGGCTACCGTCTCAATGCGGACGAGGAATAAGGAGAATCGGACATGGAACCTGTACAGCGGTCCCTGGGGAAGCGGCTGAAGAAGGCGGTCCTCGGGGGGAAGCATGACATCCACGACAAGTCGATCTTCCACAAGCTCTCGCTGATCGCGTTCTTCGCCTGGATCGGCCTGGGCGCAGACGGGCTTTCGTCCTCCTGCTACGGCCCCGAGGAGGCGTTCATCGCCCTGCAGGGCCATACCCACCTGAGCGTTTTCATCGCGCTCATGACAGCGGCCACGATCTTCATCATCGCCGCCAGCTACTCCCAGATCATCGAGCTCTTTCCCACGGGCGGCGGCGGCTATCTCGTCGCGAGCAAGCTGCTCTCCCCGACGGCGGGCATGGTTTCCGGTTCCGCGCTCCTGATCGACTATGTGCTCACCATCACGATCTCCGTGGCCAGCGGGGCGGATGCCCTGTTCAGCTTCCTCCCTCCGGCATGGCTTCCCTATAAGCTCGTATTCGCCGTCGGCGGGGTCCTTATGCTCTCGGTCATGAACATGCGCGGGGTCAAGGAGTCCGTCCTTCCCCTTGTGCCGGTCTTTCTTACGTTTGTCGTCACCCATGTATTCATCATCGGCTATGCCATTGTGATGAACGCCGGGAACTTCGGCGAGGTCGTCAGCGCAACGAGGGTGGATGTCGCGAGGACGCAGTCGGAGCTCGGCCTGGGCGGCATGATCTTCCTTCTGCTGCGGGCGTACAGCATGGGGGCCGGCACCTACACCGGGATCGAGGCGGTGAGCAACGGCCTGCCCATCCTGCGGGAACCGAAAGTGAAGACGGGCAAGCGGACCATGCGCTACATGGCCATCTCCCTCGCCGTGGTCGTGATGGGGCTGATGGTCGCCTATGTCCTGTACAAGGTCTCGCCGGTCGAGGGGAAGACCCTGAACGCGGTGCTGTTTGACCGGATGACCAATGATTGGGGCCGGACCGGTGCCATCTTCGTCCTCATTACGCTCCTCTCCGAGGCCGTTCTTCTGTTCGTCGCGGCGCAAACAGGGTTCCTCGACGGGCCGCGCGTGCTGTCGAACATGGCGCTGGACCGGTGGTTTCCCACCAAGTTCGCCATGCTCTCCGACCGGCTGGTGGCGCAGAAGGGCATCCTGCTCATGGGCGGAGCGGCGCTCGTGACCATGGTCCTGACGGGCGGTTCGGTGAAATACCTGGTCGTCCTGTACAGCATCAATGTGTTCATCACCTTCTTCCTGTCACAGCTCGGCATGGTGCGCCACTGGTGGCAGGTGCGCGGAGAGGACCACTGGAAGAAAAAACTCTTCATCAATGGCGTGGGCATGACGCTCACGTTCTTCATCCTTCTGTCGGTCACAGCGCTCAAGTTCCATGAGGGCGGATGGATCACCGTGATGCTGACCGGAAGCCTGGTCTCCCTGGCCCTGCTGACGCGGCGGCACTACAAGAACACCTTCGACATGCTGCACCGGCTGGAGGAACTGGTCACCGTGGCGGAGTCCACATGCCCCATCAACCCGGAAAAAACACGGGTGGAACAGGAGCGAAGCGTCAAGTACGATCCCCAGGACAAGACCGCGGTCCTGCTGGTGAACGGGTTCAACGGACTGGGGCTGCATACCCTGTTCAGCGTTATCCGGCTGTTCGGAGGGACCTTCAAGAACTTCGTGTTCATCCAGGTGGGCGTTGTGGATGCCGGGAATTTCAAGGGGGCCGAGGAGGTGGCGCTCATGAAGGAGTCGGTCCAAAAGGATCTGGACCGCTACATCCACTACATGCGCTGCCACGGGTATTACGCGTCCGCCTATTCCTCCTTCGGGACCGACGTGGCGGACGAGGTGGAGCACATCATGCCCGAGGTCCTGGAGCGCTTCCCGAACGCCATCCTCTTCGGCGGCCAGCTCGTCTTCCCGAAGGCGAACATCTTCTCGAACATCTTCCATAACTACACGATCTTCGCGGTCCAACGCCGGTTCTACAGCCAGGGGATTCCTCTCGTCGTCCTTCCCATCCGTGTCTGATCACGCTACCGGGATCACCGTTGCACGATGCTTTTCCCGTTGACTCGTTCCCGCCTGTGGTATAGTATGGGAAGTCATATGGTCCCCGTGCGCGTTCACGCCAAATTCCTCCTTCTCCTCCTCGGCATCCTTGTTGTCCTGTTCAGCATTTTCGCGATGATCCAGACCGGCCCCGAGGCCCGGCCCCTCTGGCTCTTTTCCGGCATGCTCATCGTGATGGGATGTGCCGTGTACGCCGCGGTCCGGTGGCTGGTGCTGCTGCCGCTCTGGAGCCTGCATCAGGGGGCAGAGATCATCCGGAAGGGGAACCTGGGATACCAGATCCCTGTGGAAGGACGGGATGAGTTCGCCGACCTGGCCGGATCGTTCAACGAGATGACATCCCGCCTGAAGGAGACCCTGGAGGGCCTTGAGAACACGGTCAGGACACGGTCCACCGAGCTGAATGAGAATGTCCGGCTCATGCAGGGGATCCTGGCGAGCATATCGAGCGGCGTGGCGCTGCTGACCCGTGACGGCAACGTGAAGCTCATGAACAGGCAGGGCGTGCATATCCTGCGGCGCGGCAAGGAGGACCTCGTGGGCAGCCGGCTGACCGAGATCGTTCCGGAGACGCAGGCCTTCCTGCATGCACGGGCAGGGGCACGCGAGGAGATCACCGTGCAGGTGCCGGGAGGCAATTCCGTTCCCATCGGCTTCACGAGCTCCCCGTATGCTGCCGGCGGCGGGGACCCGGAATATCGCATCGTCGTGTTCCAGGACCTGACGGAGCTCAAGGCCCTCCAGGGCGAGCTGATGAACAAGGAGCGCTTTGCCGCCATGGGCCGGGTGGTGGCGGGCGTGGCCCACGAGATCCGGAACCCGCTGTTCGGGATCAGTGCCATCGGACAGATCCTCGAGCGGGAGCTCAAGGACCCGGCCCAGCAGGAATTATGTCACGCGCTCCTCGCTGAAACGAAGCGGCTGAACCACCTGGTCGAGGAACTGCTGATCTACGGCAGGCCCATGAAGCTGCTGCGGGAAGACACAGACCTGCGGGTCCTCTGGGAAGAGGTGCTGGACCAGCATCGGGAAGAACTCCGGGAGCGAGGCATAAAGGTGACCGGCGACTATGCCGTCCGGCATCCCATCGCGTACTTCGATCCCTACCAGGTACGCCAGGTGTTCCAGAATCTCTTGCGGAACGCCATGGAGGCAACGCCGGATGGCGGGTCGATCAGCATCACGATGCTGCTGGCGGACAATTTTCTCATGTTCCGGGTGACGGACAACGGCTCGGGAATTCCCAAGGACAGCCTTGAGCACGTCTTCGACCTGTTTTACACGACGAAGCCCAAGGGGACGGGGCTGGGTCTCGCCATCTGCCGGAAGATCATCCGGGACCACGGGGGGGACATCGAGATCGAAAGCACCGTCGGCGTCGGCACGACGGTGTCCGTCACCCTGCCGTACCGAAGCTTCGCCGAAGCGGAAGCGATAGGGCTCGCGTGACCATCACCGCCCTGTCCGGGGCGGGAGAGCATGCGTGCACCGGCCTGAATGGGCGAAAATCTTCTTGATTTTTCCGCCGATCCATACCATAATGCCCCCCCGAAACACCCATTTCACGATCTCAGGAGGTTTCATCCATGCGCATCATTCTGTTGGGCGCGCCGGGCGCGGGCAAGGGCACGGTCGCCAAGCTGTTGACGGCCCATGACGGGTCGGTCCAGATCTCGACCGGCGACATCCTGCGCGGTGCGGTAAAGGCAGGCACGCCGCTCGGGAAGGAAGCCCAGGGCTTCATGGACCGGGGCGACCTGGTCCCCGATTCGCTCATCATGGGCATCATGGAGCAGCGGCTCCAGGAGAAGGACTGCCAGAAGGGGTTCCTGCTCGACGGGTTCCCGCGAACCATACCGCAGGCCGATGCCCTCGACGTCCTGCTCAAGAAGCTGAACATCAAGCTGGACCTCGTGGCGAACATTGAGGTACCGCGGGACGTCATCCTCGACCGGCTCACCACGCGCCGGACCTGCTCCAACTCGTCCTGCCAGGAGATCTACAACGTGAAGAGCAATCCGCCGGCACCGGGCGACAAGTGCAAGAAGTGCGGCAGCCCAACGATCCAGCGCGCCGACGAGACCGTAGAGGCCATCTCCAAGCGGCTCGATGTCTATAACGAGAAGACCGCGCCCCTTATCGGATACTACGAGCGGAAAGGCATGATCCTCACGATCCGCGAGGCAAGCAGTGACGGAGTCGTGAACGCCATCAAGAAGGGCATAGCATCGAAGAGATAAGTGCCTGAATCCAGGAGCGAGCGCATTCCCCGCAGCTTGCTGAGGGGCTAGCGAGCGATTAGAATAACAATAATTCCTTGAGGATCGAAGCTCCATGCCTCTAGCAGTAGGGAGCTTAAATCCAGGAGCGAGCGCTTAGAATAAACATTCTCCCCTGAGGATCGAAGCTCCCTGCCGCTTGCTGCCGGGAGCTTCAACAGGACGGGAATGGCGGGAGGATCGGATCCCTCCCGCCTTTTTTATTGTCCGGGGAATGTGGTACACTAAAGGCAAGAGGGGCAATGCCGTTCAATCTATCCGATAAGTCCATCCTGGTCGCGGAAGATTCGACCATCATGCGCATGTTCCTGGTCATGAACATGCGCCGGATGCTGCGCGTGAACATCACCGAGGCGGAGAACGGGCGGGAAGCGCTCGCGAAGCTCATGAACGGCAAGTTCGACATGCTGCTGACGGACATGAACATGCCCGAGATGGGCGGCGCGGAGCTTGTCCGCTTCGTGCGGAACGGCCTGAAGAGCGATATTCCGATCGTAATCATCACGACAATGGGCGAGTCGAAGGACCGGGACCTCGGGATGAGGCTCGGCGCGAACGCTTACCTCACGAAGCCCGTGGATGTGAAAGAGCTGATCAAGACGATCTTGAACTACCTGGGGGGATATAAGCTCTGAAGGCGCAAAGAAGCCTGACGAAAGCTTCTCGTTGTTACAGCCTCACGGGGACACCGCGTTCCCGCAAGTACTCTTTCGCCTGCCTGATGGTGTATTCCTTGAAGTGGAAGATCGAAGCTGCCAGCGCCGCATCCGCTTTGCCTGCCGTGAATCCCTGGTAGATATGTTCGAGATTTCCGACGCCTCCTGATGCGATGACGGGGATGGAGACCGCATCGGACACTGCCTTCGTCAGTTCCAGGTCATAGCCCGTCTTCTGGCCGTCCTGGTTCATGCTCGTCAGCAGGATCTCACCGGCACCGTACTCCTCCATCCTGCGGGCCCATGCCACGGCATCGATGCCCATGGGCTTCCTGCCGCCGTGGGTGTAGACCTCCCATATTGCGGATTGCGGATTGCTGATTGCGGATTGAGAAAGAAACAGCGACGCATACTTCGGGTCGTCCGCCCAGGCGAGCGGCGGCTTGAAGTCCTTGTCATGCTCGACAACGCGCTTGGCGTCGATGGCGACGACGATGCACTGGCTGCCGAAGCGCAGGGACGCCTGCTTGATGAACTCGGGGTCGTGGACCGCGGTCGTGTTGATCGAGACCTTGTCGGCGCCGGCGAGCAGGAGGTTCCGGATATCGTCCAGCACCTTGATGCCGCCGCCCACCGTGAGGGGCATGAAGACCTGCTCGGCGGTCCGGCGAACCACATCGAGGATGATGCCGCGCTCCTCGTGGGATGCGGTGATGTCCAGGAACGTGAGCTCGTCGGCCCCCTGTTCATCATAGGCCTTCGCGATCTCCACCGGATCGCCGGCGTCGATGAGGTTCACGAAGCTCACGCCCTTCACGACGCGGCCGCCTTTCACGTCCAGGCAGGGTATGATCCGTTTGGTCAGCATGGGACTCCTTTAGAAAAAGGAACAGAGAACCTGGGAACCGCGGAGGCGCGAAGGACGCGAAGAGAATCTTCGACACAGATAACGGCGGATTTAAAACCGGAAGAAGCATGATCAAGAACTGTGTTTATCATGAATCTTCATAGCCTCTCTCAGTGTAAATCAGTGTCAAAGGTTATCGTTCTTACCGTACGCAGCGGTTGTCGTTCATCTTGATGAAGGTAATGGCCTCTTTCAGGTCCAGCGAGCCGCTGTAGATCGCCTTGCCGGTGATCACGCCCGTGACGCCCGCATGCCTCACCGCAAGCAGATTTTCGATGTCCTTCATCGTATGGACGCCGCCCGATGCGATGACCGGGATATGGAGCGCTTTGGCCAGGTCGCGGGTGGCCTCGATGTTCGGACCCGAGAGCATGCCGTCGCGCTTGATATCGGTGTAGATGATGGCGATCACGCCGTGGTCCTGCATCTGCTTCGCCAGGTCAATGGCCTTCACCTTCGTCACCTCGGCCCACCCCTTGATGGCAACCAGGCCCTCCTTTGCGTCAATGCCCACGAGGATCCTGCCCGGGAACTTCGCGCAGGCCTCCTGCACGAAGGCGGGGTTCTCGATCGCCGCTGTCCCGAGGATGATCCGGTCAATGCCGATGGACACAAGGCTGTCGATCGTGGCGATATCGCGGATGCCGCCGCCCACTTCGATGGACATCGTCACTGCCTTCCGGATGGACTTGATGGCGTCCAGGTTCTTGGGCCTGCCGGCGAACGCGCCGTCCAGGTCCACGACGTGCAGCAGTTCAGCGCCTTGGGTTTCCCAGTGCTTCGCCGTGGTCGCCGGATCCTCCGAGTAGATGGTGGCCTTTTCCATCAGCCCCTGCTCCAGGCGGACGCATTTGCCTTCCTTCAGGTCTATTGCAGGAATGATGAGCATAAATACCTCAAAACAGATTTACCGCAGGGGACGCAGAGGAAAACCTTTGACACAGATGCCGGCGGATTTAACTCCGGAAGAAGCATGATCAGGCAACTGTTGTATCATGCCTCTTCATAGTCTTTCTCAGTGTAAATCAGTGTCAAAGGAGCTTTTGCTTTTTCCCCGTGTCTCCGTGTCTCCGCGTCACCGTGTCAGGCTTTCTGCTCCCCGAAGCGTTTCAGGATCGACAGCCCCAGGGCCTGGCTCTTCTCGGGGTGGAACTGGACCGCGAAGATGTTGTCCTTCCAGATGCTCGAAATGAAGTCGATGCCGTAGCTCGTTGTTGTGGCGATCACGCCCTTGTCTTCCGGGACGACATGGAAAGAGTGCACGAAGTAGAAGTAATTGTTGTCCGGCACGTCGGCCATGGCAGGCGGTCGCCGCTTGATCGATGCTGAATTCCAGCCCATGTGCGGGATCTTCAGGTCCTTGAACTCGGCGCCCTTGAATCGGATGACCCGTCCTTTGATGATATCGAGCCCCTTCGAGAGGCCGAACTCCTCGCTCTCCGTGAACAGGAGCTGGAGCCCCAGGCAGATGCCGAGGAACGGCTTTCCCGAAGCGATGCTTTTCTGCACCGCGTCAATGAGGCCGTACTCTTCGAGGTTCCGCATGCAGTCCGGAAAGGCTCCAACGCCGGGCAGCACCACCTTGCCGGCGTCGAGGATCGTCCTCGGGTCGCGCGTTACCACTGCCTCGCGCCCCATGCGCTCGAAGCCTTTCTGCACGCTCCGCAGGTTTCCCATGCCGTAATCAATTATGGCGATCATAGCACACCGTAAAGAAGGGGTCAGGAGCCGGAATTCAGGAGACAGGAGAAGTCGTTTGCGACGTGTCTCCGCGTCACCGTGTCCCCGTGTCTCCGCGTCAGATTTTGCCCTTTGTGGACAGCACGCCCTTGATACGGGGGTCGATCGAGGTTGCCTGGTCGAGGGCGCGTCCGAAGGCCTTGAAGACGCCTTCGAGCATGTGGTGGACGTCGCGGCCGTAAAGAAGGTTGATGTGGAGGTTCATGCCCGCGTGGTTCGCCACGGAGCGGAAGAAGTCCTCGGCAAGCCCCGGATCGAAGTCCTTGAGCTTGTACTTCTTCGGCAGGTCCAGATTGTACACGAGATAGGGCCTGCCCGAGAGGTCCATCACCACCTCGGCGAGCGTCTCGTCCATGGGCACGGTCGCCTCGCCGTAGCGGCGGATGCCGCGGCTCGCGCCGAGCGCTTTCTTGAGCGCCTGACCAAAGGCAATGCCCAGGTCCTCGACCGTGTGGTGGTCGTCGATGTGCGTGTCTCCCGTGGCCTTGACCGTGAGGTCGAAGAACCCGTGCTTCGCGATGTGCGAGAACATGTGGTCCATGAACGGGACGCCGCACCTGATGCTGTAGACGCCTGTGCCGTCCAGGTTCAGAGTGATCTTGATGTCCGTTTCCTTGGTCTTTCGCTCGATCATTGCCTTGCGGGCCATGAACAACTCCTTTGTTTGATACGGATCAACACGGAGAACGGCTATGAAGATTGAAGCTCCCTGCAGCAAGCTGCAGGAAATCTCCGATCCTCAAGGTAGTACTATTTATTCTCATCGCTCGCTAACCCCGGAGCAGGCTACGGGGTTAGCGCTTTCTCTTGGATTCATGATAAAGCAGAGGTCTGCTCATGCTTCTTCTGAAGTCAAATTTGCCTTCGCTGAGAAGCGCCTCCTGTTGATATCCGTGTCAAAGAACTTGTTTTAGCTTTTTCAGGAACTCCTCGTTCTCTTTCGGTGTTCCGATCGTCACGCGCAGGCAGTTCTTGAGCGGGCCGGGCCGGTCCAGGTTCTTGACCAGGATGCCGCGTTTCCTGAGCGCCTTGAACACCGCTGTTGCGTCCTTCTCCACCCACAGCAGGATGAAGTTCGTGTCCGTGGGAAAGGGCGTGACCCCGGGTGTCCGGAGAAGTGCATTATAGAGTTTGCGGCGCTCTGAAATCAACAGGGAAATCTGCGCGTTCAGCGTGCGCCAGTGCTTGAGCGCCACCAGCGCGGCTGCCTGGGACAGCGAGTTGATGTTATAGGGCAGCCGGATCTTGTTCAGTTCTTCGACGACCTCCTTCGACGCAGCCAGTACACCGACCCGGAGGCCCGCCAGGCCGATCTTCGAGAGTGTCCGAAGGATGATCATATTGTGATGCCTGTTCAAATAGGGCAGGAACGTCTTTCCCGAAAAGCTGAAATAGGCCTCATCGACCACCACGACCGCATCGGACTTCTCGAGCACCTTTCGGACCGCTTCAGGGGAGAAGCGGTTCCCGGTCGGGTTGTTGGGGCAGGCGAGGAAGATGACCTTTGCCTTTGTCCGTTTCGCGGCCTTGATGACCGCGTCGGCGTCAAGGTCGAACTCATCGGTGAGCGGTACGGCGACAACCTTCTGGGACAGGGCACGCGCCGTGATGTCGTACATGGCGAACGTCGGCGTCGGGGTAAGGACAGGGCCGCCGAAGGCCAGGATGATCGCTTGTATGAGCTCGTCCGAACCGTTCCCGAGCAGCATCCTGTCAGCATCAATCTTCCAGACCCGGGCAATGGCCTGTTTCAGTTTTTTCGCCGACGGATCAGGATAACGGTTGATGTGCGCCTGCGCGGCTGCCCTGCCGATCTCGTCCCGTATCGTGCCGGGCAGGAGAAAGGGGTTCTCCATGGCGTCGAGCTTGACGCGCACGGGCGTCTCGTCGATATGATAGGCTGCGAGGCCGCGGATGGCGGGCCTGACCAGCTTGATGATGTCCTTACTTTTGCTCGATTTTGTCCTCATTTTCCGATAATATACAGGAAAGGAATTGGAGGTACAAGGGGAAAAACAGATGGCCTTGGGGGTCGCCCGTGCTATGTAGATGCAGGCGGTCTAACCGCTCAATCTCCTTATAGCTTAAGAGGCACAAATACATGCGGATATTCCTGATAATTTTAATATGCCTGGAAATTTTCGGTAGTGTCAGCGCTATTGTTGCATTCTCTGCGCATGATGGTAAAGTCCACGTGGAAATGATCGTTTGGATGATATTGATACTTGCCATCAACGCCTATTGCGCTCGTTACCTCTATAAGAAAACGACAAAAAATAAAGTCGAATGGGCTCTCTTTTGTTTCGTTGCAAGTTTTTGGGCAATAATCATTCAATCTTTATATCAATCGGCCACGTCGAATTGGAAACAAGGAAGAAGATTTTTCAGTTAATCAAGTTCGAAAAGAAGCGCCGCGGGATATGCATAAATAACCAACGGGTCGACAGCGACGCGCCAAAAGCGGCGCGTCACCCGCGCGTTGTTTTTGACCGAGGCTTATCACATTATCTCTACGGAGGAAACATAATGAAAAAAACGTTCTTAGCAATTGCAGCATTAATGCTTCTCATCAGTACTGCCTATGCAGAGTCTCCAATCGACAAAGGAGTGTATAGCCTTTCGGGGTCCATTTCATACAGCCGTACAAACGACGACGGCGGAACCATGACAGCAATAACACCAGCATTCATGTATTTTGTATATCCAAATCTTGCACTTGGTGCATCAATTCTATATTGGGATTTTAAAACTGACAGCTCTGAAGCTAGAACATACGGGATTGGGCCTGTCGTTCGCTACTATTTTGCTAGAGAAACCATTTACCCCTTTGCATCAGTCGAGTACACATATACCAAAAACAAGTACGAAAGTAACTTCTCGGGTCTTTCGAGTACGAGCAATGGACATGGAAGTGAAATATCCCTCGGCCTGGGTATTGATTATTTTCTATCCAAAAATGTAGCTCTTGAACCGATAGTTCGTTACACCTTTAATCATAACGAAACTGATATATCGGCGTCAACGTTCAGCAGTGCAGCGAGCAGCAGCAATCGAGATGAAACATTATTTATTGGCATCGGTATTAACGTCTTCATTTTTTAACAACCTGCGCCTCGACAGCTACGCGCCAAAAGGCGCCCCTGACCGCCGCGTTCAATGCATCGTGATCATTTTCTTTTTGCAGAAGGACCGCTCCCATGAGCTCTGAAAACGGCATCTGCCGCATTCTCCAGCAGCATCTCGATAAACAGACGATGGGGTTTCCATCGACCTGGTCGGGCGCCGATATCCGCCTGCTCAAACGTCTCTTCACTCCCGACGAAGCGAAGCTTGCCTTGCACCTTACCGGCAAGCCGTCCTCCACGGAGCAGATCAGGGAACGTGCCGCAGCCGATTTTTCCCCGGCACGGGCCGCAAGCCTCCTCGACAGCATGTTTACGAAAGGCGCCATCGGCTGGAAGAAGAAGGACGGGGCGGACCACTGGTTCGTCCTGCCGCTCGTGATCGGCATGTATGAATGCCAGGACGGCGATCCATCGCCGGAATTCCTGGCGGACGCGGACGCCTATTTCAGCAATGTCCTCAGCTTCGGGAAGTCCTTTGTTTCGGTCAAGCCATCCCAGATGCGGACCATTCCCATCAACAGGAGCATTCCTGTCGAGCACCACGTGGCTACGTACGACCATGTCCGCTCAATCGTCCAGAGCTCACCCGGTCCGTTCGTCGTGCTTCCCTGCATCTGCCGGAAGAGCAAGGCCATGAAGGACAAGCCCTGCACGAAGACCTCCCGCGAAGAGACCTGCCTCGCCTTCGGCGACATGGCCGCCATGGTGCTCCGCCGGAAACACGGACGCGAAGTGACCCGCGACGAAGTGCTCACAATCCTCGCTCGAAACGAGGAAGATGGCCTTGTGCTGCAGCCCGCAAACACACGGAATCCGGAGTTCATCTGCTCCTGCTGCGGATGCTGCTGCGGCATGCTCTCGTACCAGAAACACCTGCCACGGCCCGTGGACTTCTGGTCCACCAGCTATCATGCAGAAGTGAATGCAGCATCATGCGTACACTGCGGCGCCTGTGTCTCGCGCTGCCAGGTGGGCGCGGTGGGCCTGACCGGTCCCGGGGGTTCGGCGAAGATCGACCCGGGCAGATGCATCGGCTGCGGACTCTGCATACCGACCTGTCCGTCCGGTGCGATGCAGCTTAAGCAGAAGGATGCCGGGGCCATCCCTCCGAAGGACGCTGAGGCCCTCAGCGAAGAGATCATGGCCAACAAGAAGGGAACCGCCGGGCAGCTGCTGGTCATGGCGAAGGCAGCGCTCAGGATGAAGCCCTGAGCGGTCCGAAGGACGATCGTTCTGCCAAGCCATGCTTTTTTCTTTATTCTTACTGCCTTTTTCACTATACTTTATCCGTTTATCAGTTTATCTGACTGATTGTTGACAGCCGCGTATCAAGTGGATCGCGGGAAGGAGAGACCGGGTGTGATAAGAACAGCGCTATTCTCTGCAGGCTATGCAAAGCTTATCCTTGCTGCAGCGGTCCTGACGACAGTGCTGTCCGGCTGCTGCGGTACACCCCATCCCTTCGACCTCTTTGATGACAAAACGACGATCAAGAGCGGCTCCATCGCGGTGATCAGCGCTGACACATCCGAACTGGCGGTGCGGCTGGCGGACAACCTGACCCGGGAACTGAAGGAGCGCAGCACTTTCAAGGTCCTGAGCCAGGAAGAAGTGGCGCGAAGGGTGGGGAAATACCCGGTCACGATCAAGCGGGGGCAGCCAGAGAACCCGGACAAGCCGGTCTGGCTCGCCAAGGGGGAGAAGGCCAAGGTCGATGCCATGCAGGCGCAGCTCAAGACCGACTATGTCTTCGTGGTCTGGACCGATAACATGGGGAGGATCACCCGGACAGGCCAGGGCGGCAGTTCGGTCACCTACACCATCGATGTGTACGGCAACGTGGTCGAATATCCCAAGAGCCGGGCCATCGGGTTCACCAACTTCGCCAGGAACGAGGGCAAGTCATGCTGCCTCTCCGGGAAGTCGGAAGGCGACGACATCAACGAGATGCTCAAAGGCGCAGCAAGGTCGATGGCGGATGACTTCATCGCCGCGGCCAAGGCGTCGAAGCCGGGGAAGTAGCGGCCGCGGCCGGGGAGGCGACGAATGAGGCATACACGCACAGGGGTCCTGCTGGTCATCCTGTCCTCGGTCATCGCGGGCTGCGTCAGTGCGTTCAATCCCGTGAGCAGCGATGTGAAGTTCAAGCCGAAGTCCCTGGCGGTGATCGCGGGCCTGGACAACGAGCCGAACGTGCTTCTGGCCCAGGTGATGTCGGAATCGCTGAAGAAGAACACCCGCTTCCAGGTCATGCCGTACAAGCAGGTCAAGCAGAGCCTGGCGAACTACCCGACCAACATCCAGGGGCCGTGGAAGAGCGCCTACTTCGAGATCGAAGTGGACTACACCAAGACCGACATGAAGAAGGTCCGGGCCATCCAGCAGCAGCTTGGCGTCGACTATCTCTACGTGCTCTGGACGCCGTCGGAGACGGTCTATAACCGGAAGATCCACTCGCTGAACGTCATCGGCCAGATGTTCGAGAACGGCAAGGAGGTCGGCAACGGCAGGTTCAACTCCGTGGCCGGCAGGACCGACTGCTGCCTCGTGCCGGCGCCGGACGCCAAGGAAAAGACGGACGCCGTCAAGGACACGGCGGACTATGTGGCCAAGGAGATCGGCGAGAAGACGGGAATGTTGAAGCAGTAACTCTCGTCGTGCTCAGGAATGAATCGCCTGCCACCCCGATTGTTCTATCGGGGATATGGTGTTAAAACTGGATTCCCGCTCAGAAGCACTGCGGGAATGACCGCATGAGAGACCCTCGGGATCATGGATATGTGCATGAGGCTATCTTTTCTTTCCCCGTTCTCTGCCACTGAGTGCGTCATGCGAAGGCCCCTGTGGGCCCTGGTCGGTGAGCGATGACGCACCGGTCATGGTCATGAAGGCCGACCACAGGACCGCGCCATCCGGTCCGGCTGAACAGCCTGTCCAGTCCGTTTCCTCAACGCCGTTCCTCTGGCTCATCTCGTTCTACCAGAAGACCGTCGGTCAGGTGAACAGCGGCCGGTGCCCCATGTATCCCACCTGCTCCCAGTACAGCGCCCAGGCGATCCGGAGGCACGGTCCGGCCGTCGGCATCATCATGACCGTGGACCGCTTCATCCATGAGCTCGACGAGCAGAACTACGCGCCGCTCGTCAAGATCGGCAGCCGGTACCGCTTCGAGGATCCTGTGCAGAACAACGACTTCTGGTGGTATGCCGAATGAGACCGTATGGCATCCTTCTGATCTTTGTCATGCTCCTCTTCGGTCACGCCGCCCTTGCCGAAGAAATGCCGGCTGAAAAGATGCTCTCCTTTGCCGACCACCTCTTCGAGCAGGGGGATTACTACCGGGCCATCACCGAGTACGAGCGGGTGATCTTCTTCTATCCGGACCATCCGCTCGCACGGACAGCGCGGTTCCAGATTGCCTCTGCATACCTGAAGGGCGACCGTCTCGACCAGGCGATCGAGCGGTTCCGGGCCATCAACCGGGACCTGCCCGACGAGACACTCGGCAGGCGGGCCTATTTCATGCTTGGTGAAGCTTATCTGCAGAAGCGGGAGTACGACCGGGCAGCGGACGTGTTCTCGTCGTACATCGAGCGCTATCCCGGGGACGAGCGCGTCGATGCGGCGCGCATCAAGCTGGGCTGGTCATACCTCAGGCAGGGCAGATGGCGCCAGGCTTCCGACGAGTTCCAGAAACTGCCGCCTGATTCACCGCTCCGTGCCCAGGCAGAGGGGCTCGCAGAAGGGTCCGCAGCCTATCCCGACATCCCGAAGAAGTCGCCATGGCTGGCAGGCGGCCTGTCCGCGGTCCTGCCCGGTGCAGGCCAGCTCTATGTCGAGCGGCCCGGCGACGCACTGGTCTCGTTCCTGCTGAATGGCGCCTTCATCTGGGCGACGGTCGAGGCCTTCCACAACGACAACAAGGTGACGGGCGGCATCCTGCTCTTCTTCGAAGCGGGCTGGTACCTGGGGAACATCTACAATGCCGTGGGCGGCGCGTACAAGTACAACCGCAGGTCGGAACGGCAGTTCATGGACGGCCTGCAAGGCCGGTACGGGGTCGCATACTTCCATGACGGCAGCGGCAGGAACATGGTCGGGCTGACCATGCGGTTCTGATGATGCTGGAACGAGCGCACCGGTCCGGCAGCTGTCCCGTGCTGCAGTAAAGCCGCGCGATCCGCCCGTCGGCATCATCACCCGGGACGGTTTCTCACCGGAATGGAAGGCGGTCATTCCGTTCCTGACGTTGCAGGGAGCAAAGAAGCTCTTCCGATGATCCGTCCTGCCGCAAAATGAAGAAACGCTTGCCTTCCTTGTGCTGCATCTTTTCTCTCTTTATCTTGATGTGAATTTCCTATATGCTATAAATCGTGCTGGTGAACAGTTCTTCCTGAGCGTTGCAGCTATGCACGGAGGCCGCGTGTGCAGGCTTGCGATCGCTGAGCGTTGAAAGGAAAGCATGACCGCTCCTCCATCCGGCGGGAAAGCAGTCTTCTGGCGGCAATCCCTTCCCGATCTCCTGAAGCAGCTGAACGCGGCCCCTTCCGGCCTCTCGAGCAGCGAAGCGGCTGACCGGCTGAAGCAGGTCGGCCCCAACATGCTGCGGCCGCCGAAGAAGCGAGCGCTTTTCATTCAATTTCTTTCCCGATTTAAAAATCCCCTCGTCATCATCCTCCTGTGCGCCAGTGCGGTATCCGCGTTCACCGGAGATGTGACCAGCTTCCTGATCATCAGCTCCATCGTGGTCATGAGCGTGACCCTGGATTTCATCCAGGAGCACCGTGCGGGCAGGGCAGCGGAAGGGCTTCGCCAGTCAGTGGCCATCCGTGTCCAGGCGCTGCGCGACGGAAAGCGCATTGAAATTCCCGCGGCAACGCTGGCGCCCGGCGATGTGGTCCTTCTTTCTGCAGGCGATCTCATCCCGGGTGACGGACGGGTGCTGACGGCGCAGGATTTCTTTGTGAAGCAGGCGCTCCTGACCGGAGAACCCTACCCGGTTGAAAAGATCCCGCGCGAACTGCCCGACGCGGGGGAGGATATGGCCGATGCAGTGAACGCCGTGTTCATGGGCACGTCAGTGGTGAGCGGCTCTGCCACGGTGCTCATCTGCCGGACCGGGCCGAACACCGCGCTGGGCGAGATCTCGGACACGCTCACCACCAAGGCGCCTCCCACGTCGTTTGAACAGGGCACGCAGCGCTTCGGACTGCTGATCATGCGGTTCACGATCCTGCTGGTCCTCTTCGTCGTCCTGGCCAATGCCTTCTTTCACCGGCCCTGGCTCGAATCCTTCCTGTTTGCCGTGGCCCTTGCCGTGGGGCTCACGCCCGAGCTCCTGCCCATGATCGTTTCCGTGACCCTGGCACGGGGCGCCATGCGCATGGCAAAGAAAAAGGTCATCGTCAAAAGGCTCGAATCCATCCACAACCTGGGGAGCATGGATGTGCTGTGTACGGACAAGACCGGCACGCTCACCGAAGCCCGCATCCATCTGGAGCGCCATATGGACGCTCTTGGCCGGGACAGCAGCCGCGTTCTTGAGCTGGCGTACCTGAACAGCTTTTTCGAATCGGGGCTCCGGAGCCCGATGGATGACGCCATTCTTGATCACCAGGAGATCGGGACAGCAGCCTGGAGAAAGATCGACGAGGTCCCTTTCGATTTTGAGCGGCGCCGGGTTTCGGTGATCGTTGACAACGGGCAGAAGAAGCTCCTCATCGTAAAAGGCGCTCCCGAGGACATCCTGCGGCTCTCGACCCATTATGAGGAAAACGGGGAGACAGATCTTAAAGACCTGGACGAAGCCGGTCTTGCCAGGATACAGGCACTCTCGGAAACGTTCGCCCGTGACGGCTTCCGCGTGCTCGGCGTTGCCTGGAAACAGGTGGAGGCAACGGAACATCATGCCGTGATCGATGATGAGACAGCTCTGGTCTTTGCCGGGTTCGCCGCTTTTCTCGATCCGCCGAAGGAGAGCGCTCAAGCGGCATTGGCCGAGCTCTCCCGCGCAGGGGTGGCAGTCAAGGTCGTGACCGGCGACAATGAGCTGGTAACCCGGCATATCTGCGAGAAGCTTGGCCTGCCCATAACCGGCATCTTGACCGGTGCGGAGATGCAGGTCATGGATGACCACGCGCTCTCGGCTGTCGTAGAGAATGTAAATCTCTTCTGCCGGGTCAATCCTGCACAGAAGAACCGGGTCATCCTTGCGTTAAAGCAGCGCGGAAGGGTGGTCGGGTATTTGGGCGACGGGATCAATGATGCGCCCTCGCTCCATTCAGCCGACATCGGCATTTCCGTGGACAGCGCCGTGGACGTGGCAAAAAGTGCGGCGGAGATGATCCTGCTGGAGCAGGACCTGAACGTCCTCTACGAAGGGGTCATGGAAGGCCGGCGCACCTTCGGCAACATCATGAAATATATCATGATGGGAACGAGCTCCAATTTCGGGAATATGTTCAGCATGGCCGGAGCGACCCTCTTCCTGCCCTTTCTCCCCATGCTGCCGGTCCAGATCCTGCTGAACAACCTTCTCTACGATGTTTCCGAGATCCCCATCCCGCTTGACAGCGTCGATGAAGAGTATCTCACCCATCCCCGGCACTGGAACATGAAGTTCATCCGCAACTTCATGCTCTCCGTGGGGCCGGTAAGCTCTCTCTTCGACTTCCTCACCTTTTACATCATGCTGCACGTGTTCCATGCCGGAGAGAAGCTTTTTCATACCGGCTGGTTCATCGAGTCCATGGCAACGCAGGTGCTCGTCATTTTCATCATCCGCACCCGCCGTAATCCATTTAAAAGCCGTCCGAACAGGTGGCTTACGCTCTGTTCTCTTTTGATCGTATCCCTTGCAGCGGCGCTTCCGTTCACGCCTCTCGGCAGATACTTCGGATTTGTGCCGCCGCCATTATCATTCTATGCGATCCTGACCGGCCTGGTGTTTTTCTATCTCTTTGCAGTGGAAGGGATCAAGCAGTGGTTCTTTCGCCGTTTTGCAGAATGATGACGGATTACGCTTTCCGGTAAAATAGAGGGAAATGCCCAGACCGCATTTTTGAAGCGGTGCTGGGGAAGACGGCGGGGATGGTCGCCCATAACAGGCTGAAGCAAGCATCGATGCAGGAGAGGGTCGTCTCTCCCCGGGGGTCATGAAAAGAACACTATGACGAAGACTTCAGAAGAGTATATTCGCATCGCAGCGGTATTTGAAGCCGCAAAAGGACTGATCGTCCTCATCACAGGATTTGGCCTGCTGTTGTTCGTCCACAAAGATCTTCACGTGGTTTCAGAACAAATCGTTCGCCACCTCCATCTAAATCCAGCCAGACATTATCCAACGATATTTATCGATGTCATCGATCACATCACCGATCCTCAACTTTTGGCGCTCGCTCTGTCCGCATTCCTGTATGCCGTGGTCCGTTTCGTTGAAGCCTATGGGCTGTGGTATCATCGGCAGTGGGCTGAATGGTTCGGTTTTCTTACGGGAGGCATGTACATCCCTGTTGAAATATATGAGCTCGTTCGCGGGGTGACAGCAATTAAGCTCACGATATTCATCGTCAATTTGATGATCGTGGCATTGCTGGGAACCGCGTTACAACGATCAAGGAAGTAGTCATGCAGCCATCTTCCGTATCCTCACCTTCGTGAAAGGCATCGTGGCGAAAAAATACAAGCTCATTGCGAACCCGGCCGCGGGGCGGGGCAAGGCGAGCGCCGCGGTCCTGCAGGTCGTTGAGCTCTTCAAGGCCAGGGGCGTCGAGTTCGACCTTGAACTGACCAAGGCGCCGAAGCAGGCCGCGGAGATCGCGAAAAATGCTCTCAGCGAATTCGATGTGATCGTGGCAATCGGCGGCGACGGCACGGTGAACGAGATCGTGCCGGGCATGCTCTATTCCCCGAAGCCTCTCGGCATCATCCCCTCCGGTTCGGGCAACGACTTCATCAAATCCCTGGGTATTCCGAACAACATCGAAGCGGCCGTTGCCATCGTGCTGCGGGGCGAGGCGCGGGTCATCGACGCCGGGAAGATCAATGATACGTATTTTGCCAACGGCGTTGGCATCGGCTTTGACGCAGCGGTGAACCGCGCGAGCTATGAGATCAAGCATTCCAGGCAGGGATTGTGGCTCTATATATGCGCCCTGGTGAGAACACTCGGCAGATTCGGTCCTGTTCCGGTAAGGATCATGATGAACGGCGAGATCATCGAACAGGACATATTCCTGCTCACCATCGGCAACGGGACGACCTGCGGCGGCGGATTCAGGCTCACGCCCCACGCAAAGGTGGACGACGGGCTGCTCGACGTTACGATCGTGAAGCCGCTGAGCATTCCGAACCTGCTGTGGCACCTGCCAAAGGTCTTCCTTGGCACCATCGACAAGGTGACAAAATATGCACGGCTGACGAGAACGACGAAGCTCCTGGTCGAAAGCAGCCATGCCATCCCGGTCCATGTGGACGGCGAGATCTTTGACGGCAACGGAAGATCACTCACTATCGAAGTGGTCGCTGCCGCACTGACGGTCATCGGGAAGTTCTCCTAAAGGACCTTCGAGCCATCTGGTGTGAGGATCATGGAATAAGCTGCTTAACACGAGCATTACCCGCTTTGCCACAGAGGCCTCCGAGCACCACGAGAAAAGATTTCAAAAACACTGATTATGCTGGCCTGTCTCTACGCCTTCTGCCTGTGGCCACGTTCTCGGTGGCAAAAGAGGTTAACAATAATGTTTAGATAGGACACTGCATTTCTTTGCGTCCTAAGAGTTCTTGCGGAAAACAGGTGCTGCCTCTTCACCTTCACGCCAGCCAAGTATTCTCATAGCAAATGTATTCTCATAACAAATTGACTTTCCTCCTGCTTTCGGGTTACAATTTGTGACGCTTGCAGTTCACATCCCCATTCCGGAGGCATCAATCGTGGCCAAAGTGACGCGCGCGCTCATCAGTGTATCCCACAAGGAAGGTGTGCTGGACCTTGCCAAGGCGCTCGATAAGCTGAACATCGAGATCCTCTCCACCGGCGGCACGGCCAAGCTCCTCAGGGACGGCGGCGTGCGCGTGAAGGACGTATCGGAGTTCACCGGCTTTCCGGAGATGCTCGACGGACGGGTGAAAACGCTCCACCCCAAGGTGCACGGCGGCCTGCTGGGCAGGCGCGGCAACCCCGAGCATGTGAAGCAGATGAAGCAGCACGGCATCGAGCCCATCGACCTCGTGGTCGTGAACCTCTATCCCTTCGAGCAGACCGTGGCCAAGCCGGGCTGCACGCTCGAGGACGCCATCGAGAACATTGACATCGGCGGCCCGACCATGCTTCGCTCGGCTGCCAAGAACTACACCGACGTGGCCGTGGTCTGCTCGCCCCGGGACTACGGGAGGGTGCTGGACGAGATCCAGAGGACCGGCGAGGTCTCCCTCAAGACGCGTTTCGAGCTCTGCCGCACGGTGTTCCTGCACACGGCGCGCTACGACAGCGCCATCTCGGCGTGGCTCAACAACCAGGTCCCGGACGATGAGAAGACGCGCTTCCCCAACATCCTGACGCTCCAGTTCGAGAAGGTCCAGAACCTGCGCTACGGGGAGAACCCGCACCAGGAGGGCGCCTTCTACCGCGAGTTCGGCGTCAGGGAGCCCTGCGTCGCCCACGCGAAGCAGCTCCAGGGCAAGGAGATGTCCTTCAACAACTATCTCGACGCGAACAGCGCCCTCGAACTTGCCAAGGAATATACCGAGACCGCCGCGGTCATCGTCAAGCATAACAACCCCTGCGGAGCGGCCGTATCGTCATCGCTTGCCGAGGCGTACCGCTGGGCGCGGGACTGCGACCCGGTGTCGGCCTTCGGCGGCGTGATCGCCTTCAATCGCATGGTGGACCTGGAAACGGCAAGGGAGTTGACCGCTACGTTCGTCGAGGTGGTGGTGGCGCCGGAGTTCGCGCCCGACGCGCTGGCGGAACTGAAAAAGAAGAAGGACCTGCGGGTCCTCGACATCGGTTCCAGCATCACCGGAACGCCTCAGGGCATGGACCTGAAGCGGGTCACGGGCGGGCTCATCTACCAGGACCGCGACCTGGGCAGGATCGCCGACGTGAAGGCGCTCGCGGTCGCGACGAAGCGCATACCCTCAGACGAGGAGTATCAGGCACTTGCCTTCGCCTGGAAGGTCTGCAAGCACGTGAAATCCAATGCCATCGTGTTCACCCGGAGGGACCGGACCGTGGGCATCGGCGCGGGTCAGATGAGCAGGCTCGACTCAGTGCGGATCGCAATCATGAAGGCTCAGTCAACGCTCAGGGGCACGGTGCTCGCATCGGACGCCTTCTTCCCCTTCCGCGACGGGCTGGACGAGGCGGCCAATGCCGGCGTCACAGCAGTCATCCAGCCGGGCGGTTCGGTCAAGGACGAGGACGTGATCAAGGCAGCCGACGAGCACGGCATCGCCATGATCTTTACCAAGATGCGGCACTTCCGGCACTAGTCCTCCCGGAGCCTTCCTGCTGAGAAGGTCAGGACCGTGATCGTTCTTCAGGAGGGGTCGGACCACCCTCGTCGTGTGCGTACGAGGGCCAGTCACTAACATCCACATGACCATGGGAGCGTTCAAGACCATCCCGGCGATAGCCCTGCTGGCCGTCGTCCTTGTGCCCCTGCTTGCGGCAGGGGGCTGCAGCAAGAACGAGCAGAAGGCCTCCGAACAGGTCAACCAGGCCGCAGCGGAAAAGGGCCAGGCGCCCTATTACGACGGCCTGATCGAGGAGTACCAGAACGTCCTTGCCGGGGACCCGCACAACCTGGTTGCGCACATCGCCCTGGGGAACGCCTATTACAATATCGGCAAATGGAAGCTTGCGATCCAGTATTACGAGCAGGCGCTCCAGCTCAATCCCCGCCAAGCCGATGTCATCACCGACATGGGAACGTGCTTCCGCAACCTGGGCATGCCCGGCCGCGCCATCACCCTGTATGAACGGACGCTCGCGATAGAACCGACGCACCAGAACGCACTGTTCAACCTGGGGGTCGTGTACGGCTATGACCGGAAGGACTACGCCAAGGCGATCATGTACTGGGAGCAGCTGCTCCACATTTCACCCAGGCATCCCAAGGCGGAGTACCTGCAGGAGACCATGGCCCAGTTCAAGAATGCGATAAGGCAGAGGGCGAACTGATGCGCGCTATCCTATTTTTCATCCTGCTGATGGTGGTCTACCAGGCCGTAAAGGTGGTGTTCCGCTCCGCGATATCCGCCTATCATGGCGGGGATCCGCGGACGCCGCGGATCCCGGGCGAGGAGATGGTCCAGGACCCACAGTGCCATACGTACGTGGTGAAGGGCCGGGCCGTGGCCAGGCGCATCGCGGGCAGGACCACCTACTTCTGCAGCGCAGGCTGCGCCGACGCCTACGAGCGGGACCACCGGTCATCGTAGGGCAGATGCCATGCTCCAGGTCTGGAATTCCATAACGACAATACTCCGCTTCCTCACAGCACTCTTCCTGGTCTCCGTCCTCTCGCCGCTTCCGGACACGACCGGAACGGCCAGCCAGGAGCTCCTTGCGATGCTGTCCCGGATGGAGGGCGCAACCTCCCTGGTGGTCTGGAAATCGCAGTACTCGCTCACCCTCTTCAAAGGATCTTCGCCGGTCAAGACCTACTGGGCCGTGTTCGGCAAGGGGTACGGTGACGGCGACAAGGAAAGGTCCGGCGACAAGCGCACCCCGGAGGGCGACTTCTACATCTGCAGCATGAACCACAGCAAGCGGTTCTACAAGTTCCTGGGTTTGAGCTACCCGGGCCTGAAGCACGCGGAGCAGGGGCTCCAGCGGGGCGTCATTACGCCCCGGGAATACGAGGAGATCGAGCAGGCCCATCGGGAACGGCGACAGCCGACGTGGGATACCGTGCTCGGCGGCGCCATCGGTATTCACGGCAGGATGCTCGAGGACCCCGTGGTATGGGCGAACCGGCAGAACTGGACCGATGGGTGCATCGCCCTGACCAACACGGACATGGATGAGCTCTTCAGCATCGTTTCCCTTGGGACGCCGGTGACGATACTGCCGTGAGCGGTCAGGCGACAGGAGCTAGGGGCTAGGGGATCAGGAGCCAGGAGAACACCCTTAACCTCGACAATAGTCTCATCAGCAGCGCGGTGTGAACAATTGTGAAGAACGCTGATCTTACGTCATTGGACAAATACCGCAAGGACATCACCAAATGCGTGCGGTGCGGGGCCTGCAGCACGGTCTGCCCCTCGTTCCTCGCGGACCGGCGGGAGTCCCGCTCGCCCCGAGGGCGGATGGCGCTCATTGAAGCCGTGCTGGATGGAAAGCTGCGGGTCTCCGACGTGTACCGGGACCGGCTGGCGACCTGTACGGGATGCATGGCCTGCGAGTCCGCCTGCGCCAGCGGCGTCCCGTTCAGCATGATCATCCAGGCTGCAAAGGAGCAGGCGGTCCAGGAAACAGGTCCCGGCATCGTTGCTAGCCTGGTGTCCGCTGCGTTGAAGCGGCCTCTCCTGATGCGGTCCCTCGCGTGGCTCGCTCCCGTGGCGCTGCACTACGGGAAGGGATCGGTCAGGGGAAGAGAGCCGGGTCAGGGGGAGAAGCGGAAACGACAGAAGCATGGGTCAGGCACCAAGGGTCAGGGCGCACGAGGAAAGGTCGCGTTTTTCCCCGGCTGTGCTGTCAGCTATTTTCAGCCGGACATCGGGGATGCCGCCACCGTCGTTCTGGAAGCCCTGGGATACGAGGTCATCGTTCCCGACGGACTGAAGTGCTGCGGCAGACCCTATCTCTCGCTGGGCGACCGCGCCGCCGCCGAGGACCTTGCGCGGAAGAACGCCGACGCTCTGTCGTCCCTTGACGTCGATGCCATCGTGACCGCCTGCGCTTCCTGCGGATTGACCCTCAAAAAGGAGTATCCCGCGCTGTTGACCCCGTCGGGCAGGGAACAGGTGCGCGTTCTCGACATCCACGAATTTCTGAGCGACAAGGTCGCCGGGCTCGATCTCCAGCCGGTGAACGCGCGGGTCACCTGGCACGATCCCTGCCACCTCGGAAGAGGACAGGGACTCGCGCAGACGGCCCGGGACGTTCTCCGCTCCGTACCCGGCATCGAGCTCGTCGAGATGAAGGACCCGGCACAATGCTGCGGATTTGGCGGGGTCATGCGCGTGAGCCATCCGTCGCTGTCCGGCACGATCGGAGAGAAGAAGGCACGGGACGTCTCGGCAACACAGGCGTCCCTGGTGATAACCGGATGCCCCGGCTGCCGGATGCAGATCGCCGACGCGCTGCGGCACGCGGGATCGGAAGCCGAGGTCGTACATACGGTGCAGGTGATCGAAGCTGCGCTTCGTGAAGCAGGACAGGGGGACGCGGCGACGCGGGGACGGGGAGACACGGAAAAAACCTTACGGATAATCGCAGGCGGCCTGCAGAGGAAGTAACCGGAGAGGGAAGCGAGCACGAGAAGCTCCTGACGGACGGGAAGAAATTAGAGAAGAAATGATTTCACCGCAGAGGACGCAGAGCCCGCAGAGTCAAAAATGAAGAGCGAAGAATTATGAAGTAAGAAGACTCAAACGAAAAAGCAATACTACAACTGGTTCTCTTTCTCTGCGCTCTCAGCGATCTCTGCGGTAAAAAGTGATTTTCAGCCATGCCAATCTATGAATATCAATGCGCTTCGTGCAAGGAATGCTTCGAGAAGCTGGTCTTCGGCTTGAATCCCGAGGTCGCCTGCCCGAAGTGCGGGTCGAAGGAGACCGAGAAGCGTCTCTCGAAGTTCGGCATGGGCAGGTCCTCGGACAGCTCCGGCGGCAGCTCCGGATGCGGGGGATGCTCCTCATCCTCCTGCGCCGGCTGCAAATAACCGCCCTTTCCCCAGCGCCGGTCAACGCAGCCTGCGAGACCGTCCTCTCCCGGCCTAATTTCAGAATCGGTTGATCGCGTCGATCAGGTTCCTGAGCCTTCCGAAATCCTTCCGGTTGAAATCAATGACCAGCCTGGGCAAATGGGCCAGTTCGGGCTCTTCCTGCTCCGCGGGAAACGGGCCCGACGGCTCCATGGTCCCGCCGGACGTCAGGATATCGGCAAAGACGTCCTTCAGCTTTCCGATATGTTTCGTGTCGAGCACGGACGTAAGACGGATGACCAGTTTTCCGTTCACATACCGCAGGCTGTGGTAACGGCTGTAAAAACGATTGATCCAGGCGACGGCCGCATCGACCGAATCCACCCGCTCGAAGATAGAAAAATCCGATTCCGTGATATAGCCGTGCGCGAGGAGTTCATCCTCGAAGAACCTGATCCACTTCGTCCAGTAGGTGCCTCCCGGCTCGTCCACGAGCACGAGGGGCAGGGGATTGCGCTTGCCGGTCTGGACCAGCGTCAGCGTCTCCATGGCCTCGTCGAGCGTGCCGAAGCCGCCGGGGAAGAGCGCCACGGCATCCGCCTCCTTCAGGAACGCGACCTTGCGGTTGAAGAAGTACTTGTAGGTGATAAGGCGGGGATTCCCGATCAGGACCGGGTTGGGATGCTGCTCGAAAGGGAGCCGGATGTTGACACCGAAGGAATGCTCCGGTCCCGCGCCTTCGTTCGCAGCCTGCATGATCCCGTTCCCACCGCCGGTAATGACCATGTAGCCTGATTCGGCGAGCTTCTTGCCGAAGGCGCGCGCCATGCCGTAGACCGGCTCGTCGGGCGCTGTCCGCGCGGAGCCGAATACCGTCACCTTGCGCACGTTCCGGTAGGGGCCGAACACCTTGGCGGTGAAGCGCATCTCCTTGAGCGTGGTGTTCATGAGCTTGAGGTCTGCCCGCGCGTCGTCCTCCTGGCCTGCCTTGAGCGCGGCAAGGATCATCTCGCGGACATACTCGGGACGATGGATCCCTTCGGCGGTCCCGATCAGCCTGTCGATGGCCTCATCGACAGGGCCGTTGGTCCTGGTGAAATGCAGTTGCATGGCGTTCCTCTCTTCCTTTGTTCGATAACGATGGCCTGATAGTAAGTCATTTTTCCCCTTTTGTCGATAGGGGAGAAGCCGGAACGGCCGTTTTGCAGACGTCATTCGCTCCTGGGAGGCCGGAAAAACGCTTGACAGGATAGGCAATATCTGATACTACTGATATATCAGATAAGTAAGAAATATGGGTGGAGGACGGGATGCAGAAGAAAAAGGTCAAGGATACAGGGTCAATTGCTGTGCCGGCAGTGGACCTGGGGTGCTGTGTGGTCGAGGCGATCGTTGCGGTGGACGAGCGGGGACAGATGGTGCTTCCGAAGGACTTGCGCGAGAAGGCGGGCATCAAGGCCGGGGACAAGATGGCCGTCACCAGCTGGAAAAAGGACGGAGAGGTTTGCTGTATAACGCTCATCAAGGCCGGGAGCCTCGGCGGCATGGTGCGGACCATGCTGGGCCCCGTGATGAAGGACCTTTTGTAGATTGTGTGGAACGTTCTATGCAAAAAACGAAAGCCATTTTACCGCAGAGATCGCAGAGCTCGCAGAGGGGAAGGCGGTTCTTGAAATAAAGGCAGAGCAAATTAACGTAATCTGGATAAATTCTGGACATGACCGGGTTGAAAGCTGCGATGTATCATAAATGATGAAGTTCTCTGCGTCCTCCGCGTCCTCTGCGGTGAAGGTTTTGACATTAGGTGTTCTGTAGAAGGGAACGATGAAATGCAAAAGCTTACGTTCATAACAAGAGAACCGAAGAAGGCCGGCGGTGGCTGCTGCGGGGCCGTAACGACGACGGACAACACCTGTTCCGGCGATACGGCCAGAAACATCCTGTCCTGCCCTTCCGCGAGCAGGAACGCACCCCGATGGATCACGGGGGCGGTCCCAACGCCGGCGGGCGCGGTCCCGCAGATCACTGCGGAATGGAAGTTCGAGGACCGCTGGGGCATGATCAGGAGCAGGACCGGCGCCTACCGCATGCGATACACCGTTGCGCCGGGGCTGTATGCACTGGGCGAACCGGGCAAGGATTCCGACATCTTCGTGTCCGCCAACTACAAGCTGAGCTTCGACATCCTGCGCCGGGCCCTTACGGGGCACGATGCCTGGGTCCTTGTGCTCGATACGAAGAGCATCAATGTCTGGTGCGCGGCGGGGAAGGGGACCTTCGGCACCGACGAGCTGGTGAAGCGCGTCACCGAAGCGCGTCTCGATGCGATCGTCGGCCACCGGCGCATCATCCTGCCGCAGCTCGGTGCCGTCGGCGTGAAAGCCGGCGCGGTACAGAAGAGGACGGGCTTCCGGGTCTCCTTCGGACCGGTCGAGGCGCGCGACATCCCCGCCTATGTCCGCGCCGGGTATACCAAGACGCGGCAAATGACCACGATGAGGTTCACCATGCTCGACCGCATGGTCCTGACGCCCATGGAGGTCAACCCGGCCATGAAGAAGTTCCCCTGGTTCGCGGCAGCGGTCCTGCTCATCTTCGGGCTGCAGCCGTCAGGCATTCTGTTCAGGCCGGCATGGACCGGCGGGCTGCCGTTCCTGCTCTTCGGGCTGGTCTCGATCTTTGCCGGTGCGTTCGTCACGCCGGTGCTGCTGCCCTGGGTCCCCGGCCGGTCGTTCGCGGTCAAAGGCTGGATCATGGGCATGTTGTCAGTCCTCCTGGTCCATCAGCTGGCCGGCATGCCCGTGCTGGGCGGCGCGTTCGGTCTGGCGGCAGTCTACCTGTTCTTCCCGGCCGTGAGCTCGTATATCGCGCTCCAGTTCACGGGCTCGACGACCTTTACCGGCATGTCGGGCGTCAAGAAGGAGCTGAAATATGGGGTCCCTGCCTATATCGCGGCAGCAAGCGTATCATTAGTCCTGATGGTCGTGTTCAAGCTCAGGGAATGGGGGATCGTATGAAGTATCTTGCGAATGTAACGACACTTGAATACTCTCCGGATAAATGCGCCGGCTGCGGCCGCTGCGCAGAGGTCTGCCCGCGCGACGTCTTTGCCATGCAGGAAGACAACAGCACCCTCATCCCTGCCTCTCCCCCTCAGGGGGAGGGAATAAGGAGGGGGGGTGTTCTTCGAGCCGTCGTCATGGACAAGGACCTGTGCATGGAATGCGGTGCCTGCGCCCTGAACTGCGAATACGGCGCGATCACCGTCAACAGCGGCGTGGGATGCGCTGCCGCCCTCATCAACAGCATGGTGACCGGCGGGCCGCCGACCTGCGGCTGCGACAGCACGCCGGGAGGAAGCTGCTGCTGAACCGGACATAAGCCCGACAAGCCAAGGCTAAAATCTTGGAACCGCCAAGGCGCGAAGGACGCGAAGGAAACCTAGTACATTTAAAATTTACGCAGAATGTTTTTTATTTTTGATGTCCTTCGCGTTCTTTGCGTCTTCGCGGCAAATAGCTTCTTATAATGAGTAGAATTTGGTTTCAGAGTCATTATGCTCCTCATCAACCCTCCTGTTGTCAAACCCAGTGAGCCTCCGGCAGGCATCGCGAAGCTTGCGGGCGCCCTTGCCGCGAACAACTTCCCGTGCAGGGTCCTGGACGCGAACATCGAGGGACTGCTCTTCCTGATGGGAAGGCCGGGCACCGCGTCCGACACCTGGGGCCGCAGGGCGATCAGGAACAGCGCGGACAATCTCGCAGCGCTCCGCGGTCCAGCGACGTACCGCTCCCTGGACCGCTACAAGCGGGCGGTCCGGGACGTGGACCGGCTCCTCGCCCTCGCGTCGGCCAAGCAGGGCGATATCATCGGGCTCTCGGACCACCAGCACCCTCTTCTTTCCCCGCTCCGGAGCGATGACCTGATCGCAGCAGCCGAACATCACGAGCGAAATCCTTTCTCCCTCTATTTCCGAAGCAGATTGCGGCAGGTCATCGGCCAGGGACCCACGCAGATGGTCGGCATCTCCTTGAACTATCTGAGCCAGGCCCTCACGGCCTTTGCCATGATCGGCTTTATCCGGGAGGAGTTCCCTGGGCTGAAGGTGGTCCTGGGCGGCGGGCTGATGACGTCGTGGATGAAGCGGCCCGGCTGGAACGACCCCTTTGCCGGGCTCGTGGACCTTTGCATCGCGGGCCCGGGGGAGGGCCCCTTGCTTGATTTGCTCGGTGCTGATACGGCGACGCGGCCGCATGGAACGCCCGATTACCGCTCCTTTCGCCGGCAGGACTATCTCTCGCCGGGGTTCATCCTGCCCTACAGCGGATCAAGCGGCTGCTACTGGAACAAGTGCTCGTTCTGCCCAGAGACAGCCGAGGACAATCCTTATCTGCCTATCCCGCCGTCTGCTGCCATGGCCGACATCGCCTCCCTGACGGCATCGACAGGACCGGTCCTTATCCACCTGCTCGACAACGCGGTCAGCCCTGCGCTCATGAGCGCGCTGGCCAAAGACCCGCCTGGCGTCCCGTGGTACGGCTTCGCGCGGTTCGGGCAGGACCTTGCGGACCCTGACCGTTGCAGGGAGCTCAAACGGTCCGGATGCGTGATGCTGAAACTCGGGCTGGAATCAGGGGACCAGAGTGTGCTCGACCGCATGCAGAAGGGCATCGACCTGGAGCAGGCCTCGCAGGTGCTCCGCAACCTAAGCGGGGCGGGCATCGCCACGTACGTCTATCTCCTGTTCGGCGCGCCCGAAGAGAGTTCGACCGAAGCGCGAAAGACGCTTGCGTTCATCGTCCGGCACGCGGACGCGATCTCGTTCCTGAACCTCGCGGTGTTCAACATGCCGGTCTGTTCGCAAGAAGCGAAAGGGTATGAGACGGGTACATTCTACGAGGGCGACCTGTCGCTCTACACGGGCTTTAAGCATCCCCGCGGATGGGACCGCAAGGTGGTACGCCGGTTCCTGGATGTCGAGTTTAAGAAACACCCCGCTGTTTCGTCCATCCTGAAGCACGACCCGCCGGTGTT
>CAWIYV010000009.1:0-440711 GCA_963840455.1 Nitrospirota bacterium | reverse complement strand
CTGACGCTAAGATGCTCTGGCCTTTTATCGCGTACAAACAGTTCCGAGAAACGGTTCAATGATGGCATCGATCTCGGAGTTGCTCAGTGTTTCATTGACAATGAGTTCTTCGACAAGACGCTTCATGGCATTCATGTGCGATTCGAGAAGGTTCCGGACCTCGGCGTAAGCCGCTGTCACGATCGACCGTATCTCCGAGTCGATCTCGACTGCGGTGGCATCGCTGAAGTGGTTCGTATTCGAAGAGCCGGCCTCGGCCGATGCAGGAGCATCAAAATGGCCGAACGCGACCGGGCCGAATGCCTCAGACATGCCCCATTCGCACACCATCTTGCGCGCCATGTCCGTTGCCCGGGCAAGATCATTGCCCGCTCCGGTGGTCGTCGTTCCGTAGACCAGGTCCTCTGCTGCGCGGCCTCCCATTAGCACCTTGATATGACAGACAAGCATCTCCTTTGTATAGCAGTGGATGTCCTCTTCGGGGATCTGGACCGTGACACCGAGAGCCCGTCCCCGGGGAATGATCGATACCTTGTGTACGGGTTCGCACCCCGCCACGAGCTTCGCGACCATGACGTGGCCCGCCTCATGCCAGGCGGTGCTCAATTTTATTTTGTCCGAGAGCACCATGGACTTCCTCTCCGCGCCCATCAGGACCTTATCTTTTGCAGTTTCGAGATCGGCCATTTCAACGACAGGCTTGTTCGATCTTGCGGCGCGGATCGCCGCTTCGTTCACGACATTGGCGAGGTCGGCTCCTGAGAACCCCGGCGTTCCCCGAGCTATGATCCGCAGATCGACCCCCGGTCCGAGCGGAACCGTGCGTGTATGGACCTTCAGGATCTCCTCACGTCCCCTGATATCCGGGGCGCCGACAGCCACTTGACGGTCGAAGCGCCCGGGGCGGAGCAGTGCCGGGTCCAGGATCTCTGGCCGGTTGGTGGCTGCGATGACGACGATGCCCGGATTCACAGTGAACCCGTCCATTTCCACCAGGAGCTGGTTCAGCGTCTGGTCCCGCTCGTCGCTCGCCCCGTTACCCCCGGAACCTCGTTTGCGTCCCACGGCATCGAGCTCATCGATGAAGATGATGCAGGGAGACGCTTTCTTCCCCTGGGCAAAGAGGTCCCTGACTCGGGATGCGCCGACCCCCACATACAGCTCGACGAACTCCGACGCGGACATGGAAAAGAACGGCACCCCTGCTTCACCTGCCGCTGCCCTCGCAAGGAGCGTTTTCCCCGTTCCCGGAGGTCCCACGAGCAGAACGCCGGTCGGCATTTTCCCGCCGAGCCTCGCGAACCGCTTCGGATCTTTCAAAAACTCGACCGTTTCGAGCAGGTCGACCTTTGCCTCTTCGACACCGGCAACATCAGTGAATAATGTCTGCGAGTGCGCTCCGTCGGCGAGCTTCGCCTTGCTGCGATTGAACACGGCCAGCCTTTTCAGGATGAAGAAAAAGGGTACGAACATCACAAGAACTAAACCTGCCTGGACCCATCCCGTCGCCGAGGAGGCAGATTTTGCGGAAAGATCTATGTGCTTCTTAAGGAGCAGCTTCGACACGTCGGCATCCATCGGACGGATAAGGTGGAACTGCGCCCCCGATCCCGCCTCTGCGGTGATGGCATCGCCTTCCATCCTGACCTTGATGATCTCTCCGGAATTAACCTTGTCGATGAACACCGTGTAGCTGATCCGGCTCTTCTCGTTGGTCTGATACCACTTCCAAGCATATACTCCTGCCACGAGCAATCCGATAGCGGCCAGAACTGCGGCCATTTTCAAAATTTGAATAGAGTTAGGTTTGCGCATGACTACCTCGTCAGATTTCCCGCACGCAGGGCGAAGCGGCCGGGACAAAATATCGTACTGTGTCAATATGTTACGGCAGCAGGGTATGTTTTTTTGTGATCCGGATCACAATCGGGCGGGGCAGATCAGATAAGAGGGAAGCGATCGGAAGGAGCATTGCGTGTCAGGTCTTTTATTGACCGGATTCAATACGACGTATCAGCAGACTTCGAGAAGATGGCTGTCGTTCTGATCAGTATAGATTTGCATCTCCCCTGGAACAGATGGCCGGTCCTTCCGTGCCATTTCTTTATTGAAGAGTTGGTGGAGTCACCATTCTGCTGCCACATGGCGACGGAAGGGCCGCAAGCCCTGACTCTCAGATGCTCCCCCGAAGATTCATCAGATACCGTCAGACGGGTCGGCGTCCTGAAATGACTCTGATCAGCACGACAACGATGGCAAGAACCAGAAGGAAATGGATATATCCGCCGATCGTGTAGCCGCTGACCAGGCCCAGAAGCCATAATACAACGAGAATCACAAAAATTGTCCAAAGCATACGTGCCTCCTTTCCTGCAACAAGTCCCCATTCGCACTACGCCCTTTGTTACTTTAATTATACCTCAATTTCATATTCTCTGCGGAGAGGACGGGCCAGGGAAAGAGCCAAAGCACAACTCAAAGCACTGAATGTACGGAGCTGCTGCCGGCTGGGGATCGACGGACACATCAGGCTGACCGAGACGCTGCAGCAGCTCTGCGGTCGAACAACTAGCAGGTTGAAACGAAGTGATCGGGGATCGTCTCCTCAACGGGTCCCGTGCACGCTGGGTTCCAGGGATCGACAAGCACATCCACGATCTGGATCGAATTTGAAGCATCCAGGCGCTTTAACCGTTTCAATGAGAAGCAGGAGACCACAATCAGCGAGAAGAAACCCGCGATAATATCAAGCGCCGGGAAACCGGCATACGTTCCGAGAAAATGGCCTCCCACTGCGCCAAAGACCAGGGCCGCAGGGGGGATCACGAAGGCCAGCAAATACCCCTTGAGCTGGACGACAACGGGGTGGAAAAGTCCGATGGAGGCAATCGCAGGAAGAACGGTGAAGTTATGTCAACGGTAAAGATCTGACCCCCTCAGTCGGTGTGTAGTCGCTTTCTCATCTTGCCGGCAAGGAGCGGCGCGAAGAATGTCGTCGCCAGCGCGATCAGCCACAGCCTACCTCGAAAGATATCATAGTCATGCAGCAGCTCGTCCATGGGATGGCCCATCACCAGCAGGGCGAACGACACCTCGAAGAGCAGCGTCAGGACCAGCCAGAACGCGCCCACCACCAGATACCCCGCCCGCGTGTTGACACCGAGACGGTCCACCAGGAGCAGCGTCAGGCCGAAGATCAGGAGTGATAGCGTCAGCGAACTGACAGTCCGTCCCAGCGTGTCGCCCAGCGCCGAGGTGAGCACGAGGTCCCGCAGCGCGCCGTTCGCTATCGCCATCGGGATGAACAGCAGCCAGACAAGGAAACTTCTGATGAGATAATGCATTGGGAGTATCCGCGGCCATCCATGTCAACGGTAAAGATTTGACACCGTTTGGAAATGTTACTTCTTTGGCTTCCTCGCCTTGAACAACGCACCGACCGTGTAGGGTGACGACCGGAAGTCGGTCATTCCCAGCCATGCAACATCTTCAAAACCGGCGGTTCTCAGCAGCCGCACCTGATCCCCGACCGGGATCGCGCCGCCGATTCATTGTGACCACGCTTCGGCGCTGCCTGCGAGCGACAACGGCAGTTCGTTCTCCAGGACAACATCGGCGAATTGCAGCCTTCCTCGGGGTTTCAGGACACGATAGATCTCCCGGAAGACGATCTCCTTGCGCGGGGACAGGTTTATGACGCCGTTCGAGAGTACGACATCAAAGGTATGATCCGCATGGGGGATGATGTCCGAATCGACCTTCGTGACCTCAACGTTCTTCATGCCGGCGAGCGTAAGGTTCTCCTGTGCTCGCCGGACCATGTCTTCCGTCAGATCGATCCCCGAGACACGGCCGCTCTCGCCCACCAACGTTGCGGCAACGAACAGATCAAGACCGCCTCCGCACCCGATATCCAGCACCGACTCTCCTGTCCGGATAGCGCCCAGGGAGAACGGATTGCCGACCCCGCACGATGATTCGAAGATTCGCGCGGGCGCACGTCCGATGATCGCCGGGTCATACCCCAGGGCCGCTGCTCCCTCCCTGCCTGTGGGATAGGAGAATTTTCCTGCTGCTGATACGGAGACCTCAGCGTACTTGCTCCGTATGGCTTTTCTGATCTCCTCCAGGTCCGCGGGCGCATCAACCGGGAGCTTCGCGGGAATATCCAGTCGGCAACCTCCAGTGCCGCCTTTAGGCGGTCAGACGGGAGCAGCGATGTTCTTTTCCACTTGATCGCTCATGCCAAACCTCACAATAGCTCCTCGAGAGTCGAATCTTTCATGTTTATGTCCGACTTGCCGAAATCTCTCGGAGCAGAGTCTTCACGTTGACATACCTGCACATTGAAGCTCCCTCAACGGTCAGTACGCAAGGTATGCGTTCGCCCGGCCGAGGAGCTCCAGCATGCGCTCCTCGCTTGCCGGCTCCGCGATCTGATCGAATCGGTCCGGCCAGAGGCCAGCCATCTCAAGCGCCCGTTTTGACGCGCAGACCACCGCTCCCCTGCCCTTCAGGAACGCAAGCAGGCTGCCGTAGATGTCCGGGATCTCCTCCGGAGCAGTGCCAAGCATTGCTGCCAGGTCCTTCCGGTCCTGCGGGGAGATCAAGACCCGGTCGATGGGCGTCGAGTGCCCGCCGTACCATCTGCCGATCTTGAGCGACGCAACACCTTGGGCGTCGAAGAGCAGGATGACGTGTCTGCCCTTCTTGAGGCCGGCAGCGACCACGCGGAAGACCAGCGCTGTGCGATCCTGGTCGCTGTCCAGGAGCGTGGTCACGTGGACCAGCAGGACCTTCTCCTGCCCTTTCTCCGCTGCCGTCAGGACCACAGGCGACGAGGCCAGCAGGAACGCGATCGCAAGGGCGAGCATGGAGCGCGTCATTTGGACTCCATTGGGTAGCCGGCACCAACCCATTCCCACCAGCCGCCCTTCAGCGCATAGGCGTTCTTGTATCCCATCTCGATCAGCCTGAGCGCCACCCGGACGCTCGTGCCTTCATTGGCTCACGTTCAGTAGATGATGAATGTCGTATCCTTGCCGTAGTTCGCGGCCTGGGTCTCGAGGTCGAACAAGTCGACCCGCACCGCGCCCAGGATCTTCCGGCTGCTCCCCTTCCAGGCCTTATCGACCCGGGCATCGAGGAAGACCACGTTCGGCTTACCCAGCAGGGCCTTCGCCTCCTCCTTCGGGATCCGCGTAACGTCGTCCGCTGCAGCTGCCTGCGTCGTCCGCAGGATGCCGCAGAGCGCGAGCACGACCAGCAGGCCGAGCACTGCATTCATGGTTCGCATGCTATTCCTCCTTAATTCTGCTTCAATGAACCTTCCAGGTCCTTGTTCCCGTCGATGAATTTTAGATTGAATTTGAATGTATCGCTCTTCCAGCCTCCATCGCCTATGACGAGATGGAGATCATAACTGCCGACAAAGACGCGGGTGTTCCGGTCCGTAGGATTCGGCAGATAATGATACGCGATACCGTAGCAGAACCTATCCGCCTTGCTACTTCTTCGCCTTACTTTCTCACCTTTCCTCATTCATCTTGCGTATGCGTCTTCTTTCCCTCTTGCTCCTTACGATCCTGCAGCTTCTTTTTCCCCTTGTGGCACACAAAACACTTCTGCTGGTCATCGGTGCTGAAGGCGAGATTGCCGTTGTGGCAGGCGCCGCAGTACTGGCCCTGCTTGAGCGCGGCCATGGTGATCTTGGCTGTCCCGAACTTCATGCTGAACAGGCCGTGATGGCAGTCCTTGCAGCCGTGGCCCTTCTCGGCGTGATAGTTCCCATCGAACATGACCGCTCCCTTGCTGCCTCCGGCCCAGGTCAGGGTCTTGCCGGGCCCCACTGCCGAGGCATTCCCTGCCAAGAAGACCAGCGCGCAAAACCCGGTAGCAACAGCCGTTATTCTCATCCGTTCCATGCATGCACCTCCCAAGGAAACATGAAGCCGACCAGAAGACTCTGCGATTGTAAAAACAGACGCGAACATTGAGCGAACGTTTAGGGCCAGCTCTTTATTCTTGCTCCGAAGAAATATGGGAACGTTGTGTCCCAAATTGACTTGTCGATATCGTCGTCAGGATTAGTCCGCCTTGGACACAACGCCCCCAATGTCTTCGTGATTAAGTCATTCCTGATCGAGTTCCTACGTTGCGGTAACAGCCGTAAACACATCCAGGACCCTCGCCTCTTGAAGGACCTTGGCCCTGGGATCCCCCGCGTCGTCGGGCCACCGCACCAGCCTGATCATCCCGTCGGCGATCTCGATGCCGGTCACATCGCCGTCGCTGAAGGAGCAACAGCCCGTATTGAAGTAGCTCGGCCGCTGCATGGAGAACCCGCGGCCGCCCTGCTCCCGCGTTGCTGCCCGTGCCGATTCAAGCTGCGCCCGAAGCCCAGCCGCCTCCGCGCCGTCGCCCGCCGTCCGGGCCGTTTCAAGCTGCTCTTTGATCCTGCTTGCATGGTCCCTGGACCCGAACACCGGCAGATGGGTATGGCCTGCGATGATCACCATGCCTTTCCTCTGCTCGGCCCAGCGATATATGGCGAAGCTGAGCTCGTCCCGCAGCGTGAAATCCGTTGCCGGCGTCGTGAGCTTGATCTTCGTGAACCTCTGGAAGGGCCGCCAGAGATAGCGAACGAAGAACTTCGACACGGTCCGGGCCTGGTCGCTCAGAAAGTCTCCCTGGTGCCCGTGCACCAGGAAGAACTCGCAGGCGTCGGTCGGCGCTCCCTCAATCAGGATCCTCAGGCTCTCCCGGACCGGGAGCGGGCCGCCGAAGATCGGGCCCAGGAGCTTTCTGATCCCCGACTCCTGCTCCCAGAAATCGTCGTGATTGCCGTACATGCGGTAATATCGGCACTGCTTGTGGAACTCAGCCTCCAGCTGCAGCGTCGCGCGATAGGCATCGACGACCGGCGCGGGCCTGCACTCCCAGAGCTCTTCGGCGTCGCCGAGTACGATGAGCGTATACCCGGCTTCCAGATAGTAGCCCAGAGCCGCGCTGTACGCCATTTCGCAGCGCAGGAAATCGTCGGCGGCGTCCCGCACGCCCCGGTGAAGGTCCGATAAAATGATGACACGCGCCTGGTCGATACCAATGCGGAGCTCGTATTTCCGCTCGATCGCCAGGGCATAAGAGCGTTCCAGTCCTCTTCGTACCCTGCGCACCGTCTGTTGGTCCACAGCATCATCGATCCCGCTAATCTTCGTCGCCTCCCGTTGCTCTGCAGCGCGGCCATCATGATCATTTGAGCAGGCAAGCGCTGTGCCGCGTCTTCATTAACCAGAGGTGCCCGGGTCTGGTATTAGTGGTCGCCGCATCGCGCGAGGCCGATCACTGCGGCCGGATAGGCCTTCAAGGGCCATTTCGGGGTCAACTTTTTGCTCCTGAAAATCCCGCATAGCTAAACCCCTACAAACCTCACAACCTCCCCCAAACTCCTCCTCGTGCTCCGGAACTTGTTCTGCGGACTGTCCGGATCAGGCAGACCCAGAGCGATGCCGATGACGATCGCAAGCTGGTCGGGGATGGACAGCTCCCTGTGGATGATGTCGGGATGGGCAGCCAGTGTGACGGCGACCGCCGAGCCGATCCCCTGCTCCTCTGCCGAGAGCATGATGCTCTGGCTGATGGCGCCGAGATCGAACATGGACCAGGGCGTGAGGCAGCGGTCCATGCAGAGGTAGACGACAACAGGTGCGCCAAAGAGCTTGTAGTTCATCTGCATCAGGTCAGGCAGCCCGTCACCAGGCTTGCACGCCTGCTCCAGGACCTCTGTCCTTTCAGCCTTGAGCGCCTCCATACGGCTGCGACATGCATCTGGCCATTCTTTGGGCATGGCAATGTCCGGATTCCGCGGAACGCAGTCCTTGAGCATCTTGGCATAGCCCCGCCGGATCCGCTCGAGGGGCTCGCCTGCAGCCACGAAGATCTCCCAGGGCTGGGTATTGGCCCACGACGGCGCGGCAAGCGCAGGTTCGAGGACCTTCATGATGCTGTCGCGGTTGATCCGGTCAGGTTTGAAGGCGCGTGTCGTTCTGCGATTGTTCAAAGCGTTTTGCACGGAGAGCATGGGGACCTCCAGTTCATTCCAGTTCTTTCACCCTCTTCGGAAAGCAATAGAAGGCAGCACGTCAATAAGGAAGAATTCGGAAAAGTTCAAACAAGACCAGTGCTCATCTGTTCCCAGCGTCAGGGTGCTAGTTCACGTCAAGGAATGCTCAGCAGCGCAGGGACTCCCCGGGGAATGTTATCGCATGATCATGGTTGCAGCGGCAGGGATTACAGGTCGGGATAGGATCACAAGCATCATAGGGTACTGCCGCACAGGGAGATCTTCATTGGCGGGATAGATCAGCTTCGATCAGCGTACTCAGCTGTTCATGATTTGCCCGCTCTCAGGGCCATCCCTTCAGCCTGACACCAGCAGAGCATCACAGATAAAATCTACGACCCGGTCTTCCAATCCTTCTTGAAGCCGCATGGCCGAAGCGTAGACCGGCCTCCGCTGCCCGAACAGAACCTGTTTGGTCTCCACGATCCGGGACCGGACGACCGTACCCCGCACATCGAGGCTTTTCCTCCGATCATGCAGCCGCATGAAATATTCCCTGCCGACGACGAGCCTGCTGCCGGTCTTCATGCCGACGCCGCCAACGCTCAGGTCGATGATATCCACGAGATGGTCTTCATCCAGTCTGCCGATCAGGCCTTCATGCCGCACTTTGAAACGCTTATGCTGACGCTTATCCCGGGCCAAAGCAGCGTCTGTCAGCCTCATGATGATCCCCCTGGTCAGTTCGCTCAAGCTTCCATTTCCGGTATGCTTCCTGGTAATTATTATAGCACCCTACGGTAAGTACCGCCAGGGATCGGGGCAACTTTCTGGAACGAACGTCAACGGGAATGGAGGTCTCCGCTCTATTTTCGTCTTCCCATCCGGAACGCTGGCATCATCACGAAAAAGGTCCCTGAAGGCCGGGTCTTGCGGCGTGACATTCCCCTCTCGACCGCCCAAGATCGACCCTTTATTTCCATCCTACCCCTCTCCCTTCTGCCCCACGAAATGGTCCATCCTGTCCTTGAACAGGATGTTGAACGTGGTCAGGGAGCCGTAGATGCGGGTAATGTACTGCTGCAAATCCACCTTCTCCTCGTCGGTCAGCTTCTTGTGGCCGTTGATCTGCGCTTCCATGACCCGCAGACGGTCGCGGACCATCACGATCTTGTGGAAGAAGGACTCGATGGGAACGGACTTTGCTGCCTGTCCAGCATCCGCCGGCTTCAGAACGAGCTCCCCGCCCTGCCACCGGCTGCCGAGCTCGATCGCCGGCAGCTCCGCCTCGCGCAGCTCGCGCGCTGCGAGCTTCACCATCTCATAGGCCGCTGCCTCGGCATCGGACAGCGGCTGCAGGTCATCGACATCGACCAGGGTCTGCTTGTCCAGCCGCGGGAAAAAGACCTCGCAGTCCGGTCCGCCGCCCTTTGTTATCTCTTCCACGCGACCGACGCCGAACCGATCGTGACGCACCAGGTCTCCCTTCAACAGGTCAGCCATTGATAATCACCTCCACCAGCATTTAACGAAGTAGAATGATGTCGGATCTCTTATGACATGAAAGCAGATCTTCAAGGTTCCTAACACGTTTGTTTGTCGCTGCATGGCAGGAAAGATCAGCTGTTCATCGTGGGAATCGTGAAAATAAAGCTTGAGCCGTTCCATTGATTGCTCTCCACCCATATGCGGCCTCTGTGATTTTCAATGATCGTTTTGCAGATCGCAAGGCCCAGACCCGTACCTTGAGGTTTGCCCTTAGCGGAATCCCTGAACTGATGGAATTTTTCAAAAATGAGCTCGCGTTCACCAGGCTCAATACCGGGGCCATTGTCGATCACCTCGAGCTTTGCTTCACTAGTTTTATGGGAAAGCATCAGGTGGACACGCCCTCTGCCGGGTTCGCAGTATTTTATCGCATTCGATAGAAGATTGATGACGACCTGTACAAGCCTGTCCTTGTCTCCGAATACCATGACGGGAGTGTCCGGCGCCTCCTGCGTAATGGTCATGTTCCTGTTCTGCGACAGCTGACTGGTGGCGGCCAAGGCCTCGCGCATGACGCTTGCCAGATCCAGCTTCTCGCGGGCCCACTGGTAAGCGCCGGACTCGATCTTGGTAAAATCCAGCACCTGATTGACGAGGCGTGTCAGACGCTCGGTTTCCTTGACGACGATCCGCAAGAGCTGCTGCCGCTGCTGAGGTTCCATGTCCTCGTCATCCTGGAGTATCTCGGAAAAGGCGCGGATCGATGTCAGGGGCGTGCGAAGCTCGTGGCTGATGGTCGACACGAACTCGTCCTTCATGCGATCAAGCTCCTTCAAGCGTTCATTGGTGCGCTTCAATTCACGGGTCGCCGCCTCAAGTTCGCGGGACTTCTGCTCGAGCCTGTGGCTGTACTCGATGACCTGGGACGTCTCATCGAGGATCTTCATCAGCCCGTCAATGCTCAAGGCCTCCCCTTCAATGATCGAGGAAACCATCACCCGCGCGGACGCCGCCCCGACCGTGCCGGCAAGCTCACGTTCCATGAATGCGACAAGGCTCTCGTCCGCCAGGGTATCGTCGTGGAGTTCGATCGGGTGCGTGGAGGTATACGAGAGAAATGCCTCCTCGGCCCGGTCCGCTCCGATCATGCGGGCCATGAGACCTTTCAGGTCGCTCACCTGCGTCCTTCCATGCCAGAGACGGGCGTCTCCGGCACCCATGGCCCGCTTTTTATAGACATCAACGAACATTGCCGCCTGCAGCTGTTCGAGCGCCTCCTGGCGGCTGAACAAGGAGACGCCCACGAGGAGGCCGATATTGACCAGCATGCTCCAGAACACCGAGTGCGTGATCGGGTCAAAGACCGTGAGGTCGAAGAGATGATAGGGGCCGAGAGCCGAGATGCCGAATGGACCAGGCTCCACGAACGACATTGCGATCCATCCTGAGCGCGCAAAGGAAGGCAGCAGGAGCGTATAGGCCCATACAAAAAAACCGCCCGACAGCCCGGCCAGAGCGCCGAGCCTGCTCGCCCCTTTCCAGTATATCCCCAGTAAAATGGCAGGAGCGAACTGGGCCGCGGCAGCAAACGAGACAAGGCCGATGGAGACCAGGGCGTAGGATTCGCCGATGAGCCGGAAATAGAGATACCCGAGCAGGAGGATCAGCAGGATACCGCCGCGCCGCATGACCAGCAGCAGCTTGCCCATATCGTCCTGGCGCAAGAGCTTAAGCCGTAAGAGGACAGGCATCAGCAGGTCGTTGCAGAACATCGTGGAAAGCGCGATCGTCTCGACAATGACCATGCCCGTGGCCGCGGACAGGCCGCCGATGAACACAAACAGGGCCAACGCCTCTTCGTCGGCCTTCAGGGGAAGCGTCAGGACGAACATGTCCGCGTCCACCGAACCTACCCTGAAGAACATCAGTCCGCCAAGAGCAATGGGAAGGACGAACAGGTTTATCGCAAGAAGGTAAACCGGGAACAGCCACGAGGCCGTGCGCACATGCTCTTCGTTCACGTTCTCGACGACCAGGATCTGAAATTGCCTCGGCAGGAACAGGATGGCTGTCATCGATATGAAGGTCAGCGCCAGCCATGAAGCGTAGCCTCCGGGCAGCGAATCCATGCTCATCAGATGCGCAGTCTCCGGCGCCTCGGCAGCGTACCTGAACAAGTTCGCGGGCCCGTCGAACATCGTGAACGTCACGAAGATCCCGACCGCTGAAAAGGCAACGAGCTTCACGATGGATTCAAAGGCTATGGCCGTCACCATACCCTCGTGCCGCTCCGTAACGTCAACATGTCGTGTGCCAAACAGGATCGAGAATAAGGCAAGGACGATCGCGATATACAGTGCCGTGTCGTGGATGAAGCCGGGCCCGCCCGCGGTCGCGGGGTGATAATTGAAAAGAACGTTGAAGCTCGTGGAAATGGCCTTCAGCTGGAGCGCGATGTAGGGCATGATGCCCACGATCGAGATCACGGTCACCAGACCGCCGATCACCGCGCTCTTGCCGTAGCGGGACGCGATGAAGTCGGCGATGCTCGTGATGTTATTGGCCTTGCTCAGGTGAATGATCTTGCGAAGCACCAGCCACCATACGGTCGCGGCAAGCGTGGGCCCCAGATAGACGGGCAGGAATCCTACGCCCGTGGCCGCTGCTCGGCCGACGCTGCCGTAGAACGTCCAGCCGGTGCAATACACGGCAATGGAGAATGTATAGATGTACGGGTTGCTGATGATGGACCTGCCGGCGTCCGCGCGTTTGTCCCCATAGTACGCCACGGCGAAGAGGAGGCTCAGATAGCCGAAGGAAACGACCAATATGACCCATTGCTGAAGCATAGTACTATTTCTTGGCCTCCGGCTTGTCTACGGCCGGTTCTGCCGGACGGCCGCGGAGTATCAGCGCTTTGACGCAGATGATCAGGCCCCAGACCGAAAAGAGATACAGATACAGGACCGGGATTCCGAAGACCAGTCTGTCCACGCTGAAAACGGACAGCAAAGGGAAATTCAGGAGGACTGCCCCGGCTATGAGAAGGCCGATGAGCCGTTCCCCCCGGCGTTTCGCACCAGGGACGGTCCTGCCTTCGCCATGAGGACGGGTGACTGTGTCCTTAGTGTCCATCATTGCCGCGAAACCTCCAGCGTCCGGCCCAAGGTCGTGATCCCCTGTGTTTTCAGGAGATACAGCAATTTTATGAAGATCTGGGCCGTGATCAGTGAATCCCCGAGGGCCGTGTGCCGGTCCCTGACCTCCACACCCAGGCGCTTGGCGACCGCGTCCAGAGAGTGCTCGGGGGTATGATCGTGCAGGTACCGGGACAGACCCAGCGTATCAAGCGCCGGACCCCTGAAATGCACGCCGGCGCGGCCTTCCTTGATGCGCAGGAAGCGCATATCAAATGCCGCGTTATGGCCGACCAGCACGGAATCCCCGACAAAGGCATGGAACGCCCGGAGCGTTTCCTCTATATGCGGCTTGCCCCCGACCATTGCATCGGTGATCCCGTGAAAACGGATCGAGGGCTGAGGGATGCTCCGTCGCGGATCCACCAGCCGGTCGAAGGTCTCACCGACAATGATGCCCATATTGACTATCTTGACTCCGGCCAGGGAAATGATCTCGTCGCCTTCCATAGGGGCGAGGCCCGTCGTTTCCGTATCGAACACCACGAACGACAGGCTGTCTAGGGAGAGGTCCTTCAGGCGAGCCGTCTCTGCCGCGTCCTCGTCCGCGACGAAGTCTGTATAGACGGGCCTCGCCGGCAGGAGGGTCGCCGGCGGCGCCCACTGGCTGGTCGATGATGGCACGGGAAAACACAATACGGCGAAGCCTGGCGTCTGATGCGGTTTGCTCCAGACCTCGCTGCCGATATGTTCGAGCACCTCACCAACGGTGTGCGCTGCAGAAGGCTCCCGAAAACTGGACATCCATTTCCCTATCTCTGCCTGGGGCACCTCGACACCCTCCCAGTAATAGTTGAAATAGACGTGCCGGTCGCCAAGGAGCGTTTCCAGCTCAAGCACATCGACGCCACTGTGCTCGTGGAGCTTCAATGCAAAGAACTCGAGCAGGAACAGCAGCGAGTGTATGTCGGCCTTCACCCATAAGGGGGCGCCGATCATGGTAAGGCGTATCTTCCTTTCCTCGAGCCGCCTGGCGACACAGGCCGCGAGGTCCTCTGAAAAGACGTCGTTAACCAGGTATCGCGGGGATTCCCGTTCCTGGATCTCGCGTGCAAGCACCGTAAACTGCCCGATAAGGCTGCGGGCATCACTCACGATGGTGCGCTCCAGTGCAGCGCGGTTCACGGCATCCAGATCAGGCAGCATTTCGAGGCTTTCCACGCTCAGGCCCAGACTGGTCAGGGGTCCGCGCATGCTCTTGATCGTCATGCTCAGGAGATTTTCTCTGCGTTCCCGGGCGCCGGCTTCCCGGCTGAGGTCCTCACAGGAGAACAGAAAGGACCACGATACCCCCGGCACGATCGGAAGCAGGTGTATGCGGCAGTTGATGAGCGCGCCCTGCAGCGTGGAGCACATAAACGATATGTCGTTCTCCGTGTCGTGTCCTTCCGGGTGGCGGGTCCTCCGCTGCCTCAGGAGCGCCAGGGCGTTCTCTATTGGCGCCGCCATGCACAGAAGGTAGAGCGAACGTCCGAGCCCCAGGGAGGTGTTCTCATAAAATACGGCGCGTGCAGCTGCATTGTAGAACATGATGCGTGCGCGCTCGTCGCAAACGATGATCCCCTCCCTCAGTGTCATGAGGATGGTCTCCAGGTGGATCTTGCTGTTTTCGATTTCGCTGGAGATCACCGAAGCCGCTTCAGCGGTTTCGCGTTTTGCCCTCATGAAAGCTTCTCCAAGATCGCTGATCGCTTTCGGGAGCTCTCCGAGAAGATGATCGCCGGGCAACTCGATCACATGTCCCGGATTGATACTTGCGATAATGCGGGCTTCACGATCGAGGATCTCGAGCGGTCTGAAAACAAGTTTGCGCAGGACGATGAACAGGACAAATATGATCGCGGACGTGATGCAGGCCGCAAGGGCCAGGGCGAAATAGATCTCGGGGTGAGGTTCAGGATTGGCGGCCTGGAACAGGATCAGCAGATAGACGCAGGAAAATATCGCCGCATAGAGGAATATGCCTCCTGCCGCGAGATACAGGAACACCCTTCGTCTGGCCGCGGTGAGATTCATCGCCATACCCTGCGGTTCCCGTTACGGGCCGGATCTTGCAGTCAGAAGCTCCTTGACCTTCATGACCACCTGCCGGGTCGAAAAGGGCTTGGTAATATAGTGGTCGGCGCCAAGGGCCAGCCCTTTTTCCCTCTCGACCTCGCGGCCCTTTGCCGTCAGCATGATGATACTGACGTCCTTCAACAAGGTATCGGAGCGTATCCTCTGGCAAACCTCATATCCGTCCATTTTGGGCATCATGATATCAAGAAGGATCAGGTCGGGCCGGAGCTCCTTGGCCGCTTGAACGGCGCGCTCACCGTCATCCACGGTATGCACCTCATATCCCTCCTTTTTCATCAGGAGTTCCAGTGCAAGTACTATGTTCGGCTCATCATCGACAATGAGAATTCGATGCATCGCAGTTCCCTCCCCGTCCCTGACCGTCTGTTGCATATTCTATCACACTATCGCGAATGAATCATCACGTCTTTCCCGAGCGGCCGATCCCTGTGCGCTGCCGCGGGAATATGCCGCAGCAGCGGTGTCAGGGAACCCTGGTTTTTGCCTGTTCGGTGCAAAAGTATGTTAAACTTTCTATGCAGGTCGGCCCAGGGCCTGATTGCCGAAGAGACCTAGGGAAAAACATGCTGGCCAAAAACGCAAAGAGTTTCTTGAAAAAATACCCGCCTTTTAACCAGCTGGATGACCATGCCCTCGCTCAACTGTCCCGACGCCTCACCATGGAGCTTTATCCCGCGGGAACGCTCATCATGAAACAAGGCGACAGGTCGTCCGGTTCCCTCCACATCATCAAAGAAGGCAGCGTCAGGATCTACACGCGGACCATGCAGGGCCAGGAGAATGTAATCGATTTCCGCGGCAAAGGCGACACATTCGGTCCTTTCCCTCTTGAAGGAGACCATCCGCTGGGTATATCGGTGCAGGCAGTAGGCGATGCTGTCTGCTATGTGGCGGACAGGGCCAGTGTGATCAAGCTGCTGGACGAGCATCCTGCCTTGAGCGAATATCTTATGCCGCTGTATTTCCCGAAAGGTGATGGCCGCGGTCGCCAGCTCCCGCCTGCCGCGGCTGGTGAGCGCGACCGTTCCGAGAATGCCCTGTTTGCCACACCCGTCAGGGAGCTCGCCACCCGGGACGTTGTGACGGCCCGCGCCAGCGTTTCGATCCTGGAGGCCGTCCAATCGATGTCCATACGCCACACCGGCGCACTGGTCATCGTCGACGAGGCTGACAGCCCGGTCGGCATGCTCACGCTCACCGACCTGCGCGACAGGGTACTGATGCATCGCAAGAGCCTGCTCGACCCTGTCAGCGATATCATGAGCGCGCCGGTCGTCAGGGTCGACGGTTCGGATCTCTGCTTTGAGGCGCTCCTGAAGATGATGAGCCACGAGGTCCACCACTTGCTGGTGATGGATGCCGGGAGCCTGACCGGCATCGTCAGCAGCCACGATTTCATGGTCCTGCAGGTCACCTCGCCGCTCATGCTCCTACGGGACATCGAGAGCCAGTCATCGGTCGAAGGGCTTGCCTCCTCCTCCGGGAAGGTCACAGCCCTCATTTCCATGCTACTCGTCGAAGGGGCTAAGGCCGGGAGCATCAATCGCATCATTACCACGGTCAACGACCGCATCGAGCGCACGATACTGGATCTCGCCCTGAAGACACTGGGACCGCCGCCGGTGCCTTTCTGCTGGATCGTTTACGGCAGCGCCGGACGCAAGGAGCAGACGTTCATCACCGACCAGGACAACGGCGTGATCTATGCGGACCCGCGGAACGAAGAGGAGGCCCGCGAGGCAAAGGCCTACTTCAGCCGGTTCGCCGAGTTCTCCGTGAACGCGTTCCTGCGCTGCGGGTTTGCGCTCTGTCCTGGCGAGTTCATGGCGACCAATCCCAAGTGGCGCCAGCCCTTCTCCGTCTGGCGGAAACACTTCAGCGACTGGATAGGCACGCCGACTGATGAAGCCATCCATAACTCAGCAAACCTATTCGATTTCAGGGGCCTTCACGGCGATCTGCGTCTGGCAGCTACGCTCAGAAAACACCTTATTGACTCGCTTCGGGACCAGAATATGTTTCTGAAGGCAATGGCCGACCTGACAACGGACTACCGCCCGCCCCTGGGCCTGTTCGGCTCCCTTTCGGTGGCAAAGGACGGCGATCATGCCAACCAGCTGGACCTCAAAAAGAACTGCCTTACTCCGTTGATCAACATCATTCGGCTCTTCAGCTTAGAGAGCCATATCCAGGAAACCTCCACGGCGGAGCGGCTCGCCGTATTGAAAACGGCGCACCCGATCGTGAAGATCCTGGGCGATGACCTTGCGTATGCACTGGAGTTCCTGTCCATGATCAGGATCCGCCACCAGCTGGAACAGGTTAAAACCGGACTTGCGCCGGACAACTTTATCAACCCGAAGCAGCTAAGCTCCCTCGAGCAGGGAAACCTGAAAGAGATCTGCAGGCTGCTCTCGCGCATCCTGGACGACATCGGGAAGAAATACGGCATCGGGACTCAGCTTTGAGCCCCACAGTACGCCATATGACCGGACCCATCCAATTCGTTCCCTAGTCCTTTGTCAATTCCTCTAAATGCCCTATACTTTCCCTCAACACCTTTGACATGCTTTTCATGTGCAGGTTGAAGCTTTTCCTCGCGTTTTAGCGTCCTCGCGGAAAACTTTCGTTCCGTCTTGAGAAGAATTTTATCTTTTCGCATCTCAAGAAAAAAGGGCCCATCCGATTCGGATGAGCCCTTTGGTCAACTCCTTTTGAAATGTCTCTTAATGTTCTATCTCCACGCCCGCGGTTTGCTCCCGGACCGTGATGGCGATCTTGTACAGGAACGTGAGCACCAGGAAGCCGATGGCCCAGACGCCGAGCGTGATCAGGGCCTCGGGCATCGTCGGCCAGTAGGGATTGACCTCCTCGAAGGGGTTCGGCACGAAGCCGCCGATGATCAGGCCGAAGCCCTTGTCGATCCAGAGCGAGATGAACAGCATGATGCAGGCGAGCGAAAGCAGCCCCTCTTTCCGCCGGATCGCAGGCACCCAGAGCATGATGAGCGAGACGGCCGCGAAGATCGTCGACGTCCACATGATCGGCACGAGCTCGGCATGGCCGTCGAGTCCCTTGTAGAGGTAGACGAAGGGGTGCTGATGGCCCGGGATGCCGCTGTAGAAGGCCGTGAAGAACTCGAGACCGAGCAGGAACACGTTCGCGAACATGGCGTAGGCCACGATCCTGCTCACCGCCTGGATGACATCCTTGCCGGCATCGAACTTGCTGACCTTGCGCACGATCAGCGCCAGAATGATCAGGAGCGCCGGGCCGCCGGCAAAGGCCGAGGCCAGGAACCGGGCAGCCATGACCGCTGTAAGCCAGAAATGACGGCCCGGAACACCGGAGTACAGGAACGCCGTGACTGTGTGGATGCTGATAGCCCAGGGGATCGACAGATAGATCCAGGGCTTGATCCACTTCGGCGGTGGCACGCCCTTGCGGTCGGACCCGAGGGTCACCCAGCCGACCAGAAGGTTGATGAACAGGTAGCCGGAGAGGACCACCGAGTCCCAGAACATGACCGAGCCCGGCGTGGGATGAAGGATCACGTTCATGATCCTCGTCGGCTGGCCCATGTCCACGAAGATGAAGAGGATGCACATGGTCACGGCCGATATGGCAAGGAACTCGCCGAGGATCACTATCTTCCCGAACTTCTTGAAGTCATGGAGATAGTACGGGATCACGAGCATGACCGCAGAAGCTGCCACGCCGACCAGGAAGGTGAACTGGCCGATGTAGAGACCCCAGGACACGTCGCGGTGCAGACCTGTCAAGCCCAGGCCCTCATTGAACTGCCTGATGTACCAGTAGGTCCCGATCAGGGCGAAGATGCCGAGGAAGCACACCCATGCCCAGTATTTCTTGCTCCCTTCCAAAGCTTTCTCAAGCATGTTCACCACCTCCGATCAGATAATAGACCGCCGGGCCGGTGCCTAGGTCGGGCTTCCGCCGGATCGTGAGCTTGTTCGCAACGATCTGCCGGATCTCCGAGTTCGGGTCCTCGAGGTCGCCGAACAGCAGGGCCCCCTTGGGTGCCGCCTCGACACAGGCAGGCATCTTGCCGACAGCAAGCCGCTCGGTGCAGAAGGTGCACTTCTCCACCACACCCTTGGTCCGCGTCGGGTATTCGTTGTTCACCTTTCCGCCTTTCGCGGGGTCAAGGTTCGATGCGCGGCGCGGGTCCACCCAGTTGAAGCTCCGCGAACCGTACGGGCATGCAGCCATGCAGAACCGGCAGCCGATGCAGCGGTGCATGTCCTGCATGGTGATGCCGTCGGCCAGCTTGTAGGTCGCCTTGGTCGGGCAGACGCGCACGCAGGGCGGGTTGGTGCAGTGATTGCAAAGCACCATGAAGGGCATGTCCTTCACGTGCTCGCTCATGTATGGGTTCTCCTGGCCCGGGAACGACCGCTCATAGGCGGCCTTCCAGATCCACTTGATCTCGAACTTCTTGTCAACGCTGCCGTCGGGCTTCCGGAAGTCGGGAACGTTGTGGATCGTGTGGCAGGCGCTGATGGTCTTCTGGAAATCCTCGTCGGTCTTGAACTTGCTCATGTCCACGACCATGGCCCAGCGCTTGGCCCGGAGCGCTTCCTTGTTCATGTCGACCTGCGGCGGGAGCAGCTGCTTTCCCGTGATCAGGTTGGTCGCCGACGCGACCGACGCGCCGAATCCCAGGATGGAGGCGATGCCGGAGTACTTCAGGAACTGTCTCCTATCCATGCTCATGATTTACCCTCCTCTTTCTCCACGGGCTGGATGTGGCAGTCCCAGCAGTACGGCTTCACCGACAGGTAGTTATGGCACTCGTCGCAGAACTTCTTCTTGTTCGAGTGGCAGTGCATGCAGCCGTTCTGCAGGCTCATATTGAACCGCTTGTGGTTCGCGGTGCTCACGTAGCCGCGGTTGTCGTCGCGGACCACGGAGTCGCGCCACTGGTTCAGCAGCTGCATGTGCTCGCCGCGCATCCACTCCTTCGACTCGACGCACTCCTTCTTGCCGTTCAGTTTCTCGTATTCCAGGATCGCAGGCGTGTCCGTTTTGGGCTCCGGCTTTGCATTCACCTTTCCCACGTTGCTGTAGAACGGGAAGAGGGCGACGGCCAGGAACACGACGATGCCGATGAAAATGGGCCCACCGTTGTATATCTTCATGAGGCTTTTTCCTCCTTCGCGGAAGCTGACGGAAGAGGTTCACCGCGCAGGTCGGTCGTCCGCTCCTTCTCGCCCGTCATGATGAGAGCATTTGCCACAAGCTCATGGAGACCGCAGACGCCCACGCTGGGGACCCAGTACTCCATCAGGGCCTTGAGCGACGCGCGGTCGATGGCGCAGACGTTGCCCAGCATGTTCACGCCATGGTGATCTGCGACATATTTGACGGCGTTCGCGCGGGGGTACCCGCCCTTCATCCTGAGGTCCATGTCCTCCGAGGCGTTCAGACCCGTTCCGCTGCCGCAGCAGAAGGTCTTTTCCCGGATGGTGTCCTCGGGCATCTCGACGAAGTTGTTCACCACGTTCCTGAGCACGTACCGCGGCTCCTCGAGCATGCCCATGCCGCGCGCAACGTTACAGGAATCATGCCAGGTGACCGTGAGGTGGTCGTTCCGCTTCGGATCGAGCTTGAGCTTGTTGTTCTTGATCAGGTCGGCGGTGAATTCCGCGACATGGACCATCTTCATGGATTTCGCGTTCTCGAAGACCGTGCCGGTGATCGGCGACTTCGGGACCTCGAGGAAATCGGCCGGCCCGTTCCAGGTGTCCATGTACTGGGAGAGCACCCGCCACATGTGGCCGCATTCTCCGCCGAGGATCCACTTCACGCCGAGGCGCTTCGCTTCGGCATAGATCTTCGAATTGAGCCGTTTCGCCATCTCGTTCGAGGTGAAGAACCCGAAGTTGCCGCCCTCGGAGGCGTAGGTGCTCCAGGTATAGTCCAGGCCCAGCTCCTCGAAGAGCATAAGGTATCCCATGGCCGTGTACGTGCCCGGATCGGCGAAGAGGTCGCCGGACGGCGTCACGAACAGGATCTCGGCGCCCTTCCGGTTGAAGGTCGGCTTGATCCGCTTGCCGGTCACGGTCTCGATGTCGTCGAGCATGTACTCCAGGTTGCCGACGATGGTATGGGGCTCAAGGCCGAGGTGGTTGCCCTTCATGTAGCAGTTGGAGACCGGCCCCGCGATCCACTCGATGTTGAGGCCGAGCAGATTGAGGAGCTCGCGGCCGATCATCGTGATCTCGGCCTGGTCGATGCCATAGGGGCAGAAGACCGAGCAGCGGCGGCACTCGGTGCACTGGAAGAAGTAGTACCACCACTCCTTCAGCACGTCGAGGGTGAGCTCCCGGGCGCCGGCCATCTTGCCAAGGATCTTGCCGGCCACCGTGAACTCCCTGCGATAGACCGAGCGGATCAGCTCGGCCCGCAGCACCGGCATGTTCTTGGGGTCGCCGGTGCCGATGAAGAAGTGGCATTTGTCGGCGCAGGCCCCGCAGCGCACGCAGATGTCCATGAACAGACGGAACGACCGGTATTTCTCGAGCCGCTCCGCGATGCCTTCCAGCAATATCTGCTTCCAGTTCTCCGGGAGCTTCCAGTCCGCGTCCATTGGACGCCAGTCCCGCGGGTTGGGGAACCCCACGATCTCGAGGCTCTTCGGCTTCGACCCGTGGCAGAACATCCCCTCCTTGATGACGACCGGGGTGTCCATCCAGCCGGTCTCGGGCAGGGAATAGTCTATCTTGGAAAGTTCTTCTGGTTTCGGAAGTTTCGCCATGGCTACTCCTTTTCCACCGGCAGGCCGGCGCCTTTCATTTTATCCCTGAACTCATCCTCATATTCCGCGTAGGTATGGACATGGACCGGGTAGTTCCAGGGATTGATGTGCCTTTTCGTGCGGCTGGTGTTCGCCAGGTTCCGCGTTGGGCTCAGGAAAACGCCGCCCATGTGCACGAGCTTGCTGAGCGGAAAATAGGCGAAGAGCGCCGACAGCAGGAACAGGTGCATGAAGAAGAGGGGGCTGAGCGTAGCAGCGGGCGCCGTCGGGTGCAGGCTGATCAGGCCCATGGCGAGCACCTTGACGCTCACGATGTCGGTCTTCGTGAAGTAGCGCATCAGGACGCCGGTCAGACCGATGCCCAGGATCAGGAAGAGCGGGAAGTAATCGGCCATGAGGGAGATGTACCGCACCTGGGGGATGCCGACGCGCCGGATGAACAGGTAGGTCACTGCGGCCAGGAGCACCACATCGGTCATATACAGGAGCGGCGCGCCGATCTGAAGGAAGCTGTCGAGCATGTCGGCGGCCTGAACGACCGCGGGCACCTTCTCGATGAAGAACCGGAGGTGCCGGAACAGGATGATGGCGAAGGAATAGTGGAACGCCAGGCCGGCGGCCCACAGCCACTTGGCCTCTCCATAGGCGAGCCGCGACCCCTCATAGGTCTGGGTCTTGAGGTTCCGGAAGAGCGAGCGGAAGAACAGGACCTCGATGGCCATCCGGACGATCGCCCAGAAGCCGTTGGAAGGATTCTCGATCTTGCTGTCCTTGATCCAGGGCAGCGACTTCTGCTGGCCTGTGGTCGTGGGTATCCGGAACGGCACCGGAGAGCTTGCCCACTTCAACATGCGGTAGATCATCCCGACAACGAACATAATGAACGCCGCGTAGGGAATGACCACCCCGAAGACATAACGGGCGGAATCTCCTCCCGCCAGCGCATAGGGGATGGCCGCAAGAACGAGGACGACGATCAACGAAAGCAGTGCATTCATAATCATTAACCTCTTTTCGCTAAGGTTGACTGCAAACCCCGGGGACCGTTCTATTCCTGACGCTCTGTGAGGATCTTTGCCTGCTGCAGCAGGCGGAAGGTCGCGCTCTGCGCTTCCTTCGCCTTGATGTCGTAGATCTTTTCCCGACACTGCAGGTAAAGATCGAAGGCGAACAGCGCAAGGTCGTCAATGGCCGCCTCAAAGGGGACCAGCTCGGCGGAGATCGCCGGGTCCTGAAGGGCCTCGGCCAGTTCCTTCCGCACCACGTCCTTCAGCCGGAAGATGAACCGGATGGCCTCGGAGGGCGCAAAGTCCTGGACCGCGCGGATCCGGACGATGGCGTCCAGGAACCGCGACGTCTCCGCGGGCATCATCCCTTTCAGGAGCCCGTCGAAGAGGCCCTCGAGTCCCTGGGCGGTGTTGAAGCCCACGGGGTTGGTGAAGGGAGCGTTCTGCTTCCGCAGCGGTCCGCGCGTCTCTTCCTGATAGGTCCCGACCACCGTCTCGAACCACTGGCTGACGATGGTTGACCGGTTCTCCTGCAATCGATCTTTCAGGTTCATGGTCGGTTCACGCGATCAGGGAGTTCAGCAGAGAGGCCGCCTTGCGCGCAGGCGCAGGGCGGTCTCTGTAGGGTCCTCATTAAAAGAACAAAAGATGCGGGCACGCTTCCATTTCCTTCTGGATCTCTGCGAAGGAAACGAACTTCGTCTTCAGCTCGGCGCCCATGTCCTCGGCGTCGGCGATCATCTGGTCTTCCTTCAGACCGAGGCGCTGCATATCTTCCTTGCAGACCCAGACCGGCATGTCGATGAGCAGCCCGTTCTTGATGTGGCTTTCGGTGCTCGTCACCCCGTAGAGCTTCATGGCCTGCTGGTTTTTCACGGCATTCAGAACACCGTCGCCCACGAAGATGAGCGTGGGAACGACCGTTTCGCCGTCCTCGAGATGGATCTCCGCGGTCTGGCTGGATATGGAATGGGTCAGGGCCAGGCGGGCGTTTTCGCTCTTATACGGCGGCCGCTGGACAACAAAGCACAGTTTGATCGCGCCCATTACTCACCTCCTATGTGCAGGACCCGGTCCGATTTGAAAGACTTCGCGAGGTACCAGTCCATGCTCGCCCGCTTCATGCCGGCCGGCGTGTCCTCTTTGTGGTAGCCGCGGGCCTCGGCGCAGGCCTCGCAGACCGTGATCTCAACGCCCTTGCCGATGAGCTCCATCATCTTTTTTTCAAGATGGGAATAATCCTTGAACGCCCGCTGCCCCTTCTTCGCCATCATCACCGCATTCCCGGAAAGCCAGAAGTTCACCTTGTGTCCCTTCGCCATCGCCGCCTCGGCGAGCTTGAAGGAAAAATCAAGGGTACCGGAGCCGACCAGGGACGGGAACGCACCTATCGTCAGAACGCCCATATGCTCCTCCTTAGTATCTAATGTATGATTCTCTATCCCCTGAGGTACACGACCAGCTTACAGCCACGCCGTCTTTTCGTAGTCGTTCATGATCAGATCGACAATGTCGCCGTAGCTCACGACCTTCACCTTCGGGTTGACCTGCGCCGCAGTGAACCCGCGGGTCTCCAGATCATCGGAAAGCGCGTAGAAATTCGCGCCGGCCTTGTTCAGGACGGGAGAGTCCTTGCCGCCTTCCTTCAGCACTGCATGATAAACGCCGTTCTCGACCAGAATGACACCCAATTTGTCGGCCTTTAGCCGCTCGTAAGTATCTTCGGTCCTTCGCATATCGCTTAAGAACACAGCCAGTTTCATCAAATCACCTCCCTGCAGTATTCGGTTCAAACAACAGAAAAAAAGAGGGGATAATTTATTCAACTATCCCCTTGACCTATGGAATCGCTATCGCATCACCTGTCTAGAGTTCTTGCACCGTAATGGCCTGCTGCGGGCAGTTCTCAACGCAGGTCAGGCAGTTGATGCACTCCGACATATTGACCGGCTCGGCCTTGCCGTTCTCGAGCTTGAAAACGCCCTGCGGGCATACGTTCACGCAGGTGCCGTCGCCGTCGCACTTGTTCTTGTCAACCGTTACCATGATCATGCTGCAACTTCCTCCTTAACGCAAAGATCGGTCAGGTGTTCCCTGCGCACCCCCTTGATCTCGATGGGTCCGAGGTCCGGAATGGTGCGCAAGGCCTCGCGCCTCCGGGGTTTTATCCCCGGATGCGCGATTGCACCTGAATTGTGAGAAGTGACCGCCCTACACGCAGCCGGTCGGCTTCGGAAGACCGGCGATCTTGCAGGCCTGCTTTGCCGGTCCGCCCGGATAGAGCTCATAGAGGTACTTGGTATTGCCCTTGTCCGGACCGAGCTTCTTGCCGATCTCCTTCACCAGGATCTTGATCATCGGCGCGATCTGGTACTGCTTGTAGTAGTCGCGGAGGAAGTTCACGACCTCCCAGTGCTGATCGGTCATATCGATCCCCTCGACCTCGGCGAAATACTTCGCCACGTCCATGTTCCAGTCGTCCAGGTTGGCCAAAAAGCCGTCCTCATCCACTTCGATCGTCTTGCCTGCTACCGTGACTGTTCCCATGTTCTGTGTCCCCTTTCGTAAATTGAACGGTCGCTTCTGTGAGCGCCTCTTCGTGATTAGGTCCTCGTGCTTGACGCACCGTACCTGTTAATTCGTTTCCGTTACCGACAGCGCATTCCGGGCATCACCTCCGTCATGCCGGTAAACAGGTAGCTATACTACCTCAAAAGATACCGTTAATGCAAGCCACTATGCATCACGCTGTTCTCTTGCCCACCTTCATGATATAGAGCCTGCCGTTCCTGTCCATATAACCCTTGCTGACACCGGTTGACCGGTGATTTCTCCAGTCATAGCTCAGGACCGCGTCCTGATAGTCCTCGTCGGGCGCCAAATCGCCCACGCCCTTTCCGAGGGTATCGGCAGCCCAATTGAGCGCCTGGGCCATCATGGACCCCACGTCCTTACCCGTTGGGTCCGCCAGATAGAGCGCACCGCAGCCGCAGGTACCTCCCTGAACAATGTCGGTCGGGCTGATCTTCATCTCCTCGGGCCGTTTGAGATGGGCCCCGCAGAAGGGGCAGCTTGGCGGCGCATTCTTTTCTTCACGCACCTTCATCACTTCTCCTCTGCGCTGTCCCGGCGGAACATCCGTGCGCGCCGCACCAGCGCCTCTGCCCATTGAGGCGCACCCAGCGCATGGAGATGCGTGTACGTCGCAAGCACGTTCTTGTATACCAGTCCATCGCGCAAGCCATCGATCCCTGCGCCCCGGCGCATGGTAAACGCCATGCCGGGCAGCTCATCAAGGTTCTTGATGCGGGAGTAATGGAATTCATGCCCCAGCAAACTGCACTTGATTTCAAAGAACGGGTTGGGCCCGGATGTTTCCAGCTGAGTATACCCGTGGGCCTGCGGCCTCTTTTCCAGCACAAAGTCCGCGGGCAGTACCGATGTCATGGGATAGACCGTTTCCCCGAGCCTCAGGCTTCTGCCGAGATAGATCAGGCCACCGCACTCGGCGTAGACCGGAAGCCCTTTTTCCACCGCTGCCTTGACCGATGCGGTGAAGGACACGTTCCCGGCCAGTTCAGCCGCCTGGGTCTCGGGAAAACCGCCCCCGATGTACAGCGCGTCCAGCGGCGGCAGTTCCTGGTCTTGCAGCGCACTGATCTCCCGGAGCACCGCACCCGATCGCTCGAGCGCTTCAACATTGTCCGGGTAGTAGAACTGAAATGCCTTGTCCCTTATCACGCCGACCACAGGTCGGTCAACATCCGCCGATGGTCCGGCAGGCTGTTTGACGGGTCCGAGAGGTCCTGCGTCGCCTGCGATCTGCCAGAGGGCCGCGAGATCGAGATACTTCTCCGCCACGGACGCCGACGCGGCGATCGCCGTATCCACATCCGGGTGCTCCTGAAAAGGCGTGAGCCCCATGTGCCGCTCAGGGAACTCGCCATGCCTCAACCGCGGCACGGCGCCGACAACACGAAGGCCACCGCTCTGCTCGATCGCCTGACGGATGACCGATTCGTGCCTTCCCGGAGACACATTGTTCAGGATGATCCCCCGAACTGCGACCGAGGGATCGTACTGCTTGATGCCGAGCACCACCGCCGCCACCGTCGCAGACGACTTGGTGCAGTCCACGATCAGAACCACGGGCGCGTCCAGCAACCGTGCCAGCCGCGCCGTGCTGTAGGTCCCGGACCCGTCAACGCCGTCATAGAGACCGCGGTTCCCCTCGATCACGGCCGCATCCGCGCCGGCGGAATGCCGGACAAAGGAACTGAGGATGCTCTCCTCCTCCATCAGGAAGAGATCGAGATTATAACAGGGCCTGCCTGCGGCGGCCCCGAGCCAGCCCGCGTCAATGAAGTCCGGCCCCTTTTTGAACGAAGCGACCTTTTTCCCCTGGTTCCGCCAGGCTGCGATGATCCCGAGCGAGAGGGTCGTCTTGCCGAGCCCTCCCCGGACAGCCGAGACAACGAGCCGGGGGACCTTCAGCATTCCCGGATTACTGCTGCGGATTTGCCGATCCTTCGACGTGCGGGATCTCGATGAAGCTGCCGCCGAAGTACGAATACACCAGCTTGCCGCCGTCAACGAGCTCGCGGATCGCTGCCTTCACCTCGTCGCGCGTCGCTCCCTCGGCCTCCATGGCCTTGGTGATATCGCCCGCCTTCATCTTCTTCTTCCCCTGGTTCTTCTCGACCAGTTCGTATACTTTTTTCACTAGTTCCTGGGCGTCCATGACCGTACCCCCTGGTTAGGTTGTTGGGTGAAACGAAAAACCGGCCCCCCGAACGTTCGGGGGGCCGATCCACTCACTCGCTCGATGCTACTCCCACTTGAAGGTGGGGGTCATCCGGAACGTCTCACGGGCAAAGGTGAAGTCGTCGATGTGCTGGTAGGTGAACGAGATGCCGGTGAGCTTGAAGAAACGCTCCCAGCCGATGCGCTCGATCCACTCGCCCATGCGCTCGTGCTTCTTGGCGTTCTGCGCGTAGATCTCGACGAGGTGCTTTACGGCCTTCACGACCTCGGGCCAGCGCGGCGGATTGTTCGGCAGGAACGGGATCACGAGCTTGGACATGCGCGCCGGACCGCGGGCATTGGACACCTTGCCGCCCACGTAGATGGCGATGCCGTCGCCGGAACCATCAGCGATCGGGAGCGACGGGCACATGGTGTAGCAGTTGCCACAGTACATGCAGCGCTCGTCCTTGATCTTCACCGACTTGGTCGCCGGGTTCGGGCTGATGGCGCCCGTGGGGCAGGAGGCGATGGTCGTTGGGATCTCGCACTGGTTCGCGAGCGTCGCCTCGTTCACCTTCGGGGGCTTCCGGTGGATGCCGAGGATGGCGATGTCGGAGCAGTGCACCGCGCCGCACATGTTCAGGCAGCAGGCAAGCGCGATACGCACGCGAGCCGGCAGGGTCTTCGAGGTGAAGTATTCATGGAGCTCATCCATGACCGCCTTGACCACGCCCGAGGCGTCGGTTGCCGGTGTATGGCAATGGATCCACCCCTGGGTGTGCACCACGTTACTGATGCCGTAGCCGATGCCGCCGACCATATGGCCGCGCTTCTTGAGGTCGGCAACCAGGGCGTCCACCTGACCCTTTTCGGGAAAGAACTCGACGTTGTGACGGGTCGTCCAGCGGAGGTGACCGCCGCTGAACTTCTCGGATATGTCGCACATCTCGCGGACGTAGTCCGTGCTCACGAGCCGGGGCGTTGCAATACGTACGGTGTAGAGCTCATCACCGGTCTCGGAGACGTGCTTCATCACGCCCTTTGTGGTGACTTCATGATATTTCCACTTCCCGTAGTTCTTTGTGATCACGGGAGGCAGGAATTTATGATAATCCGGTGCACCAATATCCGTTATTCTCTTCGGTTTGTCAGCCATTCTAGGTTATCCTCCTTGGAATTTTTCTCGCTCGTCTGTCGTTATTTCACTTCGCCCGGGGCCCAGAACACGTAGGGGTTGGTCCGCGGCGCCTTCACCATCTGCGGCACGGGCGGGAGGCCGGTCGCTTCGAGCATGGACCTCATCCCGATACGGTCGACGAGCTCACCGATACGCTCGCGGTTCTTGCCTGACTCATCCCACCACTCCCAGAGCTTGCGAATGAGGTCTTCCAGGTTGTCGTAGGGCGCTTCGAGCTTCATGAAGGGAACGATGACCCAGCTCATGAGGGCGCCGGTCACGATCGGGGCCTTGCCGCCGAGCATGATGGTCGCGCCCTTCTCCTTGCCGGGACGGAGGGCCTTCGGCATACGGTTGATGCAATGCATGCAGCGGTTGCAATCCTTGTCATTGATCTTGAGCGTGCTGCCATCCCAGTTCATGCAGTGGGTCGGGCACATATCGGTGACCTCTGCCTTGATGTCCATGTCCTTGGCGGCGTTCTTCACCTCGGCCTGGTCGATGCGGATGGAATCCCTCCAGGTGCCGATGATGGACATGTCGGCGCGGGCGACCGCTGCGGTGCAGTCGTTGGCGCAGCCGGAAACCTTGATCTTGAACTTATAGGGGAAGGCGGGACGATGGAGCTCGTCCTGGAACTTGTTGGTAAGGGTGTGGCAGATGTTCATGGTATCGATGTTCGCGAACTCGCAGCGTGCCATGCCCACGCAGGCGCTCGGGGTGCGGAGGCAGGATCCGGAACCGCCGAGGTCCCAGCCCTTTGCCGTGATCTCTGCGAAGATGGGCTCAAGCTTGTCCGTCTGGGTGCCAAGCCAAACCATGTCACCCGTGGAACCGTGCATGTTCCACATGCCGCTGCCGTGCTTTTCCCAGATATCACACAGTTCTTTCAGGGCCTTGGAGGTGTAGAAAAATCCGGAAGGCGGGTTCACGCGGACCGTGTGGAAGTGGGCCACGCCGGGGAATTCTTCGGGAAGGTCGCAGTAGCGGCCGATGACGCCGCCGCCATAACCGAGGACGCCCACGATACCGCCGTGCTTCCAGTGGGTCACTTTGTCCCGATAAGATCTTTCAAGGATGCCGAGCAGATCGTGTGCCGTGTTGCTCTTCTTCGCGGCCTTCTTGATCTCTTTTACGAAGCTCGGCCACGCGCCCTTTTCCAGGTCGTCAAGCATTGGTGTTTTAACATCTTTGCTCATATGGAACCCTCCTTAGGATATTGTTCTTTCTCTTAACTGGTATTCAGAATCTGCGACGAACATCAGAACCCTGCCACCGCACGATCGCCCCTGCTGGACGAACGACGGATCATGTTGCTTCGTTCAATTTCACTGTAGTGAGTTGCCGGATCCCCCTTTCCTGACAAAGAGTGAGCTTGAGATTCTGACCCGATCCTTTCTGAGGAACGGGGATAAAGCGACTAGAACAGAGACCGTGATGCCGGTTCTGTCGATAAAGAATGGCTTCGGGAATTTCAGGGTAGTGCAGTATTAAGGAACTTGCCTTGTTTGTCAAATAAGAAAAACTTATCTTTTTATAAATGGTGGATCGACTGAGAACAGGCGGAACTATCACGTATTTTCCATGGATATCCCAAGCGACAAAGAGATATCAATGCAAGTAAATTGCCAGCAATCTATTAGTTCGCTTCTCAGGTATCCTTTTAATAATCAGAAGATTATAATGAGCAGATATTGCATGGCAACTGTTAAATATTGGCATAATTACCAATATCCAGCCAGTCAATGGATATAAGTATTTGTTTAAATATAATATAGTGAATTAATTTCTGGAGATAATATATTTTTGGTTTATATACCAATAATTTGTATGGTAGAATGACATCGATAGTGATCTAGCTCATGATCATGCAATTAAAATAGGGGGGCAGAAATGGCTGAAGCCAAAGTAAAACTTGCAGGAGGTATGCAGTTTGAGGGTGAATCCTCATCCGGTCATCGGTTGATAATGGATGCCGATGCAGAATCGGGCGGTCAGAACAAGGGCTTCAGGCCCATGGAACTGCTCCTGGTCGGCTTCGGTGGATGCACCGGCATGGATGTCATTTCCATCCTGAGGAAGAAGCGCCAGAACGTGACAGGACTTGAGACGAACGTAAAGGGCGAGCAGGCTGATTCATTCCCGCATATCTATGAAAAAGTGCATATCGAGTATGTGGTGACGGGAAAGGACATCCAGAAAGAAGCAGTGGAGCGGGCCATCCAGCTTTCCCTGGATAAGTATTGCTCCGTCGGCGCAACGATCGGGAAGACAGCGGCCATCACGCACAGCTACCGGATCGTGGAAGTGTGATCCCCGAGTAGATCACGCAATGACTGATGTCCCTCATAACGGCATTTGACACGGACCAAACCAGATAAGAGTCGGATAACAACGGATGTTCCCTTGACAGACAGTTCGCCCGGAAGGTTCACACCCCCCGTGATTTTTCCATCTCCTTTTTCAGCGTATCGATCTGCACCTGCAAATCGATGAGTTTGTCCGCGATGGGATCCGGGATATGGATATGGTCCATGAGCGCCTCGTCGGCAACGCGTTCGTCCTTGATCCTCACGATCCTTCCCGGGATGCCGACGACCGTTGAATGGTCCGGAACATCCTGCAGCACTACCGAGTTCGCGCCGATCTTGACATAGTCGCCGACGATGATCGGCCCCAGCACCTTGGCACCCGCCCCCACCACCACGTGGTTCCCGATGGTGGGATGGCGCTTTCCCCGCTGCTTGCCCGTACCACCCAGCGTCACCCCCTGAAAGAGCGTAACATTGTCGCCGATCTCCGTGGTCTCGCCGACGACAACCCCCATGCCGTGGTCGATGAACAGACCCGACCCGATGATCGCGCCGGGATGGATCTCGATGCCGGTGAGGAACCGCGCGAACTGGGACAAGGCGCGGGGGAGGAACGGAATGCGATGCTTGACGATCCAGTGGGCCAGGCGGTAGAACAACAGGGCGTGGAATCCCGCATAGGTAAGCGCGACCTCGATCTTGCTCGTTGCAGCCGGGTCCATCGACATCGCAGCATTGAAGTCGTTCCGTATTTTGCGAAGTGTTTCGGTCATGACTTTTCTTCTATTGCAGCGTTGGAGGGGAGAGTTCCTTCCCCCCGCACCTTCACCCTTCAACCTGGCCTATTCTACCTCGCGAAGCCATCCAGGAGGGATCCCGGCGCGCCGGGCCTCATCGGGAATGACATTGTTGATCTGGTCCCTGGCATTGTCGATCTCCGCCTTCGCGCGCGACATGTCAACATCCAGCTGTTTCATCTGGTCCAGCACGTCCTGGGGAGGCAAAGCCGATCCTGAGGAGCCCCATTGGGCCTGAAGGTCGCTCTTGCGCTTCTCGAACTGCTGGTAATTGTTCTCGGCATTTTGCAGCCTGCGCTTGGCATCGAGCATCCGCGACTGCCACTGGGCTTTGAGCGCCGCATCGTTGCCCCCGCCCTGGTTCGAGGTCGCAGGCGCTGTTGGACTTTGCGCTTCCGGCACTACCTTGTCGCTCGATGCTCCATTACCGGTCCGCTGGGTCTTAGAACGATATTCCTTCGGCACCTTATCGAGGCTGTCCGTCATGTGGACGACCCCGTCTTTGTCCGTCCAGGTAAAGAGGCCTCCGCTCCCCTCCTGCGCCCAGGTGGCAGCGCCGAGGAAGAGCAATGATGCAACGAGCAGCGGACCGGTCATCTTCATGATAGTGTTCATACCCCTCTCCTTCGTCACGAGCACCTTCACCCCCGGGTGATCGTGCAGACCGCATAGGCCGCGATGCCCTCGCCTCTGCCCGCGAACCCCAACCCCTCAGTCGTTGTCGCCTTGACGTTCACCGCCGAGGCATCGGCCTGGACTGCTGCGGCTATATTGGCCGCCATCGCTGCAATGTGCGGCGCCATCTTCGGTAGTTCGGCGATGATCGTTGCGTCGATGTTGTTCACCCGGAATCCCTTCTCCCCCAGGAGCCGGGCGGTCTCACCGAGGAGCTTGAGGCTTGAAATGCCCTTATACCGCCGGTCCGTATCGGGAAAATGCCTGCCGATATCGCCGAGCGCGGCGGCCCCGAGGATCGCATCACAGACAGCGTGAAGCAGGACATCCGCGTCGGAATGGCCGAGCAGCCCCTTCTCATGGGGGATGTCCACCCCGCCGATGATGAGCTTCCTGCCCTCGACGAGACGGTGGACGTCGTATCCGGTTCCGATGCGCATGGTCATCTTCTCTTCAGGATCTCCTCCGCGAGCATCAAGTCCTCGGGTGTCGTGATCTTGATGTTCTCGTAGCTCCCCATCAGCACTCTCACCTTGGTGCCGGAGCGCTCGACAAGGGTCGCGTCGTCAGTGCCGTAGACCTTGTTCTTATACGACTCATCGTAGGCCTTCCGGAGGACCTTCACGGGAAACGCCTGCGGCGTCTGGATGGCCCAGAGCCTGCTCCGCTCCAGGGTCTGGCGGACGATCCCTTTGCTGTCCACTTCCTTGACCGTGTCCTTGAGCGGCACGCCCACGGCGACGCATTCACCCTTCCGTGCAGACTCGACGCACTCCCGGATCATCTCATGGGTCACGAACGGCCTGACCCCATCATGCACCAGGACGACCGCGGCATCCTTCTCGAGCTTCCCGATCCCGTTGTAGACCGAGTCCTGCCGCTCCTTGCCGCCCACCACCAGGGTCTTTACCTTGGTGAGGTGAAATGCCTCGATCACGTCGCGGAGGCAGGTTTCCATGTCTTCTTCGGATAGGATGGGGATGATCTCGTCGATCTCAGGGGCGCGTTGGAAGGCGAGAAGCGTGTGAGCGAGCATGGGCTTGCCGCCGAGGGGAAGGAACTGCTTCGCCACTGCCTTCCCCATCCGTTTTCCCATTCCCGCCGCGGGGACCAGTGCCGTAACCTTGGACATAGGAGCCTCATGCCGCGGTCCGCGGCCGCGTGCTGATGATCCCTATTTGAATCCCTTGACCATCACCTTGAACCGCTTGGCCGCGGGTGCGTCGGTGTTGATGGAGACCCTGAGCTGGTACTGCTCCCTGGCGTTCCTTGAAAGCAGCTCGAAGGGCAGCATGATCTGACCGTTCTCCAGGAAGGGCTTGCCGAGCTCAACCTTGATGCCTTTCTCCACGGTCTTTTCCAGCGCCGCCATGGCGGGTTTCGACTCGCCCAATGGCGCGTCCGGCAGGGCCGGCTCCGGCTCGGGAACGAGGTTGCGCGGCAGCGGGGCTTCGCGGGACTCTTCCTCGGTCTTTGCCACGATGTCCCCGGCGGAGAAGTTGTGGCGCTCGGGGTTCTTCTGCATGTCCTGGAGTACCAGCTTGGAGATGGCCGCAAAGGTCTTGAGCACACCGTTGCCGTTCGGGGCCACCGCCTCGTAGAACGGCGTATTGGCGGGATTCAACCTGGCGTTCATCTCCTCCAGTGTCATCACATCCGGAAGGTCGCGCTTGTTGTACTGCAGGACCACGGGAAAGTCCGTGAGGTCGATGCCCATGTCGGTGAAGTTGTCCTTAAGGTTCGCGAGGCTCTCGAGGTTCGCGTCTACCATGGTCCGCTGCGAATCGGCGACGAAGATCACGCCGTCGGCGCCCTTGAGGACCAGCTTGCGGGTGGCGTTGTAGAATACCTGTCCGGGCACGGTGTAGAGATGGAACCGCACCTTGTAGTTCTTGATGGTCCCCAGCTCCACGGGCAGGAAGTCAAAGAACAGCGTCCGGTCCGTTTCGGTGGCGAGCGAGATGAGCTTGCCGCGCTGGTTGGGGGAGATGCGATGATAGATGAAGTGGATGTTGGTGGTCTTGCCGGAGAGGCCCGGCCCGTAATACACGATCTTCGCGTTGATCTCGCGTGTGGTGTGATTTACCAGTGCCATATGGTCATGATTGCATAAAAAGAAAGGGATGTCAATACTGCGGGGGCGATTATCCCTCTGTGGACCGAGCTGTTCTGCTGATCCCCGGGGACAGAATATTCAGCGCCTTCACATGCGTCGCATCGTTCTTGCTTGCCAGCAGCGGCACGGTCCTGCCGAGGCCCGCGATGATGTGATCGAGCGACGTCCCCTCGAGATCGGTGATAACGCCGTTCGCCTCCTCGACGATCAGCATCCCCGCCGCGTAGTCGAAGGCACGCGATGCCGTGGCCGTTGCGAACACGCTGAACCCGCCCGACGCGAGAAGGGCGAGGTCCAGCGCCGTGGAACCGAAGCACCGCGTGCGCTTCGCCTGGGCGATGAGCGGGAAGATGCGCGGGAGGTCTTTCGCCGGGTCAGAGGCCTCGTAGGCCACGATGGTGACAGCGTCGGTCGCCGGCGTCCGGATGCGCGAGCCGTTCTTGAAGGCCCCTTGACCCCGGACCGCCCAGAACTCGTCCCCCACGGCGAGGTTGATGACGTAGCCTACGGCCAGGGTGGACAGTGTGTCGCCGTTCAGGAGCGCAAGAGACGTTGCGAAGAACGGCACGCCGTTCTTCGCGTTGTTGCTCCCGTCGATGGGGTCCACGAGCACGACCGTCATTCCGTCGCCGAACTTTCGGATGCCCAGCTCCTCGGAGATGAGCGTGAACGATTCGCCCTCATTATGGGCCTTCTCGAGCGAGGCAAGGATGATATCCTCGGCCCACTTGTCCACCGGAAAGGTCTTGTCCCCACCTGCGCCCTTGCCGAGCGGGACGGCGCCGCCTTCGCGCGAGAGGAACTCGGCGATGCCGGCGTGCATTTGCCGGCCGATGTCCTTGAAGATTTCCAGCCATTGTTCGTTCGTCATAACATCTCCTAACAACGTCGTTTCTCTTAATTATAGTCTATTTAGGTCCTGGCCCCTGGACCCCGGCCCCGCGGTAGAAGTTCACAATCTCTTCCGCAGCGTTCTTCGTCATCCCCTTAACGGATGTCAGTTCTTCTGCGGTCGCCTCTTTGATCTTCGCGAGGCTGCCGAAGTGCCGGAGCAGCGCCTTCTTCCGCGCGTCGCCAATCCCCGGGATGTCGTCCAGCTCCGACCGCACCGCCTTCTTTTCCCGCAGCTTCCGGTGATATTCGATGGCGAAGCGGTGCGCCTCGTCGCGCACCCGCGCGACCAGATGCGTGGTCGAACTCGTGGGCTCGAGGATGATTGGCTCCTCCACGCCCGGCAGGAAGACCCGCTCGAACTCACGCGTCGATCCTTCCTCCCCGCTCCGCGCCTTTGCGAGGCCGATGATGTCGGGCCCTTTGACGTCCAATTCGATCAGCGCATCCAATGCCGCGTTCAGCTGGCCTTTGCCGCCGTCGATCAGGATGAGGTCCGGAAGACTGCCCTCTTCCTTCGCTCTCGCATACCGCCGCCGGACCACCTCGGCCATGCTCGCGAAGTCGTCCTGTCCCTCGACGGACCGTATCTTGAACCGCTTGTAGTTCCGCTTGTCCGGCAGGTTGTTCTCGAAAGAGACCATGCTTGCGACCACCTCGGTCCCCTGGATGTTCGAGATGTCGAAGGCTTCGATGCGGCGCGGCAGGTTCCTGAGCCCCAGCTCCTCCTGCAACCGGAGGAGGACGCGCTCTTTGCTCTTGCGGGAGAGCATCTGCTCCTTGAGCGACTGCGCAGCGTTGTCGGACGCCATCTGCACCAGCTCACGCTTCCTGCCGCGCTGGGGCGCGGACACCTCCACCTTCGCCCCTCGCTTTGCCGTAAGCCAGCTCTCGACAACCTGCCGGTCCGGCACGTCGAACGGCAACAGCACCTCGGCTGGCACGATCATCTCCTTGGCGTAGAACTGGTGCAGGAAATCCGTCAGCAGTTCCTCGCCTGCCAAGCCGTGCAGGTCGGTAAAGTGGAAATCCTTCCTGCCCAGCAGCATCCCGTTCCGGACGAAGAGCACCTGGATGTCCGCTGTGGCCCCCTTCAGTCGCGATGCCGATCACGTCCTGGTTCTCGAAGCCCGGCGAGATGATCTTCTGCTTCTCGAAGGCCCCTTCGATCCGGGCGATGCGGTCCCGCAGTTCGGCCGCCCGCTCGAACTCCATCCTTTCCGATGCCTCTTCCATGCGCTGCTTCAGCATCTCGACGAGGTCCCGGTTCTTGCCTTCGATGAACAGCCGCACCTGGGAGACCACGTCCTTATAGACCGCAGGATCGACATCACCCGCGCACGGCGCCATGCACCTGCCGATCTGGTGCTGCACGCAGGGCCGTTCAGGCTTCTCCCGGTTGAACTCCTTCCGGCACGTTGCCAGCGGGAAGGTGCGCCGGATGAGCGACAGGATCTCCCACATGCCGCCCGCAGGCACGTAGGGCCCATAATAGACCGCGCCGTCCTTCTTCAAACCCCGGACCACATCAAGGCGGGGATATTCTGCCTTCAGGTCAAGCCTGAGGTAGGGATAGTTCTTGTCATCGCGAAGGATGATGTTGAAGCGCGGATGGTGCTTCTTGATGAGCGTGGACTCGAGGATCAGCGCCTCGAGCTCCGTGTGCGTAACAATGGTCTCGAGGTCCGCGATGATGCGCACCAGCGCCTCGGTCTTCTCGTCCTTGGCGCTCTTCTGGAAATACGACCGCACCCGGCTCTTCAGGGAGACGGCCTTGCCGACGTAGATGATGTGGCCGGCGTGGTCCTTCATCAGATAGACGCCCGGTTCGTCCGGCAGGTTCTGGAGTTTTTCAGGAAGGGTCATTATTTATTAGCCACGGATACACGTCCCCGGTTACAACATCGGAGGACAGGCGGATGAACACGGAGACATGCAACGAGCCCCCTGTTTTCTGGACTCCGGGCTCCGGACGCTTGCCCCTTTTGGCCTGCCATTCTACTCCACCTTCACCCCGACGGCCATCTCCTGCTGCCGGAGGGACCGGATCTTGTCGCGCAGTTCCGCCGCTGTCTCGAAGTCCAGCTGCTTTGCCGCTGCGCGCATCTGTTTATCGAGCGAAGCAATGAGCGCTGGGATGTTCACCGTCGGCACATACTCGCCTGCTTCTTCGGCTGCGATCGGCACGGTGAAGTAATCCTGTTCGTACACGGTCCGGAGCGCGGCCTGGATGTTCTTCTTGATGGACTGCGGCGTGATGTTGTGATCCCGGTTATACTCCACCTGGACAGTACGGCGCCGGTTCGTTTCATTGATGGCCTTCCGCATGGAATCGGTGATGATGTCGGCATAGAGGACCACCTCGCCGTTCACATGCCGCGCTGCCCTGCCCATGGTCTGGATGAGCGACCGCGCGGACCGCAGGAATCCTTCCTTGTCCGCGTCAAGGATCGCCACGAGCGAGACCTCGGGGATGTCGAGCCCCTCGCGCAGGAGATTGATGCCGATCAGCACGTCGTACTTTCCCATACGCAGGTCACGAATGATGTCCACCCGCTCCAGGGTATCGATATCGGAATGCAGGTACGCCACCTTGACGTTCAGTTCCTTATAATGCTCCGTCAGGTCCTCTGCCATGCGCTTCGTGAGCGTCGTGACCAGCACCCGCTCCTTCTGTTCCGCCCGCTTCCGCACCTCGTCCAGCAGATCGTCCACCTGTCCCTTGACCGGCCTGATACTGATCGTCGGGTCAGTGAGTCCCGTGGGACGGATGACCTGCTCGATGATCCTGTTGCCCGCCTTCTCTGTCTCGTAATCCGCCGGCGTTGCCGACACGTATACGGTCTGGCTCACCCGGGCGTTGAACTCGTCGAAGTTGAGCGGCCGGTTGTCCAGCGCCGAAGGGAGGCGGAAGCCGTACTCCACGAGCGTGGTCTTCCGCGCTTTGTCGCCGTTGAACATTCCGCCGATCTGCGGGATGGTCGCGTGCGACTCATCGACGACCAGGAGGTAGTCCTTCGGGAAATAGTCGAGCAGCGTGGGCGGCGGCTCGCCGGGGACCCTGCCCGAGAGATGGCGCGAATAGTTCTCGATGCCGTGGCAGAAACCCATCTCCTGGATCATCTCGAGGTCGAACAGGGTGCGCTGTTCGATGCGCTGCGCCTCGATGAGCTTGTTCGCCTTGCGAAAATACTGGATGCGCTCCCGAAGCTCGTCGTGGATGCCGTCGATGGCCGCCTTCATGCGCGACTCGGGGATCACGTAGTGGCTGTTCGGATAGATGGCGATCTTTTCGAGCTTCTTGAGCGGCGTGCCGAGCAGCGGATCGAACTCCACGATGTTGTCGATCTCGTCGCCGAACAGCTCGATGCGGATGGCCGTGTTCTCGTGGGATGCCGGAAAGATCTCGCACACGTCGCCCCGCACCCGGAAGGTGCCGCGGTGGAAATCGAAGTCGTTGCGCGAGTACTGGATATCCACGAGCTTCCGGAGCATGTCGTTCCGTTCGATATGCTGGCCCTTCTCGAGGAACAGCAGCATGCCGTGGTACGCCTCGGGCGAACCGAGGCCGTAGATGCACGAGACCGAAGCCACCACGACCACATCGTTCCGCTCGAACAGCGAGTTGGTCGCGGCGTGGCGCATGCGGTCGATCTGCTCGTTGATGGCCGAGTCCTTCTCGATGTACGTATCCGTTGTCGGGAGGTAGGCCTCGGGCTGGTAATAGTCGTAATAGGAAACGAAGTACTCCACCGCGTTATCGGGGAAGAGCTCCTTGAACTCGTTGTAGAGCTGCGCCGCCAGTGTCTTGTTGTGCGCGATCACCAGCGTGGGCCGCTGGACCCGCTCGATCACGTTCGCCATGGTGAAGGTCTTGCCCGACCCGGTCACGCCGAGCAGGACCTGGTGCTTCAGGCCTTTGATGATGCCGTCGGAAAGCCTCTCGATAGCCTGGGGTTGATCTCCGGTGGGCTTGAAGTCTGACCTGATCTGGAATTTCGGCATGCCTAGATATTACTCCATTGCTCCGAGACGTGTCAATCAATGCGGAATATCGTGATCTTGCCTTTCCATGCAAACGTATTGTTGACGTTCGCTGCAGCGGGCTGCGGGGGATGCACTTGCTCCTGGATTCATTGATCGGTTGACTCCGAAGGATAATCGAGATGCTCTTCTATCGTATTATCATGGAGCGTTCGTGAAGCGGCATCTTCTTCGGCCCTTAGACCAGCATGCCTGTCCACATACGCCGGCCACCAATAAACATATTTTATTTGCTTATAACAAATATTATTGTTGACAGGAATCAGAAGTTAGAGTATGTTCTATCCAATTTATGATGCTGATCGCAGATAGACATCCCCCCTCGCATGTAATAATACCTTCATGCAATGACTTGCTGTAAGAAATATTTCATTCCAGGAGGCGGTCCATGAAGCATTTCGTCGGTATCATTATGGCGGTCGGTATTATCATTTCAGGACAGTCCGTTGCCATGGCCACGGAGAGCCCGTGTTCCGCGAAAGACGCCGCGTGCAAAGAGTTCTCGACGTTAGCCGCAGCCGAGCAATTTGACAAGATCATCGGGAAGGTCGACGCAACAAAGACCTATTCCCCGGCTGCAAGGTCCTACATCGGACAGGCTTACCTCATGATCGCCGGACGGGAGAACAACACCCCGGCGCAGGAGGAGCAATTTTGCCTCAAGGCGCTGGAATACGGCGCCAACTCGGCGTATATGGGGCTCTACTTCATCCATGCGGGCCAGGACGAAGAAAAGGCCCTCGGGTTCCTGAAACAGTATATCGCTACACAGCCCAAGGATTCGGTTCCCTATGTCCTGCTCGGCCAGGCTGAAATGGATAAGGAGAATTACGTTGCTGCCAATGAATTCCTGCGTCAGGCGAGGTCTGTCGCCCGGGGTCATTCCGCGAACCTCGACTGGATGCTCTTCCAGGTCAATTATCTGCTTGGCGACTTTGCCTATGCCAGTGCCATGCTCGACAGCGCATTGACCCAGGATCAGTTCGCCAATGAACTGAAGTCCTTAAGCGCTGATCCGCGCTTCGCGGGTCTCTCCCTGAGGCCGGAATTCAGAAAATATGAACCCATGATCAAGGGTGCCTCGGCCAAGGCCACGAACTGACGGATCTCGGAGCCAAAAACATTTGCGGCTCGCAGCTCACACCGCCTGCTCCATGCTCAACAGCGCCTTTACCCAGGGCAAGACCGTGGGCGATCAGAAGGCGCTGTCGTCGCCCCCCCAGTTCTCCGACATGGGCAAACGGTCGGAGTTCAAGAAGTTCTTTCCCATTATCAACGGTACAACAACCGCGCAGACGTACGCCCGGTAATCGGCCGCCTCGCTTCCGGTCCGAAACAGCAAAGCCCCCGTTCAGTACGAACGGAGGCTTTTTTGTTCGTTATCGCGCTCCCTGCTCAGAGATGTCCGCGACCTGCATCTATATCTTATTCATCACGTACACGCCGCCTCGGTCAGCCCGAAAGTCGACCCGCTCTCGAGCGTGATCAATCTCGGCATACGGATATCCTTAAATAAATGCGTCCTTGAACGAATATCGCTCTGGTGTAGGATAACGCCCGCCCGTACGTTCGAGGTCCGCAATGATGATGTTCTTGCGACGCGCGATGACCGTGCCGGCAAGGCTCTGTCCGGAGCGGTGACCTTCCTGATGCGGTTCGAGCGGAAGCCCCGCTCCGCCGCGAACGTCAGTTCCTGGTGTTCGGCGTCATAGAGCAGGACCGCGGCCGCGTCGGCACCGAGCTGGTTCATCAACTGTTCGATGAACGCATTCAGCGTCAGGCTTAGTTCGAGACTCGAGATGATCGCTCCGTCTACGGCGGTAAGCGAGCGTTGCCGCTCGGGCTGCTCGCTGATCTTCTGCTCGGCCTACCGGCGGTCCGCGATCTCGCGCTCCAGCGCCCGGTTCATTTCCGTGCGCGCCGTCGAGCGCGCTCTGACACTCTATACCAGTTCCTCATGGGACCGTTTCAGCGCCTTCTGGCGCTGGTTCCGGTCGGTTATCTCCCGGACGAAGTCCTGCGAACCAACCACCTTCCCTCCCCGGATGATCGCAGAGGAATTGACCTCAACGTCAATCCAACGGCCGTCCTTCGTGCGCAATTTACCCTCGAACTTCTCGTAGGCGCCGCGCTGCCGCAGCCTCTCGAACGCGGCTGCGGACCGGGGCACCTGATCGGGAGGGACCATGTCGTAGATGGTCCGGCGCAGGAGTTCCTCCTTTGTAAAGCCGGTGAGCTCCGTGGCCTTCTTGTTCACGTCCACATACCTCAGGTCCGCATCGACCTCGAAGATGGGATCGACGGCGTTCTCGAACAGATCCCGGTACTTCTGTTCGGACTGCAGCAGGTCATACTGGAGGGAAAGTTCCGTGTCGAGGGAGCGTTCGCTGATGAACCGCAGGGCCAGCGATGAGATGAGCGCCCCAATCAGAAATCCGTTGGCACTTACGAACATCGCGGTCTGCTCCGGCCGGTCGAAGAGCAGGATGGGCACGGCATAGATGCCGTAAATGACCAGGGCGCTGACAGCATGGAAGGACATCCATGCCGGAACGAATCCCAACACGCAAACGCCCAGGAGGATCTGGCCTGCCGCGTACGGCGATTCATGTCCGCCGAACTGCAGGATCATGAGCTCGATGGCCCCGGCAGAAGCGGCGATCGCGACTGCCGCAAGGACCTGGTGGAACCGTATCCCCCAGGGATCGGTCTCCTTGATCACGAACGCAATGGTCACGAGCACGAGGGCGATGAAGACCCGGTAGACGAAGAAGGTCCTGAAGTTCTCCGGCGTGGCGAGATAATCAAGCCCGCTCAACATGAGGAACAGGAACGCGCCGTACGTGGCGGACCTCACCACCCACAATTTGAAGAGGTGTTCCCTGCTTTTCTTGATATAAAGCTCTTTATCGTTCATGGGAATGCGTTCCGCGAGAATGCGCGGTCCTCGCAGGGGGGACGTGTTCATCAGCGGCGGTCGCGGCGCACGCCCCCCTTCAGGAAGCGGTGACCAGCACTCATGCCGTCCCAGGGGGAGGATCCGTGACAAGGGGGCCACGATCCTGCCCAGGAGCACCCTTCCAGCCGCAATACACCAGCGCATGAAAAGTTGTCGGCTACCGCAGGGAACAGAAAACCCTGAATACCAGTGCCCTGTTTTATCTTCCAGCTAAATATAGCTGAAGATATTTCAGTATGCATAACGTAGCAGAAAGAGTCAAGGATATTTCTTGCGGTGTTCTGCGTCGAGGTGCAAGGGATGTTTTACGGGAACCATCTACAGAGGAAGGTCGGGGGCGGAATCGTTCTTCATTCCCGAGGCGGGTCTTCGTCGAGGGTCCTCTTCCCCTGGAACAGCAGTTCCAGGTAATCATGCACCGCACCGTACGCTATCCGGCCGTCATCAGCACCCGGCATCCGGCCAAGGAGCAGTTGGTAGACGCTCTCGGCCTCTCCGACCCCCAGAAAATGCGGGAACTGCGGTTGGAGTTCGGTCCCGTCGCCTCTGCATTTCCCATTGAAATGGATGTCGCCGCTTCCATCAGGTTGCAGGTCCATGAGCGGTACCTGCATGTCTTCGTACCGGACCGCCTTTACCGAACACCCCCGGGTCAGGGCTAGGACCCGTTTGTCGGTCGCCGCGTACAAAGACCTCTGTGCCCTCCGGTATGCGAGCATGGGCGGGAGCATGCCGGAGAAGGCAAGGAGGGAACCTGCGACAAGGACCATCGGGCGTAAGGAGAATAGCAGGGAATCAGCGCCGAAATAGGGGCCGATGGCCGGCAGGAAGGAAAGATACGCCAGGAAGGACAGCAGAACGAACGCAGCTCCGAGCGGTGCTTGCCTGATCTTCGCCCACGCGGTCCTGCGCGGATCCGGCCGACCGGCCCACAGCAGCCTCTCTCCGGGTTCCAGCGCCGGCAGGACCTCGTCTTGCAAGGATGAATCGATCGCCGGCCTCCCCGTGTCATCGTACGGAAAAAAGGAACGCTTCGGATGCAGCGGACCTGGAGACACTATAGAGGATGCTTGGGAAAAACGGAATCACCCGGGCAGGGTATTTTTAGGGTATGGGGAAAATACGAGGGGTGCAACGGACAAGCTTCAAAGTTCAAGATCATGTGGATTCGGGATGGGGGCAATAACTTTCTGGTCGAGAGATGGTGTTCCTGACTCCTCATTCCAGGCTCCTGATTCCTGGCTTTATATGATCCCTTTCTTCCTCGCGGCGACCAATGCACCCTGCCTGTCCTTGGCATGAAGCTTCTCATAGATGTTCTTGATATGGGTGTGGACGGTGTGGGGGCTGATGGCCAGCTTCACGGCAATGTCCTTGTAGGACAGGCCGTTCTCGATCTCCTTGACGATCTCCGTCTCCCGGTGGCTCAGGAGGTATTGCTCGTCGATCCCCTCGTCCTGGAACTCACGGATCACCTTTCGGGCGATCTTCGGGCTCATGGGCGATCCGCCCTTCGCCAGCGTGTGAAGGGCATCAATGAGCTCCCGCGGCGTGCTGCCCTTCAGGAGGTAGCCTGACGCGCCCGCCTTGATGGCCGAGAAGACCGTTTCCCGGTCATCGAACACCGTGTGCGCCATGATCTCGAGGCCCGGCATCTGCTCCTTGAGTTCCCGGATGAGCTCGATCCCGGACATGCCCGGCAGTCCAATGTCGGCAAGCAGGATCTCGGGACGCGTTCGCTTGATCCCCGACAGAGCCTCTTCCGCGGAACCGTAGACGCTGACCACCGATATCCCCCTCTCCCCACTCAGGAGCAGTTTGAGGTTCTGGCGAAGCAGGACATCATCTTCGACGATCGATACTTTCATAGGATTGACTCTAGCACAACGGGCCGTTCAATGCCAGCGTTCCGGAAGGGTATTTTCAGGGCATGGGGAAATCGAGGCGCAGCCACGTTCCCTTGTCGGTCGTGACCGTCAGGTTGCCGCCCATCCCCAGAGCGCGATTTTTCATGTTCACGAGCCCCCTGCCGCTCGCGCGTTTCCTGTCGAGGCCGACGCCGTTGTCCCGGACCTCGAGGGACACCCGCCCTCCCTCGACCGAGAACCGGACATCGACCGCCGTGGCCTTCGCATGCTTGATGATGTTCGCCAGGGACTCCTTGTAGATCCGGAAGAGGTTCATACTGACGGAGCTGGTCGGGCCGCCGGTCTCCTCCCCGAACCGGACATCGAGAGAGAACGTGACGCCGTGCGGCACAACAATCGAGTTCCCCAGGCTCCTGAACTCGGCGGCGATCGCCTGCCAGGTAAGCTCCTTGGCGTCAAGGCTCTGAATGAAGTTTCGGATTTCCGACAGGCTTTCTTGGGAAAGGTCCGCGATCGTGGACAGCGAACGTTTGACCACGGACAGTCCGTCCTGCTTCTGCGCCAGCTCCGCAAGCAGCTTGATGTTCGTCGTGATCCCGCCGATGCCGTCGTGGAGATCCTTCAGGATATTCTCCTTCTCCGCCTGGTGGCGCTGCTGCTCTACCAGGAGCTCCTGGTAGTGATTGAGGCTCTCTTCATAGAACCCTCTCCGCTCCTGTTCGGCACGAATGCGCTCGGAGATATTGAAGTCCACACCGCGGTATCCCAGAAGGTCGCCTTTTTCGTCGATGATGGGGATCCCGCTTGTCGAGAAAACGACCTCCCGTCCATCCCGGTGCAGGTTGCGGTTCACGAAGTCGTGGAACACCTCCTTTTCCGCGAAGACCTTGAAGGCGTCCCGTTTCAGCTGCTCCCTTTCCTCGGGAACGAAGAAATCGAAGAAGGAGCGTTTTCCGACGATCTCGTCGGGATGGTAGCCGAGCAGGGTCATGACCACCGGGCTGGAATAGGTATACAGTCCGTCGCGGTCCACTTCCCATATCCACTCTTGAGCGGTCTCCGAGACCTGACGGAACCGCTCTTCGCTCCGCCGCAGCGCCTCCTCGGCCTTCTTCCGATCAGTGATATCGCGGCAGAAAGAGAAGAACAGGTCCTCGCCCTTGAACCGGTTGACGTTAATCTCGAGATCGAGCAGCGTGCCATCCTTCCGGCGGTGCCGGGTCTCGAACAGGTCATGTCCCTCCAGTATGACCTTGCGTGAGTGGTCGTCTACCATATCTGCGTTTTCGTCAACCTCCATTTCCTTGACCGACAGGGCCAGCAGCTGCTCTCGACTGTACCCCAGCATCTTGCAGTAGGCCTCGTTGACGAACAGGAAATCCGAGTCGTTGTTGCAGATGTAGAACCCCTCGTTGGTCGCGCTGACCACGGCAGCGAACCGGGCCTGCTCCGCCTCGGCCTTTTTGCGGTCCGTGATGTCGCGGCCGAAGGAGAAGAACGTCTCCTCGTCCTTGAATCTGCTCACGGTGATCTCAAGGTCGATCTGGCTCCCGTCCTTTCGCCGGTGCTTGGTCTCGAACAGGTCGTACCCGTCGCGTTTGATCCTCGCGGTACGGGCATCCACGTCCGCGGTGCTTTCGTTCAACTCAACATCTTTGATCGACATGGCCAGGAGCTCATCGCGGCTGTAGCCCAGCATCCTGCAATAGGCGTCGTTGACGAAGGTGAAGCGCACATCAACCCCGCAGATCCAGAATCCCTCGCGCGTCGTGCTCAGCACCGCAGCGAACCGTTCCTGCTCGGAGATCTTTTCCCGGTAGTGCCGTTCATTCTCCCGGTACAGTCGTGCCTGCTCATCCTCTGCCTTCTTCAGGCCCGTAATGTCCACCATCGTCGCAAGAAGTGCGGGTCCTCCCCGCAGCGCAAGGGTGGCGGAGCTGGTGATCGCCCATCGCTCCGATCCGTCCCGGTGAATGAATTTGAATTCGTACTGCGACGGGACGTTTTCGCCGCGCATCCGCGCCATGCCTCTCTGGACCATCATTTCCCGGAAATCGTCATGAACGAGGGCGAGCGGATGCATTACCTTCCATTCATCGACGGTATAGCCGGACATCCGGGAAAGAGCACCGTTCGTATAGATGACCTCGTCAGGCCGGAAAATGAGGATGGCGGCGTTCGAAGTTTCCGCCAGAGTGCGAAACATGTCCTCACTCTCCTTCAGCGATGCCCGGGCCTGAACGGCCTCTTCAAAGAGCCGGGCGTTCTCGATGGCCACAGCCGCGTGGCCGGCGAGGGTCTGGAGCGCGTCGATGTCGCCCTGGAGAAAGGGTTCGCCGTTGCTGCGCTCGTTCAGCGTCAGGGCGCCCAGCAGCCGGCCCTGGGAGATCAGCGGGAGAATGATCTCCGCCCCCATTCTCCGGATCGTTTCCCGGAGGCCGGTATCGACGCCGGACGGTCCGACCGCCAGCTCATCGCCGATGATGGGCTGGCTGGTCTCGGTGAGACAGGTGACCACGTTGTCCGGCAGAACGCAGCCGTCCGGCATTTCCCCATTGGCCCTGCGGCTATGGCGTAGAGAATAGCTGCCGTCCGGCCCGAGCAGATAGAGGAAGACCTCCCGGACCCCCAGTCCGCTTCGCACGGTCTCGACGATAAACCGGAGCAGCTCGTCCCGTTCCAGGATGGCTACCATGGCGTTTGCAGATTCCTTCAGCATCTTCTGGTATTGGTAGCGGCCCCTGAGCACCAGATCATTGATCCACTGTTGCACGGTCCGGCTGAGCGGGGTGCCGAAGAAGATGACCCCGATGACCGGGACCGAGATGAAAATGGTGGCAACCGGGCCGATGAGGGGTTCCAGGACCTTGAACAGCACGAACTGGAACGCCGAGATGCAGAAAGACAGGATGAGGATGATCAGGGTGCGCGAGATGATGATTCGGATATCGAACAGGCGGTGGCGCGTAATCGCATAGAAGATCATCAGGACCCAGGGCAGGCTGAAGTACGCGCTCAGGGACGGCTCGATCCCCCTCCCGGTGAACAGCTGGAGGAGTCCGGCGATGACCGCTCCGCCGGTCCCGAAGATGGCCGTCCCGTAGAGATAATAGCTGAGCTGGGCGCGCCGGTAGCCGGTCACCTGCCGCCTCAGTTTGGCGATCTCGTAGATCAGCCAAAAGGCCATCATGCTGCCCGCCAGCCGTATGGGCATCTCGAGCGGTCCAGGGCTGTTGGAGTAAGGAAGCGGAATAAAGCCCGGTGTCACAATGAGATCGGTGAACAGGCACAGAGCGAGCACCGCGGTCCAGAAGGGATACAGGACCACGCCGGCGAGGCGGGCCTTGCGGCTCCGCTCGTCCTGCAGGAAGAACACCGTCTGAAGTGCCGTGGGGACCGTGAACCATCCAACCCAGCAGGCGCGTTGAAACAGCAGGTAGTCGAGGCCGAGAGAGAGCCGGATGTACATGAGGGACGCGCTCAGGGACCACAGGGCGGCGGCAAAGGCGCAGGCCGCGGTCGCCTTGCTGGCAAGACTGTTGCGGGGGTTCTGCTTCAGGAGCAGGAACCCGAGAAACAGCTCGAGCACGGAGATGAGGAGCAAGGGATACCCGATGACCTGTGCCGTGTTCATTGCATACCATCCCGTTGAGGCGGAGTAAAGCGAGTATCCCAAACAGCGTATGTCAAGTCAAGGGGTAAATCGGCCTGAATGCGGGCGGGGAAGGGAGCAGAGGGGCCGGGCGGCCCCTCGCGGGGAGATATAATCCGGTATGCTACCGGACCAGCAGATAGAACATGACAGCGAATCCGATGAAGACCGCGACGGCGGTTTCGTGCTCCGAGTTCTCCTTCACGACCTCCCAGCTCCAGCGGTTCGTCCCCCTGCCGGGGTAGGGCGACAGGCGCGGGAGGTAGTCGGGCACAGCCTTGTCGAACTCGATCCAGGCATCGCCGAAGCTGCCGATGAGCTTCTCGTTCTCCTGTTTCTTCTTGTACGGCGCATAATAGATGAAGAACCAGACAAAGCCGGCGACCATGATCCAATAGTTCATCGCCATGGCGCTGTAACCCACGGTGATGAGCAGTGTGCCGATGTAGAGGGGGTTCTTCACGTACGAGTAGGGACCCGTCGTCGTAAGCTGCTTGTTCTTGCGGAGGTGGCCGGCGGCCCAGAGACGGAGCCATTCGCCGAACAGAGTAATGGCGGCGCCCGGGATGAACCAGGCCGGTTCGAGGGTCCTGCCCTTCGCCAGAAAGAACATGACGATCCCAACAATACCGGCCATCACGGTCTTTCCCGTCACCTTCGTCAGTTTGTACTGCAGGGTGTCTTTGACCGCCATGGATCGTCTCCTTGTCGTGTACTGCAACGTGATCCGCTACCGCCTATGCGGTTGACGTTACTCAGGGGACCATTTCGTCGGCATGAGAAGGTTCCGCATCTTGATCAGTTTCCGATCATTGGGTGAAAGAAGCTCTGACGCGAAGATCGTCTTCATCTTGATGAGCGACAGCCGGTCGGCGAACCCCAGGAGACGCACCAGCCAGCGGCCGATGACCGGGACGCCGCCGGGATGGAACGCCGAGGCCAGGTCGACCACGAACACCCGGTCGTTCACCAGCAGGATGTTGGAGCGCCGCTGGAGGTCCAGGTGGACCCAGCCGCGGTCATGGATATCGTCAATGATCCGCTCGAACTGGCGGATGACCCCCGGGCCGATCTCATGCCGCTCGACCCCGCCCAGGTCCCTGCCTTCGAGATACTCGATGGCAAGGGAGAACGGCGTGAGCCGCTTGAAGCGTGCGGGCAATCCCTCGATCCCGGCAAGGGCCCTATAGGCCCGCGACTCGCGGCCGATAACGATGCGGCCGATGAGGTTCCGTTCCCAGAAACCGCGTTTCCCGAAGTCCTTTACGATGAACCGCAAGCCGCGGTAGCGGGCGATGAAGACATCGGCCTTGGCGAATTTGCCCCGCGTAAGGTATTTCTCGATGCCCGTAACGGCATCGGCGTACGTCATGTCCCGTTCCATGTCCCGCCCGTGCCGCTGAAAGTTCTGACATTGTAGAAGCACGGTGGACAAGAGTCAAGGGATTTGTACGGAAGGGACAAAAAAGGCCGGCCCTGTTATCCTGGGCCAGCCGCTCGCAGTATGCTTTCAGGGTTTAAACAATGCGCTTCTGCTCGCTCCTACTTCGGTGCCACCCCTCCCCGCCTCCATCCCGCCCACGCGGGGACGCCGGTCTCATCGCGAAGCTTCAGAACGTCATCGCCTTTCTTAACCATCCCGGCGATGAAGAAGTCCTTGCCGCCGCGCGCGGCCTTCACGCCCGTCACCTCGACCGTGTCTCCTGCCTTGATCGGCATTTCTCCCTGCTGTTCGATGTACCACTGCGGCCCCAGATGTACGAACTGTTCGCCCGCTGCCGTCTTGAGCTTCAGCCCCACGCCCGGGCCCATCCTCCGGCCGCCGCCGATCTGCTCGACCGCCGTCACCTCGCCCTTGATCGTCTCCGCTTTGGCGGGGTCATACATCCTTCCCTGCCCGCCGCCCGGCCCTCCCGTCATCCCCTCTTCCTTGCACCAGCCCCCGCAGTTCTTCCATCCCTGCCAGGGCTGCGCGAATGCCGCTGTTGCTGCCGCAAGTACCAGCACTAAACCGATGATCCAATACTTCTTCATACCTGTATCCTCCTTGTGTCGAATAATTTGATCTTGCGTCCGGTTGATAAGACACAGGGAAGACAGGATGGTTGAAGAGGCGGAGTAAATATAACGGTGTTTGATGGAGAGTTGCGTGGTGAAAGACAGAAACGACGGGCGGCGAACAGAGCCGGACCTTGACGTTCATCGCGGAACAGAGCTCCAGACCTGTTTCAGATCCACACGACCTTGCCGAAGTCCTGCAGTCCCTCAACAATATGATTGGTCGTACCGCGATGTCCGACCTTGAGAGAGGGCTCAAGGTTGTAGTATTTAAGGCAGGTACCGCAGGTGTAGATCTCGACGCCCATGGCCTCAATCTCCTTGAGGAGCGGTACCGTTTCTTCGTTCGTGGTGGTCAGCTTCACTCCCGCGTTCAGGAAGAAGATGGTGTGCGGTACCTGTTTGTGGACCTTCATCGTCTCGAAGAAGCCCTTCATCAGGACCTTTCCGATGGCCTCTTCCTTGCCCAGAACATCCGATCCCACGATCAGCAGCAGGCTCTTTGCCCAGCCCGCATCGCTCGTTCTCATCTCGGCGCCTTTTGCATGTGCTCCACAGCCGGTACTCGGTCCTTCCGCATGCATGTCCGACCTCCGTTGCTCGTTCTTCTAAACGATCAGGGCCAGTCGCAGCAAACACGACCGGCCCCCTTGCGAAATGATACCGCTAGAACCACACCACCCAGGCATCCTGGATATTCTTCATCAGCCAGTCGCCGCCCTGCAGCTCCACCCAGTCGAACTTCTCATCGCCCTTGGCGCTGAAATACTCCGCGCAGGGAGGGCAGACGCCGAACTTGCACCCGTTCTTCCGCACACGGTCCATGATCTCCATGGCATTGCCGAACTTGGAGAATATAGGAGAAACGATCTTCTCGGGAACGCTCTTCTTGCTCAGGTCGGCTCCTTCGATGGTCATCCAGACATGCACATCGCCCAATCCCTTCTTCTGGATCGTCTCCGCCATCAGGAGCGCCCAGATCGCACGGTTCGGATTGTTGCCTCCGTGGGTAATGACGATGACATACTTCCCCTTCTTCCCCTCCTTGGCCTCTTCCGCTGACACGGGCGCGCTCATCATGGCGCCCAACCCAGCCATGCCGAGGCCGGCGATCCCCGCGACCTTCAGGAAATCCTGCCTGCTCAGCTCCTCGCGATCCTTCTCTTCACGATGCTCCCGTTCCATGTACTCCTCCTTGAGATGAGATCGAAGAGCCTCCCCGCTCGTTCGTTCTGCGACAATGCATTCCTGGCTGGTCGTTCGTTCACTTGGAGACTGACTTCGGAATCGAACCGATGACATGCCCTTCACGGCAGTCCTACAGGATTGAAGCCTGCAGCCGGCGCCAGCCGACACAGCCAGTCATAACGTCTCCTCGTTGACAGCACTGCTCCTTCAGCAAACTGTATCTACGTTACTTCATGACCGCCTTGATCACGGCAAGCACTTCCGATGCATCTTTCGAAAGCGCTGTCCCTTTCCGGGTAATGATCGAGAAATCCCGGACCATCTTGAGCAGGGGAATGTTCAACGCCTTGATCTTCCCGAGCTCGATGGCCTCTTTCGCCGCCAGCTCCGAAACAATGGCGATCCCCGCGCCGCCCTCGACAGCCTGGATGACCCCTTCGGTGGTACCGACCTCGGCGACCGTGTTCAGGTCCGCTAGCGCGAGCCCCGCGTCCTTGAACGCCTTCTCATAGGCCGCCCGCGTCCCCGAGCCCTTTTCCCGGGTGACGAAGCTCTGACCTTTGAGGTCGCTCAAGGCTACGTTTTGTTTCGCTGCAAGCGGATGGTTCTTCGGTGTGATCAGCACCAGCCGGTCGTCCTTGACCATGACCGCGAAGTCGACCTCCGGCGAATCGAACCGCGTCCCGATAATTCCGATCTCGTGCTGTCCTTTCCGCACCCCCTCAAACACCTTCAGGCTGTCCGAGATCTCCACCTTGAGCTCGATCTCCGGCAGGTGCTTGATCATGGCTGACAGCAGCCGGGGAATGATGAACTCTCCCGGGATGGTGCTCGCCCCCAGCGTGAATGTATGTTTCATGGTCTGATCTCCTTTCAAGCAAATTTTCGTTCGCTCATCGTTACCGTTCCTTGATCACGTTCGTCCATTGACGATGCCGGCGAATACTTTCCGCAGGACCCCGTCATCGATCTTGTCCATGAGCGACTCTTCATATTCCTCGGCAAGACACTCCTCGTCGTGCTCCAATTCCCGGCGCGGCCGCTCGGCCGGACGATCGGCGATAACGGCCGTCCATGCCTCCTCGGGCACGCCGTCAAGGTCATACTCTGCCGTACGGTGACGCTCGATCCACCGGAAACAGTCGTCGTGCGTGCCGATGAACAGCAGGACGAGACGGTGATCCTTCTGGATGCAGACAATGCGGTAGCCGCATCCAAGGTCCACTTTCCGGCAGTTCTTGATGCGATACTCCCCCTTCCGGGTGAAGCGGAACCTGTCCCGTCCCTGGCCGCTGGTGCGGCCGGTGAGGACCCGATTAAATGCATCGGCCTTTCCGGCTACCACGGTGCCTAGCCGCCCTCGGGAACGCACCTCTCCCAGGGTCCGATCGAAGAGGGATCGCGATATACCTTTCTGATCGATGAAATTTCGTCGGACATCTACGATCGTTCCCCTGTCTACTTCTCGACGGGCATGCCCGCTTCCTTCCACTCAGCAAAGGTCGCCTGAGCGATGCTCGGATAAGCGAGCTTCATCAGCTTCCGGTAGGCGTTGTAGCTCCTGCCGCCGGTGTTGCAGTACACGATGATCTTCTTTCTCCTTCGGTAGGACCTCGGAGCGGAGCGCGAAGGTCTCGACGGGGATGTTGATCGACGTGGGGATGTGCCCTTCCCTGAACTCCGCCTCGTCCCGTACGTCCACGATCACGATGTTCGCGCTACTTCGTATCCAGGAGCTGCTTGAGCTCGGTAGGTCTTCACCTTCGCGGTCTCGATCTTCTTCGCGTGCTCCGGCCCGGCAACGATGGCAAAGCCCTTTTCCTCCCAGACAGGGAATCCCTCGGCGTAGATGACCAGGTTCATGTACCCTGCTGCCTCGGCCTTCTTTGCCGACTTCCTGCTCTTGCCGCACTTGACGCCGTTGCAGTACAGCACGATCAGGGCGTTCTTGTCCGCCGGCAGAAGGGCGAGCTGGTTCTCGAAGCTCTTTTCCGGGATGCTCATCGCTCCCTTGATGTGCGCCTCCTAATACTCTTCGGCCGTGCGCGTGTCCACGAGGACGAAGTCCTTCTTCCCGTCCAGCATAGCCTTGAGCTCCTCGGTCGCGATGACGCGGAACTCCTTTTCTGCCGAGGGCGTCGTGACGGGAACAAAAACCGATATGAACAGTGCGATGAAGAGCAGTTTTCGCGCGAATTGCATGCTTGACCTCCGAAGATGGAGCTGGTACCGGGGCCATCTTAAGGGAGCATCTGGGGGGAGTCAAATCGCTAATACTGATGAGGACAGGAAGATCGGATTGGAAAGAGTGATCGAGTGGAACAGGGCGGCAACGGCTGTTCGGAAGCGGCTATCAGACCTTTTTGAGGATGAAATCGAGGAACGCCTTGGAGAGGGGCGAGCGAGCCCTGCCCTTGAGCAGGATTACGTAGAAGTGCCGTTCCATCCTGACGCCCGCGACACGGACCGCGGCGAGGCGGCCCGCCTCGATGTCATCGGCAAGGGCGCGGAGGGACAGGATCGAAATGCCGAGCCCGGCCTTGACCGCCTGCCGGACCGCGTCGCTGCTCCCGACGACGGCCTCGATGGCAAGGTCGGCGATCGAGACGCCCGCCTTCTCCAGGCGGTCCTCCATGATCTTGCGGGTGCCCGAGCCCTGCTCGCGCAGGATGAATGGCTGTCCCTTCAGTTCCCGCGGTGCGACCGTCCGTTTCCTGGCCCAGGGATGGCGTGCGGGCACCGCGATGACCAGTTCGTCGGACTCAAAAGGATGGACCTCGAGCTGCGGGTCCGAGAGCCGGGCTCCGACGACACCGATGCGGATGCTGCCGGCCAGAACGGCCTCGGTGATCTTCGCAGTGTCGTCAATGCTCAGATGGACCGAGATGCCCGGGTTCTTCTTCTTGAACGTACCGATGAGCGGCGGCAGCAGGTAGGCGCCGGGGATGGTGCTCCCGCCGATGGTCAGGACGCCGCTGATCCGGCCGGTGAGCTGCTCGATCTCCTGCTTTGCCCGGTCACGCTCTTCGAGCAGCCGCGTGCCGTGCCGGAAGAGGATATCGCCCGCTTCGGTGGGGATGGCCCGCTTGCCCAAGCGGTCGAGCAGCTTCACGCCAAGCTCGGCCTCGAGGTTCTTCATGTGGCCGCTCACCGTCGGCTGAGTGAGGAAGAGCGTTTCGGCGGCGCGGGAGAAGCTCTGGTGTCGGACGATGGCGCAGAATATCTCGATCTGATGGAGGTCCATATCCGTGATAGGTGAGACGTGAGACGATGAACACCATGCTCGACGAAGCAGCGGCCACGACCCGAGCCACCCCTTACGTTTTACGTTATTTGTAATCCCTGAGGAACTGCGTCAGAAGCCGGACGCCGATGCCTGTGGCGCCTTTCGGCGTATAGGGCCGGTCCTTGTCGGTCCAGGCCGTGGCGGCGATGTCGAGGTGGACCCAGGGGTGTTTCTGCACGAACTTTGAGAGCAGGCAGGCCGCTGTGATGACGCTGCCGTCCCTCCCACCCGCGTTCTTCATGTCAGCGATGTCACTCTTGATGAGGTCGCAGTAACCGTCCCAGAGCGGCAGTTCCCATACCCGCTCGCCGGTCTTCTCGCCTGCATCGCGCATCTTCTGTTTGAACCGGTCGCTGGTGCCGACCATCCCCGAGGCTTCCTGGCCGAGGGCGATCCGGCAGGCGCCGGTCAGCGTGGCGATGTCCACGATCACCGCAGGCTTATATCGGCAGGCGTAGACTAAGGCGTCGGCAAGGATGAGCCTTCCCTCGGCATCGGTATTCAGGATCTCGATGGTCTGGCCTGACATCGTCCGGAGCACGTCGCCGGGCTTCAAAGCGGTCCCGCTCGGCATGTTCTCCGTGGCTGGCAGGAGCGCCACGAGGTTGAGCGGAAGCCGGAGCGCCGCCGCGTTCGTGATGGCGCCGAGCACCGCCGCGCCGCCGCTCATGTCGTCCTTCATCTTGTCCATGTTCTCCGACGGTTTGATGGAGATGCCGCCGGAATCAAAGGTGATGGTCTTGCCGACCAGCGCGATGAAGGGCTTCTTCCCGCCGCCCCGGTACTCGACGATAATAAACTTGGGCGGCTGGGCGCTGCCCGAGGCCACGCCCAGGAGCCCGCCCATGCCGAGCTTCCGCATGGCGTCCCGCTCCAGGACGCGGACCTTCAGCCGGTGCTTCCGGCCCAGGTTCCGGGCGATCCCGGCGATGACCGCGGGTGTCATGTCCGCTGGCGGCGCATTGACCATGTCTCGGGCCAGCGAGGCCGAGGCCGCGATGATCTCGCCTGTCCGGATTCCCTTCGCGAGGGCCTTGATTGCCGAGGCCTTCTCCGAAAGCACCGTGATGGAGGCAATGTCCTTCTTCCCCTTGTTCTCTTCTATCTTAGATGTCTTATACTTCAAGAACCGGTACAGACCGAGCGTGGCGCCCTCGGCCAGCGCCTGCCCGGTTTCCTCTTGGTCAAGCGTGAACCCATCGATCACGATGGCGACGTTCTTCGCACCGGCTCCGCGCGCAGCAGCGGCTGCTTTGCCCGCCGCGAGACGGAGCTTGTCCGCCGAAAACTCGGACCGTTTGCCGAGACCGGCAACGATCAGCCGCTCGGCCGCGATCCTGCCATCGGGATAGAGCATTCCGACACTGCCGGCCTTTGCGCTGAGGTCGCCGCGCTTCAGGAGCTTCTGGACCATGCCGCCCAGCGCCTTGTCCACCCGCGCCGCGGCTGAACCGAGCTTCTCTCCTTCAATGACCATGATGACCGCGGCATCGGTCCGCAGCATTTCCACTTTGCCGGTCTTTACCGTTATCTTCATAGCGCCTTTTCCCCGTGTCGCCCCGTCCCCGTGTCCCCGCGTCAATCTTTCCTTACCACTACCGGCTCCAGCCCGTCCAGCGTCAGTTTGACGGCCACGCGCTCGGCCTTCTCCTCGCTATGGTATGCGCCGACACGGACGCGGTAGAACTTGCCGACATTCGACTCGAAGGAAGTGATGTACACTGTTTCATACTTCCTCTGGAGCCGCTCCTTGAGCAGCTTCGCGTTCTCCTCTTCCACGAAGGCGGCGGCCTGGACCGTGTAGACCGCATCGCCCCTGACGGGCTCGAGGGTCTCGATCCTGACGCGCGCCGTACCCTGTGGGACAAACTCCAGTTCTTTCGCGGCCCCATAGGATAGCTCTATGATGCGGGACCGCACAAAGGGACCGCGGTCGCTGACCCTGACGTTGGTGGTTTTGTAATTGTCGAGGTTGGTGACGCGGATGACCGTTCCGAGAGGCAGGATGCGGTGGGCGGCCGAAAGACCATCCATATCGAAGGTCCCTCCGTCCGCCATTCTCCTGCCCTGGAGCTCCCTGCCGTACCAGGAGGCCGTTCCTGTCTCCCGGTAGACCTGCTCCGGCGTCAATGCAGGCGCGGCCGCGGCTGCCGGTGCCGCCGGCCTCTCAGGAACGGCCGGTGCCGCCGGAAGCGGCGCTTTGCCCGCACAGGACACGATGACAGGCACGGCGCAGAGAATGGATATACAAACGGCGGCCAGTTTCATCGAGGGGTACCGCTGACCAATGCTACGCCGTTGCCGGGGCCTCGGCCTTTTTCGTTTTCTTGCCGCCGGTCTTGTAAGCCTTGGCGGTCCGGAGCTTCCGCTGGGCGCGCTTCACTTTTTTCTTTGCCTTGCGCACTGCCGGGTCGGACTTCTTTCCGGCCGTCTTTTCCTTTGCCACCTTCGCCTTCTCTTTCAACTTCCCGATCTTCGCTGCGAGCTCTTCCTGCGTGACCTTCTTCTTTGGCACCTGGGTGGTCCTCCTCGATCAGATTGCCTGAATGGCGCTAACAAGCGCCTCATGGCCGGACAATAATAGAACAATCACTCCTATAAATCAAGGGATTTCCGTATCCTTGAGTGAGGCACGCAAGGTCGTGTTCATGTGGCTCGCAGGGGGTATGATGAACGGAACAGGCGGGATGCGAACCGGTTTACTTCTTCGCGGCCTTCATCAGTCGATCGTACTTCTCCGCGCCGACGCAGTCCTTGGCGAAGGCGCACCACTCGACGCAAGACGTGCCCATGGGCCGGGCATTGATGTGGCCGCACTTCTTGCAAGCCGAGTCCGGCTCGTCGGTCCAGATCTCCATCTTTTCGCCGCACTTTTGGCAACGGATCTCTTCCGGCTTCGGGGTGCGGATCTCTGAGCTGCCGGGGCAGCCTTCACTGAACAATCCCATGGTCTTACCCTACTCTTTCCGCCCAGGAACAGCTATGATGTGAATCATATTGCGGTCGAACGGTGGTCGAAGGGCGGTCAAGCAGCAGTCATGCTGCAGCCATAAAGCAGTTGACTGCCTGACGACTGTTTCTCGACTGTTCCATGACTGCCTTTCGACTGCTTCGCGTCTGCCTCTCAACCGTTCCCTACAGCTTTACCTCGAACTCCATCTCTTTTTCGCCCAGAAGGAACCGCTTCCGGATAACCTTGATCTTCATTATATCACCTTTGTCCTTGTAAAAAAGGGCCTCCTTGATATCCTGCAGGGATGTCACCGGCACGCCGTCCAGGGATATGATCCCGTCACCTGACCTGAGCCCCGCAGCCTTCGCCGGGCTTTCCTGCACGAAATCGTTGATCACAAGCCTCCCCTTGTCCTCTTTGAAGGTGGTAAGCAGCTTCGGCGCGGTCATGCCGTTGAGGGGCTGCGGGAAGATGATGAAGTCCGCGATGTCCCGCTCGATCTCCGCATCGTTCAGGATGATGGTGTACGGGAGGTTGTTCCGCCGGAAGGCCCGCTTCGGAATGCCGTTGCCATAGGCCAGATGGCCACCGCCGGCAATGACCGCAATCCGGCGGTCCGGGTTCTTTTTGAGGTACTCGTCGATGGATTCCGCCATGGTCTCGTCCCAGAGCACCTGGGCCTGGAGGAAGAAATCGAAGTTCTTCTCGCTCTGCCCCTTGTGCTGGTCGAAGGCCTGCCGGATGCGGTGCCGGTAGTCCTCGTCAGCGAAGTCTGTCTCGCGCGGCAGCTCCTTCCGTTCATCATCGGTCAGGGCGTCCATGCCCTCCTTCGATACCTTCTCGGTGATTTCCTTCCTTATATTAAGGGCGACCACCGGCACGCGCTCCTGCCGCGCGAAATCAAGGATGGGCTTGTAGAGGTTGTAATCGAACCCCCAGCGCCCAAAATACTCGGACCGGTTCAGGAACTCGCGCTCGTCGATGGCGCCGTTGACATAGTCGTCCAGCGTGTTCTGGAAGGGCCGCTGGAACATCTCCATCCCAATGGCGAGCCTCGGGTCCTTCTTGTGCAGGTCCCGGATGATCTCGAGCTCGATGTTGTGGTGGCTGAACCGGTCGTGGTATTCGCCCAGGTAGACGATCTTCTTGGCAGCAGCTGCCTCCGTCACGTTGGAGAGTTTCTTCATCAGCGAGAGATCAACGACCGCTGGCTCCTCGCGGAAGGCAACGATGATCCCGCGCTCGGCCGTGGAGATCTTCTTGTCGATGTTCCTTCCCTTGTCGAAGGCAAGGCTGCTGTACTTCCCGTAATGCGCTATCTTCGGGAATGCTGCCGCGGCCTCCTCCGCAGAACGGGCGTTGAAGATCCCGACGACCTTGCCGGCGTTCCACGGGTTCGTCCGGACCTCAAGGCTGAACCCCGCGGCCGGAGCGGGAACAGCGCCGAACAGCTTGTTGACCAGCGGATTGTCCGCACCAAGGATGACGACCGACGACGCCTTGAGGTCCGCATCGGTCAGACGCTTCCCGGTTCCATCCATCTTCTTTTCGTTGTTCTGAGCCTGTTCCCGTGCAAAACCCACGATGACCGCCTGGTACACCGGAATGCCCGCTTCCTCTACGACGATGATCGGCCGTTCGTCACCGAGCAGCCGCGCGACGACCGGCGGCATCTCATCCCCCGTCAGCGTCCTCGGGAGATCATAATCACGGTCAAACACCACGTAGGCAGGTTCGTCGTCGACAAGGAGCATGATCTCCTTCCGCTCAGCATCCAGCGTGACCGACATCTTCTTCTCGCCGCCCTGCAGGAACAGCAGGGTCAGGGGCAGGTCGATGGCGACGGTACTGTTCTTCCGCACAACAATAATCGTCAGCTCGAACTTCCCCCCTTTCCTCCGGACCGACGAGCTCTCCACGTGGATATCGACAAGCCCCTTCTCCTTGAGCCACTGATGGAAGAACGGCGACAGGTCCCTGCCGGACCGCTTTTCGAAGACGTCCTTGATGTCGTCCCATGACGCGGCAGTGAACTGCCGCTGCCCGATGAGGTCCTTGAGCGCCCCGAAGAACGTCTCGTCGCCCGTCATGGTCCGGAGCAGGTGGAAGACCATGGCCGCCTTTCCGTAGCCGATGGAGCGCGAAGGAAGGTCGGTCCTGCTCCTGAACTCGCTGAGGGGAAATTCGTTCGAGCTGTTCACGTACGCCCCGTAGTTGACGAGCAGCTGCTTGCGGTACTCCCATCCCCTGCCCTTCTGTTCCTCGTACCAGTGGTCCGCAAGGTAGGTGGTCAGGCCCTCCTCCCAGTTGCCCTTTTCGCGGTCGCCGTACACCGAGTTCCCGAACCACTGGTGCAGGATCTCGTGGCCCAGCGAGGTCTCCACGATGAACGGCAGGCGCACCACGTCCTGTCCCAGGAGGGTGAAGGCGGGCATGGAATAGCCGGTGGGCAGGAAGTTCTCGACGATGGAGAACCGCTTGTAGGGATAGGGAGTGAGCATCTTCTCGTACAGTTCGAAATACTTTTTGGCGTACTGTAAGTAGGTCTTTGCGAGCTCCCGGTCCTCCTTGAAGAAATAGGCGTAGAGCTCGCGGTCGCCGAAGCGGTCCTGGGTCACCTCGTAGCGGTCCGTGGCAACCAGGGAGAGACTGTCGACGGGGTGGGGAAAATCAAAGGTGAACTCGGTGCCTCCGTCCTTCTTCACCTTGACGATCCTGTCCGCCTCCGACACCGCCTCATACCCGACAGGGAGCAGGGCTGTGAGCTTCCAACGCACGAGACCGGACGGCTGGGGGTACCATGTCCCGGTGAGCGAGATCCCGCGGTCATCGATGGTGCTCGATACGACCCCGAAGTTCCTGTCGCCCTGGGGCTGGCCGCCCTGGAACACGCCCTCATACCGGACCTCCATCAGGCCGTCCTCGGACGGCCTGATGTCGAGGACCCCTTCCCGGACAGGCGCAGGTATGTCTTTGCCGTTCAGCGTAACGCCGCCCACCACAAGCTGGCCGGTATGGAAGGTCACCGCATTCCCCGCGCTGACAGGAATGGTCAGACGCCCCCTGATCAGCGACCGGGGGATATCAAGAGAGACATCAAGCCGGCACTCAATGGGTGCTGGGGCCGGTCGTTCCCCCGCAAGCGCCGCACAGGACGAACAGAGCATCAGGAAGGCAGTAATAAAAAGTGTTTTCATGTTCCCCTCTCTTCGACTCGGTCTAAGTGCCGAATAGTACCAGAATTCCAGATACTTAGCCATTATATTCTTGACTGAACCTGGCAACAGCCGGATCTGCAGGCAGGTCATTTTTCTTGCAGACCCTGATAAATTATCTTGAATTTACCATCATAGCTTACTATAATATCCGGCATTCAAAAAATGGCGAAGCGGCCTGCAGCGCCACATCTGCACTATCATTCTGCCACACGCATAAGGGTCAGGAGGAAGAAAAGGATCATGGCGGTAAAAAAGAAAGCAAAGAAGAAGGCGGCAACGACCAAAGGAAAGAAATCGGTCAAGAGACCTGCACGCGCCTCCGCAAAGAAAGCAGCGAAGAAAAAGACGTTAAAAAAAGCCGTGACAAGAACGGCAAATAAAACAGGAAAGAAAGCCGCGAAGAAGGCCGTAAAACGGACCGCCACCAAGAAGCCAAAGGCCGCCCCGAAGGCCGCAGCGGCCGCCCCGGCAAAGATGTCCGCCGCCGTGAACAAACGGAAGGACGTGCTCAAGGGGCTGCTTCTCAAGAAGCGGAACGAAGTGGTGCGCGGCCTGGAGGCCCAGATGGGCCGCAAGCTGACGCTTGAGACCGGCCAGAAGATCGACTCAGCCATGGACAGCGCCGACCAGTCGTCCCAGGACGTGGACCAGGGGATCGACTACTCGCTGCTCGAGATGAAGTACGAGCAATACAAGGACATCGCCGACGCATTCCGCAAGCTCCAGAACAATACGTACGGCGTCTGCGAGGAGTGCGGCGGAGAGATCAGCATCAAACGGCTCGAGGTCAATCCCCTTGCCCGGTACTGCATCGAGTGCAAGACCCAGAAGGAAGAGATGGAGAAGATCCAGAAGGAAGAGACCCGGTTCAAGGAATAGCCCCCGGCCTCCCCCGATACAAAGGGCGCGGCGACGGTTTTTCTTGACAAAAAAGCCGTAATTGAGTATTTTGACCACCTATCAAATTCACCCGTGGCGGTGTAGCTCAGCTGGTAGAGCAGGGGAATCATAATCCCTGTGTCCGGGGTTCGAGTCCCTGCACCGCCACCATTTAATTATTCAACAAAGTTCAATGCAGTACATAAGCCCCTTGAAAACAGGGGCTTTTTTATTGTCATAATGTCCCCTCCCTGATCGTTCTGTTAGTCCAATACCGTCCTTTAGTGAGGTCTTATGTCTTGTGTAGATGGTAAGGCTGATCACGGCCGCTGAAGAACGGGATCAAGCTCACGCGCCGGGATGCAATCGAGGCGCATTGTTGCGCCTGCTATGCGAGAATGATTATTGGTAATAGATGAGGTATTTTTAGGGCATACAGGAAGTAACAAAAGAGTTGCAGGCGTCGTGTGGGACAACCTTGACAGCGCCGTTATCTGTGCATTCGCAGAGGCGAAGTTGGCGAGAGAGTTGGCAGGGTTTGAAGCCGCCAAAGGCATGATGGCCCGGAAGGAACCGCCAGCATCTAATGTGGCGATGGGCTTTTAGGGATGATAGCGATATCTTACCCTACTAACGAGTTGGGATGATAATTGGAAGTACAATCGGACCAGATTGGGGTAGTCCCCGACGGATAATTGGTGTCTCGCTGGATACCGCAACGACCTCCTGTGTATCGAGATCGACTAACTTGAAACGAAAAAATTTTTCCCGTATTCACCGCGCACTCACGTTTGCGTTAAGATCTGCGAGTTCGGTCTGCCAGAACACCCCCTGACGTTAGATCCAATTATTACATAGTTAGGGCGCACCAGTGCAGGCGCCTAGTGCTTCGATTGCAGAGTTTAAAGACCGAATTGCTATATTCAAGTTGTACACGAAATCTGCTGGGTTATCGGAGTCCGCCTGCCGCAGACATAGCCGTGTCTGAGTTCTGCATCATTGATAAAGCAGTATGTCAAATACAGCTCGCAGCCTATTCCGCCAAGGAAGCAGCTTTTTAAGCACGCATTGCATAATTTTAGCAAGCTTCGAAAAGCTCATCTCGAAAACAGTTTTTAAAAAAAGCGCTGCATCAAAGCTTCGATCAGTCCCGGAAAAAAGGCAATTCATTGCCTACCATCGAGACCTTATCAAAACCGTCACGAGGGGATGCGAACTCATGAAGCTCCCTCGAAGCAGCTATTATTACCATTCCAAGAGCCAGGAGCTTTCCCTTGAGGACCAGGCCCTGGCAACCGGATTCGAACGAGATCACCGAAGAGTTCCCGAAATACGGGTATCGGAAAGTCACCCGTGAACTGCACCGGAAAGACATCCCGGTAAACCACAAGAAAGTACACCGGATCATGCGGGAAAAGGGCCTCTTGGTCACGAATACCAAGCAGTTTGTCAAAACCACTGACAGCAACCATCCTTATCCCGTATATCCGAACCTGACCAAAGACCTGCAGGTAACCAGCCTCAATCAGGTATGGGTTGCCGATATCACCTATATCCGGATTGCAGTCGGCTTTGTATACCTGGCGGTCAATCTGGACCTCTGTTCGCGGAAGGCGATCGGATATGCCCTCTCGCGGACTATCGACACATCCTTGAGCCTCTCAGCGCTTCGGATGGCGATTCAGAGCAGAAACCCTCCTGCACGACGCGTTCACATTCGAAGCGCGGTGTCGAGTTCTGCTAGCTCATGCAATTACAGTCCATCGCAGCCCGGTTTCAGATCTGCGTCTCCGAAGGGCACTTTTTGCGACAACGCATTTGCAAATCTTTTGCAAACCTTCAAGACCGAAGTGGTCTCATCTTTAGCATACCGCACTGAGACGTTCTCGTACGAGCGTCCACTCAACGAACAAGTGTATAATCAGAAAGCGTGCTGCAAGCTTCACTGGATTACGTTCCGCCTGCTGAGTACGAGGCAAAGCTGATAAACTTGAATCAAAAAGCACCCTGTCCGATTGCTCTAAGCTAACTGTCCAAACTCAGGTGCATGTTGCCGAAGTGTCTGGAACCGCAATCAAGAAAAGGAAAAACAAGATACCGAATATAGATAAAATCCTTGATATCGTCATTTGTTATTCCCCCTTCTCATGCATCAGAAACAGTTCTTATTAGTAACTATATCATAAAGTGACATTTCTGGGCAGGAATTGTCCGCTTATGTTTCTGCTGTTTGAAATTGTCGGCGTCTTGTGTTATAGTCAATCGTGTCGCCTCTTCAGGGAAACCCTATGTTATAAAGTAAGGAGCATCGGAAAATGAGAATTTTAAGATTATCCATACGATTCGCTGCGTTCATCATGTTGTTTATCTTCCTTGCGTGCGCATCCACGTCGACGAAATTCTCCTCTATGTGGAAGGATGAGACATATCAAGGGCATCCCGAAAAGATCCTTGTAATCAGTACGTTTCAAAATGCCTCGATTAGAAGGCTCTTCCAAGACGAAGTGGTGAAGGCATTGAAGGATCACAAGGTAGATGCTGTCGTAAGATACTTCGGTCTTTTGCGCCCGATAAGGTCGTGCCCGATAAGGACGCTATAGCGGCACTAGCAAAGGAAGTCGGTGCAGATACCGTACTGATTACCGGGCCCGCTGGCACAAAAATGGATGCATCGGGGCACCCATGTATTAATACGCACACAGATGTCTACGACATGAATACGAACAAATTGATCTCGTCCGCTGATGCGGAAACGAAGATACAGGAAGGCTCAACCGATCCTCGCCATTACCTTGACCAGGTACCACCCTATGCCAAAGATCTTGTAAATAAGCTGTCGAAAGCGGGGCTCTTTTAGAAGATGCAAAAACTATGTTCATCTTACCAAACAGAGCGTGAGCTCATAGCATCAATGCATTGGAGGCAAAGCCTTCCGAGATTGCCGGTATCAGCCGATAAGGCACATCTCACGAGCTTATACTAACGCTTCCAGTATAGCTGTTACACGCCCTGCCGGCACAGAAACGATCAGATCAGAGAAACTGACAGCCGTCATGATACCGCTGCTCAAGAGCAAAAAATTAGCAGTACGTCCGCGAAAGCTTAAGATCAACTGTCCCGAGATCATTGCTGTCGTCTTAAGAAGAGACTGTGACGGCCTTGCAGGAACTACCTGGTTACGTTTCTGCGGAAAAGCGAAAACGCGCATCAAGAAAAGAGAAAATACTAAAACAAATTCCCAATATTTCCATTATGCCAGCCAAAGTCTCATCAGCGAAAGCAATTTCCATTGAAAGCGATACGCTGTCTCCGCAAGAGTAAGTCTGCCTTGCACAGCATAATCAGCGCAAACCATCCTCCGCTTTCCAATGAACGCAAGACCGCTGCCGAAACCAATAAGCGGTCGCTCGAGCGCTCAAGAAGTTGCCCGTGGAGGCAAAACGGACGCTTACCATGGACAACGGCACTGAGAATGCCAGGCACGAGGAGTTGTCAGCTACGCTTGGCATCAAATGCTACTTTGCCCATCCCTATGCGGCATGGCAACGAGGATCAATGAGCAGATCAACGGCCTCATCCGACGCTACTTGCCAAAGGGTACTGACTTCAGTAAGATTGACAAAGAGCAAATAAAGAAAATCGAGAAGCTCATCAACAACCGACCCAGAAAGTGCCTAGCTTCAAAACACCGTTGGAAGTTGCTCGCTCACTTGTTGCACTTCAGAGTTGAATGTGGCGTTTAAAAAAAAATACTTTGAAATTAAACGTCGCTGGTGATGCTGGCGGCGCAACTTCTATCTTGTTGGGAAAAGCGATAAATATGACTTTGATAGTATGACAACTATTTTTATTAGTGCATGCATGGTTACGCCGAAGTACCCTGAAACTTTCGATCCGAAAGAAAAAACAATTACATACATTGACGAGCATACTAAAACGAAGAGTGATGCTTATGCATCAGCAAATGAATGGATAGCAAAGAATTTTCGTTCAGCCAAGGATGTCATTCAAATGCAGGATAAAGATGCTGGTATCATCATTGTAAAAGCAATTTATACCTATCAGTATATATATAACCCTACACTGAAAAGTTCCGTGCCTGTCGATGTTAATTATTCGATGGCGGTTTATGTGAAAGATGGCAAGATTAAGACTGAATTCGATACAGGTTATATATCAGGCTCAGGGAATTATTATCCACCGAAAGAAGAACTGCCTGCGTTGTCGAATATTATAAGAAGATTCACGATGATCTTATTGCCAAGGTAAAGTCGGTCTACGGATTTTTAAGATTCACCAAAGTGAGTGAGCGCGATGCGTGAACTTCTGACAAGAAAAACTCGAGGGGGACTCTATGAGTCTCATCGGGGGTATGCTGGATGCTTTCAGGAAACGAACCCATGATGCTGGGGAACCGGGTGGGGAATCAAGCAAAATTGAATTGATAAATAGCAAGTTATTACAATCAATTATATTACCTATTGGATTGCCTGCACCGCCACCATTTCTTTCCTCCCCGTTCATTTCCGTTCCCTCCTGTCCCGTTCTCCGGTATAATGGCATCGTGCCGTTACTGAACGACGAGAGACGGGTAACGTCCTTTGGCCCGAACCTCGTTGCGCGTCGCTTGTCATCGTTATTGTTTCTTGTCACGCGTCGCTCGTCTCTCGTCGCAACGTTGAAGCTCCCTGCGGCAAGCTGCGGGCAATCTTCGATCCTCAGGGTAGTGTTATCCTAATCGCTCGCTCCTAGATTCATGATGCTCCTGTTGAAGATCAAAGAGACCATCAACAAACACCGCATGCTCTCGCCCGGAGACCGGGTAGTCGTGGCGGTATCGGGCGGTCCTGACTCGGTCTGCCTGCTCCGCGCCCTGCTGGCGCTCATGCCGGAATACGAACTGACGCTCCACGTGGCCCATCTGGATCACCGATTCCGGGGGGAAGAATCGGCAGCTGAAGCGCAGTTCGTCCGGGGCTTGGCCGCCCGCTGGAGCCTGCCGGCGACGATCGAATCATCCGACGTCCCCGCCTACTCCCGTGAACGGGGGCTTTCTGCCCAGGTCGGCGGCCGCGAGGTCCGCTACCGGTTCCTGCAGCATGTCGCCGATGCGGCCGGTGCGAATCGTATCGCTCTCGGCCATACGGCAAATGACCAGGCCGAGACGCTCCTCATGAGGCTCATCCGGGGCGCGGGTGTGACCGGCCTCTCGGCCATCCCGCCGGTCCGGGAGAACATCATCCGGCCGCTCATTGACGTAACGCGGGAAAAGGTCCTGACATACCTGAAGGAGAACGGCCAGGACTTCGTCACGGACCCATCCAACCTGAAGCCGCTCTACACCCGGAACCGCGTCCGGCAGGAGGTCCTCCCCGTCCTCGAGCGCTTCAACCCGCGCATCGTGGAGGCCCTCGCCACGGCGGCGGAGGTCCTCCGGGACGAGGACACCGCCATGGAGGCCTCCCTGGCCGACGTCATGGACCGCACGGTCCGGCAGGACGGCGAGGCTGTCCGCATCGTCCGGGCGGAGTTCAACGGCCTCCTGCCGGCGCTCCGGCGGCGGGTGCTGCGAAATGCCCTTGCCCTGTCCAACGGCGAAGAGACGCCCGGTCTGTCCTCGGTCCGGACCGAAGAAGCCATCGCCTTCATGGCAGAGGCCCAGACTGGCAGGATGATGGAGCTTCCCGGCGGTCTTTCCCTTGCGCGGGAATATGATTCATTTCTCATCCGGCAGCGGGAACGCGTCGAGGAGCTCAGCACACCCCTTGCGGTTCCCGGCAGGACCGACGTCCCCGGAACTGGCCTGCAGGTGGAAGTTCAGGTGCGCGAAGCCCTCGACCTTGACGGTGGATTACCTTCCCATCAGAGGACGGGCGATGACGACGAGGGGTCGTTCGATGAAAATTATCTGTGGCAGGCACAATTTGATTATGATAAGATAGCGCTGCCTTTGTACCTGCGAAGCAGGCGGGTGGGTGACTGGTTCTGCCCCGCGGGCATGGAGGGGAAGAGCAAAAAGCTTCAGGACTACTTCGTGGATGAGAAGGTGCCGCGGTTCAGACGCGCGGCCGTGCCCCTGCTCGCCACGGAACAGGACCTCGTCTGGGTCGTCGGCATGAGGACAGACGGACGGTACCTGCCGGGGCCGGAAACGAAGAAACTGCTGGTGGTTCGAGTGCGAAGGACACGGTAGGTCGTGAATCCAGGAGCGAGCGCATTCCCCGCAGTTTGCTGCGGGGTCAGCGAGCGATTAGGATGAACATACTACCCTGAGGATCGAAGATTTCCTGCAGCTTGCTGCAGGGAGCTTCAATGGCAAGGGATAAGGGAAACAGCTGCCTGTCGTCGCCCCACTCCTCGCCCCTGACGCTTTACGGATTATTTGGAGGTTGTTCAATGGTAGGGATCGATTTCGGCAAGCCGCTCTTTACCCGTGAGGAGATCCAGCGGAAAATCCAGGAGCTCGGATCCCGGATCTCCACGGAGTATGCAGAAAAGGACCTGCTCGTCGTTGGCGTGCTCAAGGGCGCTTTATTCTTCATGTCCGACCTGCTCCGTTCGCTCCGCATATCGGTGCGGATGGATTTCATCCACTGCACCAGCTCTTCCTCGAAGGTCGGCAGCCCCGTCACGATGCTTGCCGATATGAAGGAGGACATCCGGGGCAAGCATGTCCTGCTCGTGGAGGACATCATGGACTCCGGTGTGACCATCGACTATCTCAAGAAGATGCTGCAGGGTCGGGGACCGGAGTCCCTGAAGGTCTGCGTCCTTCTGGACAAGCCGGACCGGAGGAAGGTGCAGATCGAGGCGGACTACGCAGGGTTCCGCATCCCCAACAAGTATGTGGTGGGATACGGTCTGGACTACAAGGACCGCTACCGGAACCTGCCCTATATCGCCGTCATGCCCTACGATGAGCAGGAAGAGCGGCAGGGATAGCTGTTGTAAGCCTTCCCGTAAATCCAGGATCGCTCGCTAACCCCGCAGCTTGCTGCAGGGGCGTCAATGTGTTAGTATAAAAAATAGGAACACCCCGTTAACCCAGGAGGTCATCATCGGTGAGCGCCATGTATAAGAACATTGCACTGATCCTGCTGTTCGTCGTAGTTTCGGTGCTCGTATTCAACCTGTTCAACCCCATCGCCCCCTCGGCGGTCCAGATCCCCTTCAGCGATTTCATGGACAAGGTCGAGAAAGGCGAGGTGAACGATGTCACGATCAAGGGGCTCGATCTGACCGGCAACTACAAGACCGGCAAGTCTTTCAAGACCACCCTGCCCGATTACCCCGATCTCGTGAAGGAGCTCCGGACAAAGGGCATCAGGATCAACGCGGAGCAGGTGAAGGAATCCGCCTGGTACAACTTCCTCGTGGTCTGGGCGCCTCTCATCCTCATGGTCTTCTGGTTCATGTTCATCGTCCGGAACATGCAGATGGGCGGCAACAAGGCCATGTCCTTCGGCAAAAGCAAGGCCAAGCTCCTGAACGAGACCACCAAGAAGATCACCTTCAGCGAGGTGGCCGGCATGGACGAGGCCAAGGTGGAGGTCCAGGAGATCATCGAGATCCTGAAGGATCCCCAGAAGTTCCAGAAGCTGGGCGGCAAGATCCCCAAGGGCGTGCTGCTCGTGGGGCCTCCGGGCACGGGCAAGACGCTCCTGGCCCGGGCCATCGCCGGCGAGGCAGGCGTACCCTTCTTCTCCATCAGCGGCTCCGACTTCGTCGAGATGTTCGTGGGCGTGGGAGCAAGCCGCGTCCGCGACCTCTTCGAGCAGGGCAAGAAGAACGCACCCTGCATCATCTTTATCGACGAGATCGACGCAGTGGGCAGGCACCGCGGCGCGGGCCTCGGCGGCGGGCACGATGAGCGCGAACAGACGCTGAACCAGCTCCTCGTGGAGATGGACGGGTTCGAATCGAATGACGGCGTCATCCTCATCGCGGCCACGAACCGGCCCGATGTGCTCGACCCGGCGCTCCTCCGGCCCGGCAGGTTCGACCGGATGGTGGTCATTCCGCGGCCTGACCTAAACGGCCGGATCGGCGTTCTGAAGGTGCACGCCAAGAAGATAAAGCTGTCGCCCCAGGTGGACCTCGAGGCCATTGCCCGCGGCACTCCCGGCATGTCCGGCGCTGATCTGGCGAACCTCGTGAACGAAGCGGCCCTGCTCGCCGGCCGAGCGGCCAAGTCCCAGGTCGAGAACGAAGACTTCGAGCATGCCAAGGACAAGATCATGATGGGCCTCGAGCGCAAGAGCATGATCATCAGCGATGAGGAAAAGAAGAACACCGCCTACCACGAGGCAGGCCACACCATGGTGGCGCGGCTCATCCCGGGGACCGACCCGGTGCACAAGGTCTCCATCATCCCGCGCGGCATGGCCCTGGGTGTCACGCTCCAGCTCCCCACGGCAGACAGGTACTCCTACGACCGCGAGCACCTGCTAAACAACATCGCCATCCTCCTGGGCGGCCGCGCCGCCGAGGAGATCGCCCTGAACCACATGACCACCGGCGCCGGCAATGACCTCGAACGGGCCACCAATCTTGCCCGGAAGATGGTCACCGAATGGGGCATGAGCGATAAGCTCGGCCCCCTGACCTACGGCAAGAAGGAAGAGCAGATTTTCCTGGGCCGCGAGATATCGCAGCACCGGGACTACAGCGAACATATTGCCGTCGAGATCGACAATGAAGTGAAGCGCATCGTCATGGAGAACTATGCCCGCGCGAAAAAGCTGATCTCCGAACGCGTCGAAACGCTCCATGCCCTGACCAGGGCGCTCCTCGAGAAAGAGACCCTCGACGCTCCGGAGATCGACGCGATCATCAATCACCAGCCGACCGCGGCGTGAGGCGGCGATGGACTTCGCCATCAGGATCCACCGGTATGACACGCTCACGGTGACCGTCAGCGATCTGTCCTCGGGGGAGTCGGCCCTCCTCCGGGAGGCGTGCTCGTCTCCCCAGGTCCCTTCGGGGCCCGGCTTCGGTTTCCCCATGCCAACGGCGCTGTTCATCACGGGGTCCCCTGCGCAGATCCGGAAGTTCTGCGTTTTCCTCCGGTCTGACGACCGCCTCACCAAGCACCTCCCGGCCCAGATCGAATCGCGCCTTGATAATTACCTGCGTTCGCATTACCCGCTGACCCTCAGGAATTCGTTCCTCGACCTCGGCGCCAGGACCCATGTCATGGGGGTCCTGAACGTCACGCCGGACTCCTTTTCCGACGGCGGGCTGTTCGCCGGCCATGGCGCCGCCATGGGCCATGCGCGGTCAATGGCATCCCAGGGGGCGGACATCATCGACATCGGTGGAGAGTCCACCCGGCCCGGCGCCGAACCGCTGACCGACGAGGAGGAACTGCGGAGGATCCTCCCGGTCATCGAACGCATTGCCGCGGAGCTTCCGGTGCCGATCTCCGTTGACACCTACAAAGCGCGCGTTGCTCGGAAGGCGCTGGCAGCGGGCGCGTCCATCGTCAACGACATCAGCGGCCTCCGGTTCTCGCCCGACATGGCCCGGGTCGTTGCCGATCATGGCGCCGCCGTGGTGCTCATGCACATCAAGGGGACGCCGCGGGACATGCAGATGAATCCCGTGTACGGCGACGTCGTCGGCGAGATCATGGACTACCTCGAGGAAAGCGCCGCAATCGCCCTGAAGGCGGGCGTCGGCAGGGAACGGATCCTGGTCGATCCCGGCATCGGATTCGGGAAGACCGTCCAGCACAACCTCGAGATCATCGATCGGCTGGACGAGTTCAGGACGCTCGGGTTCCCCACCGTCCTCGGGACGTCGCGGAAGCGGTTCATCGGCACGGTCCTGAACATCCCGGAGCCGAGGGACCGCGTCGAGGGAACGGCAGCCACCGTGGCGCTGGCCATCCAGCGCGGCGCCCACATCGTCCGGGTCCACGATGTCGGATATATGATGAAGGTCGCCCGCATGACGGATGCGATCGTAAGACGAACCTATCTTGCAAGCTGATCAGCTTAACGAACCATGTTCACCACCTTTTCCGAAATACGCGAGGCGCTGGCGCATTACCGGTGGTTCCAGGACACCGCGGACATTGCGCTGGTCTACTATATCTTCTACCGCCTCCTGCTCATCATCAAGGGGACCCGGGCGTTCCAGATGCTCCTGGGCCTCGGCCTCATCATGCTCGCCCTCATCGCGTCCCAGGCCTTCGAGTTCTACACGCTCGACTGGGTGATCCGCAGCTTCTGGTCCCAGATCGTCATCGCCGCGGTTATCCTGTTCCAGCCCGAGATCCGGCGCGCCCTGGCCCAGATGGGCGAACGCCGTTTCTTCCGGGCCCTCTCCCCCGTCGAAAGTTCTAAGTTCATCGAGGAGATCGTGAAGGCCTCGGTCTCCATGGCGAACAAGCGCATCGGCGCGCTCATCGTGCTCGAACGGGAGACCGACCTTACCACCATCGTGGAAATGGGGACGAACCTGGACGCAAAGGTCTCCAAGGAGATCCTGACCAGCATCTTTCTCCCCTACTCACCCATCCATGACGGCGCCACCATCATCCGGAACGGCCGCCTCGTCGCCGCGGGCTGCTTCCTGCCGTTGACGCTGTCGTCGAACATCGCCAAATCCCTGGGGACTCGCCACCGGGCGGCTGTGGGCCTCACGGAGGAAACGGACGCCGTGGTCGTGGTGGTCTCCGAAGAGACCGGGGAAATCTCGATGGTCATGAACGGAGCGATCGACGCCAGCCTGGACGCCCCCCGGCTCCGGAAGGTGATCTCGGACCTCTTCGTGAGGCAGAAGCAGGAGCGGAGAACGTAATATGAACATCCGCAGGATATTCCTCGAGAACTGGCCCATCAAGCTCGCGTCACTCGTCCTTGCCGTGACCCTCTGGATCTATGTCACCTCCAAGGGCAAGACCGAAATGTCGCTCATCGTACCCCTGGAGCTCCGCAATATCCCCCAGGATATGGCCGTGGTCGGCGATGTGCCGGGGACCATCGAAATCCGTCTCCAGGGCCAGGAGCGGGCGCTCCGCGACATCGCCGCAGGGAAAAAAGTGGTGGGCACCGTGGACCTCGGCCGCGGCAAGGAAGGAGAGAACATCATCCATCTTTCCCCTGACGACATCAGGAGGCCGTCCGGCGCTCTCGTGACCCACCTGAATCCCTTTGAGATCGCCGTGAAGCTCGACCGGCTCGCCCGGAAGAGCCTGCAGTTGAAACCGGTGCTCACCGGAAGACCGGCGACGGGTTACCGCATCAGGAGCGTCTCCGTGAAACCCCTCCGCGTCACCCTCGAAGGCCCGGCAGCCATCATCGGGTCGTTCACCATGCTCCAGACCCTTCCCGTCGATGTGAGCGGGATGCGGGAGAACACGACCGTGGAGCCCCGCATCGACTTCCAGGGCAAGCCGGTCAAGGTCCTCGAGCAGGACATTAGCATTACCATCACCCTTCAGAAGGAGCGTCCATGAGAAAGCTTTTCGGCACTGACGGCGTCCGGGGTGTCGCAAACCAGGATCCCATGACCTCGGAGATGGCCCTGCGCATCGGGAGGGCCGCCGCCCATATCTTCCGCGACTCATCGCGCCGGCATCGCGTCGTGATCGGCAAGGACACGCGGCTCTCGGGGTACATGATCGAGAGCGCCCTCACCAGCGGGCTCTGCTCCATGGGCATCGATGTGCTGCTCGTGGGCCCTGTCCCGACGCCGGGCATCGCGTTCCTGACCCGGAGCCTGAGGGCGGACGCCGGTGTGGTCATCTCTGCCTCCCACAATCCCTACGAGGACAACGGCATCAAGTTCTTCGGTAAGGACGGATTCAAGCTGCCCGACGCGCTGGAAGCACAGATGGAGGAGCTCATCTTCTCGGGCGCCATCGACGACATCCGCCCCACGGCCGCCGGCATCGGCAAGGCCGTCAGGATCGACGATGCCATCGGCCGGTACAACGAGTTCGTCAAGTCCGCGATCCCCCGCGGCATGGACCTCGCCGGGCTCCGCGTCGTGGTGGACTCCGCGAACGGCGCCGCCTATAAGATCGGGCCCCGGATCCTGCTCGAGCTCGGCGCCGATGTCATCTCGCTGTACGACCAGCCCAACGGCATGAACATCAACCAGGGATGCGGATCGCTCTATCCCGAGATGGTCTCCCGCGCCGTTATCGCCAACCGGGCGCACATCGGCATCGCCTACGACGGCGACGCGGACCGCGCCATCTTCTGCGACGAGAACGGAAAGGTCGTAGACGGTGATGCGGTGATGGCCCTTTGCGCACTGCACATGATCCGTCAGGGCAGGCTCCGGCACAACACCCTCGTGTCGACGGTCATGAGCAACCTCGGGCTCGAGCTTGCCCTGAAGGAAGCGGGAGGCCGGCTCGTCCGGGCGGCAGTAGGCGACCGGTACGTCATGGAGCTGATGCTCGAAGGCGGTTACAATCTCGGCGGGGAGCAGTCCGGCCACCTTATCTTCCTGGACCACAACACCACCGGCGACGGGCTCATCACCTCGCTCCAGGTCCTCTCCATCATGAAACAGGACGGGAAAACGCTCTCGGAGCTTGCCGCCTGCATGCGCACCTATCCCCAGGTGCTCGTGAACGTCCGGGTGAAGGAAAAGCGCGACCTGGCATCGGTCCCGGAGATCGCGAAGCGCGTGGCCGATATCGAGAAGGCACTCGAGGGCAGCGGCCGCCTGTTGGTGCGCTATTCCGGCACCGAGCCAAAGCTCCGCATCATGCTCGAGGGCGAGGACGAGGAGACCATCCGGAAGCATGCCCACGAGCTGGCGGAAATGGTCAGGAACAAGCTGGGATAGGTTCCGGCTGCAGACTGGTTGCTTTTTTCCCATCCTGTGATACACTCTCGGATAGGCAGTGAGACGAACGGGGACGGCGCGAGGAGAACTGATCATGGCAGACGGGCTCCAGGAGAACCAGAAGGTCATACTGCGGTTCATCGATGGGAAGATGCTGAAAGGCTATATCCGGGACCTCAAGATCGCCGAGGAATACCTTTACCTTGAGGACGAATCGAGCCACCAGCTCAAGGTGCGGCTCAAGGAGCTGAAGGCGATCTTCTATGTGAAGAAGTTCGAAGGTGAACGGGGCCATCAGGAAAAGAAGGCCTTTTCCGGCACCCGCCCCGGTTCCAAGCGGGTGTTCGTCAAGTTCAAGGACGGCGAGACGATTATGGGCAACATGGAAGGCGAGATCCCCTGGCAGAAGGGGTTCTTCCTCGAATCGATGGAGGAAAAGGCATTCACCATCATACCGGTGGACGAAAGCAGCAATAATATCAGGATCCTTGTCGTGACCACCGCGGTCGAGGACGTCGCGATGATCGGGGTGTAGCGGCTTCGCGCGGCCCCTGCCGCGCGCACCGCGACCCGAGACAGCCCGGCCGCCCATGCACCGTCCCGTCATCCTCCTCACTCTTGCCCTCGTCACCGGCATCCTGCTGGGACAGGCGTTCCTCTTCTTTCCCTATTCCACGATCGCGGTTATCGTCGCCCTTGCCGCCGGTGGCAGCGTGATTCCTGCGACTGCCCGCCTCGGCCGTAGGGACCTGCTGTTCACGGCCGCTGGTGCTGTCGCCGGCTTTGCCATCCTCGTCGCCGTCGCCGCACATCTCCCGGAGCGCCATTATCGAGCGATGCCGATCTTCGACGGCGCCGCACATGAACTGACCGGCAGGATATCCTCGCCCCTGGACCGGGATCCCGGAAGGACGGCCTTCGAGCTCGACCTGGACCGCATCGACGGCAGGGAGGCATCCGGAACGGTCCGGGTGACCGTCAGGGACGAAGCGCTCCCTGCCGGGTACGGCGACCGGGTATCGCTTTCCGGCATGCTCAATCCTCCCCGCGGGTTCAGGAACCCGGGCGGATTCGACTATCCCGCCTACCTGGCCCGACACGGCGTGCATGCGGTCCTCTCCCTCAGTCGCGGCACCGATGTCCGCGTGTTTGAACAGGGCAGCGGCGTCCTGCGCGCCATCCAGGACCTCCGCGAGCGGATCCGGCAGGCCATGACGGCCGGCCTAACGGGGGACGGCAGCGCCATCCTGCTGGCCATGACCATCGGCGAGGAGGGCAGCCTCACCGAGGACCTCCGGGAGCGCTTCATGGCAGCAGGGGTCACGCACATCATCTCCATATCCGGGTCCCATCTGGGCATGGTGGCCGTCATCTGCTTCTGGCTCACGAGGAACGCCCTGTTCCTGCTGCCCGAGCGCTCCTACCACTGGTTGACCATCCATGCCGATCCTCGGAAGATCGCAGCGCTGGCCACGGTCATCCCCGTTGTCTTCTACGCGTTCCTTGCCGGCGGCCAGGTCGCCACCATCCGCTCCCTGATCATGATCCTTGCCGGTCTCACGGCCCTCATCCTGGACCGGGAGGAAGACCTCCTGTCCGCCCTCGGCATCGCGGCGTTCATTTCGCTCGTACCGGACCCGCGGGCCCTCTTTGATATCTCGTTCCAGCTCTCCTACCTGTCCGTTCTGTGCATCGCATTCGTCGTGTCCACCTGGAATGCGCTCGAGCTCCGGCCGGATACACGGGCCGGGAAGCTGCTGCACAGCGGCCTGCTGCTGTTCTCCATCTCAGTTGCCGCGGCACTAGTCACCGGCCCTCTCGTCGCATTCTACTTCCATCAGATTTCGTTCGCCGGGATCGCCGCGAACATGGTCGTTGTTCCCTTCGCCGGAGCGGTGGTCGTCCCCCTCGGTCTGGCCAGCGGCATACTGTCGATCCTTACCGGTTCCCTGCCGTTCGCAGCGGTCAACCAGTTCTTCGCTGACGCCTTCGTTGCGCTGGTCGCGCTCTTCGCCCGCATCCCCTTTGCGGCAGTGCATCTGCCTTCGCCGGGGCCCCTGCTGGCTATCGGCTACGCCGGCCTGTTGATCGCGTCGGCCCTGTGGTTCCGCGCCCGCCTCTTCGCGGCGTACCGGCCCTTGGAAGCGTCAAAGCTGCCGCCCCGCTTCGCTCTTGCCACGATGGCTATTTCAGCCGCGGTAATCGTGCTGTCCGCGGCGTTCCCTCTTCTCCTGGCTCATGGATCGCAGGTGACCTTCGTCGATGTCGGACAAGGGGACTGCTCCCTCGTCGAGACCGCTGCAGGCCGTACCATCCTGATCGATGGTGGCGGGACCCGGGACAACCGGTTCGATGTCGGCCGCAGCGTGCTCGCGCCATACCTGTGGGACCGGGGCATCAGGGACCTTGATCTCGTCATACTCTCCCATCCGCATCCCGACCACATGAATGGATTGAGCGCCGTGCTCAGGAACTTCACGGTTCGCGAGGTCTGGGGGTCGGGCCTGGACAGGTCCCTGCCGGGATATGCGGATCTTCAGGATATCATCATAGAGCGGAGGATTCCCTTCCGAAAGGTATCGGCAGGCGACAGCATGCGCATCGGCGAGGCGCATATTACCGTACTGCACCCCGGCGCGACCTTCCGGCAGCGAACAAAGAAGGCCTATGCCGCCGAGAATGACCGTTCGCTGGTGGTTAGGATGGAGCTGGCGGGAAGGACGCTGCTGTTCGCCGGGGACATCCACGCCGAAGGGGAACGGGAGTTGCTGCGGAACGTTCCGGACCTCGCCGTTGACCTCGTGAAGGTACCGCACCACGGCAGTAGGACCTCAAGCAGCGGCGATCTTGTCGCTGCCTTCCGTCCCGCCGCTGCGGTCATCACCGTGGGTGACGGGAACCCCTACCACCATCCGTCAACAGAGACCGAGACCCGGTACCGGGAGAACGGGGCAACGGTCTATCGCACGGACCGGCACGGGGCGATCACCGTCAGGCTGTCTCCTGCCGGGCTCGACGTCCAGCCATGGTCGGAGCTGCTGCTCCAGCAGGCGACGCCGTCCGGACAGGATGGATGGTGGACGGTAGAACGGTCGAACTGGAAGCGGGTGGCGATCAGGACAGCGGGGATTTGATCGGGAAGACCTTCAGGAAGTTCAGGAACTCCCTTGCGGTGTGGGTGCTGTAGTTGCGCTTGGGTGAGATGATGCTGAAGTTCCGGTGGAACTTGAGGTCCTTGAACGTGGCGGCCTTGAGGAGCCCCAGCTTGAGCCACTTGCGGACGGCCCAGCCCGACATGATGGACACGCCAGTCCCTTCCTCCACCGCGCCCTTGATCGCCTCGGTACTTCCCATAACGAGGGTTATCTTGAGCTGGTCGAGCTTGAGACCATGCTCCTCCAGGTGCTTCAGGATGATCTGGCGCGTGCCTGAGCCCTCCTCGCGCATGATAAGCGGCTCCTTGGTCAGTTCGATGGCCGGGAGGTTCCTGCGCTCCGCCCAAGGGTGGGCAGGCGACATGATCACCACCAGTTCGTCGGAGAGCAGCGTCTCCACCGAGAACCGCTGCTTGCTCACGTCCCCTTCCACCAGGGCGATGTCGATCTCGCCCGCGTTCAGCTTTTCCGTGATGGTCTTCGTGTTGCCCACCACCAGGGAGATGTTGACCTGGGGCACCTTCTTCTTGAACGCGGAAATGATGTGCGGGAGGAGGTAGTTGCCGATGGTGGAGCTGGCGCCGATGGAGAGCGATCCTTTGATGGCGCCGGTGATCTCGCTGATGTTCTGCTGGGCCTCGGAATAGAGCGCCAGGATCTCCTTGGCTCGCTTGTACAGGATCTCGCCCGCGGGCGTGAGGTTGATCGTGTTTCCGGAACGGTCGAAAAGGCGCGTCTCGTAGAGCTCTTCCATGGCCTGGATCTGCAGGCTCACTGCAGGCTGCGTGAGGTGGATGAGCTCCGAAGCCTTTGAGAAGCTCTTCGTCTCGGCAACTGCGCAGAAAACTCTCAGCTTGTGGTCTTCCATAAGTGGATGCGGGGTTCAGGGTGGTACTGAGGACCATGCCACGACGATAGCTATTTATAAATCAAGTGGTTAGGTTTGTCAAGCGGTTTAAGGTAAGAATCCCCGTTTTACGCATGTTAGAACGGGTACAACATGAACAGTGCTTTGCGGGATTGTCGACGATAGCCAATTGGAACCCTGCTATCGGATCTCTCAGCCCCTGTTATCGAGGTTCCAGGACGACCCGGTTCTTTGCGAGCGAGACCTCGCGCACCTCGCCCCGTACCCGTTTTTCCTCGCCGAAAAGGTTCCGGAGGACGACCTCTCCCCCCTCCGAACGGATCAGGTTCACCGATTCCAGGACCAGCTCTTCCCGGTCATTGTTCCGTACATAGGCTTTAAGATCGCACACGGCTGCCTCCTCGCTCGTTTACCAGAGCTTCCGTACTTGTTATACCATGCCGCGGCCTGCTAGGCAAGTGATCTGGAACAGCGGCCGTCCTGGCAGTGCCGCTAGAACGACATTATATAGGAAACGTTCATGATGAAATCGGGGGCGCCCGCAGTGTCCGGGTCCTCGGTCAGGGAAAACTCGAAGCTGCTTGAACTAAACGAATACCGCCCGCCGAACGTCAGGAGGATCCCCGGCCAATCGACCTGCCGGATGCCCGTCGACGGATAGGGCGAGCCCGCTACCACGGTCTGGACGATGACGCTGAAACGTTCCCACCATGCCGCCTCGACGCCGAACCCGGCATAGGCGTAAGTGCGCATGGGGATGGCCTGGTAGCCCTTCAGGTCCCCGGGAACCACCACGCCGACGTTCCCGTACCCCCGGTACTGCTTCCCCAGGTCCAGGTCAATAAGCACGGCGAATGCCGCATCAACGCTCCCATTACCGTATCCGGCCTTCGCGTCGCCCGTGGGGAGCTCGACGTTTGCCATGAGGCTCACCAGTGGCTTCACATCATTCACCACCCGTTTGAGCGTCAGACGGACATCCCCGATCCCGGCCTTGTCGCTCTCCGTGATGATGACCGGTTTGCCCTGATACAGGACCTCGTACAGGAACTCATTATTCGGGCGCGCGCTCCTTCCGTAATCTCCTGTGCCAAGGGCATTATGGAAGCTGGCCAGGGGGGCGTCCAAGAAACCGGCCGTGGGACGGATCACGGGAACGTCAAGCCCCAGCTCGGTCCGCGGACCCAGCGTCTTTTTCAGGCGGATATTGAGCTCTGTGAGCTCAAGGTCCATGTTGACCGTCCAGGCAGGGGCCGTTTCGATCACATACACGCTTGAATGGGTGAGCGAGACCGTCGCCGAATCCCGTACTGAGGCGCTTTCCAGATAGGGGGGATCGAGTGGAAGGAAAATGGGGAACTGGTTCCGCACCTGGAGCGGGCCGTCAAAGGAACCTGCGGAAGCAGGCCGTATGAGAAGTCCGATGAACAGGAATAGGATAAGAAGAGATCGATTCATGATAATGGGTCGCCGGACGGAACGAAGTGGTCGCGGCAAAACTCGGTTTATTGTATCACGGAAAAAGGAATTTGTAAGCCCCCGGCCATTGTCCTGCCGGGAAAAGCCGCGACCCATCAGCCCCTGTTCCCATGGCCAAGAACGGCCCCTTGTGCTATACTTTGACCACTCCCTGCACGCATGCCGTCGCAGGGACATCCCCGAAAGACCCGAATAAAAAAGGAGGACCTGCCATGCCGTACTACATCATTTTGAGCAATCTGACCGACGAAGGGCGCCGGACCATCAAGCAGAGACCTGAGCGGATCGTCGAGGTGAACAAGGAGATCGAGGCCATGGGCGTCAAGGTACACAAGCAGTACGCCCTTCTCGGCATGTACGATTTTGTGAACATCGTCGAGGCGCCGGACAACGAAACGGTGATGAAGATGTCCGTTGAGCTGGGCTCCCGCGGCTCGGTACAGATGACGACACTCCCTGCCCTTTCGGTGGAAGAGTTCATCAGGAAGATCAAGTAGCCGGACCTTGCTCAGGATCCCGGACAGCGGGCCTCCGGACGGGGCCCGCCGTCCTTTTCCCTGCCGGAAGAGTGTCGTTCGAGTTCCAGAAAGTTCCTCTCCACTCCCTCATCCATGACGCTTGGAGCTAAAATACTCGTTATCGCGGCAGTCCTGTGCCTCATCGTCTGGGGGGTCTTCCTCGCCACCGGCGCACAGCCGCTCTTTAAGTCCGGCTCGCTGCAGGTCATCTACGGGGAGCATGAGGATTTCTTCGCCGATGCCGAGGTCTATCGAAAGGCCAGGAACCGCACGTACTATATCCTCCATCTGCCCCGCGCCCGGTCCGCCTACCGATGGTGGACCGTCGATCTCAATGACATGACGATCGCCGTGGGTGGAGCGCCCCACTCGCTGGGCCCCCGGAAATATCTCCTGCGGGGAGACCGGGGCGGGACAAAGATCGACGACGCGGCAAAGATGGGTGACTGGTTCTGGCACTTCGACGACAGCGGCGCGGCATTCTCCGGGAACGGGTTTAGCTGCAGTGTACGAAGGACCAAAAAGGATTAGTTTAGCCACAGAGGACTTGGCCGCGGGCTACAGGCAGAAAGCACAGAGTGAACTGGAGGGTAGGAAACGACGACAATAGGAAGATACGGTACTGCGAAGGTAAGGCCTCTTCAACATTATTACCTTCTTGCCTTGCTTACCCCCCTTTCCATTCCTGTTCTTGTTGTTACTCTCTGTCCTCTATAGCTCTCTGTGGCAGATTTTACTCTCAGGAGGTTTGATATGAAGATCGGGTTCATCGGTTTGGGCATCATGGGCAGCCGCATGGCGGAGAATCTCCGGAAAAAAGGGCACGAGCTAGTGGTCTATAACCGGTCCAAGGTCAAGGCGCAGGCGCTTCTGGCGAACGGCGCGGCCTGGGCCGATTCCCCCGCAGAGATTGCCAAGCACGTCAACATCCTGTTCACAATGCTCTCCAAACCCGATGCCGTGGCCGAAGTGGCCCTGCTCGGGAAACGCTCCTTCCTGGACAAGCTTCTCCCCAGTTCGCTCTGGATCGACTGCAGCACCGTGAACCCCTCCTTTTCGAAGCTCATGGCCATCGAGGCCGCCTCAAGGAAGGTGCGGTTCCTCGATGCGCCCGTGGGCGGCTCCAAGGGCCCGGCAGAGCAGGGCCAGCTCCTGTTTTTCGTGGGCGGCGACAAGACCGATGTAGACACTGCGAAGCCCCTGCTCGAGTGCATGGGCAAGGCGGTCTTTCACGTTGGCGGACATGGCATGGGATCGGCCATGAAGATGGTGAACAATATCCTGCTGGGCGAGGCCATGGTGGCCTTTGCCGAGGCCCTTTCCTTCGGCGAGTCGCTGGGTATAACGAAGCAGGCTATGTTCGATACTCTCGCGGCGTCGCCCGTCATGGCGCCTTTTCTCAATTTCAAACGGCAGAAGATCGAGAAAGCGGACTATGCCGCGGAGTTCCCCCTCCAGTGGATGCACAAGGACCTGCATCTCGCGTCGGAAACGGCCTATGAGACCGGCGCAGCACTTCCAGCGATGCATGTGGTGAAGGAGCTCTATGCCCTGGCGATGCGGGAGGGAATGGCCGAGGAGGACCTTATTGCAGTATACAAGGTGCTGGGCAAGAAGAACCAGCGGCCAGTATGAACAGCCAACGCGCTGACCGACCATCCACCGTCGCTATCACGTCCTGATCCAGGACAGGGCATCTTCCATGCTGCGGTACACCATCACGGTGAAAGGAAGGCGATCTGCATAGGCCTCGTATATCCGCGCGAGCCCGAAATCCACATCACGGGCGACTACAAAGGCGACCTTGTATCCCTCCCCGCGGCGCTCCTTGTTTTTCTCGATGAATGAAGCAAACCCACGGATGTCGACGCTCGTCAGGCTGTCGGAGTCAACGTTCCGGAAATCCCAGAGGTTGTTCGCGCCCTTCCTAAAGTTCGGATCGTCCAGCATCTCTTCGAGGGCCCGTATGAGCCCTTCGTAGGTGGCCTTTCCATTCACGGTGAAGGTCACCAGGCCGCTCGCTACGTCAATGTTCCTTTCCACCATCATTTATCGTCCCCACCTTCTTCGCCTTTCGCATGATCTGACAAAGGAGCACCCGGCATGTCAACTAGTACGGATAGAATATAAAAAAGAGCAGCGACAACCCTCCCAGGACCCACAATCCCGCCGGCACCTCGCGCCACCTGCCCGACAGCGTCTTGATCAATGGATAGACCACGAACCCCGCGGTCATGCCGATCCCGATGTTGTAAGTAAAGCTCATCAGCACGATGATGGTAAAGACCGGCATCACCTCGGTGAGGTCATGGAACTCCAGGTGCCTCATCGGCGACAGCATCAGCATGCCGACGATGATGAGCGCCGGCCCGTATGCATACGGCGGGACAACAGTGAAGAGCGGCGCAAAGAACAATGCCGCGAGGAAAAGGAAAGCCGTGACCACCGAAGCGAGCCCGGTCCTGCCGCCTGCCTCGATCCCGGCTGCGGATTCGATGTAGGCGCCCGAGGTCGCGGTGCCGAAGACCGCTCCTGCCATGGTCGAGAGAGAATCGCACAGCATGGGTTTCTCGATCTCGGGAAGATTGCCGTTCCTGTCCAGGAGCCCCGCCTTCATCGAAAGCCCGATCAGGGTACCCATCGTATCAACAAAGATCATCACGAACATGGTCAGGATGACCGGGAAGGCCTTGACCGAGAGGAGGCCGGAGAACTCCAGTTTCCCCAAGATCGGCAAGATCGATGGCGGCGCGCTGATGATACTTTCCGGCAGCCGCACTTTCCCCACGAGCATTCCGAGCACGGTCACGGCTGCGATCCCGAGGAAGAGCGCCGCGTTCACGCGCCTGATCATGAGCAGGCCCGTCAGGATAAAACCAAAGATCGCCAGCAGGACCGTCGGCTCGGTGAAGTTTCCCACGTGCACCGGCGCGCCGGGCACGCCGATCCGTACGATGCCGGTCTCGTTCAGGCCGATGAAGGTGAGGAAGAGGCCGATGCCCACGCTGAACCCGATCTTGAGCTTCTCGGGGATCGAGTTCACGAGCCATGTGCGGATGTTCAGCAGCGTCAGCACCGCGAAGATGGCGCCCGAGACGAAGATGGCGCCGAGCGCCTCCTGCCAGGAGAACCCCATCACCTTGACCACCGTGAAGGCCACAAAGGCGTTCTCGCCCATGTACGGCGCGATGGCAAAAGGCCGTTTCGCATAGAGCCCCATCAGCAGTGTCCCCACGAAGGCCGTCAGGATCGTGGCAACCATGGACGGCCCGAAGGGCATAGCCCCGCGGCCTCGAGGACCTTGGGGTTCACGATGATGATGTAGGCCATGGTCACGAAGGTCGTCGCGCCCGCAATAACCTCCTGCCGGATGGTAGTACCGAGCTCTTTCAGACGAAAATAGGCGTTCAGCATTTTCACCTCAACAGCTTGAGATGTTGACCACGGAGTAACGAGGACGAAGAGAGATCAAGACAACTGCAACAGAACCAATTGAAGAACGCGCGCCTGACGCGCCGCCGTTGGCGCGTCGCTGTCGAGGCGCAGGTTGGATCTCATCCGGTTACGCCTACTCATCCCAATGGATCGCGTTAAGCTTATCTTCGGGTGGGATTAACTTGTTTCTTCTTTCCATTGGCTGGCGACACGTCTTGATATCGTACCAAACCTCATTCCGTAGGGGTGGCCATGGGTGTGAGCGCCCCATCCGCGGCGATCGAGTACTGCGAGACGCTGCTGCTGTTAAAGTTCGCCACGATGCGTTCTTGCCCGAGGGATCGACAGTGACGATACCGGATAATCCCATCGCTACCGTAGAGTAGCCATGGATACTGAGCGTCCTATCCGCGCTGATCGGTACTGCGAGACGTCTGTGCGCCATAGTTCACGAATGCATTCTTGCCCGAGGGCAATCGCGATGGAAGCGATCCGCCCCGGTCGCCACGGTCGGGGTCATCATGGGGAAAAGGCTGCCATCTGTATTGATCAGATACTGTGAAACGCTGCTGTGTCCGCAATTCACCACATAGACATATCTGCCCGAGGGGTCGACGGTGACCGAGAGAGGTCCACTCCCGGCCGCCGCGGTCGGGAGTGCCATGGGCACAAGGCTGCCGTCCCCATCGATCGTGTATTGCGATACATTGCCGCTGCCATAGTTGGCCGCAAAGGCATATTTGCCCGATGGGTCAACTGTGACGGAGCGCGAAGCCTGTCCGGCCGCAACAGTCGGAGTAGCCATCGAGGCGAGGCTGCCGTCTGCTTTGATCGAGTACTGCGAAATATCACTGCTGCCATCGTTCGCCACATAAGCATATTTCGGCACAGCGACGACAGCGGCACCATGGATCAGAGCGATGTCCATTGGGCCGGCGTGTGCAGCGACGGTTGCCGGACCCATGATGCTCAGGCTACCATTCGCATTGATCGAGTACTGCGAGATAGCGTTGTTGTTCCCATTCGCCACATTGGCATTTTTTCCCGAGCGGTCGACCTTGATGGAAACGGGTAAAACCCCGGCCGCCACGGTGGGGGTTGCCATGGACAAAAGGCTGCCATCTGCATTGATGGTGTACTGAGAGACGTCGTCACTTCCCTCATTCGCTACATAGGCATACTTGCCCGAGGGGTGGAAGGTGACACGACCGGGACCTGACCCGGCCGCCACTTGCCATGCACTTCACCTGTTGCAGTCGTAAATTTCTCCATTCCGAAGTGCTCAAAATAGCCACTGGAACTGGCGCCATTGCGACCGCACTTCGGGCATTTTTCTATTTTGCGACCATCAGTGAGTCGCTGTCCGATTGGAAGTTTTGTGTAATCTAAGTTATCTGTCATTATATCCCTTGCGATCTAACCAAGTATTACGTAGTTATGAAAGGTGGACTAACATCCCATTTCGGATGTTAATGGACCGGCAACTGCGCGACGAGTTATTGGCTAAATACGACGGCAACTATAACATAATTCCCGAACTACAAACCGTATTCCTCTACTACAACTCTTTCAACAGCACTTCCTCAACCGGCCTCCGGTCCGCCCTTCCGCCCTTTCCCGCCGGGTGGCCGAGCGCGACAACGGCCATCAGTTCCATATCATTCGACAGGCCGCACAGCTCCCGCACTTCCTTCGCGCTTTTCAGAATCTCGCCAAGCCAGACCGCGCCGAGACCCATTCCGTGGCTGGCAAGCAGCAGGTTCTGGATGCAAGCGCCCATGGACTGATGGTCCTTCACTTCATGGTACATGGCGGTCCTATCGATAAAGACGGCAATGCAGGCAGCCGCCTTTCCGATGATATGGCTGTACTTGGTGAGTTGCGAGAGCTTTTGGAGGGTTTCTTTTCCCCGAATGGTGACGAACCGCCAGGGCTGGTTGTTCTGTCCCGACGGCGCCATGGTCCCGAACCTGATGATCTCCCGGAGTTGCTCCCGGGTGATCGGTTGATCGGTATAGGTTCGAATGCTCCTGCGGGTCTGCAATCCTTCCAGAAGGTCCATGATATTTTCTCCTGAGACAAGTTCTTTGACTCGGATTATGTATCAAGACATTTTTTTGACACTGAGACACTGACACTTCCAGAATAATCATGCTCTTTCATAGCCGTTCTCTGGGTCTTCAGTGTCAAAGACTTTGATGTTCAATCCGCAATGCTAAGCCTCTTCCCCGCGTCCCCGCGTCCCCGTGTCGGACTCATTGTATGACCCTTCTCCTCATCAGCCGGAACGGCACCGGGGCAAGGGCCGCAGCCACGACCACGATCCAGACAATGCTGCCAAGGACTGCTGTTACATGCCCGGCAGCGAAGGACCGGCAGATGGTGACGAGATGATAGAGCGGCGTGAACCAGGCGATCCCCGCCACTGCCCGGGGCAGCGTCTCCACGGGGAAGAAGATGCCCGAGAAGAGGAAGAGCGGCGTCATGAAGAGCGTGTAGAAGTAGCTGAACGAATCGATGCCCGGAACAAGCGCCGTGGTGATCAGCGAGACCTCGGCGAAGATGAGGCCGCACAGGAAGATCATGGGGACCGCAAGCAGCAAGAGCGGCGAGTCCACCAGGCCGAAGAGGGCGACGACTATCATGATGGTCAACCCGTAGATGACGCTCTTGACTGCGGCCCAGGCGAGCTCGGCTGCCACGATGTCATCGATGTTCACCGGTGTGGCGAGGATGGCGTCGAAGGTCTTTTGGAAGGTCATCCGGATGTAGGTGCCATAGGTGCACTCGTACACCGCAGCGAACATGGACGACGAGGCGATGATGCCGGGCCCGATGAACTTGATGTAGGGCTGGCCGTTGATGTCATGCACGAAGATGCCGAGCCCCATGCCCATGGCCACGAGGTACAGGACCGGCTCGATGAAGTTCAGGGCAAAGCTCGACTTGTAGAGCTTGGTGTATACGGTCCAGTGCCGTTGAAGGACCCGCCAGGCGTGCCTAATCTGCAAGGTTCCTCCCGGTAAGCTTCAGATATACGTCCTCGAGGTTGCCGCCGTGCTCCTGCATGAGGTTCTGTGGCGTATCGGTCGCGACGATATGCCCCGAGTCCATGATGGCGACGCGGTCGCACAGCCGCTCAGCCTCCTCCATGTAATGGGTGGTGAGCAGCAGCGTGGTGTTCTTGAACTTGAGCTGGTTCAGCTTGTCCCAGGCCGCCCGCCTGCTGTGGGGGTCCAGGCCCGTGGTCGGCTCGTCGAGGATCAGGATCTCGGGGCTGTTGACGAGCGACCGCGCCAGTAGCAGCCTCCGCTTCATGCCTCCCGAAAGCTCCTTGATCTGCATGCGGCCCTGGTCCCGGAGCTCGACATACTCCAGCAGTTCGTTCGCCAGCGGCACGGCCTTCTTCTTCGGGATGTCGAAATACCGCGCGTAGACAAGGAGGTTCTCGAACACCGACAGGTCCGGATCGAGGTTGTCCTCCTGGGGCATGAGGCCCATGCGCGCCTTGATGGCCGACGGTTCGCGGGTTACATCCATGCCAAAGACCGTGACAGTCCCTGACGTGGGCGGGAGGAAGCATGAGATGATGCGCATCACCGTGGTCTTGCCTGCGCCGTTTGGCCCCAGGAAGCCGAAGCATTCGCCCGGTTCGATGGCGAAACCGATACCGTTCACCGCCTTGACGATGCCGTAGTCTTTGATGAGGTTTTGTGCTTGTACTATGGGCATGCTGTTCCGTGCGCGCGGCTGCCGGCCGGGAACTTATCGAAGCGCCGCATTGATTGTAAGAAAAAATATATCACGAACCGGCGGCTTCGTCACCAGGAATATAAAAAAGACCTCTTCCTGATTGTTGAAGGATGGTAGACATCTTGAACGCTCGCGGGCCGAAGGGGCTCCGGGAACTACAGGAGTCTAAGCTCTTGAACCTGCCTCCCCCCCAACCCCGGGCAGTCCGGCTGCGGGAAAGCGCTGCAGGGAGCTGTCAGATCATGACGAGAACAAGCACATGCACTCTGCATGCTTAGCACAGCGGAGCACCGGGCTGCCCAAAAAATAGATCTTCTTTGTTCTTCTGCTTTAGATAAGAAAAGGTCGGGAGGAGTTCCTCCCGACCTTTCGCTGCTGCAGCTATTGATCAATGATCCTATCGACTGCCGCTTCCCGGTCCCCGGTCAGAACCCCGGTTCGGCCGGGCTCCCCAGGAACGACGGGATGAGGCGCCTCCGGGTGCGTTCCCCGTTCTCGGCCGGTCTGAAGGGGCCCGCTGGGGCGAAGCAATCGCCGTGCGTCCCGCAGAATACCCGGCGGAAGCCTGCTGTCCCCTCGGTCCGGGAGCGGCGGTGCGCTGCCTGCCCTGCTCCGGCCTCGCAGGCGCGGGTATGCGCCTGCGCTGCGGTTCGCGCGGCGGCCGAGCGAACTCGGTGTCGCGGCTGGGCGCCGCTTTCTGATAATCGAAGCCCATCACCGTGCGGCGGCCGATCTTCTCACCCAGCACCCGCTCGATGCTCCTGACCAGGACCTCGTCCTCATGGGTGATGAAGGTAAAGGCGTCTCCGGTCTTGGCCGCCCGGCCCGTGCGGCCGATGCGGTGCGTGTAGGCGTCCACCGTATCCGGGATGTCGTAGTTGATGACATGGGAGATGGAGGACACGTCGATGCCGCGCGCAGCGATGTCCGTCGCCACCAGGATCTGGTACTTGCCGGACCGGAACCCGTCGAGTGCTTCCTGGCGCTTGTTCTGCGACAGGTTGCCCTGGAGCGACGCGGCCTTGTACCCGGCCTTCTCCAGCTGCTGGCCGATGCGCTTAGCCCGGTGCTTCGTGCGCGTGAAGATCAGGACCGACCCCGCATCCGTGTGGCCGAGCAGTTCGAGCAGCAGCCCGGTCTTAAGGTGCTGCGGTACGGGATAGAGAGCATGCGCCACCGTGTTCGCCGGCGCGGTATGGCCCACCTGCACCGTGACCGGGTTGTGCAGGATCTCGTGGGCCAGGTGTCTGATGTCGTCGGGCATGGTGGCCGAGAACAGCAAGGTCTGGCGCTTCACGGGCACGTACTTCAATATCCTGCGGATGTCGGGCAGGAAGCCCATGTCGAACATGCGGTCCGCCTCGTCCAGCACCAGCACCTCGAGGTGCGACAGGTCTGCGTTCTTCTGGTTCAGGTGGTCGAGCAGACGGCCCGGACAGGCGACGACGATCTCGGTGCCTCCGCGCAGCTTCTGGATCTGCGGGTTCAGGCCCACGCCGCCGTAGACCGTGGTGCTCCGGATGCCGGTCTTCCTGCCTAACTCGATGATGTTGTCGTTGATCTGCTCTGCTAGCTCGCGCGTTGGTGCTATGATGAGGGCGCGGACCTTCCCGCGCGGCCCGCTAAGCAGCCGCTCCAGGATCGGCAGCACGAAGGCCGCGGTCTTGCCGGTGCCTGTCTGGGCGAGGCCCATGACATCCTTGCCCTCCATGACCGGCGGGATTGCCTGTTTCTGGATGGGCGTCGGGGTGATGTAGCCGGCAGCCTCGACGCCGGCCATGATCTGCTGATGGAGCTTGAAGGAACTGAAATTCACGTACAACCTGCTTTCTTTGCGACGTTCTGGGATTACTGCACGCTTCGGTCGCTGGATGTGCGGCAGCATGGAACAAACAAAAAGGCCATCAGAATACCTTTTCTGATAGCCCTCGATAATGTCCTGTAGTGGGGGTCAGCAAGATCGGCTGCAAAAGCACGGGCCTGAACAACGAGCTCCGCCGGTTGATCTGAATAAAATATATAATACAGGATGGTCGAAGAAAAAGCAAGGCCTATATGGCATTGCCACCAGCCTATCCGGCGCCATCCCTCTCATTCTCAGCAGCGATCGCGTACAGCCGGCTCATGGTGATCATGTCTTTTCCCGCAGCAATGCCCTCCCATCATGATCGAGCATTGCAAGGGGAAATAGGATCTCTATTTCTGCGAATCAAGTCATAATCATTTTGGCATCACAGGATGGAGTGCCAGGATGGATGCCGATGACGGTCGTGTATGCACAATGCGAACAGTGTGGTTCGATATATTGCAGAGGAGCTCTCTTCCCGGAAGACAACAAGAAGAGGAGCGGAGAGATGGACAGGCCTTGGGTTCGGATGAACGCGGCGACAGAACAAAGGGATCAGATCATGGCCCTGAACTATGAACCGGACCGCCTATGAGCAATGACGGGTTGATCATGAGCTCCGGGGAACGCCGAAACGTGAAGAGCGGCATAACTGTGGCCCGTTGGAAAAACGATAGATGATGTTCTGATGGAGCCGGGAGATCTCAATACACAACGACCTGGTTCTTGCCACCGGCCTTTGCCCTGTAAAGAGCCTCATCAGCATTGGCAATCAGCACTTCCGGGCTTGTACCGTGCGACGGGAATGTTGCGATACCTATGCTCGAGGTGACCTTGTTCACGATGCGATCGCTGGTCTCTCGAGAAATGTAGGCTTTCTCGATATTGGATCGGACCCGTTCTGCCATATGCGCAGCAAAAAACGTGTCGGTTTCCGGAAGAATAATAAGGAACTCATCTCCACCATAACGTCCGACAATGTCGATGGACCGTACGGTGCTTGTCATCACCTCCGCTATCCGCCGCAAAACGAGGTCTCCTCTCGCATGTCCGAACTGGTCGTTTATGGCCTTGAATCCGTCGATATCCAGCATGACAAGACTCATCATCTTCGCGTAACGATCAGACCGCGCCAGTTCCTCCCTCAGCCTTCTCAGCAAGCACCCCCTGTTGAGAAGACCGGTCAGATCATCGATCGTAGCCTGTTGGGTCAATTTCTCCGTCTGCTCATAGATCTGCTTTCGATCAAGGACAAGAGCTGCATGGGATGCGCAGGTCTGAGCAAGACTAAGGTCCACATCATCGAAGAGCTCTCCCGCTCGCTTATCATTGAAATTCATAACTCCTACAACGCGATGGCCTATCTTGAGCGGCACGCTGACAAAGGATGCAGACTTGTATTTTTCCTGGTTCCTCCTGCCAACACGAGAATCGTGTTCGATGTCCTCAACAAGGAGCGGCTCTCCCGACGCTGCGACCCCGCCTGCGATCCCAACACCCCTGGAGACCCGTACTCGCTTATCCTGTTCTTTTCGCCCACCCTTTGATACTTCGAGCAGGAGTTGATCGGTCTCTTTCTCTATGAGCATGATCGAGCCCTGCTCTGCCAGAAGAAGCTCCGTTGACCTGTCAAGCACCGTCTGGAGCAGGTTACGGTAATTCTGCTCGATGGAAAGGTCATCAACCAGGCTTACCAGAGAAGCAAGACGTTCGATCTTGCGATTGAGGTTCACGTGCATAGCGAGGGTCTCGAGATTAAGCGCGGTCTGCCCGCAATATGCTCCGATCAAGCGGCAATCACTATCAGACAAATTTTCACCCTTGATCATGAGCACATGATCGATGTATCCGTTTACGACAATCGGAAACACGGTTTCCAATGTGCCCCCCGTCCCTCCGTCATCAAAATGCGAACCATGTTTGCTTTCCCTATGCACCCATTCCTCACCCGCAAGCAACCGACCGAGGAGAGGATCCGTCCGGTCCAGGAAATCCATACCAGGGAAATCGAATCGGCGGTCGACGGGCAGGCCATGGAACGAACCGGTCAACGGGTCCCGAGAGAGAACCGAAACCGCTCGACCAGGACGAGCTTCGGTCAGATCATGCACAAGCTTTTTGAGCGCATTGAGCCTGTCGGTTTCATTTAAGAGATTCCTACGGTACATCGTCGCCTCCGGATATCAATTTTGAACACCATGGATATATCTCCTAGGCAAAATGAACGAGCAGATCGGACCTTGTCAAATGTATTGGCATGGAGAGATCGAGATTCCTGGCAGTGACAATAGGTAGGATGGGGTCAAGCTGAACGGCCATCGTTTTCCACATCCCGTTGGAACGATACGATACATTCAGAGATGAGGTGAAGCATCATCATGTCCCTACCGGAGATCCCCCGCCGTTGTCCACGGCTCATAGAACGGTCTAGCTCCATCCTCATATGATATGCCAAATATGCCAATGCGGACGAGCTCAGCATATTCACCCTCACCTTAGCTGCTCCGCTCTCCTTGATGCCTCCTAGGAATTTGCTGACTTCCATAACCCAAATGATCGTACGTGACATAGCACTTAAACAAGTACGTTCTATGCATTCTGTACGAAACTGTTGCTTATCTGAGACTTCATGGACAAATTCTAAAATAATGTCGACCTTTAATTGCGATTTCGACTACTTTAGCGCTTATGGACACACACGTCACACAATAAGCTGTGCTATACTATTAATATTTATGAAGTGAAACTATTAATATATCTAGGATCTTCTGCATCGTAACCGATGGCGTGCAGATAACGCTGATTATATTGGATCTAAAGACCATGATGGATCTTTGATCATACGAATGACGCGTGGTGATCACGATTTGACGATATGTTCAGACCCAACGGTATAGTATATCTGAGACGCTAGTTCGCTAATACTTAATTATTATTATATATTTTTCAATGACTTGAATGGCACCTTGCCAGATATTTATTATCTTATTGTTTATATTGGAATATATGTGCTATAATTAGTACTTAATAATGATTGTCGCATGTTCAATACCCTAAAAATACCCTTTGTCGGGTATTGGTAATAGATATATTTGTGCTATAATACGTTCTCTTTATTTTATACTCGACCGGGGATTTATTAGATACACATCATTATGCATAAAATTGTCATTGAACGACAGTTAATTCAAGGTTATGCGAATCTACTGTTTACCACCTAGCACCCATGAAAGAACTCACTTTTACTGTCGACAGGAACTTGCGCATCCGCTCGTGGAATGACGACCTGAAGATGCTCACGGGTGCGGATACCTCTCACGCCGTAGGAAAGAAGTATACCGATCTCTTTCCACCGTTCCTGGTGCATGACAAAGAAGCGGTAGGAGAGGTTCTCAAAAGACGTCGGGCCGTCAACCTGAAGCAGTGCCATTTCCGGTGTCTTTCGCATTATCGCGAGGCCGATATCAAGATCGCTCCGATCCGGAACTCGAACGGTTCAGGCCATCACGCTCAAATCGTGCTGGTTCCTTCCGAACCTTGTTCGGTTGGACAGCAATTGATCGATGCGCAAAAGCTCATCGCGATCGGAAAGATTGCCGCCACGCTCGCACATGGCGTCAGGAACCCGTTGAATGCGATCAAGGGAGCGGTCGTGTACCTTCGTGAGCGATACTCGCATGAAAAACCCATGTTTGAGTTCATGGAGATCCTTGAGGCGGAGATCTCCCGTCTCGAGAACTTCATATCACGCTTTTTGACCACAACGACCTTAGACAGCGACGTCTCATTTGTCAATGTCAACGAGCTGATAGAAAAGATCAAGGTCCTCATTTCGCTCCAGACTCACACTCGTGACATCCGCTGCGAATACGTTCTCGGTGATATACCCCCGATCGAAATCAGCTCCTTTCATCTGGAACAGGCGCTTTTGAACGTCATCAACAATTCCATCGAGGCGATGACATCGGGGGGGACGGTCACGATCAGAACAGCCCTGAGATCGTGCCCCCCCGCATCCTGCATCGCGATAGATATCTCCGACACCGGTGCGGGCCTCGATCTTTCCTCGCAATCTGCCGTCCTTGACCAGCATACCAGGGGACAGGGCCGCGGCTTCGGTTTGTTCCTCGCCGATGAGATCATCAAATACTACAAAGGGCATCTGAAGATACATGGGGAAAAAGGCAAGGGCACGACAGTCACGTTCTTGCTGCCCGTGAAAGATATTAAGGAAGGTGATTCCCTATGAAGAAAGCCTCTGTCCTACTTGTCGATGATGAGCCGAACGCCACAAGGGTCCTGTCCGCGATCCTCAGAGCTGATAAGTACTCGGTCCTCGAGGCCATGTGCGTCGACTCTGCACTCAACCTGATCAAGCGGAACCCGGTCGATGCGATCATCACGGATATCAAGATGCCGGGTAAGGACGGCTACCAGCTCTTCGACCATGTAAACACTTATTATCCGCATATCCCGGTGATGTTCTTGACCGCATACGGGAAGATAGATTCTGCCGTCGCCGCTTTATCGAAGGGAGCATTCTATTATTTCGTTAAACCGCCGGATTATCAGAAGCTGAAGCAGATCCTCCTCAGCGCGATCATCCAGAGCAAGCAAGACGTCAATTCCCAGCTTCCGAATGGGGATGCCTTGCCGGAAAGCAAGTCGGACGCGATGATGCGTGTCTATAAGACTGTCTCCACGATCAAGGACAAGGAAACAAGCGTCCTCCTCACAGGTGAGACCGGCACCGGCAAAGAGGTCATCGCAAAATATCTTCACTATCACAGTGTGAGACGCGACAGACCATTTGTTGCCGTCAATTGCGCAGCGATCCCGCGGGACCTGCTGGAATCCGAGCTCTTTGGATACGAAAAAGGCGCGTTCACCGGAGCCACTGCAAGCCGTTCCGGCAAGTTCGAAGAATCCGCCGGAGGAACGCTGTTCCTCGATGAGATCGGAGAAATGGACCCCGCACTACAGGCAAAGCTGCTTCGCGTTCTCCAGGAGCGTCAAGTACAGCGTCTGGGGAGCAGCAGAAAGATCGACATCGATATCGATTTCCGTCTCATCACCTCGACCAACAGGGACCTCTTTCGCGAGATGGAGGCGGGTAGGTTCCGGAGTGATCTCTTCTATCGGATCAACGTCGTCTGCATCGACCTGCCTCCCTTGCGCGAGCGAAAGGAGGACATCCCTGTGCTGGCAACCCATTTTCTGAGCAAATTCTGCGAACGCGATTCCCGCCATCTCATTTTCTCTGAGGATATCTTTGATGTGCTGACCGCCCATCCGTGGCCGGGCAATGTTCGTCAATTGAAGAATGCCATAGAGCACGCCGTTGTAATCGCTCCGGGCCCACGGGTCTCCATCAAACATCTTCCTGATGAGATCCGGACCTATAACGCGAACAATACAGAGGGAGATGGCGTTCAGTCGTTGCGTTCGCTCGAAACACAGGCCATTCAAGACGCCTTGAGCGCATGCAACGGGAACAAATCAGCGGCGGCGAGAAAACTGGGTATCTCCCGGAAGGCCCTGTACCACCATCTGAAAACACAATAAAATACATAGCATGAATATACCGGCATCCTGCACGGAGCGGTCTGATTTTCCCGGTGTGATTATGATCGATGCAGATTTGTATAAGAAGCGTTATCTGATCCTACAAGATATCTCGAACGCCATCGTGATTTCTGACAGGATCGCTTCGCTTACCGACTATCTTCTTGACATTGCAATTAAATATGTTAATGCAGAATCGGGGTCTCTTATGCTCGCGAACGATCGGGGTGACCTCTCCATACTTTCCTCTCGTGGTCTTGATGCGGCATATATACGCAGTTTCGGCTCGCAAGGCGCGGATGCGATCTCAAACATCATACTCCAGAAGCGATTGCCCATGCTTGTCCAGGATATAACCCAGCATCCGGAATTCCTTTCGCCGGATAGGCACCATTACAAAACGCGCTCCTTCATTTCCTGTCCTATCTTGTTCCGGAACCGTCCCTTAGGAATTATCAATGTCAACGATAAGAAGGATGGAGCGCCGTTCTCGCATGACGAGTTGGAACTCCTGCAGATCATTGCGAACAATGCTGCCGTCGCGCTCGAGAACGCAGCATTGCTGAACCGGCTGAAATCCGCGGCTGCCGACCTGGAGCAAATGAACAGGAGATTGATCGATTCAGACATCATCAAAACGGAGTTCCTCATGAGCATATCCCACGAACTCCGCACACCGCTCAACGCGATCAAGGGCGCAATATATTACCTGGACAATCACGACACGGCGTCGCCAGGCGAACGTCGCGAGTTCAATGGCATCATATCCACGGAGGCCAGCAATCTTTCCAGCACGATCGACAATCTTATCAGGTTCCTTGAGGTCGAGGACGAATCCCTCATGCTTGATAAATCACCGATCAATATCGCCGATATCCTGAACAGTCTTCCCGCCGGCCAGTTGAAATCGGCATTGTCAGCCCGCAGCATACGGCTTACCGTTGCGCCCTTTTCCGGTCCGATGTGGATCCTTGGCGACAGGCTCAGGATATCTCAATTGTTCATGAACCTGTTGATAGGCCTTTCTCATTATCTCTCTCCTGATGATGCAATAGACCTGTCGGTCTCGAGCACGAACGATCTGCTCTCTTTCCACATCGATCTGTCTCGGCCGCTGCCGCGCACCATCCTCCAGCAGTTGAATAGCGACACATCCTTGTATCCCTCACGTTCCTCTGATGACCGTGTCAGGCTCTATCTGGCCAGGAATACCGCGATCGCCCATCGCTGGAGCATTACTGCAGAGAACGAAAATACGGCTTCCCGGATCACCTTGACCTGCCCTCTCAATCGCAAGGAAACCTTGAACGCCTATATCAACAAAAGCATCGATCTTTTTGTCGACTTTATTTCCGATGCCATGGACATCAACATTTGCTCGGTCATGCTCAGCGATGACCTAACTGGAGAGTTGAGGGTCGCTTGCGCCCGGGGACTCGATGACAAGGTGGTCAAGACGACCAGCATAAAACCAGGGGACAAGATCGCAGGATGGGTAGCACTGGAAGGTAAACCGCTCTTCATCAGCGATGTCGAGACTGATGCACGTTTCTCGAAAAAGAGCATTCCTCAATACAACAACAAGTCTCTTATGTCCCTCCCCCTGAAGATCGATGACCGCGTCATCGGAGTGCTTAACCTGAACAATAAGAATTCCTCAGAGCCTTTCAGCGAGCAGGATTACAACCAGGCCCTGGCATTGATCGATTCATTCTCCAAACATCTCCGGCATGCATATGCGAAACAGCTTAGCGAAGCTGAGATCTTTCAACTCATGGCGTCCCTTGATTTGAACATCACCTATCCCATTGATACACATAAACGCCGACATTAGCTGTTCGCTTTCGACATCGTTCCTGTTCATTGGGAGGACCAATTTTAAGACGGAGAGATCTCCGACATTTCGATGTTTCATGCGCCTTGTTCGTCTTGTTTCGCTCGCAATGACGGCCGCATGACTTCATAAGGGGTCTACCGGTAAACCATGGACGGACCGCTCTCGCCCCCCCGGCATCGTTACATAATCGTTACCTATCCGTTGCCACAGGCCTGCGATTATCGTTTCATCCCATGATGACTGTCAACAGTTAGAAGATCGCCATGACCAGACCGATACCGATCGTCACCGGTGCATACTTCACGGTAGCGTTCACCGTTTGCGATCCATTGGTGACCGTCTGTTCCAGGTCGATCTTGGCCGCGCTGGATTCAATGTAGAGGAGGACCTTTTTTCCTAGAGATACTTCCACACCGACCACTCCGCTCATCCCTCCGTCCTCGAACCGTGTTGTGACTCCTATGACATCCTTTTCCGCCATCACGTGAATATACCCTATTCCGCCATAGATGCTATACTTCGAAGACAGATCGCCCTTCACAAGCAAGCGGCCTTCATACGAGCTAAAGACTCCGGTCGAATATATTGCCTGCACCCCTATATATCTTGATGGCCACAGGAAGAGCGTTGCACCGCCGGCAGGGTTCAATGCATTTCCGTATATTCCGAGCCCCGCATATACCCTTTCCCGCTCCGCTCCAGCCGGTCCGATGGCCGCACCTTTCTTTTTTTCCTCCTTCGACACCGTGAACGAACGGGAGCGACTGGCATATCGGCGCTTCATATCATTGCTGTATACGTTTACCTCAACACGATAGGTGCCGGCGATCGAAGTATCATATTCCTTTGGAATGGTTATCAATCTGGCGGCGCCCCGGGAGATACTGACCTTCTTCCAGTTCCACGACTTGACCCGATTATCAGGCTGCGTCACGACTGCAATGATGTTGACTACAACATGTTCGCCCGCCGCTTTCGGCGCCTTGCTGACCCGGGTTTCAATGATCGGATACTGCCCTTTCGACAACGGGTCCGGAGTGACCGTTATAGGTCCCAAGTCGACAACGTCCGAGGATGCCGCGTACACGTCAGGAACAACGTGCAGCACAGAACACTCGAGCAAAACGATAATGACCGCTATCCAGAGCGCTGCAGGAGTCGATCTTTGCTTGTTCTCTTTGAACATGGCTGGAGTTACCTTTAACTACGTGGCGCGGCCCCGGCCTCTGTCTAGCTTGGCCGCTACCGCTCCCGACCTTTAGATACGCTTTTTATAGCAGTACAGCTGGGTGTGCTCCCGTTCTGATTGCGTCAAGGTACGTCAGAGCTACAGTTGAATCGAATGGAATTCAGGGTTCAATCGAATGTATTTGCCTTCGAGGATATTGATTTCTCTGGTCTTCTTCCATTTATCAAGTACCCGCGTGACGGTCTCGCGGGTCAAACCGGTCATGTCGGCCATGTCCTGATGGATCAGCCTCACGCGCAGCACGGTACCTTCCGACGTCTTATCCCCGTAGGTTTCTGCAAGCATATTCAAGAGCATCTTCAGCCGCTGTGAGGCGTCGTTGAAATTCATCATCTCGATCTTTTGCCATGCTTCCCGAAGCCTCGAGCACAGTATCTGAAGAAGGTTTTCCAGCACCTGTTTCTGCGTATACAGCAGCGAATGAAAATGATGCTTTGATATGATCGCCACAGTGGAATTTTCTACCGCGACGACACCGGCCGGAGTCGTCTTCCCATCGATCAGTGATAGTTCGCCGAAAAATTCGCCCGCATCATGCATGGAAAGAATCGTCTCTTTTCCCTCTTTTCCCAGGCGAGAAATCTTGACTTTTCCTCGAATAATGATATACATGAATTGGCTTGTTTCTTCTTCACCAAGGATTATCTGGTTCTTCTTGAATTCCCGCAGGATGACGTGCTCCCTGATCTCATGCAGTTCATTAGTGGAAAGAGAAGAAAAAAGCGCTATATTTCGCAAAATACCATTTTCGGCATGCTTGACGTGAGCAATCTTCAAAGCCGGATTCTGAGCGCCAGAAGACCCGACCTGCTGTTTACGTTTCCTGCTCGTTTTTTTTATTGTGGGGCTATGCATAGCGTGTAGCCAACTGACAGACTTAACGATCTCGACTTCCCCTGTCTATACCCGTATTATACCCGTATTTTTAGCGAGAACCGCATTATTGACACGTGAACTGTGCTGTGAGGGCAAGAAACCGCACTAAGATGCAAACAGGCGAATTTACGGGTAGAGCATTTGATACTTTCGTTGTTTACTCTTACATATCAATGCGTTATGCGCCACGCCCATAATAAGATATTTTTCAGCAATGTGATTGCAGTCACAGATGTACATGCGTTTATTTCGTACTATAGTTTCCATGAAACATTCGGAGTAACACCAGTAATCAGTAATCAGTTGCTCCCTTAATCCATATCCTTTCAGAATTGGGAAAATTTTTTTCACGACTCTGATAATCGCTGAACACGGAGGTGCCTGTTTATGGCTTCGCTTATTACCATCACGGATTGTTCCCATCGGGGTAGAAAAACCGACCGTTCGCATATCCGGGGAACCCGAATGCTTTTACGTGCTTCACTCGTTGCCGTGATCGTTGCGCTCTTCGGTTGCGGTGGCGGCGCAACCACGACAGATACAACGCCTCCATCAGGTACAACGCCTCCATCGACTGCAAACAATACCCATGGATCGGCGACCCTGGCATGGTCACCGCCGACGACCAATGTGGATGGAACTCCACTCAACGATCTGGCGGGGTTTAAGGTGTATTACGGGACCACTCCCGGTGCTTATACCTCCATCGTCGTGGGCGCTGTGACCACCTACAATGTCGTTGGTCTCACCAAGGGACAGACATACTATTTCACCGTAACGGCCTACGACACGTCTGGGTATGAGAGCGATTACGCGGCTGTGGTCAGCAAGCTCATCAGCTAAACATAACAGACAAGGCCGCTCTTCCAACAGTACAAAGGGGGACCCTGTGTCAGGTACGCTGATCGATCAGCGGATCATGCTTGATGCCACAGCGTGCACATCTTCCGAATCCCGTCTTTCGCTGCTTGTTCTCTATTCCCGCTACTATTATATTCCTCAACTTTAGGAACTATCAAGAACTATTTCGGATACGTTCATGCTTTTTCTTCTCGGTCCCTGTTTTGTTCCGCCTGAAGAACAGCTGATCCTCTCTCTCCCGTCGGCACGCCAGCTGTCTCCGCAGCTCTTTTTGGGATCTTTCCACTGATCGCGACGGTCATGCCCTCACCACCGTTCCCAGCTTGTGGTAGCCATTGACCACATTACGGGTGTCTACGACGAGCGCGGCGTTCTTCACGATGAGCCCGTAATCATAGCAGGAATGGTCCGTCGCGATTACCACACAATCGTATTTCCTGAGCGTTTTCTTGGTGAGCGGTACCGACTCCTTCTTGAGATCGTACATACGCATCTTCCTGGTGCGTGGGATATAGGGGTCATTGTAGTCGACCTCTGCTCCTTTTTGGGCGAGAAGCTCGATCAGCTTCAGTGACGGCGACTCGCGGGTGTCATCGATGTCCTTTTTGTATGCCAGTCCCAGCACAAGGACCTTCGCGCGAACAATCGTCTTGGCCTGTGCATTGAGCGCTCCGACTACCTTCTCTACCACGTAATAGGGCATATATGTATTGATCTCTCCAGCCAGTTCGATGAATTTTGTACTGAAATCATATTCTCTCGCCTTCCACGTAAGATAGAAAGGGTCGATCGGGATGCAATGGCCGCCGAGACCCGGGCCTGGATAGAAGGCCTGAAATCCGAAAGGCTTTGTCTTGGCCGCCTCGATAACTTCATAAATGCTAATGTCCATTCGGTCGAAAAGCATCTTGAGCTCATTCACCAGGGCGATGTTCACTGCTCGGTATATATTCTCGAGCAGCTTCGCCGCCTCGGCAACTCTTGTCGATGAGACAGGAACGGTCTTTCTCACGACAGCGCTATAGAGCGCGTCAGCGATCTTCAGACAGTTCGTGGTGTAGCCGCCCACGATCTTCGGGATCATGTTCGTGTCGTAATCCTGGTTGTTCGGATCCTCTCGTTCCGGGGAAAAGGCGAGAAAGAAGTCCTTTCCGGCCTTCAGTCCGGACGTTTCCAGGACAGTTTTCAATTCCTTATCGGTCGTTCCCGGGTAGGTCGTCGATTCGAGCACTACCAGCTGATCCTTCTTCAGGTATTTTGCGATGATCTCACCGGTCTTGATGACATACGAGAGGTCGGGCTCCCGATGCTTAGTGAGCGGTGTCGGAACACAGATAATAATGCAATCGGCGCTCCTGAGCGATGTAAATTTCGATGTTGCTTTGAATCCAAGGTTCCCTTTCAGGACCTGTATGTCCTGCGATGAGATATGTTTGATATATGATCTTCCCTCCTTCAGGGTCTTGATCTTCTCCTCATCGATGTCGAAACCGATCACAGCAAATCCTGCCTTTCTGAACCGAATGACGAGAGGCAGTCCGACATATCCCAGCCCTATGATACCTACGGTGGCATTTTTCGATGAGATCTTGTCCAGTAAGTTCATGGTGATCACCTTTCCTTGCAGAATGTTCTCGATCCCTGCATATCAACGGAAGATCGATTCGTTTCTTCGGTCGGTTCGTCGGCAGTTCGATGGCGGTAGAGTCGGAACACGGCCGCCCACGGTTCCTGTTCATCGCCCCAGGCTAACAGTTCCGCATGACGATCCGGATCATGCTTTTTCTGCGATCACCAGGGCGGTCCAGCTTCCACATCCCTGGTATTTATTTCCAGGAAAGCTGCTCATGCATGCACTCGTGAAGGCGCAAGGGCACCTCGCGGGGTTCGAAGCGATCGCCGGCAACCGCTGTCTGACCGAGTTCCGCCGTGCCCAGCCCCTTCTCTGCACAATAATGAAGGTATCCCACAGAATGGAAGTCCACTCCGATGAAATCACAGGTGAGACGGTCCACTGCCAGAGCATCGGTTCCGGCGAAGGCCACCCCCAGATGGACCGGCTCTCCTCGAGACGGTCCGTTCCCTTCCATGCCCATCATCCCGTCGATCACGGCCAGGTCCGGCCAGACCTGTTCTGCGATCTCGGCAATATTTCGATTTGCCGTTCTGAAGTCCCCGTGTATGGCTTTCCGATCGCTGTTCCTCACGGCGCCCATAGCCATGTTCTTGATGGATAACGAAACAATGACAGTATCATGGGTCTTGATCTTTGCGGCAGAGACCCGGTAATAGCGCGTATCCATTAATAAGCGGGATATCCCGGTCATCCGTGTCCCCCGCCCGGTATCGCTCACACGAATTTCCTGATACCCCTCTGCATCAAGATCGACCAGTTCGACATTGTATTCATCGATCAGTGCAGCATAGCCGAAGTTCCTGTACGCTTCCCGCGTATCGTGGCAGGAGGCCTCGGCGATCAGGATCCTGCCTGTGTACAGCGGGCTGATGACGTCGAGGATACCACGGACCTGGTCCACATGGCTCGATGCGAGCTGGTTCGTGGAGGAAACGAGATTGGGCTTGATGAGGGGCTGTCGGGAGCGGAGACCCCGCGAAATATCATCAGCGATAAGCTCAAGAGACCGTCGGATGTTCGCTCGCCTGTCGTTGCCCCGTATGAAGGATATTCGCGGCATGAGAAGATAAACCAGAGTGCTGCGATCTGAAATTATGTGCCCAGACCTTCGATGCGTCCGTTCGTGGTAGCTTTGGAAGAACAGAGAAGGAGCGTATTTGATGGTACTGCCGTTTACTGATGTGCTGTACATCGCGATCGGTCGCTGCAGACGACTGGATCGCAGCCATCTCATCTCGTCGGCCACAACCTGAAGGATCAGTTGAGCGCGAAAGAGCGGATGGACCTGACCTGCATGAACGGGCCCAGCCCCTGTGGTGCTCGTAGGATTGCTGAACGGCCTCTTCCGACGGATGAGAAGGGCGTGTCCGGGGCCCTCACGGGTTGAGGGTAAATGTCGCCCTTACCGTACTGTCTGCCGTGACCGTGTTCGTGGTATACGTCGCGCCAGACAGTGTTCCGCCGCAGGTCCCCCCGACAGCCACCGTATAACCGGCATTTGGCGTCACCGTGAATTGAGCTGTCGTGCCATCGTTGATTGTTCGCGCTGTATTCGGACTGATACTGCCATTCGGTCCCGCCGAGGGCGTGACGGTGTGCGGCGCCGGAGGCTTCATGCTATCGAACCGGTCTTTCGCAGGGATGCTCTGCACAAAACCGATTACGTCCGGCCCGATGGGAGGCCAGGGCTGACTCCCCCACCAGCTCGGCCTGGCGCTCAAATACAACGAGGTCGGGATGGTCCGATCGGCAATGGCAGCATCCCACACTACCGCCCTGTTGAAGTAATCATAATTGCCATGCCGCAGCATGGTGAGCTTGGCGTTCGGATCGTTGCCGGACGCACTGCAGTCTCCAGAGCCGGCATCATACCCGATCTTATAAACATCGCGCTGATTATAGCAGCCTGGATCCGACAGGTTCTCTGTTTCGTATCTCTTGTATGGTGGCGCTGCCGTCCCGAGAATATTCCCGACGTAATTCAGGTAGGTTTGGTTGGCTTCAGCGATTACTGAATGGAGATTAGCGCTCAGCCCGGCTTTATATCCTAAAAATCTGTTTCGGAACCACGTGTTGTGAGACGATGATCCCCAGTAGACGTCATGTTGCGCCATATAGCCCATATTGCCTTCGAATAGATTGAAATAGGGATGCGCTCCATGGGTCGCGAAGTCGCCTTCAAGGAATGTAGGATCGGCAGTGTACGTTACATTGTTGCTGTAATTATATGCTATGACATTGCCGGCACAGGGTCCGTTAAAAGCAACGGCCAGCAGACAAGTGTCCATGATGTTGTTTTCGACTAGACCATCGGTTGCCCCATCCCAAAAAGACATGCAGTAACCGTGATCCTGTCCATATCTGTCAGCAAGATGGAAAAAACTGTCCCGAACCTCGAACCGGTAGCTGAAGGTCACCTCCAGATGCCGCTGTTTGCCGTTCTTCAGCTCCGCGTTCTTCACCCAGCATTCGTTGCAGTAGCTCATGAAGATCAGGTTCCTGGCCGGGTAGCTGTTTCCCTGCGTTACCTGCAGGTCCTCGATGCCAGCTCGGCTCACGGTGGTCATTCTCCACACGGCCGGCTGCGCCGCGGCGACATAGTTCCAGTACAATCCCTTCTCGAGCGTCAGGGTGTTGCCGCTTACACCCGTGACCTTGATGATCTGACCGAGCGTTCGCCCCCCCCCGCGGGCGGAGCCGATGTCGAGACCGCCGCACCACTTGCAGCTGCCGCCCGTCCCCATCTGAGTGACCACCGTCGTGCTATTGTCGTTATTCTGGTCGAGCCACAGGAGGTCTCCCGCAACGATGTTCGAGGCACTCGCAACGGTGATGCTTGTCGAACCCCGGGTATACCCGCTTTTCACGGCGATGGAGGCGCCAAAGCCCCCTCCGCCCATGCTTACCTTCTGGTTTCCCGATCCCGTGACATTCAGGATCGTACTGGTCGGTCCGGCGCCGCGCACGGTGATGTTCTTGTTGACGTTGAACCCACTGGAAAGCGTGAATGTCCCCGCATTGAGCTTGACCACGCCTTCGGCGGGACAGTCCTTGATGGCAGTTGCGATGGCGGCCCCGTCATCGCCGCCCGACGGGCTGAGCGTGGCGCATACGGTTGTCCGGTTGGGGATACCGCCGGAGACGCCGGGCGTCCAGGTGATCCGTCGGTCGGGACCTATGACCTCCGCTCCCGCGATGCCGTTGAAAAGAAAGGCAATGAGCACGCTGCTCACTGCAGCGATCCTGATCACGCTTCTGCTGATCGTACCGGTCTGTGTGTTCATGGCCGCCTCTTCCCTTAATCGTGGAAATCGTGATGCCGTCCATGCGGTGTCGATCATATTTTTACCGTCGGTAGTCTTTTATACGTGATACAGATCCCCTTTGACTCTTCCGGTCGCTATCCCGCAGACCTTTCCACAAGGTTGCAGCATGCGGCTGCCGCATCACAGCTCGATCTGCATGCGTTTGGCCTCTTCAGCATCCTGTTCTTTTGGCCGTCGCCGGATCAGCCAGGACGGGGCTATGTCCCCTGCCAAAGAGAGCAGTTGGGTGATGGGCCTGGTTCCCCCATAGAGAGCCAGGATAATGAGCAGGTACAGCGATAGGCTGAATGTTCCGGATAGCAGTATACGCAGTGTAATATGAAGGTTCCCGAAAGGTTCCGCGATTGCATCAACGGACCGGAGTAGATAGTGCGTGGCTATTCCCGCCGCCAGCGCAGCGACCACATACTTCCATACGGATGCCAGCACGGCGCTGAACGTGATCTGGATCGGCTTTCCCGCGTACCACAGCCCGATGCCGGTCAGCAGATAGAATGATGAGGTCCAGGCGGCCGCGATCCCGGCAGGGCCGAAGGGCAGGCCGATGATAAAGGAGAGCACGGTGACCACCAGTTCGACGAATCCCCAGCGGAACAGGCGGTCGGCCCTCCCCAGGGAGAGATGCAGCCAGCTGTTCGTATAGTAGACGAGCATGATCCCTATGCCGGGGCCGAAGAAAAGAAAGATGTCGGCAGATTTTCTCCACTGCGGTCCGAGGATCAGCAGGATCAGGTCATGGGCATTGAGTGTCAACAGGAGGCTCATCGCCATACCGATGAAGGCGAGGATCGAGATCGCATCCAGATAGTATCGCCGGTACCGATCAGGATCGCCGGTCAGCCTGCTCAGCGTCGAGAGCGCAACATCGGTCAGGGGAGCTGTCAGTTGATTGACCGGAAGGGCAAAGATATCGTACGCCTTCTTGTAATATCCCAGCGAGAGCGCGCCGATATATCGCCCCACGAGGAAGTTGTCGGCATTGCGGGAGCTGTAATTCAGAACGAAGTTTCCGTAGACGTGGAACGCATAGACGACCATGGACCGGACGCCGGTATTGCGCGCCGGCATCCCCGGCCGCCAGCTGCAGAACGCCCATGCGCACACCGCATAGACGAATGGCTGCGCGACAGTGTTGATAACGAGCGCCCAGTACCCCCACCCCATCCACGCCAGGGCAATCGCCAGCAGGAATCCCGCCGTTCGCGCGGCAAAGAAGATCGCCGACGTGGCCTTGAACTCCATTTTGCGCTTCAGCAGTGCAGCATGGATGTTCCCGACTCCGGTGAAAATGATCGAGAGTGCGACGCCGATGGAGATCGCCTTCAGCCGGGGTTCGTGGTACAACCAGCACAGGGCCGGCGCGGCTGCCATGAACGCGAGCGTGAGGCCGAGACTTATGGCGATATTGATCCAGAAGAAGGTGCTGACGAGTCGCTGGTCGAGTTCCTCCTTCTGCATGATGGCCTCGGTAAATCCGTTAAGGCCGAAGTTCTGGAGCAGCAGGCTGAAGGTCACCGCCATGGCGACAAGGCCGAAATCGTCCGGTGTCAGGAGCCGGGCAAGCACTACCGTGCTGATGATATGCATCAGGAAGGTCGATGCCTGGGAAACGACCGTGAAACCCGCCCCTCGCACCGCCCGCTTCCTCAGGTCCGTCCGCAAAGAACCGGTGTCGAAATAATCGCTCATGCCTCTCTTCTGCTCCCGTTCGTCAGTTCCAGACCGCCGATTTCACCGCCGCGGATGAAACGGCCCGGGAAGCCTGGAGTGCCGGGCGGGGATACTCGATCGCGATGAGAAGGAAGATGAACCATACCTCGGCAATATTCTTGAAATATGCCTCGGTCAGGTTCGACACTATTACCAGTACGTAGAGGGACATGCGCAGAATCTGGTAGGGATCGTGCCGCACCATTCGTGACGCGATCTTCCGGTAGGTGGAGACGATGATCCCGGTGAGCAGCAGGACCCCGATCCAGCCGAGATTGAGGTAGATCTCGAGGAATCCGTTGTGGGCCTGGTTCGGCTTCCAATAGTACATTTCCCAGAACATCTCCACCCGTCTGCCGAGCCAGAAGCTGTCGTAGCCGGTCCCGATCAACGGATTAGCTCCTATCGCCAGGACCTGCTCCCACAACACCGTTCTTCCCGTCAACGTCGCGTCCCTTCCCAGGCCTGTCAGTATGACCTGCCAGATGTCTAAGGAGTATTGAAGCAGGAATCCGATCATCAGGAGGGACACGACCACGGCGCCAATGTGCCGTAAGTTCCTTTGCATGACCGGCAACTCCATTCCGAAGACGACCGCGAGCCCGATGCCGCAGCACATCACCGAGGTCGCACTGTCCGCAATGTACATCAGCCAGGCCATCATCAGGACCAGCAGGATATGGATGCGCCGGTCCCTCCGCTCCCATTGTGTCGCCGGACGCGGGGTGTGGACCAGATGCCAGACGAACATGATTATCAGGATCGCGCACAGGATACCGAGCGAATTCTTGTGCGTGGTCGCCCCGACGAACATCAGTTCGCCGCTGTGGGTGAACTGCCGTCCGAGATCCGCGAAATACTTGATGAGCACGATCGAGAGCGGAACGGCCATGTAGGCGATCCGCCGAAGCAGCGCCTTGACCGCCTCCACGGGGTCCGCTTCCGTCATAACGACGAGGACCATGGCGACGTTGCCGATGTCCTTGGTCCACCGCTTGAAGGACACGAAGGGATAGTCCGACCACAATACGCTGATCCCGCAATACACCATGTACAGGACCAGCCAGGGATTGTTCGCGGCAAACCTCGACAGGCTCGCGGACCTTTTGAGCAGTATGGCCAGCGCAGCCAGGATGAGCACCAGGAAGACCGCGCGGTCGAAGGGGCTCCCTTCGAGGTAGGCATCCGGAGACATCTCAACATCGGTCGGACTGAACAAGACGGACAAGGACCGCGTAGCGAGGATGAAATGCCAGATAAGCGGGACCCAGAGGGCGCCGGACATCCGGGGGACGCGGCGGCGCTCCGCAAGGAACAGCATGAGCGTGAAGAGCGTGCTTAGTATGAGTGCCAGCTGGGGAGGCATGAATTCGGTGGAGACCTTTTCCGGCGGTTCGGAAACGCATTATTGAGTACGCGACATCCCGAGGCAGCCCTGACGCAGGCGGCACAGCGGGGCAACTGGATCAGCTGCTGCGTAGCGCCGTGGTCGATGGCGGGGGTGCCTGGTCGAGGAAGACCCGGTGGATCAGTTCCACTGTCAGCATCCTCGTGATCGCCGTCGTATGATTGCGTCGCCCCCGGGTGTGCTCGTGCACGACCGTTTCCCACCCGGCCCGGTCCACATGCGGCCTCGCCAGCGTCCGCGGGTCCAGGAGTATCTCCTTTACATAGGAAGACAAATGATCACGATACCAGACGCGGAAATGATAGAACTTGTGACGACCGAGAAAAAGCCTTTCGATATGCAGGAAGGAGAGCAGGCTGTCGGCCGTTACGATCCACTGCGGCATGCCGTAATCATATGCGTATTCGGCAAGGAACGAAAGTTCAAAATAGGCCCGTGCCGCTTTCGCCAGCACCGGGTTTGCGGTCCCGCCGTAACCCCGGTCGGTGAAGATCGCAGCCAGTCCATGGTTCCCGTCACCGATCAGCCGCAGCGCGGTTGCTTCCGATGCCCGGACTGCGGGTGATCCCCGGTAGAGGAGCGATACCAGATCGTTGTCCAGGTATGGTGACCGCATCGTCACCTGTGACTGCTCCACGGAGAGCCGGTTGACATGAAACCACGGCGCTTCCTTGAACACGCTGAAGGTCAGGGGATGTCCGCTGCTGACCTGGGTGTAGGTCTCAACGGCCTTCTGCAGCGAAGCGTCGAGGTCACGGTGGAATGGCCCCCGCTGCGGCGGTCTCGCCCGCAGGAACCGGACATCGCGCATGACCTCGCTGCCGTGATTGCCGGTCAGACGCACCGGCGCGATGCCGCGGGCGATCCGGTTGACATAGATCTCCGGCGCTCCGTTCACCTCGAGGTTCCCGTCCGATATCATGACCGTGCGTTCCGCATGGGTCGCGAAGTCGCGCAGGAATTCGCCATCCAGCGGGATCACCTCGTGCGGCTGGTTGCAGGCCCGGGCGACCTTCCGGGCGACCTTGACGTCGTAACAGTCCCGGTACATGCCGCCAAAGGTGTAACACGGCAGTGCCCCCGGCGCCGCATCGGCATGCGCCATGATCATGCGCGTGTCCAGGCCTCCGGTCAGGGACACGCCGATCCGCTGCATCGAATGCGTATACCGCGGTACGACGGCCCTGAAGGTATTCCGCAGGTCGTGGTAGAATTGCTCGTCAGGCAGCACCGGTTGATCTTCCCACTCCAACGGCGTGAAATAGGCCGTCCGGTGAGGCCGACCGTCGCCCGAAAAGGTCCAGACCGATGCTCCGGGCAGGACCGACACTCCGCTATATAACGAACGGTTCTCCAGGACACAGCCGCAGGTTAGCTGTTCCGCAAGACTTCGCTCGTCGAGCCGGCGCAGTTCGGGATTCAGCGCCAGCAGCGCTTTTGCTTCCGAGGAGAAGAAAAATCCATCCTTGTTCTCGTGATAGTAGATCCGCTGCATGCCGTAGCGGTCGTTGAACAGGATGCACTTGTGTTGTCGGAGGTCAACCAGCACCCCGCTGAACCAGCCGTTCAGCTCGCGGAACAGGTCCTCTCCCCGCTCTTCGTACCAGTGCACCAGGCAGCTCGCATCGTTGCGCGCGAACAGATGCCCGCGCGCTTTCAGCCATTCCGCCACGCCCTTGTCAATAACGCACTCGCCGGACAGCACCAGGATGACGTTCCGCTGCTCGTTCGTAACAGGCATGCAGTCGCAGAACGACCCCTGATGACAGGTCCAGCCCAGGTAGATACCGAGCTCTTCCTGTACCGAGGTCCCGGTCGAATAGAACGGCTCGTGCAGCATGCCGGCCATCATGATGTCCAATGAGCGGCGATGCCGTTCCTGCGTCGCCTGTGCGATGATACCAGTAATGCCCGGCATGCGATTCCTTTCTTCTCCCGTCCTACGAACGAAAGATCCTTTCTCCGGGAGGTCGGAGAAATATGATGCATCGCACGATTTCCCGCAGCAGCAGGCCTTCCCGCACGATGCTCCGTCGCGAATGTGGCCGCTGCGACCATCTCAAGGTTTGCCAGGGGATTCTGCGGCGGCGGGATCAGGCACCGACTAGGATGCCCCCGCGCCGTACCAGCGGTTGCGCAGATGTACCAGTCGGGCATAGAGTGCCTGCGGGATGACCGATTGTATGCCATGATGCAGACGGAGCTGCAGGGCCATGCGGCCCTTCACCGTGAGCGGTATGTAGTACCGGGGGATATCGACCTTCCGGAATCCGTTGTGCCGCTTGAAATCGGTCAATTTGTCCTCGCCTTTCTTGCCGTACACGTACTTGGCGTAGACGATATCCCGCTGTCCGAACTCTGCACAGCGCTTCACGGCATATGCGATCAAAGCATTGTTCGGCGCCTTTTCCCGATGGGCTATCTTGGACAAGATGTACATGATGTTCGTGAGCTTCTCATCATGCACCAGACGCATGAACCCAATGACATTGTCATCGTGATAGGCCGCGTAGTACTCGCTCCGGTCCGCGTATTCCTCGTTCTCGGTGCGGATCGTTTCGGCATCCTTGCCGTAGTGCCAGAAATGCCGCCCTTGACGTATCGGTGTTTCATTATAGATCTCGGCGATCGCCCGGGTGAGATCCTGATCGAAGGGCACCTGCCTGACGACCACTCCTTTTTTGGCAGCTTTGCGTACGAGGTTCCTGGTCTTGTCGTTGATCTGCTTGGTCCACCAGTGATCGTAGTCCGTCACCGACAGCACTGCCATATTGTCCCACTCCAGGGGGTAGCTAAACAGCGGAGCGGAATCCGGCGGTCGCTGGATGAAGGTGAACAGGTCAGCTGGGGTCCGGCTGTCCGCGAGGGACTTGATCATCGCCTCGGGATCAATCACGTCCTCATAGGGCTCCGCGGTAAGCGCAGCGATCTTGATCATCGCCCCGCTGACCGTGATCGATGTATTTGTCATACTATTGGTCTGCATAGAGCGCTCCTCTGTCCGGTCCGGTGCTGTCGTCCGCAGGGCTTCATCGCGGCGATTGGTATCAAGGTCTTCGCGCAGCCGCGGTCACTGGCGCAGCTGCCGGTTCTTTCCAATAATGGTCCGATAGAACTTGCGTGCCGTTGCATGGACGAGTATCTCCTTTGCGGGTACCCGCGGCCGTTCGAAGCTGAGCCGCTGGATGTTCTTCGGCCAATCGTCGCTGATCAACCCTCCGGTCCCAAAGGAGATATCGAGCGCACCGCTGCCGTACAGCTCCTCGAAGAAGCGCAGGGATACCCCGCGGTCATGATGGGGGAACGCAAAAGCTGCGTAGTCGAGGTGATAGACCTGCCGCACGTATCGTACACTCTCCCGCGTCTGCCGCAGCTGCTCCTCGAGGGTCAGGTCCTCATAGAGCGGATGATCGATGCTGTGCGCCCCGATTGAAAATCCCATCCCGATAAGCTTGAATATGTGCTCCGAGGTCAGGTAGGGACGCTCATGCTGCAGGTAATCGCGGGTATCGACGCCGGCCATATGGGCGATGCTCTCGACGAGTGACCGCTGCCGGTATGGGAGGGAGACCACGGCCTTGGCGAGATCGCCATCCCCCGCGCCGGCAGCTGCAAGCGCCGATCGCATCTGTGCGATCAGGGCCGGCGACGATATCTGCGAAAGACGTTCAGCGATGACGCTCGCAGCATGCTGATGACAGAGCGTCTGGTTGTCCAGAAAGGCTGTGGTAACAAAGAACACAGCAGGTACGCCTTTTGCGTACAGCAGCGGGGCGACGATGTCGTGCATCTCGCGGAACCCGTCATCGAACGTGAGCAGGAATGATCGCTTCGGCAGCACGCGTCCCTGCCGAAGGGCGGCCAGCAGCTCCGGCAGGCCGATGGGCGCATAATGGAGCAGGAGGAACTCGAGATCGCGTTCGAACTCCCGAATGCTCTTGTGGGCATAGAGATGCCGCACATGCTGTACCGGTCGGTCGCTGATCATGTGGTAATAGGGCACGATGAGACCTGCCTGCGGCAGATGCTTGATCAGGCCGTAGGGAATATGCGACACGAGGGAGCGCATCATGGGTGATTTGACCGTGGCCGTCCTGGGCCGGCCATGCAGGACGCGGCGATCTCCGGCCCTCCGGTAGCGCCGGCCGCAGGTACGAGGGATTCGATGCAGTTCTTGAATCCAAGGAACATGTTCTGGATGCTTCCGTTCTCCTCGATCCTCTGCCTCGCGTTCAGGGAAAAGGTGTGTCGCACCTCGTCGTTCCGGAGCAGATGCTCGATGCGCTCCTGCAGGGCATCGATGTCGTCCTCAGGCACCTGGTATCCGTTCCAACCGTCGCGCAGGTAGTGTATCTCCGGAGGCTGCAGACCCTCCTCTGTTACGACCGGCAGGCCGAAGTGGAACGCCTGTACCAGACCGAGGCCGACATGGCCCGGAATGCAGAAAAGGTCGGCCATGCTGAAGATCCTGCTGATCTGGATGTTTTTTGCATCGTAGATCTCTCCGAGATAGATCGTGTTCTTCCTGTTCATCCGTTCCAGGAGCTCCCGGCTCACGCCTGCGCCGACGATGACCAGACCGGCGCCGGGCACGCTGATCCGGCGGAACACCTCGACGAGGTGATCGACCTTCTTCCGCTGGCCGCCCACGTCCATCCTCCCGACGGAAAGCACGACCTTGTCAAAGGGGATATGGAACTCGCGCTTGATCGACTCCCGGGAATCCGTGATCGCGGGAAAGTCCTCGAAGTTGATCGTGTTGTTGGCAACGTACACCTTGCGGCGGTTCGCCCGTGTCAGATACTTCACCTCGTTGGGAGAATACAGGATCAGGCGGTCGCACCTGCCGTGCACATAATTGAACAGAAGGTATCTCAACCTGCTGTTGGCTTTGTCCAGGTTCGCGCCTTTTGTCCAGTAGATCAGCGGGATCCCCTTCAGCGGCAGCCAGTGAATGAGCGGCCACAGGACCGGGTCCTTGAGATGGAGAAAGAGAATGACGACCTGCGGGCCGATCCGGGCTATCTCGTCGCGGCAGTTGCGGAAGGTAAGGTCGATCTCCCGGAAATCGAACTCCAGCGGATGGGGATTCTCCTTCTGGAGTTCGTCGCTCCTGACGATGAGCTCCCAGCCGTGCTGCCGAAAGGTCCGCGCGAAGTAATTGTACACCGATACCCGGTAATGCATGACGCGGTTGGATATGAGCAGTACCTTTTTCATCGGCGCTCCGGCATCTCAGGATACTGCCCGCCCGACGGTCCGGCGGTCACCTGGCTCCGCTCCTTGACGACATCGAACCCGACGGCGGCCATGAGTTTTCCGAGATGATCACAGTATCTGATAAGGTACTTCATGAGAATATGGGGGCCCGCAGCCAGGAAGAGCGGCATCAGGGGTGTGTAGACGGCGACCGCAGCCATGGACTTGGCCACGCCCAGGACCTTCAGCCGGACCGTCGGTTGGCGGAATGCGACGGAACCTCGCAGCAGGGCACGGCGGAGATAGTAGGAGCGTGTCAGCCGTTCGGGCGGGACCGTCTCGTACGCTTCCGCCTCGTTGCACCAGACAAAGGTGCACCCTTTGTGCAGCATGCGACGAAAGAAGTCCGTATCCTCGCCGCCTGTCCTCCCGAAGCCCGGATCAAAGGGGCGATCCTCGCCCGCAAAGATGCGGCTGTTGAACAGAACATTGCCCGTCCGCGTATCGGTATAGTGCCGCAGGATGGTTCCGGTGGCATGGTTCTTCCGCTCGCAGATCCGTCCCTTCACGATCCAGGCGGGCGGCGTCCCGTTAAACTCCGGCTTTACCGGACCGAGGACGCCGTCGGCGTCATGCGCCAGGCAGGTCCGATAAAGATGCAGGAGCCAGGTGTCGATGGGCCTCTCGTCATCATCGAGGAAGGCGATGTGCGTCCCCGACGCCTTCCGTACGGCACGGTTCCTCGCAAGGGCGATGTTCTGCACCGGTTCCACGGCGTATTGCACGGACACGATCCCGCTCGCGGCGGCCTCCTCGACCGCTTTGCGGCCGGACTGACGACGGTCATTGTCCACGACCACCACGGAGAGGGTAAAGAGCCCATCGTTCTGCTGACGGCCCAGCGCCTGGAGCAGCCGGGCAAGCAGCTGAGGCCGCTCATAGGTGCAGACACAGACCGTTATGTGATGTCGTTCCTTCATCCTGAGCAAGACAGGAGCTGCAATGCATGTACTCCGGAAACCATGGTTCCTTTCGATATCAAAGCACCTTCACGGACATTTTCCGGTCCGGAGCATTGGTGCTCTGGCCATCCCGTACACTCGCAAGGTCATTGTGCGTGCCCCGGAGCTTCGTCAACAGATGAGCGAGGGCCTTGAACATTGTAGCCTGCCCCCAATGGATCATCGGGATCCTCACCTTCTTGAGCGGAAGGATCCGGTAGTAGAAGTACCCGCTTCCGTCCTGCATGTTGCTGATCGTCCAGTTCGCAACGCGCCAGGCAAGCTCGATCGACGACGGGTCCTGATCCGAGAACAGCACCAGCGTATCGATCGCCTGCGCCGCACACTGGATATCGATCGGATAGGAGCGGTCGTGGTAGTATTTCGGCCGCCCGCTTGGCTCGAAGAAGTGCGTCTTGTAGTAGCCATATCCTCGCTGCAGGTTCTCCTCAAATTCTCGGTCACCGGCGTACGCGATATAACGCTTCAGACTGTCCAGGTTGTAGCCGGTGTGGAAATTGTCGATCCAGTGGTACTTTTCGGCCTTCCCGTAGTACCATGCGCCGTCCGGATTCTGGTTGGCACAGCTGTACCGCATCGCTTCCTTTGCCAGCGGCAGCGCGGACCGGTCGCCCGTCAGGGAGGCGGTGCGGGCCAGCATCGCGGCGCCAAGCATGTTGGAATTGTGGATAGAGCTCTTCTGGTATTTCACATAGCTGAGACAGGTGCCGGTGCCGTTCACGTCCCGCGGCAGCGACAGGATCCAATCGCAGACGCTCCGGGCCACGTTCAGATATCGCTCGTCCTTCAGGATCTCATAACCATCCAGGAATGCATTGCCAATCAGGCTCGTCCACACGATGGTGGGCTCGTACTTGGGCATCTGGCCGCCGCGGCTCGAATAGTCGAAATGGTTTCCCCAGCTGAAGTCCCGGTAGAACGGCGACTTGTTCTTGATCAGCCATTCCAGGCACTCGATCGCCCGGGCGCGGATCGCGTCGTCGTGCCGGTCCCGCAGCATGGCGAGGTAGCCCCATGCCATGTAGCCCCTCCCCTTCGTGGAATCGAGCGGCTTCACGCCAAAAAGGGGACGAAGGTTGATCGGGCTCTGACGCACGGCCTGCTGCAGAAGACGTTCGGCCAGCTCGTTCCGGAACGTCAGCGGCCTCAGGACCGAGGACAGACCGTCAAAGGGCTCATACCCTCGGTAATCGTGATCGACCACCCAGCGCTCCAGTTTCGCCAGGCTCTTTTCCACCCTGTCTGCTCTTTCCTTCATTCGCCTCTGCTCCTTTCTTCACGTTCGGGGATGCGCCGTGCGCAGGATCCGGGAAGTTGCCGCCCCGCAATGCCCCGTTTCAGCCCGCTCTCAACTGTTGGCGATTCCTGCATCACGGGACTTGGCCCGCAGGTGCATTGTTCCTGCAAGCAGATGCCGCAGGCGCCTCTTCACCTTTATCGCGACGGGAAGCCACTCATATGCTCCCCTGGCCTTCAACGTAAACTCGATACCCCAATCATCAGGCGAGGCGTTCGTCCTTCCCACGACATCTTCCCCGCCAGCAGCGGCATTAGACACCGGGACATTCAGAAATATACGCTGATAACCCGCCGTCCTCGCTAATTCCAGTACGGTGGGATTACAGCTGCCGTAAGGCAAGGAGAGCAGGCGCACGGGTCTGTTCAGGAGTGATTCCAGCGCCTCCTTTGACTGCCGGAGCTCGGCTTCGGCCTCGTCGGGCTTCACGGATGACAGGTCCCGGTGAAGAACAGTGTGTGATCCGATGCAGACAAAGTCGTTCGGGAGCCCCTGTAATTGCCGCCCCGTCAGGACGACCTCATGATAGTTTGGATGTTCCCGCTTCGTTATCCACCCGGCACGCGCTCCCAGATAGCCCGTCGGGACAAAGATCGTTGCCGGCACCCCCTGCGCGTCCATGACCGGCAATGCATTCTCGGCCACGCTCGTAAAGCCATCGTCGAACGTTATGGCGATCCGGTTCTCGCCGTCACGGGGAGCAGCCGCTTCTGCTGAGACAACTGTGCCGTGTTTTTTCAGCGATTCCATTTGCGATGCGAACCTATCTTGCTGCCCGGCCTTAACGGCGTGATAGGTCAATACCACATAGCGCCCCGATCGACCTTCACCCACGAGAGCGCCCGCCAGGGTACGGACCTTCCGGTATGCGTGATAGACCAGCGAAATGAGTAATTTCATGATCCTGTCCAGCACCAGCACTCAAGCACCCCTTCCGGTTCCCGGTTTTCCAACTGAGCACTCCCCTGCTGACCTCGAAACATGCGACGGGGAGGCGAAAAAGATCATCTTCAGCCTTTGCATCTGCTCCCTCCTGTTGAATATGATCAACTCTCGGGAGATTGGTCGTTTCTCTCTCTTCATCATTGACCAGATATATCCTGTCAGCAAATATGAACCGCAGATAACATAGGGTTTCTGTTTCATTTGATAGAGGGACCTAAATACCTGCCACAGGGGATGACTGCCTAAAAGGTAGTCTTTCCGGCCTTGTTTAAACCACCTCATGACATTGCCGTGGCTGCCTGTTCCGATTATGCGATGGTGGATGCAGGTCTTCTCGGTATACGTCCTCGTCTTCCACCCTTTCATCCTGGCTGTCGTCACAGCGATCCAGTCGATTCCACCGGCTTTATTGGGAACATATCCGCCGATATCCTCAAAGCATTCACGCCTGAACATCTGACATGCCCCTGATACATGCTCGATGTTCGTGAACCGGTAATCATAATGCGCTGAGCCCTCTATGAAAGGGGTACCGACTACACCGAGCTCGGGGAGGTCGGCGAGCTTGCGCAAGAGAAATTCGAAATAATCCGGTTCGAACGTGATATCGGCGTCAAGACTGCCGATAATGTCATGTTCCGTGTTCTTCACTTTCTCATAGCCCGCCTTAAAACACATGACCTTGGCGGCAAAGTGCCTGTCCCTGTGTTCCGGCATGCGGATAAGTTCAATCCAGGGATGATCAGGCAGGTATTTTTTTACAATATCATCCGTTCGATCCGTTGAACCATCGCTGACGATAATCCACTTTCTGGGCAAAATGGTCTGAGCGACGACAGCTTGAATCGTTTTCTCGATGTATGCCTCTTCATTCCTCGCTGGCGTTATGAGTACATATGTAATCTTTCCTGATTGCATGTTACCTCTGACTTTTCAAAAGGGCCATGGTTTTTGTCGTGAGGAACCAGCGAGAACGTCGATCGTACAGCTGTCTTCCCGAAAGGGCAATGACCCGCCGGGGCGTCACTCCTCGGTCTGCCGTTGCACCACTTCCGACGCGCTTCGTTTCTTGCCCGGGGTGAGGCACCATGCGTAGGCGTCCAGAAGATTCTGTTTCACAATGCCCCAGTGCAGCTCACGCTCGACCCGTTCCCGTCCCCGCTTTCCCATCTGCCGGCACAGCTCCGGATCGTCCATGAGGGTGACGATCGCCTGCGCAAAGCCCTCTTCATCGTTGGGGCGTACATAGAGGGCGGCATCCCCTGCGGAATACCGCGTCTCCTTGAGATCGAAGGTCACGATGGGCTTTTCCAACGCCATATACTCCATGATCTTGATCCATGTCGACACATCGTTCAATGGACTGGACGGATCGGGGTCGACGCAGATGTCGGCGGTCGAAAGATACCGTATGACGTCCGCATCGGGGATGAACCCCGTGAACCAGACGTGCTCGTCGATCTTGAGGTCGTGGGCGAGGGCCTTGAGGGACTCGAGTGAATCGCCTTTCCCGATGAGGACACAGTAGAAATCGGTCCTGCCGATCCCATAGACCAGATGGTGCAGGGCCCGTATGAGGTAATCGACGCCGTCCTGGGGCCCCATGATGCCGATATAGGCCAGGATCTTCTTGTTCATGCTCTTCAGCCGCTCGTCGGACGCGGTCAGCCGCACGCGGTTCAGGTCCGGACCGTTCCGCACGATGAACACCTTCCGTTCGTCCAGATTGCCCCGCCGGATGTCGTTCTCACGATAGGATTCGTTCGTCGCGATCACGACATCGGCAATCTTCAGGTTGATCTTCTCCAGCAGGAGGAGAGTGCGGTAGATCATTCCCTTCCCTTCTCCCTTGATTCCGTAGCGGGACAGGTAGAGCTCCGGGGACAGATCGTGATGATCGAACACGACCTTCTTGCCCAGCAGCTTGTACAGCGCTGCGATGGTCCAGAGCGTGTCCGGAGGGTTGTTCAGGTGGATGATATCGACGCGCTGCCTGGCGCATACGTACATGCTGATGAACAGGCTGCCCAGCGTGAAGTAGGAATACTCGACCAGGTAGCCGATGAGCGACTTGAAGGCGGTCAGGATCCTGCCGTGGAATGTCTGGACGCTTCGGTTCGTCTTATTGAACAGGGTGATGCGCGGGATGCGATAGGCCTCCACGCCGTCAAAGAACGCGTGGCTTGGCTCGTCCTTCGCGCGCAGCGAGATCACCGTCACCCGGTATCCGGCTGCTACCAGCGCGGTCGCCTCGTTCCGCACGCGGGGATCATGGGGGTAGCGGTTCTCGACGAACAGCAGCGTACTACCAGCAGATTCCTTCATAGTGGGCCGCCTTTTTCGGGGATATGGCAAAGAGTCTGACAAGGTCCAGCACGACCTTGCTGCCGTTGGCCTTTGCGACCGCCTGCTGGATTTCCTGGTTGCTCTTTCCGACTACGACCAGCTTCGCGCCGCTGACCACCTGCTTAATCGACGGTTTCAGGAGTGTTGAGATATGCGGGATCATGGTCTCGATATACCGTTTGTTCGACCCGAACAACTTCGCGAGGGACACCTCATGATCGTAGATCTGGATCTCGTATCCTTTGCCGATCAGCCTTTCAACGAGCTCCACCATGGGGCTCTCGCGCAGATCGTCGGTCCCGGGCTTGAAGCTCAGGCCGAGCACGCCGATCTTCCGCTTGCCCGTATTTTTGATGAGATCGTAAGCCGTATCGATCTGGTGGGCATTGCTCTTCAGGACCGCATCCAGGAGCGCGCAGTCGAGATCGAGCATCTTCGCCTTGTACAGGACTGCCCGGAGGTCCTTGGGCAAGCAAGAGCCGCCGAAGGCGAAACCGGGCTTGAGATAATAGCTTGATATGTTCAATTTCGTGTCCTGACAGAAGATATCCATCAGCTCGTGGCTGTCAACCCCTACGGCCTTGCAGATGTTCCCGATCTCGTTCGCGAAGGTCACCTTCAGGGCATGGAAGGTATTGCAGCTATATTTTACCATTTCCGCCACCTGTATGGCTGTCTTGATGACCGGGGCGTTCTCGATGGTCCCGTAGAGCTTCTCGACGACCGCTCCGCTCTTTTTGTTTATCTGCCCGATCACGGTGAACGGCGGATGATAGTAATCCTTGATCGACGTCCCCTCCCGCAGGAATTCGGGGTTCATGCATACGCCGAAATCCTTCCCCGCCCGCTTTTGGGACCGCTCCTCGAGAATCGGGATGATCGTCTCCTTGACGGTGCCGGGCAAGACGGTGCTTCGGATGTTGACGACATGATAGGCTGCCGTCCTTTTCAGAACGCTCCCGATCTGTTCTGCCACGCGCTTGATGTAGTCCAGCTGCAGGCTGCCGTTCCTGCTGCTCGGCGTACCGACGCAGACGATCGAGACATCAGCTGGCCCTGCTCCGTTGTTGCTCGCCTTGAGGTTTCCCGAGGTCACGACCTTCCTGATCAGTTCCGGAAGGCCCGGTTCGACGATCGGGCTCTTCTTTCTGTTGATCAGGTTCACCTTGACCGGGTCCACATCGATGCCGGTCACTTCGTGACCATCCTGTGCCAGACAGGCAGCCGACACGCAGCCCACGTATCCCATGCCGTAGATATTGATCTTCATCGTACTTCCTCCTCTTCCGCTTCGTCGTTGATCATCCTCTTCGCTCCCGGGCGCTCGCATCGACCGGGGTGCGCTGCAGATGGTTGCCTTCACGTTCGCACTGCGCGCCCGATTCAGGGAAATCGTTTCACGATGGACGGCCCGAGCCGGGCTGCGATGCTTTCCGGGACCCGCCGCCAGAGCGCAGTGAACAGCTCCCGTTTTTTTCCCTTCTTGTTCGACTCCTGGCGGATGGCATCGCCCTCCGGATAATACTGGTAATAGTAGCCATACTGCGTACCGTTCCATCCGAGCCGGTAGTCCTCCACGTCGTTGTTATGCGGGATGCGGCCCGAGTGGTAGATCCGCGTGCCGCTCGCGGCGAAGCGCGAAATGAGCTTCCAATAGAGATCATAGGCGTACATGCGGTGCCGCTCATCGGCGCCGGCGATGCAGCTGAACGGGAGGGACACCGTGTCCTTGAACTCCTTGACGAGGGTGCCGGCGACCGGCCGTCCGTTCAAGGTCAGAAGCGCCGCGGAATAGAGCTTGAAGGCGATGAGGTCCTCGATCCACTTCTTGCTAACGCAGGGCACACCGCTCCGGTGGTGATGGTGGAGCAGCAGTTTGTAGAACGCGGTAATATCGCGTGTCGGATAGTCGAGCGCAAGCGGATAGTTCCGGGCCTCGTCGATCCGCTGCTTGTTCCTGTCATCCAGACCGTTCCATACCTTCGTGAGGTCCCGGGAAATGTCCAGCTCCCGGTTATAGAACCCGTCGTCGATCCGGAAACTCCCGGTGATCTTCCTTTTATACTGTTTGAGCGTGATACCCCGCGATCCGTATTCCGCTGCCAGTGCGATCGCCTTCCCGACGAGCGCCGCGTCGGCCTCCTCGTTGTCAGCCAGGATGCCGCCCGCCACTGCATAGGGAACGGAGATCAGCATGTTCTTTCCTTGCGACGAGCCGATCCGGTAAAGGGGAAGGACGCCGGTGATGCCCGATCCGTTCATGACCGCCAGCGGAATGAAGTCCACAGCGTAATGCTTCCGCACGACCGAAAACCAATCATAACTTTGCCACGCGATCGAGCCCGGATGATTTCGGACATACTGTTCCCACGCATTTTTTTCTTTCTCTGCAACGATCCTTGTCTCCATTGACCACCTTTCCGGCATGCAGGTCTTCTGGCCTGCCTGCCTTCAGCGCACGAACTCGACAGCCTGTTCCCGCGGCAGCCGTTCCGGAGGTCCGGGCACCCGCGCCGGATGGCCGACCGGGACCAGGGCCACCGGCCGGAGGTGTTCCGGCAGTCCCATGATCGACGCTACCCGTTCCTCATCGAAGGCGCCGATCCATACGCTGCCCAGCCCCCGGTCGTGCGCGACCAGCATCATGTTCATCAGGCTCAGGGCCACGTCCTGGATGGCATAGAGCCGCTCGCCGCGTTCACCGTACCGCGCCGCAATGGAACGGTCGAGGCAGGCCACGATCACCAGCGGAGCTGCGGACAGGGCGTTCCTCCCGAGCACGGTCTTTACCGCTCTTTTCAGCTTGGCAGCGAGGGCCGTGCTGCCTGCCGCGGCAGCAAGCCGACTGCGCAGGTCCTCGTTGAATACCAGATAGAACTTTCTGCTCTGCAGGTTCCCGGCCGATGGCGCCCATCGAAGCGCCTCGATCAGGTCCTCGAGCGTCTCGTGCGGTATCGGGCGGTCCTGAAAATCCCGGATGCTTCTCCGGCCTTTTACTGCGTCAAGAACGTCCATGTCGTTCGCTCGTGGTCCGGCAGCACCTCAGGGTCGCGCGCCGCTATAGGTAACGGTAATCACGCTGTTTGCCGGCCGGACATCAACGAGGACATGGCCGGCCGCATCCTGGTAGACCCTGCATTGCTCCCGTTCCTGCCTAACGCTCTGCACGATCCGCCCCTGTTGGTCAGGCAGGATCAGGGTAAGCGGGTGATCGTACAGCACAGGGTCCGTGCGCACCGAGAGCTGCAGGGTGGCGGTATGCCGGTCGGAACGGGTGGTCCGCACCGCCGCGTCCCGGGCCTCCTCCTCATACTTGAGGATGTCGTCGAGCGGCGCCACCCAGAAGCGCTGCCGGCGTTCATCCAGGCAGCCGAGGAATCCGGAGAAGGTCTCCTCACTGGTCGTCATGCCATACCCCCGGATCATCATCTTCACCCATTCCAGGAAAGAGGGCCGTCCGATGCCATGGAACGCGTAGCTCTGATGTCCCCCCCGCGCCAGCGTGGTGTCGAGCGATCCGCAGAGATCCCCGCTCCCCATGCCGGTCCGTACGCTGATATAGTGATGGTTCCCGTCATAGAGATCGATCAGATGGTATTTTTGGACAAGCTGCCGGTAGGCAGGATCGGCCTGCTCCCATTCCTTGCCGCCCCACAGTTTTTTTCCCCCGCCGCTCGCGAAAACGAGCAGCTTGGATTCCCGGGGCTGGACCCGCCATATCGTCCGCGCTGCCTCACCGATCTCGTAGTCCGCCTCCTCGATGGTCCGTGCGCCGCGATGGTTCATGGTATGATTGCCGAGATGGTGTCCCATCGCAGGGACCGTCTGTTCCCAGAATTCACGACGTGCACGGTACTGTGCGCTGCCGGGACTGACGAGGAAGACGGCGCGAAAGCCGTACCGGTTCAGTTGGGGGATGACCTTTGTCGCATGGGACTCCAGTCCGTCGTCGAATCTGAGGCTCACGGCAGCGTCGAGGTTCTGGTACCACGGGGCGAGCCGCGCCTGACCGTCGGCAACCGCGGCAGACGCGGTCAGGAATATCAGCGCAACAGCAAGAAATAGTTTTCGTGCTTGATAGGTGCTCATACGAGAGATCGCTCTTGATGTTGCGAACATGCGCCGGTCGCTCATACGGGCGTTTTTACCCTCATCGAGCCTGTCGGCCGGCCATTGCATTCACGACCATCTGATATTTGCCCGACACCTGGGGCAGGATTTCGGGGACATACTCGAACGAGAACTCCATGTCCAGAGGGAAATTCCTTTTCAGGTGCCCGGTCAGTACCTGCTCCGTTTCGCTGCTGAAAAGGCCGTCCTTCACGATCTTGATCTGCATGGAATGGTCGCTGAGATAGATCACCTGGAAACGCTTGATGGCACCGGCGAGCTTTACGTTCATAAAGGTCCGGCACCAGAAGTTCGGTGATATCATCCGTCCGTCCCGTGTTCGGAATATCTCGCCTGTTCTGCCGACGAACTCCTGGAGCACCGGCAGCGTCCTTCCGCAGCTGCAGCTCGAAGGGGCGATCGTACCGATGTCGCCCATGCGGTAGCGGATAAAGGGCATGGGCGAGATGCCGAGCGTGGTGACGAGGACCTCCCCTGCTTCCCGGCCCTCCGTCGCCCCGGCATCCTCGTCGCGCTCCACGAGCAGGTGCTCCTGGTTGATATGATAGGAACCGGCGGGGCACTGGCCGGCCACATGCCCGACCTCCCGCGCGCCGTAGATGTTCGAGACCGGGCAGGCAAAGACCGTTTCCAGCAGCCTGCGTTCATGATCGTAGACCGGCGCGGCCCATCCTACCACGAGCCGGATCCCCCAGGGCGACGGATCGATGCCGGTCCTGCGGATATAGTCAGCAAGGCCCGCAACCGCAGAGGTGAATCCCCAGAGCGTTTTCGGCCGGAACATCCGCAGCTTCTCGACGCTCACGGCGTAGTCCTGATCGGTCAGGTTCACCCCGGGAAGGATGAGCTGGTTCCAGAGGCGGTTCCGGAGCCGGAGCGTGCGGCTCTTCGGAAGGTACTCGGTCGAAAGCCGGACCATCCTCGCCTCACGCGCGCCAGGCAGGTTCCCGAACCAGCTTTTGAGCCTGAGCTCATGGACCCAGTTGAGCGCTGTCTGGGAGCCGTCCTCATAGAATACCGTAGGCGCGCCGGTGGATCCGCTGGATGTATTGCGTACAAGCTTGTGGCGCCGGAACGGGGCGAACGGGATGGGTTCACCGGGCCCCCGCGATGAGCCGTCTGCGGCGGCAAGCGAGTCACTCAGTCGCCGGTCAACCAGGTCGCTCCTCCGATCGATCACTTCCTGTCTGCTGAGGGGCGGCACCTTCCTGAGGTCCTCGAGCGACCTGATGTCCCCCGGCAACATGCCGATGGCACGGAACCGTTCTGTATAGAATGGGACCTGTTCGTAGGCATAGGCGATGAGCTGCTTCAGCTTCCGGAGCTGTAGTTCCCTCAGCTGTTCGGGCTGGTACCATTCCGACCGGCGCAGCTCATCATAGCGTGACAAGATGCCCCGGCGGTTGAGGAGATAGTTCGTCAGTGGGAAGGTAGCCCTTCCGACCAGGAGTTCCTCCGCTCGTTCAAGGAACGACATGCTTGATCCTCCTGTACGTGCGATATTCCCGGGTAAGGACCCTTTGGTACCGCACATCAGCTAGGGACCTGAATCCGACCTTGTTCGCAGACTTAAGCGATGCGACGTTCGTCAGCAAAGTGCCGCCGTACAGAAATCGGAATCCGCGCTGCTGCAGTTCCGAAAAGACGCGATGACGAAGCGCGGAGGCAAGGCCGCTTTTCCGGTGGTCCTTCGCGACCGTGATCTGCTCGGACCAGGCCTGCTTCGGCCGGAGCCGTCTGGTCATATTCAGCAGCGGGATGTAAATCTCATCGAAGGCGACCAGGTTGAAACCGACGACGCGTTCGCCGTCGAATGCAGCAACGCAGAGACCCCGCGAGAGACGTTCTTTGACGGCTCCCTGGAGCCATTCCTCCATGTTCTCGATGTCTTTGATCGCCGCCGCATCGCCCGCGCCGATGACCCTGAGATCGATGCCCGGAGGGACCTCTTCCGCGAACTTCCCGGTCCGCAGGTCCCTGCGGTAGATCCGATAGGTCCGTTCAAGATAAACGCTCCCTGCCAGCGAAGAGAGGGCTTTCCGGAGCGTTTCCCCGAACCCGTAGTCGCTCAGGTTTCGCCGGACCTTCTTGATGGCGACCGCAAAGCTCATTTTTCTTCCTTCAGCTCCACGTAATTTTTCCAGCCCGGATGGGGCTCGAAATGAAGGTTATGGTGCTTCGCCAGCTCCTTGAGGGAGTACTTCTGGTCCCCGTCCAGTACGACGATATCTTCGCGGGTCCCCGCGTACAGAGGCAACTGGCCGTTCCCGTCAAGGATCTTTTGGATCAGCGGGATCCGCTCAATATCGAATCCCATCAGCGTCGCGCCCACGGCATCGATCGTAACCGTGCTGCTCCCCGCGAGCAGCACACCCGCCGAGACGGGATCCGGAGCGAGCGGTCCGTTCCCTTCCCCGGCAATGATGCCGTCGACAACGACGAACACCTTCCGCTGGGGCGTGTCGCAAAGCTTGCCTTCCTTGTCCGCGTAGACCGCCGCCTTGTTCAGGTCCTGCAGTGTTCGCCACAGCGTGTCGTTCCCGTACCACATGGCCTCGGCGACATCGTCCTTGAAGGGGACGATCCGGCGCGAGTTCCAGAGCGCGGCTTTTGCCACGGCCAGCACGAACTTCACCGGGACGAAGGGGATGGTCTGGATCTGGTCATGCAGGAAGGTGCCGATCGACTTTCGCAGCGAGGGATTGATGTACTGGTCGCCCCCCTCGGAAACCGAGCCGGTGATGAAATGCGGCAGGCTGTCTTTCAGCGCCGGAAGGCCCATGAAGTTCTTGAGCGCGATCGTCACCGCGGTCCGCCGGTGTGTCTTGAGCTTGGGGATGCTGATGACCACGTCGCTCTCGAGGAAGGACTTCGGGAAGAGGTATTGGTGCTTTCCCGGCGCGTGATGCTTCCGCATGTTCTTGTAGCTCGCGATGGCGATGCGCAGCCGCTTCGGATCGATGCCTTCGAAGGCGCTCTTGTCCTTGAGGTCGATGAACCGGTAGCCCCGGGGGTCCTGCTCGACCTTTGCCCGCCCCCAGCGGCCGTACATCCAGGTCCGGACGGCACGGTTCATCCGCATGTCGTAGCACTCGAAGGGAACGCGGGTGGTGCCGGCATACCATGTCAGGAGCTTGTCGATGTGCGAGGCCTTCATCGCCTTGTCGAAGTCGCAGTAGTAGAGCTGCGAGTCGCCGACGATGATCCTCCCTTCGTGCTTCAGGGCCTTGACGACATAGTCGAGGATCGGCCGCAGCACCGACGCGTGGACGATCACCGAGAAGATGTCCTTCTTCTGGCTATGCTCGTGGGTGACCGTGTTCGCCTTGATGAACACCGTCATCCCCGGCTTGATCATCTCTCCAAAGGGGTTCCACTGCGCGGTGTTGTAATTGGCGCTGTCGAGGCCGAGCGAATAAAACATTTTCCGAACGGCCTCGTAGACATGGTTCTTCGGGTCCACGCCGGACCCCTCATACTCGGGATAGCGCACCGGCGGATCGTAGGGGGCGCCGTCGTAATAGGTCTTCGGTTCTACGAATTGCATTGCTACTTTGTAATCACCCATGGTCTCTGTTCTCCTTATAGGTCGTTCGTTTGAATGCACTACACTTCTCCCCAACCGCTGAACTCAGGGACCAGCGAAAACAATGCACGGGCATTGTGGCGGGCATCCTGCGTCGTGTTCCTCCAGTACCGGGCCAGCTCCTTGGGAAGGACATGCCAGTACTGCCCTCGATATTCTTCCTGAATATGACGCAGAAGCTGCTCGTAGAATTGGACCGGGTACTCCTCCCGCCCGGCCGCCTGTCCGTTCATGTTCATGTAGTCAGGATGCGTGTTCACCAGCACCACGCCACCGTGCCGGACCACCCATTCCAGCTTCTGCCGCCAGATATCGATGTTCCGGTTTCGCATCAGGATGAAGAGCGTGAAGTCCTGCGGCAGCGTATAGGGCATTTCCACGTATTGATTCTTCGTCTCACCGGAGGTGACGATGAAGGGAAATATCGTCCGTGCGCCGCAGGGGTTGGGCTCGAAGGGATCGGTGTCGAACGTCGATGTGTCGTATTCGATATTGAGGTCGTGGAACCAGCTCAGCTTGTGCAGCATGCAGGGAGCCCGGTACCCCGCGGAACCCCACTTTTTCAGGTAGTGGTTGATCTTGTCGGCGCGCTCCTGGAAGATTTTCTTGGTCTCGTAATACTTGCCGTCATGGTACAGTCCATGCACCCCGAGCTCGAATCCCCGCTGTTTGAGCTTTGCCAGGACGTCATCGGAGATGGCGTACCGCAATGGCACGAAATTGAACGATGACCGGAACCCCAGTCGCTCCTCCACATCGGCCAGCGCGAGACAGCGTTCGAACCCGCGCGCAGTATCAACATCGTGCGTCAGCACCAGCGCGAACCGCTTTCCCTCCGGCCATCCCGACCACCCCGCAGGCGCGGCGCCGGCCCGTTCATCAATAGGCCAGACGTCCTTGAAGCGCACCAGCTGATGCTGGATGATCTTTCTTCTCAGAAAGAGCTGCACCCCGCGGGGGATCAAGGGTTTGAGCCTGTAGAATACCCGGTTTCGCAGCTTCATAGCGTCCTCATCGGTCGTTCCTGTCCTATCCCATGTGCCGGTACAATAGTGTTCCCGCCAGCTTGAGCAGCGGCATCGGCATGTGCCGGAAGTAGGCCGTATGCGCACCGGCCACGGCGAGGTGGCTGGTCACGAACTCATCCCGCCGCAGATCATACCGGTAATAGTTGACCGGTCGTTCCACAGCCCCCCATCCCCGCTTGAACTGGAGCAACCCCTCGTTCCCGGGCTCGGTTCGGCCGAAGTCGAACACCCGGAGGCCTTCGGCGGCGTAGCGCCGGATCGCTTCCCACATGACCAGGTTGTTGGCACGGAGATTCTGATGGCGCCGGTCCGAAGCCCCGTATTTATACACGGCATTCCTGCCGAAGTGAAAATAGACCGCACCGGCGATCGTGCGTCCGCCGGAGGATGCAAGGACCACCATGCCGTGCCCTTTCGCAAGCACATGCCGGTGGATGTTCCCGAAGAACTTCGCAGGCTGCGGCGGAAGACCGTGCTCGCGTCTCGTCATGCAGTTCAGGCGGCAGAACTCCAGGAGACCCTCTGCCGTACTGCTGACGGTCACCGTGACGCCGGCGTGCTGCGCTCGTTTTATGTTCCGACGCGTGCTGTCCCGGAGGCCTCGAAAGAGCTGATCGGGACCGGGCGTGAGATCGAGCACGTGTCCGCAGCAGACCGTCGAAGGCGGCGCCGGGGAAGCAAGACCGGTCCCCGGCCGCAGCTCCAGGTAGTTCCACCCCGATCGCTTTCCGTGATCAATGACGCTGTCGAGGACATCCTGAAACCCGGTCACGCTGGACGTGATCGGCTCGCACTGGTCGGTGAACGGCAGCGATACGCCCCGTTTTCCCGTCAGGATGCTGCTCACCTCCATGAAGGGCATCAGCGCGGCAAGAACCCCGTTTCGGACCTCGCCGAAATACCGGGGTTGATACCCGTAGGAATCGGCAAGCACCCGCGCCCAGCTCGACGTCATAAAGATCGACGCCGTTTCATGCGCGCGGATACGCTCGTCCCAGTCAGGGTCATGGAGCGGGTCGAGGATCCGGATGCCGCTGTTCTCAACGCGGTCAATCACCGGAAAAGATCTCCAACCATTGCGGCCTGAGAAGCCCCATGCGCACCACGTCCTTCCTGGCGGTCCCTACAACGACATCGCTGAAAAAAATGCCTTCGAGCTCGAATCCGAACTTGCTGTTCAGGATGATGTTCCGGATATTGGTGTCGCCCGAGTGGATAAACACCTTGTCATAGTTCATCACAACGAATGCGTAGTAGAGGAACAGGAATGTCGCGGCCTTGCCGATTCCCCGACCCTGGAGGTCCATAGTGCCGATGCACTTCTTCATTTCCAGCTTGCGCGAACGCTCATCGATTGAGTCCGCGCCGATCACCCCGACAGGTTTATTGTTGTACTGGATCGTGAAATACTCGCGGCACGGCTGTGAAAAATACCTCTCCAGTTCCTGTGCCGAATCGGGAAACGGCGAAACGAAGCTATCCCTGATCGCGGGATCGGCCAGCCACAGGGCGACCTGTCCGTACAATTCGGGACGCAGCGGGGTGATGCTGACATCCTGGATACTCAACCCCAGGCCGTTCTTCAAGTCATCATGAACGTTCTTGATCGAGAACAGATGATGGTAGTAGCCGTCCCCGTTGTTCGTGCTGGGATTCTTCAGGTCTTTCATCAGGTACTCGAGCAGATAGGACGAGACCGTAATGACACCTTTCTTCGCTATGCCGTAGTTGATCAGTTCACGATAGAATCCCTTGGTGATCAGCTTCAGCATCAGTTCCTGCTGAAGTGCCGGTTCGACCGTATGTTCAGTCTGGTTATCCATGTTCGGCTCCCTTTCTGTGGCTTCCGCCGTCCGGCAGGGACACGCCTGTCGCGCCGAGCGCCATGACCTCTGGCACCTTCACCTCTGAGCAGACATCTCCGGCCTTGTCGACGCAGCGATAGGGCGGAACGCGCGCATTCCCTCGATGACGCGGTCCTGCTGCTGTTCGGTCAGGCCGGGGAACATTGGAAGGGAGAGGATCTCGCGGGATACGGCCTCGGCAACCGGATAATCGCCCTTGGAGAAGCCATACCCGGCATATGCCTTCTGCAGATGCAACGGGATGGGATAGTGCAGGCCGGTGACGATGTTCCGTTCCAACAGGAATTTCTGGAGCGCGTCCCGCTCTTTCGTCTGGATAACGTAGAGGTGGTAGACGCCCCTGCAATTTTCCGGTTCAACGGGCGTCATGACCCCATCGAGGTCCTTCAGCAGGGTTGTATATCGATCGGCATGTCGCCTGCGCAGCTCGTTCCAGGCGTTCAGCCGCTTCAGCTTGACCTGGAGGAACCCTGCCTGGATGGCATCCAGACGCCCGTTGTACCCTTCCATGTCATGGATGTATTTCTGCGCCTGGCCGTGGTCGCGCAGCATCCGGACCTTACTGGCAAGCTCTTCGTTGTCCGTGGTGAGCGCGCCTGCCTCTCCGCAAGCGCCGAGGTTCTTACCCGGATAGAAGCTGAACGCGGCCGCGATTCCCATGCTGCCGGCTTTTGTCCACTGTCCGTCCCGCTTCGAATAATATTTCGCGCCATGGGCCTGGCATGCGTCCTCGATGACGATCAGGCGATACTGGTCGCTGATCTCCCGGATCGCATCCATGTCGGCTGTCTGCCCGTACAGATGCACCGGTATGACACAGGACACCCGGCGGCCGGTCTTCCGGTGAATGGTCTCGCCGGTCCCCGGCCTGCTCTCACACTGTGTCTCCAGGTACTGCCGCAGCCGTTTCGGGTCCATCGTGCTGGTCAGCGGGTCGATATCGACGAACGCCGGGTAGGCGCCTGCCTGGGAGATCGCCTCCGTGGTGGCAATGAACGTGTTCGGGACCGTGATCACAATATCTTCCTGCCGGATCCCTGCTGCGATCAGGCCGAACCGAAGCGCGTCGGTGCCGCTCCCGACACCGACACAGTATTTCGTATCACAGAACGCCGCGAACTGCTTCTCGAACTCCTCCACCATGGGCCCGCCGATGAACCTCCCGGTATGCAGGGCCTCCCGGCAGACGCCGATCAATGCCTCCTCATCCTCGAGTTGGGGCGTGATGAGATCAAGGAACGGTACGTGATTATTCATGACTGATCCTCCTTATGATCCGCGCAGGATTTCCGGCAACAATAGTGTAGGGCGGCACATCCCGGGTGACCACGCTGCCCGAGCCGACGATGGCCCTCTCGCCGATGGTCACATTGCAGAGTATCGTGGCACCCGAACCGACGGAGGCGCCCTGTTCGACGATCGTCGGGGAGACCTTCCAGTCCTCCTCGCTCTGCAGGGAGCCGGTCCCGTTCGTGGACCGGGGGTATTTGTCGTTGACGAACGTCACCCCGTGCCCGATGAATACATCGTCCGCGATAGTCACGCCCTCGCATATGAACGTATGGCTCTGGATCTTGCAATTCCTGCCGATATGAGCGTTCTTCTGCACTTCCACGAACGTCCCGATCTTTGTATTGTCCCCGATGGTGCAGCCGTAGAGGTTGATGAACTTGGCCAGCTTGACATTCGCACCGAGCTTCACGTCATCGGCTACGCAGAGATAGGTCATACGTTCACCATCTGCCCGTTCCGTTTCATCGACTCGTTGCATGCGTCAAGCAGCTTCACCACGCGCAACCCGGCATGTCCGTCGTTCTTTGGACGCTCGCCTTTTGTGATGCACTCAAGGAAATATTCCGTTTCGTGCTTCAGCGCCTCGATCTGGTCCACTTTCGGAGCGTACATATCGCCCGAGCGATAGCTCACGCGCAGATTGTAGACACCCTCCCGGTTCGTGACCTCGACGCCCTTGTCGTAGATCTTGATCTTCTCGTCGGCCTCCAGGTCGTTCCAGACCAGCATCTTCTTCTCGCCGCCGATCAGGGTCGTCCTTACCTTGACCGGGGAAAGCCAGTTGACGTTGAAGTGGGCTATCATATTGTTGTTAAATTGCACCGTGATATAGGCCGTGTCCTCAAGCCCGTTCACATGTGCCTTTCCGCAGGCGGCCACGGCGGCCGGCTTTTCGTCGATCAGGAAGTCCATGACCGCAAAATCGTGGGGTGCGAGGTCCCAGACGACGTTCACATCGCTCTGGAAAAGCCCGAGGTTCACACGGACAGAATCATAGTAATACAGATCGCCCAGAGACTTCTCCTCGATCAGCCGTTTGATCTTTCGCACCGCTCCCGTGAAGATGAACGTATGGTCGACCATGATCGTGAGGTTCTTCCGCTCGGCGATCTCGATCAGCTCTTCGGCCTGTGCGATCGTGGCCGTGAAGGGCTTTTCGACAAAGACGTGCTTGCCGTTCAGGAGCGCGCGCTTCGCGAGCTCATAATGGCTCGATACCGGCGTGATGACCGCGACGGCGTCGATGTCCGGAGCGTCGAGGATGTCGCCGCAATCCTGGGTCGTTTTGATCTGCGGATATGCTTTGCGGACCCGGTTCAGCAACGGGAGATTCATGTCGCAGACGGACCGCACCTCCGCGCCTTCCAGGCTGCTGAAATTCCGTACGATGTTCGGCCCCCAGTAGCCGTACCCTATTACGCCGATATTGATCATGGTTCTCACCTCTCTCAGAATATACTTACGTTAGTAAGCCCCTTTGCCCTTGATCACCGACCAAGGCGTCATGACGATGATCTTGAGGTCCAGCCAGAGCGACCATTCCCGTGAGTATTTGATATCGAGCCTGACCATCTCGTCGAAGCTCGTCGTGCTCCTTCCCATGACCTGCCAGAGTCCGGTGATCCCGGGCTTCACCTCGACTACACGGCAACGGTGCCATATATCATAGTTCTGCACTTCGTAGGGGATCGGCGGACGCGGTCCCACGAGCGACATGTCGCCGAGCAGCACGTTGATGAACTGCGGCAGCTCGTCCAGGCTTGTCTTGCGGAGCAGCTCTCCGATGGGAGTGACACGCTTGTCGTTCGTGATCTTGTAAACAGGCTTCTGCGATGCGCCGTCGCCGCCCTCCGCTTCGATCTTCCCTGCGATCAGCTTCTTGACATATTCCTCATGCACGCGTGGATCATTGCCCACGTACATCGTCCTGAACTTGAGGAACATGAACTTCTTTCCATAGAGCCCCACACGCTGCTGCCGGAACAGGACCGGTCCCCGCGATGTTGCTTTTATCAGGACCGGGATCGCCAGAAAGAACGGTGAGAAAAGGATCAATCCCACGAGGCTCCCCACGATGTCGATGATCCGTTTGACGAGGAATGGCCCCCCCTTCGCAGCGTATTTCTTCTTCACTTCGGGATAGAGAACTTGATACTCTGGAAGTTCACACCGGTCGCTCTCCTGGGGAAACTCATGGATCGAGAAATCAATGATCTTCACCTCGTCCGGAGGGAGGTTGCGCTCAAGATCGTTCTTAATCTTGTTCAACACCGCCTGTTTGTCGAAGACATTGAACTCCGTAAAGATCACCCCGATGACCTGGCTTACGCTGTACCAGCCCTTGATATCGGTCTCCCGCGTCAGCGCCGAGAGTCTTTGGGAGATCGTTCTGACCGCCGCGCCCTGCTCTTCCTCGGGGATCCGCATGAGGTCGATCAGCATAAGGTACATGCTCCGCTTGGACCGCTCCCGCCGCTTCCGCTCCTGGTAAAGGGTCAGATGGAAGTACTCGGCGACGTATAACCCGAACTCCTGATCAAGCATGAGATCGGTGTAGGTCCGTGTCGTATCATCCGTTTTGAACATTGTGGACTCTCTCATAGTAAGGTCCTCCCTGCCGAACATTGGGCCTTCATGAGGCCATACCGGTGTTTATTCGTCGGACCGGACCGGTTTCCGCTCCCCGTGGAGCAGGGTCATGCGGATGTTTAATCGCGAACCTTTTTTGAAAGGTTGTCGCGGCTGCCATTCTGTTTGCGCCTCCGCCTGAACAGATTGCCGAACAGCTTGTGGTTCAAGAGGAAAGACATCGCGCCGAGGCTCCCGAACCCGATCCCCTGCGTGGCACCGACGAGCGCGGCGGTGACGAGGTCGTAGGTTGCGGTTACCGTGCAGTCCGCTGAAATCGCACCTGTTGTGTACTGATACGTCAGCACCGTGGGGTCGGTGTTGTTGAATGGCGTTCCGCCGCAACCGCTCACGGACGTAATATAGTACAGGCTTTTAGCATCGACCGTAAAAGTCGTGGTACTGCCGTAGTTCACCACCTGCGATGCCGGTGTGAACTTCCCCTCGGCCGCAGGAGCCGATGTCGAGACCGTGAAGGTGTTGATCGCGAAGGTCGCCGCTACCGTGCAGTTTGCCGTGATCGCGTTCGTCGTGTACGTTGTGCCGACCAGCGTTCCGCCGCAGGTCCCGCCCACCGCGGCCGTATATCCCGTGGCCGGTGTGACCGTGAAGACCGTCGTGCTGCCGTGATTCACCGTCTGCGGGGTGTTTGGGCTGATGGCCCCGTTCGTGCCGGCCGACGGCGTCACCACTGGGTTCACGTTCTGGGTGATTGGTGTTGATGTCGAAGGCGCGAAGTTCGCGTTCCCGCCGTAGGCCGCTGTTATTGAGTGTGGACCAACAGGAAGGAGCGATGTTGTTAAGCTTGCCTGACCGCCCGACAGGCTGCCGGTGCCGAGGACCGTCGCATCGACATAGAACGTCAGGGATCCGGTCGCCGCGGGAGCACTGACCGTGGCCGTGAAGGTCACGGAAGCGCCGGAGGCAGACGGGTTGAGATTGGACGCGACGACCGTCGTCGTCACCGCAGGGTTCACGGTCTGGGTGATGGCAGCTGATGTCGATGTCGTGAAGTTCGTGCTCCCGCCGTAGGCTGCCGTTATCGAATGGGCTCCGCCGGCAAGCGCCGCAGTGCTGAACGTGGCAATGCCAGCCGACAGGCTGCCGGTTCCGAGGACCGCCGCACCGTCATTGAACGTCACGGTCCCGGTCGCCGTCGACGGGGTGACCGTGGCCGTGAAGGTCACAGAAGCGCCGTACGTCGACGGGTTGGAATTGGACGTGACGACTGTCGTCGTTGTCGCCGGGTTCACGGTCTGGGTGATGGGAGCAGATGTCGATGTCGTGAAGTTCGCGCTGCCGCCGTAGGCCGCAGTTATGGAGTGCGGGCCAACAGCAAGCGCCGCAGTGCTGAACGTGGCAGTGCCGCCCGACAGGCTGCCGGTGCCGAGGACCGTCGCTCCGTCCTTGAACGTCACGGTCCCGGTCGCCGTCGATGGTGTGACCGTCGACGTCAAGGTCACGGAAGCGCCGTACGTCGATGGGTTGAGACTGGACGTGACGACCGTCGTCGTCGCGGCCGGATCAACTTCCTGCGCAAGAGGCGATGATGTTGATGCTATGTAACTTGTATCGCCACTATAGACCGCCCTTATCGAGTGGACCCCCCCGCCAAGACTCGCAGTAGCAAAGGTTGCCGTGCCTCCTGACAGGGTGCCGATTCCGATGTCGGTAGCACCGTCCCTGAATGTCACGGTCCCGGTCGCCGTCGATGGTGTGACTGTGGCCGTGAAGACCACGGAAGCGCCGTACGTCGACGGGTTGGGATTGGACGTGACAACCGTCGTCGTCGCGGCATTCGACACGTTCTGCGTGATGTCAGCTGATGTCGATGCAGCGAAATTCGCGTTCCCGCCGTAGGCAGCCGTTATCACGTGGGGGCCAACAGCAAGCGCCGCAGTGCTGAACGTGGCAGTGCCGCCCGACAGATTGCCGGTGCCGAGGACCGTCGCACCGTCCCTGAACGTCACGGTCCCGGTCGCCGTCGAGGCGCTGACCGTGGCCGTGAAGGTCACGGAAGCGCCGAAGGCCGACGGGTTGGAATTGGATGTGACGACCGTCGTCGTCGCCGCCGGGTTCACGGTTTGGGTGATGGAAGGCGATGTCGATGCGCCGAAGTTCGCGCTCCCGCCGTAGGCCGCTGTTATCGAGTGGGGTCCGCCGGCAAGCGCCGCGGTGCTGAACGTTGCAGTGCCGCCCGACAGGCTGCCGGTGCCGAGGACCGTCGCACCGTCACTGAACGTCACGGTCCCGGTCGCCGTCGGGGCACTGACCGTCGCCATGAAGATCACCGCAGCGCCGTACGTCGACGGGTTGAGATTGGACGTGACGACCGTCGTCGTTGCCGCCGGATTCACCGTCTGGGTGATGGGAGCCGATGTCGATGCGCCGAAGTTCGCGTTCCCGCCGTAGGCAGCTGTTATCGAGTGGGGTCCGCCGGCAAGCGCCGCAGTGCTGAACGTGGCAGTGCCGCCCGACAGACTGCCCGTGCCGAGGACCGTCGCACCGTCACTGAACGTCACGGTCCCGGTCGCCGTCGGGGCACTGACCGTCGCCGTGAAGATCACCGAAGCGCCGTACGTCGACGGGTTGAGACTGGACGTGACGACCGTCGTTGTCGCGGCCAGGTTCACGTTCTGGGTAATGGGAGCTGATGTCGATGCAGCGAAGTTCGCGTTCCCGCCGTAGGCCGCCGTTATCGAGTGGGCACCGAAAGCAAGCGTGGCAGTGCTGAATGTGGCAGTGCCGCCCGACAGGCTGCCGGTGCCGAGGACCGTCGCACCGTCACTGAACGTCACGGTCCCGGTCGCCGTCGGGGCACTGACCGTGGCCGTGAAGATCACGGAAGCGCCGAAGGCCGACGGGTTGAGATTGGATGTGACGACCGTCGTTGTCGCGGCCAGGTTCACGTTCTGGGTAATGGGAGCCGATGTCGATGCCCCGAAGTTCGCGTTCCCGCCGTAGGCCGCCGTAATCGAGTGGGGTCCGCCGGCAAGCGCCGCAGTGCTGAACGTTGCAATGCCGCCCGACAGGCTGCCGGTGCCGAGGACCACGCCACCGTCACTGAACGTCACGGTCCCGGTCGCCGTCGGGGCACTGACCGTGGCCGTGAAGATCACCGGAGCGCCGAAGGCCGACGGGTTGGAATTGGATGTGACGACCGTCGTCGTCGCCGCCGGGTTCACCGTCTGGGTGATGGGAGCCGATGTCGATGCCGCAAAGTTCGCGTTCCCGCCGTAAACCGCCGTAATCGAGTGGGGTCCGCCGGCAAGCGCCGCAGTGCTGAACGTGGCAATGCCGCCCGACAGGCTGCCGGTGCCGAGGACCGTCGCACCGTCACTGAACGTCACGGTCCCGGTCGCCGTCGATGGTGTTACCGTCGACGTCAAGGTCACGGAAACGCCATACGTTGACGGGTTGAGATTGGACGTGACGACCGTCGTCGTCGCGGCATTCGACACGTACTGGGTAATTGGAGACGATGTCGATGCGCCGAAGTTCGCGTTCCCGCCGTAGGCTGCCGTTATCGAGTGGGGTCCAACAGCCAGCGCCGCAGTGCTGAACGTGGCAGAGCTGCCAGACAAAGTGCTTGTGCCGAGGACCGTCGCACCGTCCCTGAACGTCACGGTCCCGGTCGCCGTCGCTGCACTGACCGTCTCACTGACCGTCGCCGTGAAGATCACCGAATCGCCGAAGATCGACGGGTTGGGATTGGACGTGACGAACGTCTGCGTTGGCGCCAGACCGACGGCCTGGGTGATGGCTGCCGATGTCGATGCTGCGTAATTCGCGATGCCGCCGTAGGCTGCCGTTATCGAGTGGGGGCCAACAGCCAGCGCCGCAGTGCTGAACGTGGCAATGCCGCCTGACAGGCTGCCGGTGCCGAGAACTGTCGCACCGTCACTGAATGTCACGGTCCCGGTCGCAGCCGTAGGCGTGACCGCCGCTGTGAAGGTCACGGGAGCGCCAAAGGTCGATGTCGGACTGCTTGACGTGACGGCCGTCGTCGTCGCTGTCGGGTTCACGGTCTGGATGATGCCTGGTGATGTCGATCCTGCGTAGTTCCCATCACCTTGGTACACCGCGGTTATGGTATGAGATCCGGCGACAAGCGCCGATGTGCTGAACGTGGCTGTTCCAGCGGCCAAGGCGCCGGTGCCGAGCCATGTACTGCCGCTGTCATAGAATGTCACGGTCCCGGTCGCAGCCGTAGGCGTGACCGTTGCTGTGAAGGTCACGGAAGCGCCAAAGGTCGATGTCGGACTGCTGGACGTGACAGCCGTTGTAGATCCTGCTGCGCCGACGCTGAAGCCGCCTGATCCATTGCTCCCCGCGTACACGCTGCTTGCCAGCGGCACGTACGTGGCGTTCAAAGTATGGTAGATGTTCACGCTCGGAGTAGGAATAGTGAAGACCGCGGACCCGCTGATGTTCAGCGGCAGCGTCTGTGACATGGTCGGAAAAGGCGCGGTGCTCAGCGTCATATTTCCTGTGGTCGGTGTTCCAAATGACGACATTACGTTTACGGTCACGGTAACGTTGCTGTAGGGATTGTTCGCCGGCACATTGATCGACGTCGTCGTCTGTATCTTGCTCACCGTATGAATGTAGTTTGCCGATGTCGAGCCTGCGTAGTTCGCGCTGCCGCCGTAGGTTGCCGTTATCGTATGGGTGCCGACAGAAAGCACCGAGGTGCTGAACACGGCCTGGCTGCCCGACATGATGCCGGTGCCGAGGACCGTTGCTCCGTCCTTGAACGTCACGGTCCCGGTCTCCGTCGAAGTTATCGTTGCCGTGAAGGTCGTGGCAGCATTGAACTCCGAGGGGTTGGGACTTGACGTGACGACCGTCGTTGTCGCCGCCCGGTTCACGGTCTGGGTGATGGCAGGAGAAGTCGATGGCCCGTAGTTCCCGTCACCGTTGTATCTCGCGGTTATTGCGTGAATTCCCGTTGTAAGCGTCGCTGTGCTGTATACGGCTGTTCCGTTGAACAGGGTGTCATCGGAGCCAAGCCATATTCCGTTGTCATAGAATGTCACACTACCGGTCGCCGCCGGCGGGGTGACGGTTGCTGTGAAGGTCACGGAATTGTTGAAGGTAGACGTCGGACTGCTGGACGCGACAGCCGTTGTCGATCCTGCTGCGCCAACGCTGAAGCCACTGGCGGCCGCGCTCGCGCTGAAGATGCCCTGTTGGCTGTACGTTGCGTTCAAGGTATGGTATACGCTTACGCTTGGATTCGTAATAGTGAAGACCGCGACTCCGCTGCTGTTCAGCGGCTGTGTCAGCGACACGGTCGGCGAAGGAGCGGTGCTCAACGTCACATTTCCTGTAGGAGTCGGCGTTCCCGCTGATGACAATACGGTCACCGTCACGTTGACGTTGCCGAACGGCACCGGGTCAGGCACGCTGATCGATGTCGTCGTGGACGCCCTGACGGTCGTAAAGGTCCACGAATAATCCCCCGTCATGGGATTTCCCGACGTGTCCATTATCCCTGCGCTGCTCACCGTAGCCGTGTACTGCTTGAAGTAATTCAGTTGGGGAACTGCCGGTTGGACTAAATAATCGAAGTACTTTGTATCGGTGGAAGTTACCCTTGAGCACAGAATGGTATTCGTGCCGGCGGAGAAGAGCTTAAGAGTCGGCGTCGAAGAAGTGCTCAGCGCTTCACTGAACACGACCTGTATCATGGGCGTCACCGACACTTCCACGGCGCCGTTATCAGGGTCCGTGACGTGTACTTGTGGCGGGGTCGAATCCGGCGCCGATCCCGTTGTAAATGACCAGATATAATCTTGTTGCATAATATTCGGAACGGGGTATTTATAATCCTCCACCCCGGCGCTCACCTTGGCCGTGTAACGGGTATCAGGGTCCAGCCAGTTCCGCGGTGGTACATTAGGAATGATCAGGAAATTCCTGCTGTCCGACGTCGTAGGAGAATTAAGCGGTATGGTGCCAGTTCGATCACTGACGAGAGAAAAGTTCAGGGTCAACGGATTTATCTGCTTGCTGAACGTTATGCTGAAGTTCTGGTTCACGGGTACATTGACGCCACTATCCCCGGGGACTGTGGACAGCACGCTCGGGTACAATTGCGTGACAAACGAGAAACTATAATCACGGCCCATGAAATTCCCGGACTTATCGGCCACCTTGGCACTGATCGTAACCGTATGGAGCGTGCCTTCCTCCAGAGGTTGCGCCGCCTGAAAGACAGCAGTGGCATTCCCGTACAGGACCGATCCGCTGACCGGCCCCGTACCCGTGCTTGACGTAAGAACGATCGTTTGCGCGTTGATGGTTGCAGGGTCCATCTCTTCACTGAACGTTATTTTGACAGCGTCGCCGACCGGGAATTCCATGAACCCGTCTTGCGGCGTCGTGGCAAGCACGGTCGGCGGAATAAAGTCCTCCTTGGGCGGAGGCGCCCCCCTGCCGCAGGTGGTCAGGAACGGCGCCATGCTCATGACAAGCATTGCGATGACGGCTGCTTTCCTCATTGTAGTATTGTGTCGTGTCATCATTTCTTCCTCGGAGCAGGGCTGGACGACCTGCTTCCGCCCGATTGAAGCTCCCTGCAGCAAGCTGCAGGGAATCTTCGATCCTCACGGTAGTACTCTTTGTTCTAATCGCTCGCTAACCCCGCGGCAAGCTAAGGGGAATGCGCTCGCTCCTGGATTCAGAAACTCGCGGTCACCCCTATGAACACGCGGTTGACATTATAATTGTCGATATAGATATCCGGTGAATAGCTGTCCGTGTACTGATAGCTGGTCCAATAGGTAAGGGTTTCCTGCGCATGATAATCGAATCGCACGTCGGTCACATATACGATCGTTGTGGTATTGCCTGCCCGTTCAGGGAACCGGTAATACGCATCGATGTTCAACGCATACGTTCCCTGCACCTTTTCCCCCAGGAAATGGCTGAAAAATGCCGTCGTGGTGTATCGTCGTTCATCCACGTAGTTACCGGTTCCATACTCCCGGTATCCAAACGTGCCACCGATCGACGTTCGCCCGACATCGCTGACGACGGGAGCCGTCGTGAGCAAATTGCCTGCTGGGTGCTGGCCAGCGGGGTCCTCCTCTGCATAGATGGTTGAGCCCTTACGGATACCCGCTATATACTTGTCTTCCCTTCGGAGAATAAAGATAGGGTCATCGATCCAGGTCCTTGCGGTCTCATAACTGATCGTAATGGTCGGCAGTTTGTGTATGACGCCGGCGTCCCAGATAGGCCGCGGCTGCTGGTCCACGGCATAGGGTGTGAACTTGCTCACCCCTACCCTGAGCCACGCGACCGACGTGTCCTGATATTCATATCGCGGTCCTATCAGAAAGAGGTTCTGGGTGAAGTCGACATTATTGGTGTCAGTCGCCTCGCGGCGGATCGTCCCCGTCAGGCTGAGACGCTGTGAGAGCTCCTGCTTGATATCGAGATAGGCGGTATACACTATTTTGTCGATGGCGATCGGATCTTGATACCAGACAGTACGGTATTGGTATCCTGGTTTGAGCTCGGTACGCGTGGTCGGATGGAGCACCACGTAGGGATTCAGCGTGAGGATGTTCTGATCGGTCTGGTTCACCGTGGGACTTACCTGCGTATAGTCACGCACGGGAGACAGCGATGTCCGATTGTATCTGTCCTTCACATCGAAAAAGAGGAACTCCTTAATGAGCCTCATATTGCCGGTCAGGTCTAGATCCCGGGGATTATCACCCGTGATCGATCCTTTATAGTAATAGCGGTGTTCGTAAGTGTATTTGATGTCCCAGTCCCAGTAAGGCGCCAGGTAGAGAACGCGGATGCCTGGAATGATATGCGTGACATAGTCGGTAACCTGCTTCTTGGGGTAGAGGAAAATATTGTCGTTATACTCCTCGCTGAGCGTGATGGAAGGAGTGATCTTGAACTCCGATGCCTGTGACCCTGCCGGAACAGCAGCAATGACCAAGGCGACGATAATGAAGAGAGTTACTCGGTGCAATAGTGATCACGATGATGCAGCGAAGATTGGGATCATAGTCGATCGAAGCCGTGATATCAGGGAATGTTTGCCGCGCCCGACTGACCTCTTCTCATTGCCCTGGCGTTTTTGCCAGATACAGCTCCGCCCTCTCAGTCACAACCATGGCGCCGAGGGTTGATGTGCGTTTCTCTTTCGATGAACAACCAAATCGCTTCACTATGCATCCGCTGCAACACCGAAGAATCCAGGAGCAAGCGCATTCCCCGTAGCTTGCTGCGGGGTTAGCGAGCGATGAGAATAAATAGTACTACCTTGAGGATCGAAGATTCCCTGCAGCTTGCTGCAGGGAGCTTCAATACCGCAGCGCATCAAGGGACCAGAGCGTCTGCCGAGCAACGATCCCGCGGACCGTCAAATGAGTTCAAGGTCCTCTGCACTTACTTTCGTGCCTACGCTCCTGCCGAGGATCTCGATATTTACCAAAAATAAGTGATGATCCTCTTTTTTTGCCAGGATCCCTTTCGCGCCTTTCAGCGGTCCCTGCTTGACGAGCACCGGTGCCCCTTCATTGAGATGCGGGTAGGTGTCGAGTTCGTCACAGCCTGCAAGCATCATCCGGAGCGTCTCCATTTCTCCTGGATCGACCGGCGATGGTCGACCCGGCTCCTGGCCGACAAAAGAGACCGACCCGCGCGTTTGTAATATGTTCAGGAAGGTCTCCGCGCTCGGCTCGGTATAGATAAAGAGGTAACCGGGAAAGAGCGGGCAGACAATTGCCTTTTTCCGGTCGCTCCACCGCCTCTTCCGGGTGACCGAGGGAAGGAACACTTCGATCCCCCGCTTCTTGAGCTGTTCCGAGGTCACGAACTCGTGGCGCGAACGGACGAACAGCGCATACCAGTTCGGGGTCGGTTCTGACATCGTCCTGCTCCTTTACGTAGCGATGCGTCCGGTCTTTCCGCCGTCGCCGCCCCCGCCCGGCTTCGGATGCTGCCCGGAGACTGCGTTTCGCGGATCTTTTAGACCGGGCAGGTCGCAGTATGGCCCCGCCGGGGTGACCGTCGTAATGTCCTGCTGAACCGGCCGTTGTCCGGGCGACGGCCTCATGACCTGTGTTTCGAGGGCATCGATCCGCTGTCTGAGCGCGTTTGCGCATTCCTCCTCGACACGCGCCAGTTCCTTCTCCATGGCAAGCAGGCGGAGGCCGATGCTTCTGACCGTGACCGGATATTCGTTCGCATCGTCTGCCTCTTCCGCGGGGGCGACGCTCTTCGCACTGCCTTCGTGGTCCCGGAGCATGACGCCGAGCGCCCGCAGAAGCGCTCGTTTTCCGTCCAGGGAGCCGTTGCCGGGTGCCATCCGGACCGTTTCCTGCTGTTTTCCTTTGCTGCCGTTCGGATCGGCGTACTTTGTCAGACTGAGGCCCGCGGCAATATCACGGACCATCTCCGCAGACACATCCCGCGTGCCCTCCGTGAAGGCGGTGAGCAGGAGGAAATTGCACAACGTGTTGATCTGGCGGGGCACCCCGCTGGTCACTTCATGAACAGCATTGAAGGCTTCGCCGCCGAAGGTCAGGGCATCGCGGTTTCCTGCGACCGCAAGCCGGTGCAGGATATATTCCTCGACCTCTGCGCGAGTCAGGTTATCGATGCGGCAGGCGATGCTGATACGCTGCCGGAACTGCCGCATCTCGTCCAGGGACAGGACGCGGTCCAGCTCGGTCTGTCCGACGAGCAGGATCTGCAGCAGCTTCGCATCGTTCGTCTCGAGGTTCGAAAGCATGCGGACCTCTTCCAGCAGGTCCAGGGAGAGGTTCTGTGCTTCATCGATGATGAGCAACGGCCGGCGTCCTTCCGTATATTCCTGTATCAGGTGTGCATAGAGGTCCTTCAGCATCAGGACCTTGTTTCTGCCGGCGGTGTCCAGACCGAAGTCCTCGTTGATCATCGCAATGAGCTCCTCGGAGCTCACTCGCGTATTGAATACCCGCGCAAAGGTGATCTCCGGGCTCAGCGTTCTGATCAGTTCCCGGACCAGCATCGTTTTTCCCGAACCCACCTCGCCGGTCATCAGGACGAAGCCGAGCCGCTCCTGCAGGCCGTAGCGCATATACGTCATCGCCTTCTTGTGCGTCTTGCTCAGGTACAGATAGGCCGGATTCGGCACGATATCGAAGGGCTTCTCTCTCAGCCGGAAGTAGGATAAGTACATGGTCGTTCACGCCTTCCGCTGCCCGCGTGCAGCGTAGTAATGGTAATAATTGCGGTACCGGTTGTTCGCCGCCGGCGCGCTCACATCATTGAATGCGATCCCCAGCACCCGCGTTCCCTTCAGGAGATCGAGGGAATCCTGCATATCCTGCCCCGTGGCCGCCCCCTCCTTGACCACGAGCAGAACGCTGTCGACAAGCATGCTGATGATCTGCGTCTCTGCAAAGGGCAGGATCGGGGGCGTGTCGATGATGATGTACCGATTGGCATGCTGCCGCTTCAGTTCGTTGACAAGCATCTTCATCTTCGGTGACGAAAGGAGCTCAACGGGGTTCCGGATGCTTTTGCCCGCCGGCAGGATCTCGAGCTTGGGAATGCCCGTCTTGATGACCGCCGACGCGGCCGGTGTTCCGTCATTGAGGCAGTCGGAGAGCCCCCGCTCGGCGGAGATGCCAAGATATTCCGTAAGGCTCGGCCGGCGAAGATCGGCATCGATCAGCAGCGCGCTGTAGCTCACCTCCTGCGCAAGGCTGATGGCAAGGTTGATCGAGGTGATGCTCTTCCCTTCCCCGCTGGTACAGCTGGTGATCATGATGACGTTCCTCGCCACATCGTGCGCGGTGAGCTTGACGACCATGGCCTTCAGCTTCCGGTATTCCTCGGCGGCGGGCGAGTCGGGCTCCGTGAGCGTTATGATGTAGGGGCTCTTCGGCACCAGGGTGGGCGCCCATGCCGCCGGATCGGCCGTCTCCGCCTGCCGGGCAGCCTCGTCCGCCCCTGCGTTCAACTGGGCGACCTTTTCCAATGCGTTCTCGATCCTGCTCATGCCCTCTCCTTCATTTCAACAGTTCTACGACGGCAAGCGCCGCGATCCCGGCGAGGTACATCCCGGCCGCTCCGTACAACAGACGGTCCTTCCTGCGGGACGAGAGGATCGCCTTGACGCTCTGGATCCTCGGGATCACGCCGATCACGGGCAGCCCGAAGCCTTTCAGCGTTTCAAGGTCCTTGATCGACCGGTCCATCATGTTCATGACGATCACGATCCCGGCGCCCCCTGCGATCCCGGCGAGGATGCCGAGCAAAATGATCTTCCAGCGGGGTGCGCCGACCGGTTCGATCGGAAGGACTGCCGGGTCCAGGATACGAAAGGTGTCCGAATTCGCCTGGGTCTCTACCTTGGTCGACATCTCGGCCCTTCCGATCGATGCAACGAGCGACTCATAGATCTTCTTATACGCCTCCCGGTCGCGCTCGAGATCAGCAATGCTCTTCTTGCTTTCGGCCGTGGCCCGGGCCTTGGGCTGTTTCTCCCTGATCTTCTTCTCGTTCTCAGCCGGGCGCTGGTCCTGCCGGGCTTGCATTTGCATCTGCTCGCGGGCCGCTTCGATCTCCGACCGCACACGGACGACTTCGGGGTGCTGCTCCGTGTACTGCACCAGCAGCTCTTCGTATTTCTTCTGGAGCAGTGGAAGCTGCGTTGCAAGCTGGACGCCCTGCTCTCTCCGTCTCCGGGCCAGTTCTTCTTCGGCCCGGTCGATCTTGTCCTTGTAAAGGTCCATCTGCCCGAAGACGAACCGGTTCGCACCGATCGCCTCCTGCCGCTTCGATGAAAGGCTGTCGACGATATAGCGGTTGATCAGCATGTTCACATAGTCCCGGGCGAACTGGGGTTCGCTGTCGCGGTAGGAGACCGTGAAGAGCTCCATGTCCTTCCTGCTGGACCGGTTGATATCGACCTTGATCTGCGTCTTCGTCTGGAACCGTTTGATGAGCTTCTCGATCTCCGCCTCGCTCTTTGAACCGACCTCCACCTTGAGATCGGACAGTACCCGGAGGAGCATCCCCCTGCTCATCATCACGACGGAGAGCGCGTGTCCCCGTTCCTCGATCGACGGCGCCACCGCAATGTCCTGCATCAGCACGTTCAGATAGTTCTTTTCGATGGATACCGTTGCAGATGCCTCGTAGCTCCGCGGGACAACATAGCTCGCCGCGGTGATGAGCGAGATGATGCCCGCCGTCACCAGGACGAACAGATACCGTTTCGCGTGAAGGATCTGCAGGTATCGTCTGACATCCATTTCCTGGGGCTGATTCTCCATGTTCCTTCCTCTTAGAATATGCTTTCGTACACGACCACGTAATCCCCCGGCTGGATGCGGGGGTTCTGACGCAGGTCGCCGTCATTGATCAGGTCCTTGAGCTTGACGGGGGTGACGATTTCCTTGTCCCCCTCCTTGCGATAGATGACCGTATTGTTCGGTTTCGCGAACTTGGTGAACCCGCCGGCCTCCAGGATGGCCTCAACGACGGTCATGCCATCGCGGTAGGAGATGGACTTCGGGGTCGTGACGGCTCCCATGACGTAGACGTTCCGGTCCTGGAACGCCGGGATGAAGATCGCGTCATTCGGCTCGATCACGATGTCCTGGGACATATTGCCATTCACGAACAGGTCATAGAAGTCCTTCTTGATCTTCTTGCCGCCCCTGATGACATACGAGTTCCTGAGGTCCGCGATCTGCGCTGTAGATGAGTTTGACGACGACCCGGGCGACACGGCCCGCACCTCGATGACCGGTCGCTGCTGGCCGATCTGGCAGAGCAGCTGGAGCAGCGTGGTCCGCCCCGTCAGGCTGTAGACGCCGGGGGAGATGCCGCCGCCGAACACGTATACCTTGTTGTTCGTGACCTCCATGACGATCACCGTCACGACCGGGTTCTTGACGATGCCCCGCAGCTTCTTCTGCAGGTCCGTCTGCAGATCGTTCGGGGTCTGGCTGGCCGCCATGATCTCGCCCAGTGCCGGCAGCGTGATCTTGCCGTCGGGGCGGACCTTGACCGACAGGCTCAGTTCCTTTTCGCCCCACACGGAGATCATCAGCGTATCGCCTTCTCCGATCTGATAGTCGCCGGACAGGGCCGGCGGCGGTGCCGCTGCCATGGAAAGCAGCGTGAAGAACAGGAACGCTGCGAGAAGCGTCATCTTGAATTTTTTGCCCTCTGACCCGCTCATCCGCTTTTGTTCCTCTCGATCCTTGGGTGTCATATGCGCCTGCATCATGGACGTGACGATCGTTCGTGCTGGGCAACCGGGACCCGATTGCCCGTCGCAGCATCCGGTTTCCGTTCTATCATTCATATGCTGTTGAAATCCTCTCGCGATACCTGTTCGCCGCTCAGCAGCTGCTGCACCAAACCTTTGAACCTATCATAATCGAGAGGCTTGATCATACAGTAGAGATTGTCGTACGTATGCAGCACATCGATGAACCCCGCATCGAGGTTGTCGAACAGCACGATCACCGGGATGCTGCGCTTCTTCACTTCATCGAGCATGAACGCTCCATAAGGATAGCTGGTGATGAATACGCCGATATCGGAGCTGTTCAGTTTGCCGGACGAGTCACCCATGATGTCCGTGGCGCATCCCGACATCTCCAGGAGGGCGGAACAGACCCGGGAGAAACCCGCTTCGTCGTAGATCAGCACCCTTCTTGTTCCGCTATTATTCATGTCAATAGTACTATGCAATTTCAATGCTCACGCAATAAGCCCTGATTTTGACCGCATCTTGAGCGGACCTCAGGTCCCTGGTCTGAAGAAGTGCATCCCGTGGACACACATTTGGCCGCTCACCTGGTAATTCCATCGTTGTACATAGCCATGAGACGGTATCTAGTTTCCAACACATTGTTTTGTATGGTTTTGTAATGATCCGAGCATTTTGTGATTGTATCCAAAGGATACACATTACACCGCACCGCCGGGAAACGGACAGGTTCGAGGGCTTTTTATCCGGATTGTGATCATCCGGCATCTCCCTAAGCCTAAAACATGATCATCCGGCATCGGTGGCGTTCAAGTCGCATCGGTGGTGTTCAAGTCATTGATACATTTTAACTCTCCCTGGATACCGCACCTATGGTCGTTCCAATACCATGCAGACCGATTAAGGCATCGTTCTTGCTTCTGACAGACATAAGAGTGCTGCAGCGTTCAGACAGATAGCTGCAGACAATGCCCATCTGCACGATTGTGTTCTTCATGATCGAGCGATCAGCTCAACATAAAACCGTGGTTGCCAGAGTACTGGCCAGTCGGGCAGCTGAGCGCTTTCCTGACGTAGTACTCAGCACCACGGTTATTAGCTGCGATACGCAAGTAAGATGCGCCGTAAAAGCGCAGACGGCCTTATACAGACTATGGAGGGTCACATGAATATTTTGAGAATGGGAATACGCAAGGGAAGGCTGGCATGCTGTATCGTCATCAGTGCGCTGTGCATCATCGCATCGCTGACTCCCGCTTTTGCCGCATCCGGAACCATCAGCACAGTGGTAGGAGGGTATGTCGGCGACGGCGGTCTCGCCACCTCGGCGCGCATCAACAATCCGGCCCATATTGCCGTAAGCGCTGACGGCACGAAAGTCTACATCGTCGACACCTACAATCAGCGCATCCGGATGGTGTCGACTACATCAGGAACGATCTCCACGGTCGCGGGAAACGGGATCAGCGCATTTGCCGGCGATGGCGGGCTTGCCACCGCGGCAAGCATCAACGAGGCCAATGGCGTAGCAGTTGACGAGGACGGCAACATCCTGATCGCCGACAGCTTCAACCAGCGTATCCGGAAAGATCGACCTATATCGGATGGTACGATGAGACCGTGGCAGGAACCGGTGACATCGGCACAGGGAGCCATAACGTCGATAACATACCTGCACCTCAGCTACGCTCTTTTATCCCTATAGCGTCGACCACAAACACAACAGGTGTCATCTATATTGCCGATTCGAACAACAATCGTGTGCGGAGAGTGGATTCATCTGATCGAACGGATTAGACTATTGCCGGGAGCTCGACGCCTACCCTCGGCGGCGACGGCGACGGCGGTCTCGTCTGGAGTGCACACCTGAACTACCCCACCGATGTTGCCGTGGATAGCATCGGAAATATCTACATTGCCGACACGAATAATCATCGTATAAGAAAAATTGATTATTTCCACCAACCTATTATAACCACCGTGGCAGGAAATGGGACAGCTGCTTATTCACCGGTGATGAAGGCGCTGGCAACGCTGCGAGCCTGAACGGGCCTTTCGGCGTTGTGGTCGATCGCAGCCGGGAACATCTATATTGCCGACACCTATAATAGTCGTCATCCGCAAGGTGAAGACACGACGGAAATATCAGCACCGTGGCGGGCAGCTTTTACGGGTGACCCTACGCTACGGTGATGGCGGCGTCGGCCACTTTGCGGCAATGAGATTTCCCACCGGTCTCGCACGGGACAGTGCCGGGAATCTTTATATCGCAGACCAGTTCAACGACTGCATCAGGAAGGTAACCCCTGGCGGAACGATATCCACGATTCGCAGGAAAGCCCGATCAATCTGTATGATGGCATTTCCGGCCCAACATGCGGCGACCGCGGTGAAACTGAACTATGCCCATGGCGTCGGTACGGATCCTTCCGGGAACGCTCTACATCGCAGATACCAAGAATTCGATCGTCCGTATGGTCTCAGCCTCAACAGGATCGGTCACCACGATAGCCGGAACCGGCGCGGAAGGATCGGGCGGTGATAACGGCCCGCCCTGTCGGCGCAACTGAACAATCCCTACGGCGTGACTGCGGACACCAGCGGGAACGTCTATATCGCGGACTCCTATAATCATCGCATCCGTAAAGTTACTTCTGGGGGCACGATAAGCACCGTGGCGGGAACTGGTGGCACCCAGGGTTCTTCGGGAGATGACGGATTGGCAACTGCGGCGCTGTTGAGCGGCCCTAGGAGCGTCGCAACAGACACGCTCGGGAACCTATATATCGCTGACACGGAGAATAACCGTGTCCGGAAGGTCACCTATCCGGCGGCAACGATAACGAACTTTGCAGGGACCGTGCACCGGCTACGGAGGCGATGGTGTTGCGGGGAGCCGCTACCTATCAGCAAACCTGAACACGCCGACCGGCGTCGCCGTTGATGCTGCTGGGAATGTCTTTATTGCTGATTCCGGCAATAACCGCATCCGGAAGGTCACTCCTGGCGGTACCATCAGCACCTACGCGGGGAACGGAACGTACGGATATTCCGGTGAAGGTGTGCGACGCAACACGGCGCAACTCGCAACGCCCTACGGCGTTGCCGTGGACGCGGCCGGGAACCTCTATATCGCTGACTTCTATAACAGCAAGGTCCGGAAGGTCACACCGGGTACGCCGGCATTGATCACCACGTTCGTCGGCAATGGTATTCAGGATAATAACCCCTGGCATGTTGCTACCAACGTATTTGTCGGTTTTGCCGGGGATGGCGAACAGGCGGCGCCGGACGGATATTCGATCCTCAACAACCCCTACAGTGTCGCCGTTGACCCGGCCGGAAACCTCTATATCGCGGACGTGAACAACTGGCGCATCCGGAAGGTGGCGACCACGCTGCCGCCACGCTATACGAGCGTCCATATTGCATCGAACAATGCCACCAACACCTCCCGTGCCAAGACCGGTGATACCGTCACCCTGACCTTCACCTCATCGCAGGTCATTTCTACCCCGACCGTGACGATGGCCGGACGTACGGCGTCAGTGACGCCGCTCGGCGGCGGTACAAGCTGGTCGGCAAGCATTGTGATGACCGGATCCGATCCGCAGGGAATGGTTTCCTTCTCCATCACCTACAAGAATCTTTCGAACGTCTCTGGATCAGAGGTACATTTAACGACCGATTCCAGCAGCGTGACCTTCGACAGCGTGGTGCCGACCGCAGCTATCAGCGCACCGTCAGCGTCGGCAGTCAAGAGCGGAGCGACAGTAACCTACACCGTGACCTACACTGGAGCTGATTCGGTGACCCTGGCCAGTGCCACCTTGAACGCGACCGGCACAGCGACCGGCACCGTCGTGGTATCGGGATCGGGCACCCTGTCAAGGCTCGTGACGATCTCCAGCATCACCGGGAACGGAACGCTCGGCATATCGATAGCCGCTGGCACAGCAAGCGACCTGGCAGGCAACACTGCAGCAGCTGCCGGACCGAGCGCGACCTTTATTGTGGATAACATCGCGCCGACCCTTGTGGTCAGCGCGCCGTCATCAACCTTGACGAACACCGGGCCGGTGACCTATACCGTGACCTATACCGGGGCTGATTCGGTCACCCTGGCCAATGCCAATGTCACCCTGAACACCTCCGGCACAGCGACCGGCACTGTCGCGGTATCGGGATCGGGCACCATATCAAGGCTCGTAACGATCTCCAGCGTCACCGGGAACGGAACACTCGGCATTTCGCTGGCAGCTGGCACGGCAAGCGACCTGGCGGGCAATACGGCAGCAGCTGCCGGACCAAGCGCGACCTTTAGCGTGGATAACATCGCGCCGACCCTTGTGGTAAGCGCGCCGTCATCAACCTTGACGAACACCGGGCCGGTGACCTATACCGTGACCTACACCGGAGCTGATTCGGTCACCCTGGCCAATGCAAATGTCACCTTGAATAAGTCCGGAACAGCGAACGGCACTGTCGTGGTATCGGGAACGGGCACCGCTATCACGGCTCGTGACGATCTCCAGCATCACCGGGAACGGCACGCTCGGCATTTCGCTGGCAGCAGCTACGGCAAGCGATCTGACGGGCAACACTGCAGCAGCTGCCGGACCGAGCGCGACCTTTAGCGTGGATAACAGCGCGCCGACCCTGGCGATCAGCGCACCATCAGCGTCGGCCGTCAAGAGCGGAGCGACCGTAACCTACACCGTGACCTACACCGGGGCTGATTCGGTCACCCTGGCTGACGCCAATATCACCTTGAACACGACCGGCACTGCGAACGGCACTGCCGTGGTATCGGGAACAGGCACGGCATCACGGACCGTGACGATCTCCAGCATCACCGGAGACGGCACGCTCGGCATTTCGTTGGCAGCGGCAACGGCGAGCGATCTGGCGGGAAACACGGCAGCAGCTGCCGGACCGAGCACGACCTTTATTGTTGACAACATCGCGCCGACGCTGGTGGTCAGCGCACCGTCATCAACCTTGACGAACACCGGGCCAATAACCTATACCGTGACATACACCGGGGCTGATTCGGTCACCCTGGCCAATGCAAATGTAACCCTGAACCCCTCCGGCACAGCGACCGGCACTGTCGCGGTATCGGGATCGGGCACGCTGTCACGGCTCGTAACGATCTCCAGCATCACCGGGAACGGAACACTCGGCATTTCGCTGGCAGCGGCAACGGCGAGCGACCTGGCGGGCAATACGGCATTAGCTGCCGCGCCGAGCGCGACCTTTAGCGTGGATAACATCGCGCCGACTCTTGTGGTAAGCGCGCCGTCATCAACCTTGACGAACACCGGGCCGGTGACCTATACCGTGACCTACACCGGAGCTGATTCGGTCACCCTGGCCAATGCAAATGTCACCTTGAATAAGTCCGGAACAGCGAACGGCACTGTCGTGGTATCGGGAACAGGCACCGCATCACGGACCGTGACGATCTCCAGCATCACCGGGAACGGCACGCTCGGCATTTCGCTGGCAGCAACTACGGCAAGCGATCTGACGGGCAACACTGCATCAGCTGCCGGACCGAGCACGACCTTTAGCGTGGATAACAGCGCACCGACCCTGGCGATCAGCGCACCGTCGGCGGCCGCAGCGAACACCGGGCCGGTGACCTATACCGTGACCTACACCGGGGCTGATTCGGTCACCCTGGCCAATGCAAATGTCACCTTGAACACGACCGGCACTGCGAACGGTACTGTCGTGGTATCGGGAACAGGCACCGCATCACGGACCGTGACGATCTCCAGCATCACCGGGAACGGGACGCTCGGCATTTCACTGGCGGCAGCAACGGCGAACGACCTGGCGGGAAACACTGCAGCAGCTGCCGGACCGAGCACGACCTTTAGCGTGGATAACGTCGCGCCGACTATTGTGACGCTCAGCAGCACCGCCACGCCAACGACGAATACCTCTCCCATACCGGTGACCGTGCAATTCAGTGAATCAGTCACTGGATTCAGTTCTGCCGGGGTCGCCGTTACCAACGGCAGCGTCGGAGCGTTTTCCGGCAGCGGAGCTAACTATACCTTCTCTGTTACGCCGGCAGGTAACGGGCAGGTCACTGTAACCATTAATGCGAACGCGGCCCAGGACGCGGCTGGCAACGGAAATCTCGTTTCAAGTACGCTTACCAGGGTCTTTGACAGCGTGCAGCCGACCGTGACGATCAACTCATCGGCCCCGAATCCGACGAATACATCGCCCATACCGGTGACCGTGACCTTCAGCAAACCGGTGACAGACTTTACCAGTGGCGATGTGACCGTCAGTAATGGAACTATCTCAGCATTTACAGGCAGCGGGACCGACTATTCCTTCAATGTTACGCCAACCGGCAATTTCACGGTAACAGTTGGAATTGCAGCCGGTGTTGCGCACGACGTGGCGAGCAACCCAAACCTGGCGGCAGTCTCGCTCACCAGGACGTATGACACTGTGGCGCCGACCGCGGTGATCAGCTCCAGCGTCTCGAGTCCGACGAATGCACTACCGATCCCGTTTACCGTGACCTTCAGTGAACCGGTCACGGGCTTCACGAGCGGTGACGTGACCATCGGCAACGGCTCCATCGGGTTATTTACTGCTGTCAGCGGGACTACGTACACCCTCACTGTTACGCCCGCTGCTGATGGTATCGTGACGGTGGACGTTGCTGGCGGAGTGGCCCAGGACGCTGCGGGCAACAATAACAGTGCGGCTGTACAGCTTGCCCGAACCTATGACAGCACACAGCCGACCGTGACGATCAGCTCCCTGGCCTCGAATCAGACCAGAACATCGCCGATACCAGTGACCGTGACCTTCAGCGAAGCGGTCACGGGCTTTGTGAGCGGCGACGTGATCGTCGGCAACGGCTCCATCGGAAACTTTACCGGCAGCGGCACCACCTATAACTTCAACGTCACGCCGACTGCCAATGGCGCGGTGACGGTGAACGTTGCTGGTAACGTAGCTCAGGACGCGGCGGGCAACGGCAACAGTGCCGCTCTGCAGCTCACCAGGACCTATGACACCACTGCGCCTACCCTGGCGGTCAGCCCGCCATCGTTGTCCGTGGCAAATAAAGGCACACCGGTAACATACACCGTGACCTACACCGGCGCTGACAACGTGACCCTGGCGGCGGGGAATGTAACCTTGAACAAGACCGGCGACGCGAACGGGTCAGTCACGGTGACCGGCGCAGGAACGAGCAGCAGAACGATCACGGTCTCTAATATCACGGGATTCAACGGAACGCTCGGCATATCGATAGCGGCGGGGACGGCAAGCGACCTGGCAGGAAACATCTCTTCTTCGGCCGGGCCGGGCGCTACCTTCACCGTGGACAATGCTTCCGGTGATTTGAATGGTGACGGCATCGTGGACATGATCGACGCCCTCAAGGCTCTTCGGTTCGTTGCCGGCATTGATACACCGACCGCGTCAGATACTGCGCATGGCGACGTGGCCCCGCTGTCAAGCGGGACCCGTGTGCCCGATGGGAAGCTTGACAGCGCCGATGTGGTTGCAATATTGAGAAAGGCAGCTCTTCTGCCTAGTTGGTAATGCGGTGAGTACCGGCAGGACACCAGAACGGCCAGGCTTGAATGCTGGCCACGCCTGGTGAGCCTGCCGAAAAAACGCTTGCTACGCTGTTCAACGTTAGCAGCATGAAGGGAACGTAAATTCCAGGAGGATCAGATAAATGAAAAAGACATCCCTATCCATCTTGTTGATAGTTGCTCTTGGCCTCGCTATGCTTTCGGCCTGCGGCGGCGGAGGGAGCAGCAGTACGCCGCCACCACCATTCCAGCCTACCACGGCGATCCTAACACTTTCGACCGCGGTTACCACCACTTTCCCTCTAACAACAACCATCAACAGTTATGACGTCACCATCACCCTGCCTGCCGGTGTTACGGTCAAGACCATGCCGAGCTCATCAGCAACAGGCACCGGCGTGGTGACTGCGTCAGGGAAGGCATCGGGCGCCGTCATTGATGGAGTTTATACCGCAGCAACAGGGACGTTCCCGGGAACAGTGAAGGTATATGTTTACAGCGCTGCCGGTTTCGCCGCGGGAGAATTTTGTAAGGTGACCGCCAATATCGCTTCAGGGTCTCCGACTGTATCGAGTTTCGTACCACTTGTCCTCGATGATGCCACGGGAATCGACACCATGACCATTTCGACCGTATTCGGTCTGGAAGCGAATCTGTCCTTGTCAGCAACAGCGTCGATATATTAGGAAGGACATCCCTATGGTCGTCAGAATAAGAGCTCGCCTTTCCGCCAGCATCATTCTTGCCATCTTGGTGCTGTTGATGATATTCCTGCCGATGCCGGTCTTCGCCGTTTCCACGATCACGGCAACGTCGGGCGGGGACGGCGTGTTTCTGCTCCAGGGGATCGGTGTCGAGAATGCAGCAGCGCTGGAGGTCGTTGTGTCATATGATACGGCAGCCCTCGCCAACCCCCGCGTCGTTGCGGGCCCGCTGATCGCCGGGGCAATGCCGGTGTTCAACCCGAATGTCCCTGGAACGATCCGCATAGTCATGGTGAGCCTCACCCCCGTCCGCGGCAGCGGAGTGATCGCCACGATGACCTTTGACCGCAAAGGCTCGTCTCCCGGCAGAATAACCGCCTTGGCCGCCCGGCTTGCCGATATCAATGGATCGCCGATCCCATCGGTGGCAAGCATTACTGCTCCGCCCGTCGCAGCATCCGAATCCGCCGCTGCCTCAACAGGAACGGATGCGCCGTCAGCTCCGGCGACACCGCCATCGGCGGCGTCCACAGGTACGCCAGCGGCCCCGATAATCGTTCAGTCACCCGTTCTCGTTGTTCCAGGGAGCCCTTCAGCGAACGTTCCGGAGACCCCCGCTGCTTCCCGCCCATCGGGACAGGATGCCAGGCCGTCTGTCCCGGCTGAGGCCGGTCCCGCTCAGCAAGATCGTCTGGCAATGGCGCGGACCAGTGATGCGGCGCAGAAGGGAAAGGACGCAGCAACCGGCTCATCGGCCGCTGACAAGTCCGTTTATCGGCAGACCAGCATCCTGGATCGCTTCCGGACATACCGGGGGGAGCGTACACCCGCGGCCTTCATCGGTCTCTTTGGCAATGAGAGCATGATCGGCTGCCGCCAGGAGCCTCCTGTCGCGCTCTCCGACGGAAAATCCGTCGTGCGGTTCGTATTCGTATCTTCCCCCGGCACCAGAACGTCCTCGGATATCGCGGTCATGGGCGCCAAGCTGCTTTCCCTGAAGAGGGACCCGGACAATACCAACACCTGGATCGTCGATCTGCTTCCGGACCGAGGAGCATACCAGGCAAGCGTGGCGGTCCCCCTGGGCGGGCTGAAGATGATCTATCCCCTCACGGTCGCACCGAAGATCGTTATCAGGCCTGTCCGCGGAAAGACCGTCACCATGGCCGATTTTGACCGGTATCTCAAGGAGCGGGGAAAAGACCTGAACAAGGACGGCAAGCTGGACGACCTCGATGATTTCATCTATACCGCCAATTATCTGAGAACTGTGGATTCGACCACCGCTCATCAGCAGGACCCGTCAGTTCGCCGGAGCGGTCGCTGATCGAAAGAAGGCTTTCGGTATGTGCGGCATTGTAGGATATGTAGGACGACCGAACTCACTGCACGTGCTGGTGGACGGGCTTAAGCGGCTCGCGTACCGTGGGTATGACTCCGCGGGGATAGCATACCAGAATGGTAAGGGTCTGGAGATCTACAAGACGCAGGGCAAGATCCATGACCTGCAGCAGATCCTTCCCGCCCCCGCCCCTTCCATCCGGATCGGTATCGGGCACACGCGGTGGGCCACGCACGGCGCGCCCTCCACGGTCAATGCGCATCCCCACACGGTCGAAGGGGTGACCGTGGTGCACAACGGCATCATCGAGAACCACCGCTCGCTGCGGGAATCGCTGGAAATGAACAGCAGCGCATTCCTGTCCCAGACCGATACAGAGGTCATCCCGCACCTGATCGCCCGCCACCTGCGACTTGGTCTTCCCATCGTCGAGGCCATCCTGAGGACCACGACCCAGCTGCGCGGCTCGTATGCGCTCGCCATCCTGCATGAGGATACGCCGGACCGGATATATGCCGTTCGGAACGGCAGCCCGCTGGTGCTCGGCATCGGCGACCACGCCCACTATATCGCGTCCGATGTGCCTGCCATCCTTCCATACACCAGAAAGTTCGTGTTCCTCGAGGACGGTCACCTGGCAATCCTCCGGGAGGGCGGCGTCGAACTGAAGAAATTTGATTGTCACGAGAACCTGCCGCTCGCGGGGAGGATCGTGTCCGTTGACTGGTCGCCCGCCATGGCCGAGAAACAGGGCTATGAGCACTTCATGCTGAAGGAGATCTACGAGCAGCCCCAGGGGGTTGCGAACACCCTGCGCGAATGGATCGACGATCCTGACCGGCTGGTGAACGAGCTCGGCATCGCAGGCAGCGTCAAGGACCTTCGGCGCCTTCATATCGCGGCCTGCGGCACATCGTATCACGCCGCCCTCGTAGGACGTTATCTGATCGAGAAGTTCGTGCGCATCCCCGTGGCAGTGGACATCGCCTCGGAGTTCCGTTACATGAGCCCCGTCCTGCCCAAAGGCACTGCGTTCATCACCATCACCCAGTCCGGGGAGACCGCCGACACCCTCGCCGCACAGCGCGAGGCCAGGCAACGGGGCGCTGTAACGTTCACGGTCTGCAATGTCGTGGGCAGCACAGCCGCGCGGGAAGCGGACTCGGTCCTCTATACCCGGGCAGGACCGGAGATCGGCGTGGCATCCACCAAGGCGTTCACTGCCCAGCTCGCCGCCCTGTCCCTTCTGGGCATTGCCCTGGGAGTAAAAAAGGGGAAGCTTTGCGAGACCGAGATCAGCACGCTCAAAGCGTTCCTGCTTGAGCTTCCGAGGACCATCGAACAGGCGCTTCTCACCGACAGTTCCGTGCGCGAGGTCGCGCACACGCTGGTGGACGCCCGGAGCATCCTCTACCTCGGCAGGGGCATCAATTACCCGGTGGCTCTCGAAGGCGCGCTGAAAATGAAAGAACTGTCCTATATCCATGCGGAGGGGTATCCCGCGGGAGAGATGAAGCACGGCCCCATCGCCCTCATCGAGGACGGCGTGCCGGTCGTGTTCCTTGCCACTGTGGACGGCCTGCACGAAAAGCTGCTGTCCAACATCGAGGAGGTCAAGGCGCGGGGCGGACGAATCATCGTGATCACCGACGCTCCCGCCGCCTTCCGGAACAAGGCGGACGATATCATTGTCGTTCCACCTACGCACCCGGCGCTGGTGCCCTTTGCGACCGTCATCCCTCTCCAGCTCCTGGCATACCACGTTGCCGTTTTGAAGGGATGCGATGTGGACCAACCGCGAAATCTTGCGAAGAGCGTCACCGTCGAATAGCGCGGGTCCGAAAAGGAGGACATATGGACGGCATGTGGTGCAAGCACTGCCCCAAGTGCGGCAATTACGTGATGAAAACCGACCCTCGGGAGTCCGGGATGTGCAAGGCCTGCGGGTGGGTAGAATACGTAGCCGTATTCTATTGCGAACTCCGCCGACGTTACTGCATAGAGAGCGAAGACCGGTCGGCCGCGTAGGGGCAAGAGAGCTCATTCTCGGCAGGATCGTCGTTCCCGGCTCCGCGTTTTGAATTTCCATTTCTACCGCAATATGCTCTCCTTCGTCCGCATATACTTCGAATCGGCAGTAAACCGATGTCATCTCCTGGCGAGAAAGGTCATCAGCGATTCGGAATGACCGCGCGGCATCTTCAGGGTCACCCCTGGAAATCCTCCTCTGGGCCCAAGAGACACCTTCAGCAACAGTGCCCCCTTCCCTTCCTCTGTGATTTGAATCACTGCATGTCTGCGGTCCTGTATCTATAATTCATACAGTCGCAGAAGAACAATTCCATACAACTCGCGTAATTCGTACTCGCGATAAGGGCAAACCCCGGGTAACCGGGGGACGCAAAGCCGCGGATCCTCCATAAAAAGGACTGCCGGGCCGCCGAAGAGTCGATGATCTTTATTGACCTGACGCAGCCTGCTCCTTTTTTTGGAGCAGGCTTTTTCTTTTTCAAGGAGGTATCACTATGCTGGTGCAGTGAACCATTCCCTGCGCCGGAGATAGAACAGAGCCCTTGAACCTGTGAACCTGGAATACGTCCACGAGAAATGTACTGAGCACTGGCGAGTTCGTCATCGCGATCATTCGTTACCGGGGCTTTTCTCATCACTGCAGGCTCTGCTCTTGACATACACCGACGAAGCGTGAGCCTTCACCTGGTGATATGGATCACAAATGTTCGGTAACTTGAATCACAGACACTTTTTCGGCGCTAGTGTAAAAGTACCTATCATCGCATGATCCAATATGCGAGCGATCGTTGCGAGTTGCAGACGTTACGAATGTTTACTTGCTTTCTCTGCTCAGAGCAAACCGGGGGAAACCCTGGGACGCAGAGCCACGGGACTAACGGATCACAGGATTCCATGTCCGCCGGGCCGCCAGAGGACCACTCTTTGGCGGTTTTCTATTTACCTATCCGGACATTGGAGGTGCTGCTATGATCCAGAACAGAATACGCTTCATGCTCGTGTCATTCCTGATCCTGATCGGCCTGGCGGGATGCGGCGGGGGGCTCAGCGAAGTCCCGGTAAACGCAGCGAATGACAATGGACAGCTTGTTTCCCTCTCGTTGTCACCTACGAATCCAGCGGCAGCAACCGGCACCAGTCAGGATTTCACGGCCATCGGCAGCTATTCGAATGGCACGACGAAAGACCTGACCGCATCATTAACCTGGAGTTCATCTGATACGACCGTAGCAGAGATCAGCGGCCTTGTGACGGCAGCCGCGGTCAACACCCCCGGACGCATAAAAGTAACCGGCAAGCGTGTCGGCAAAGCAACGATTTCGGCGACCTCGGGAGACTTATCCGGTTCCACCACCCTGACGGTAACACCGGCAACGCTCGTTGCTATCACGGTCACCCCAACCAACCCGAGCATCGCCAAGGGTACGGTGCAACAGTTCACCGCTACGGGAACCTTCTCGGACAATACGACTCAGAACCTGACGGCGGCGGTGACCTGGAGCTCCTCCAACACGGGTGTCGCTGCGATAAGCAATGCGGCGGGTTCCAACGGTCTGGCCACCTCGGCAGCCTCAGGTTCGACGACGATCACGGCGACGTCGGGGAGCATCTCGGGTTCGACCACCCTTACGGTGACACCGGCAACGCTCGTGTCCCTTGCCGTAACGCCGGCCAATGTGAGCATCGCGCTTGGATTGTCCCGTCAGTTCACCGCCACGGGAACCTTCTCGGACAATACGACTCAGAACCTGACGGCGGCGGTGACCTGGAGCTCCTCCAATACCGCCGCGGCTACGATCAGCAATGCGGCGGGTTCCAACGGCCTTGCCAGGTCGGCGGCGGCAGGATCGACCACGATCCGGGCGGCATCGGGAAGCATCTCGGGTTCGACCACCCTGACCATAACGGCGACAACGCTTGTCTCCATCGCAGTCACTCCGGCCAACCCGAGCATCGCGCTGGGCACGACGAGACAGTTCACCGCGACAGGATCTTACTCTGACGGCACGACGCAGAACCTGACGGCAGCAGCGACCTGGAGCTCAACCAATACGGGAGTCGCTGCGATCAGCAATGCGGCAGGTTCCAACGGCCTCGCCACGTCGGTGGCGGCAGGATCGACCACGATCCAGGCAACATCGGGAAGCATCTCGGGTTCGACCACCCTGACCATAACGGCGACAACGCTTGTCTCCATCGCAGTCACTCCGGCCAATCCGAGCATCGCCAAGGGGACCACCAAGCAGTTCACGGCGACGGGGACCTACTCCGACGGTACAACGCAGAACCTGACGGCAACGGCGACCTGGAGCTCCTCCAATACCGCCGCGGCGACGATCAGCAATGCGGCAGGTTCCAACGGCCTCGCCACGTCGGTGGCGGCAGGATCGACCACGATCCGGGCGACATCGGGAAGCATCTCGGGTTCGACCACCCTGACCATAACGGCGGCAACGCTCACATCGATCTCGGTATCGCCTCTTTCGGCTTCGATCGCCAGCGGGACGACCCAGCAGTTCACGGCGACGGGGGCCTACTCCGACGGTACGACGCAGAACCTGACGACAACGGCGACCTGGAGCTCCTCCAATACCGCTGTGGCGACGATCAGCAACGCTGCAGGTTCCAACGGCCTCGCCACGTCGGTGGCGGCAGGATCGACCACGATCCGGGCGACATCAGGAAGTGTTTCCGGGGCTACTGCGCTTACTGTCACCGGTGCCACCGGTGGTGGGAGCGTAACGTTAACATGGAATGCGCCGACGACGCGGGAAGACGGGACTCCGTTGAACGCGGCAACCGACCTGTCCCTGTACAAGATATATTATGGAACGTCATCGCAGTCCTATACGCAAACCGTGAGCGTCACCAATCCCGGGACCGCGACCATAACGAAGACTTTGAACCTTGCTCCGGGCACTTACTATTTTGTCGTGACGGACGTCGATACCCTGGGGCAGGAAAGCGGATATTCAATGGAGGTCTCGAAGACCATCTAGCAGAAAAGAATGCATGCCCCACGCCAGGTCGTCCGGACAGTAGCTCACGCATGCAGAGCCAGTAAAGGGGATGCAACATTGCAGGCCCTCTCCCTCTCTGGCGTAATCAGGGGATAGCAACCTAAGGGGTCAAATCTTTGATCAAATCATAGATTTGACCCCGCTCTTTTCTCGAATTGGATTCGTGTTGGGCCGACTCGTGCAGATATTCATGAATGGGGAGTAAAAAAGGAGCTGCATGGTTGCAGCTCCTTTTTTATTGATTGGCGTCCGCAGGGGGGATTTGATCGTCAATGCCGGCATGACGTGCGTATTCGTTTACCGGTCAGGCTGGCATTGATCAATACAACCTTTCCTTGAACGACGAAGCGCCTGAGCACTTATCATCAGGGCGCTTACACCCCCGTTATCGCCGTGAAAGTTGAAACTGAACCCGGCGGCATGCAGCACGTTCACTGCATGCCATTCGGCGCATGATCCCGTAGGCGAATGCGACGCGGTCTGTCTCGTCTTGGGTGAGGAAGTTTATGTATGCGCCGCTGCTGGCAAATGGCTGTGACTTCGCGAAAAAATTGCGCGCCCAAGCGATGCATCGCTCGTCATCAGTGGCCGATTCCCAGCGACCGTGCACGTTCATCACGTAATTGGCGTCTCGGTTCGAGTATGCCATTGCTTCGGGCGCTACGCGGGCTGTCTGACCTCCGATCGTGCCAATGAAGATTTCAGTCTGCGGTGACGGCAGCATGCCAGCGAATTCGATGATGATGTCTATCGCGCCTTCGTTGAGCTGAACGAAGTTGTGCGACTTCCAGTAGTTGCGGGCACCTGGCGTCAAGAGCGGATCAAAGGCCTTCTGCCAGGCCGTGTACGGCTGTACACCTATATACTCTCCGTGCGCTGTGCCGAATCCGCGCAGCGGTTTTATCACTTTCTCACCCTCAGTGGGGTCACCCGTATAGCACAGTGCGAGCACGACAACCTCTTTCCCGTGGACATTCGCGGGTAGAAAGGGAAGCGGGGGCGCTTTCCGAGTGACCATCCAAACGTTAAGCTCGTCGGGCATCGTCTTGGTGAAACGAGCGAACTGTGTGAGCACGGACTTCGCCTGGTCAAACGGGAAAACGATGAGGCCGCTTAACACATTCGGCCCGACGGGATGGAGCTGGAACTCGAAGCTGGTGACAATACCGAAGTTCCCACCACCACCGCGCAGCCCCCAGAACAGGTCATCATTTTCCTTCTCGCTGGCGTGCACTTGAGTGCCATCCGCTGAGACGACATCCGCGGAGAGAAGGTTGTCGACGGTCATTCCGTATTTTCGGCTTAGCCAGCCGAAGCCGCCGCCGAGTGTCAGGCCGGCCACACCTGTGGTCGAGTTGATACCCAGCGGCGTGGCGAGGCCATGCACCTGAGCGGCCATGTCGAAGTCGGCTAGAGTACAGCCGGGCTCAACGGTCGCCCGGCGGGCCTTCGGGTCCACCTTGACGCCCTTCATCAGCGAAAGATCGATCATGAGGCCGTCGTCACAGACGGCATTGCCCGCGATGTTGTGTCCACCCCCTCTGATCGAAACAAGGAGGTTGTGCTTGCGCGCGAACCGGACGGCCTGGACAACATCTTCAGGCGAGGTGCAGCGGGCAATCAGCCCAGGCCTGCGGTCGATCATGGCGTTCCAAATCTGGCGTACCTCGTTATAGCCCGCGTCGCCAGGAAGAAGCACACTCCCCCTGAAGTGCGCTTTGAACTCGTCGATAATTGCTTTTTGTAACTGTTTCATGCTTACCTCCTTGTTTGCTTCTTCGATCACTATACTGAACTGATAAAAGAGTCGAGCGAACACGAAGACTTACATCCTTCGGTAGCTCGGCTATCTTATAGCAAGACCCGTGGTTTTCCGCCCCTTTCTCATGAAAGGTTTGGCTTTATCAGAGGCTAACAATTGATGGGAACGAGAACTAATGATTTAAAGTATAGCATGGATCACGAATGAGCTCCGATAATTCATAGGGGGTTTTAAGATATATGATGAGATATGTGGGAAAGGATACAAAAGTCGCAGATGTAGAAAGCAAAATTACGAGATAAAGTATGTACCGATGACGATCTGCTCATCTCTGCATGCTTCAGGAAGAATCCTTCACAGCATGTTTCATATATAGGGATGACAAGGGACGTTGATGAATTGAGCAAATGATTATCGCCGTGACAGGCGAAAGGGCTCAGACCATAACGTATATGTTTTATTGCAATCTCCTGATATCTCTCTGTAAATACCCAATAGATGGTATATGACTGTTGATGTATTTTGATACCCATTTTGAGCCGTTTTTATCACAGCTCCGTTTTGTTCTTGTCCTTTAACCCACGGGAACACAGAGTATTTTATTGATAGATCAACTCAATGTATTCAGGTATTCACCCAGCACTTTCTCCGTGACCTCTGTGGTTTCATTCTTTGCCCGTTTTTTCATGAGTTTTTTAAAAGAATTTCAGCATACCTTGTTTCTTCCGCCATTTTTTGCCTGGTAAAGTGCTTCATCGGCACGATGCAGCAGCGTGGAACTGTCGCTACCGTCCTCCGGAAACGCGGCGATCCCCATGCTGACCGTGACCTTCCCCTGCGGCTGCGTTTCCCGCCCCGGGAAGGGATGGGCGGCGATCTTCTCGCGGATGGTCCCGGCGAGGGCAAAGGCGTTCTCCTTCGATGTCTCGGGGAGGAGGAGCACAAATTCCTCTCCGCCATAGCGGACGGCGACATCCGATTTTCGAAGACCAGCGATCAGCAACTTCGACAGCGCAACGAGAACGGCATCGCCATGAAGATGTCCGTGGGTATCGTTATACTGCTTAAAGAAATCCACATCCAGAAATACCAGGGAAAAAGTTTTTGCGTGACGCTTGGACCGGAGGATCTCCACTGCAAGGGTCTCCTGAAAATGACGATGGTTGTATAAGCCGGTGAGGCCGTCGCGGATCGTGAGCTCCTTGAGGGTCAAGTTGACGAATTCCAGCTCCTCATTTTTCCGCTTCAGTTTCTCTAACAGGCTTTTGTTCTCCTCGATAAGCCGGATCTTTTCAACTGCCCGGCGCGCCACCGAAGATATGAGCGCAATGTCGTCAAAGGGCTTGGTAAGATAGTCATACGCCCCGGCCTGAATGGCGGTGATCGCCGTGTCCAGCGTGGCATTGCTGGTAATAATGATAACCTGTGTATCGGGGCGGAGCCGCTTGACCTCCTGCAGGAGCTGTATACCGCTCATTTTCCCCATCCGGATATCGGTGATGATCAGCGAACAGGGTTCCTTCTTGAAAGCCGCCAATGCTTCTTCGCCACTCGCTGTCAGATTCACCTCGTAGCCGTCCATGCTCAGCACCTGCTTGAGAACGGACCGCAGACTTTCATCATCGTCTGCAACAAGGATGCGCACCGGTTTTTTCGAGATATCCCCAGTATTCATAGTGCCCGCACTCCTCCCATTACCGTATTTCTCCCGTTTTTCTTCGCCTGCAAAAGAACGTCGCCGACGCATTGCAGCAGGGCCGCCCCCGTTGTGCCGTCCTGAGGGAAGGAGACCGCACCGATGCTGACGGTAAGCCGGCCCTGTGGTTGTGATTCGCTTTTCGGGAACGGGTAGTTGGCAACATAGGCTCTGATTTTTTCAGCAGTTACTAGGGCCTTATCCCCATCGATTTCCGGAAGAAGCACGACGAACTCCTCTCCGCCGTATCGGACGATGACATCCGCCTTCCGGAGACCTTGTACGAGAATGGATGCAAGCATGCAGAGAACTTTGTTGCCCTCCGCATGTCCATTGGCGTTATTGTACGCAGCGAAATGGTCCACATCTATCATGAGGAGGGAAAAAGTTCTCTTGAAGCGGGTTGATTGCGCTATCTCCAGCTTGAGCAATTCCTGAAAGAATCTTGCGTTGTACACTTCTGTGAGCTCGTCATAAAGGGACCGCTCCTTGAGAACTGAATTCGCCTTCTTGAGCTCTTCGTTCTTTTGCTCGAGCTGCTTCATCAGGCTACTATTCTCCTCCAGGAGCCGGACCTTATCGACCGCACGGTTTGCGACCTTGGAGATGAGGTCAATGTCCTCGAACGGCTTGAGGAGGTAGTCGTAGGCGCCGGCCCGAAGGGCGGCGATCGTATTGTCCGCCGTGGCATTGCTGGTCATGATGATGACTTGGGTGTCCGGGCTGTGCTCTTTGACAAGCTGAAGAAGCTCGATGCCGCTCATGTTCCCCATCCTGATGTCGGAAATAACCAGGGGGAAGGGAAGTTCCTGAAACAGGCTGTATGCCTGCTCCGCGCTTGATGCTGTCGTCACGTCATGGCCGTCCTCGATAAGTACCTGGGATACGACTTTCCGCAGGCTTGCATCATCATCCACGACCAGCACTCGAACGCACTTCCTGTCCGTTACCATAATCAGATTCCTCCCATAATCGCTGCCTGCTCACGACAGAGGGTCATTTCACCCGTTTGGCCTGATTGTCATGGGCCGGCATCGCATCGAGTGTGGTTGCCGCCGGAAGGGTAATGACAAAAGCTGTCCCTTTCCCAACGGTGCTTTCGACGCGGACATCTCCCTTGTGGTCCTTGATGATCCCATAACTTACTGAAAGGCCGAGACCGGTGCCTTTTCCCGCAGGTTTTGTGGTAAAAAATGGTTCGAATATCTTTGCCTGGATGTCCGGGGGGATGCCCGGTCCTGTGTCCGTGACCCGCAGCTCTATTTTTTCTGCATTCAGCAAACGCGTCGACAACGTGACCGAGCCCGGCGAGCCCTCCATGGCCTGCTGTGCATTGATCATGAGGTTCATGAGCACCTGCTGGAGCTGATTCGCATTGCCGACGATCTGGGGTAAACGGGGGGCGAGTTCTTTATTGAGCCTTATCTGATTGATCCCGAGCTGGTGGTCGACGATTGCGGCGGATTCCGTCGCAACAGCGTTCACGTCGATCCTCGTAAACTCCATCTTCTCCTGCCTCGCGAACCGAAGCAGGTTTTCTGTGATCGTCTTGCTCCGCCTCGCTTCTTTTTCGATCATCGCCAGGTTTTCATAGAGCGGGCCGTCCTTCTCGACCTTCCGCAGCAGCAGTTGAGCAAGCCCGATGATGCCTGCCAGAGGATTTTTTATTTCGTGCGCGATGCCTGCGCCCAGCTGACCGAAGGCGGCCATTTTCTCGGACTGGATAAGGGCGGCCTGTGACGCCTGAAGCTCTCGTTCGCGGGTATCCAGCCCCTCCGCCATCTGGTTGAACGACTGGGCCATATCTCCGATCTCGTCCCGGGACGTCGCTTGAACACGGACATCGAACCGGCCCTTGCCCACCTCGTTCGCAGCCCTGGACAAATGCTCGATCGGCCGCGTGATCAGCCGTGACCAGAACAGGCCGATGATCGCCGAAATGACGAGCAGGATCAGCGCGATGATGATCAGGTTGTTCAGCAACGCCCGTGCTGTCAAATAGGCTGCACTTTTCGGGATCTGCGCTCCAGCAAGCAGGCCGCTGAACTCCGCACGGGCGAATCCGCCCACAACCGGCACGCCGTTTTGAACATACTCGAGGGTCGTTCCCAGCGTGTTCATGGCGTTCAGGCCCCTGATATCCGGAATCCATGACGCCTGCGCATGCTCGATCACCTTCCGGGGATCGCTATGGGCCAGAAGGTTCCCGCGGGCATCGATCACAAAGATCTCAAACACCTTTGAGCGGCTGGCCAATCGCTGAAGACTATCCAAGCGTATGACTGCCGACGCGACTGCCGGCGGTCCCTGGTCCGCCGCGGCCTTGACCGCAATCGCCATGGTCAGACAGGGCAGCTTTTCCGACGGCGTGGAATTTTCAATATACACGTTTCCCGCCTGGATACTGTCCAGGGGAAGCGGATTCTTGCTGCGATAGGCCGTTAACTCATTGATCGGCAACCCGAGCTTCTCCAGGGCAACTGCGTCGTACACCGTTGCCTGTTCCACCCGGTCCACATAGAGCGTGACCGTCAGGAAGTCAGGAAAGTCCTCAAGCAGGCGCGTGATCATCTCGGTCTTCTGGGCCTTCTCGAGCTGCGCGTCATTCATCAGCCTGGCGAACACCCTGAGCTTTTCGCTGTATCCGACCAGCAGGGCACGGGTCTCCTGGGCCGCCTGCATCGCGATTACCGACGTCAGGTCGCGGATATACGTGGACTTGTCGGCGTGAAACAGGTTCGCCATGGTATAGGTTATGGTGCTGACCACGCCGGTGACGACGAACAGCAGCGATATCAATATCTTGAACCGAATGGGGAACCGCAGCTTCTTGCGCATGTCCGACTCCTGTTCTCGGCTAGAATTTGCCGTGCACCCTGGCCGAGCGGTACGACACGTTGCCCACCGCATCAACGGCCTCTACGACGATAATATTGATCCCCCGTTCAAGCGCTATCGCATGCCTGAATTCCCCTTGCGGGGTGGTCGGGACCTCCTTGCCATTGATGAACACCCGGGCGCCCGGCTCGGTATGCCCGCTGAATTCGCAGGATTTTCGGGAGACCCTTTTCGGGGAACCGTTGACGACCAGGAGCGGAGGCGTTCGCTTCTGCTCCAGATAAAACTGCAACGGAACGGCGAAGGGCCCCTCGATCGTGCCCACCAGCGCACTTGTCCGCCAGTAGTAGGTCCCCTGCTTCAGCGACCCGTGCGTGAATTCGTTGCCGGAGATCTGCTCGTCGAGAACGACGTCCAGGAAGGCCTGGTCCCGAGCCACCACTAAGTGGTAACGGGTCGCTCCGGGAAACTCTTTCCAGGTGAAGACTATTCGCGGTGAAAGCGTTCGATAGAGGAACCGGTCGGACGCAGCAGGCGCGATAAGCTCGGTTCGGGACGGCAGGGGCTTCGTTACGGAAAGAGCCTGGTCGAGATTCACCGTAACGGCGCTGTTCTCCTCGATCCGCACGGTCTTGTTTCCGGCAGTGACGTCCGCAACCCCCTGGTAGACGGCAATGGTTGATGACTTGTCGGGGTTCACCGTAACCTTGAAGTCGGCATCGCCTCCGTTCTGCTGCGTATGGATCACGGCAACGGCGCGCGGCGTGGTGATTTCCATCTGACTCGGCTCCCCCCCGGATCCCGAAATCCTTCCCCGCAGATCACCTTCCACCATGAGGATCAAGCGCTTTCTTTCGGGCTCCTGCGCGTCCGGAGTCTGGCTTTTGATGACGACCAGTGAATTCGAGCCCATGTTCAGGTAACTCTGGTTGCCGAAATCAATATACGCAGAAGACCGTTGTAACGTCTGAACGGCATCTCGGTCATAGAGCTGCGTGCCTCCCTGAGCATCCGACCAGGCGATCTCATTGCCCCGTCTTTGCTTCACCGTATTATGGGCCGTCGTCAGCACAGCGGTTGGCTGATCCCCGCCTTGCCCACGTTGAAATTCAGTTATCATCGTATCGTTCCAGTCGGCAGGGAGGACCGACCGTTCGCGGTTCACGATCTCGCTGATGCCCGCGCCGGACGGGAACAGACCGTTCAGGAGCAGCGAGAACAGCGCAAAGAAGACCAAAACGAGCATTACCGTAAGCACCGCTTCAAGACTGCGAACGGCGAAGGTCTTCAGGTGCTGCCTCTTGATGGATATGACGAAACGCTTCATACCTCTCCGTGGTCCCGGACACTACGAAAAGGTTCGCGCGTGACCGAGATGCACTTTTTCGATAGTATACTGTAAAGGAGAGCGCAATGAAAGCGCCCTGCCTTGTCATCCGGACAAAGGCATCCCCGTCGTTTAGTACTTTCCTTGCAGCCTGATGAACCAGCCGCGGACCGAATAATTGTTATTCGAGAACTCATTATCGGAAAAATCGGTAAAATTATACCCCACGCCGAGGCGGATAAATTTCGACGGTTTCCACATGAGCTCCGTGAGCCAACCCGCGCGCTGGTCGTTCGCTTCGCGCTGGGCCAGGACGCGATATTCCGTCCCCAGATCGATCATCTTCCCGAGAGCAAGGTTAAAACGGGTGATGATCAGGGAAGTATGGGTCGTCACCGCTGGCATCGAGCCTGATCCCTCGGCCTTGATATTGTATGCCAATTTCTCCACCCATTCCACGGAACGGTTGAGCTGGAACGACCATTCGAGCGAGGTCACATTGGAAAGCCCGGTGATATTGTCGGTCTGGCCCGGGCTGACAGGACGTTGATCCAGCAGCCGGGTATACCGTGCAAGGGCGTTAAATCGGTCGTTCTCCACCGGCCGGTACGCAAGTCCGATGCTCCGTTCATCGAACTTCGCCTCAATCGTATCGTGGATGAGATCGCGGGTGAGGCTGTAGCGGTACTTGCCGATGAGTGTATAATCGGGGTTCACTTTCACGTCGACCTGGTTCACGGTGAGGTATTGCACCCGCTTCAGGGCACCGGTCTCATGACGTATCTCATCGCGCGTGGAGAACTTCACCCCGGATGGATGAAGGACCGAAAGACCGGCGGCAAGCGATGACCGGCTGGTATCTCCCGACGCTGCGTGCAGGTTGGCTTCTTCGCCCGCGAGAAGGAACGTCACTCCTTTCGTGAGGTCCCATTGTCGCTGTGCGCCGACGAGGGAAATGGTCCGGTTGCCCTGCTCCCCGTCCGAACGCTCCCACTGGTATTCAGAATAGACCTTGCTGGAAGGTGCGAACTGATACTGTGAGCCGAAAATGGTCGATGTGGTCTGGCCCGCGCGGTCATCGTTCAGCCGCTCAGTCACGTATACGTTCGTTTTCCCGTCTGTCAGGTTGAGCCCGACCTGCGCCGAATCGCCGAGTGTGCCCTTCATGCCGCTTGCCTCCAGGGACAAGGACGGGAGGATGCGGTATCTGATTCCGAGCGTCGTCTGGTCGTTCTCCGCCCCGCTCATCGTCTCCTGGCGCTGCGCGTACAGCGACAGGTTCTCACGGGGCGTTACGGTGAGTCTGACGGCCCCGAGACTCGTGTCGTTCAGCACCGTCCCTGCCGGGTCCAAGGACTTGAACGTCTGATATTCAGCGGCGACTTCCCACCAGTCTTTCTTGTGAGCATACTGGACCGCTCCCGTGTCCGACTGCTGTGCGGCGCCTGCGGTAGCCGTGTCGACCTGCTCACGGTCATACCGGGCCAGGAGCTTGTCTTCCGGCGTGATCTGAAGCTTCGTGTTCACACCGCTCTTCTCGGTGCCTTTTTCGGCAAAATTGCCGTTCGAGAGGAAGCCGCTGTCGAGCTTCTTGATGTAGCCGCCCGCCTGGTACCGGTCTGGCGAGCCGAACAGCTCACCGATATCCAATTCTGCGGCGGCCTTCCATGCCTTGCCTTCCTGGAAACCGGCGGGCGTGACCTCCGTGTACGTGAGGCCGCCGTCCGTGCTCACGTTGGTTACGGCATTCGTACCCGTACTTTCCGCGTACTCGCCCAGGATCCTCGTGTTCTTGCCCAGCCGGACCTCGGTGTCCACGGCCTTCAGTTCATACTGCCCCGTTCCCAATTCGTCCTTGACGTAGGTGCTGCCGATCGATACATGGTCGCCGACCTGCTGTCGAACGCGCCCTCCGGCCGCGGTCTTCTCTAATAAAGTCGTGACCACTTCGTAGTCCACCTGGATCGAGACGGGATTCCCGGGCAACATCGCTTGGTTGATCAGGGACGCGTCCTGGGCGACGCTTGAGATCGGCCGATTGAAAAGAATGCGGCCTTCCGGATACTTCACGGTATAATCCACGTTCTGCTGCTGCGGGATGCGGGCCACCAGCAATCCCGTATTCTTGTCCCGTACCACCAGGGTGACCTGTTCGCTCCCTTCGATGACGTCCCGGTGGCTGAGGTAATACAGTGAGCCGCCGGTCGCCAGCAACTCATCCTGGACATGGGCCTGTGAAGCTTCCGCGCCGAACAGGATGATCTCGGTATCCGCCCTTCCGTACTTGCTCCGTGATACCGACTGGTAAGCGGCCCGCGCCCCGTACAGCGTCGCCTGGTACCTCGCCAGTTCCGTATCGGAAAGGGATAAAGGATAATTTCCGACCAGAAGGTGGAACTCGTCGCTATCCACGGCGAGATAGAATTTCCCCTGGCTCTGCGCGTCGTAGACGATCGTGCTGGAATCTCCGTACACAGGATAGAGCTTGTCCGGATCGAGGTTCGTGAGCAGCCGATCGTGCTCCGCGTTGTCAAGATTCTTGAACATTTTGTTGTAGTCATTGGTCCCGGTGTCAAACGCCGAGGTGATCAGATACTTTCCAGCGACCATGCCTTTAAAATAGTACGCCACGCGTCCCTGCTGATAATACTCTGTAGATTTGCTCATGCCGGCACCTTCCAGGTACCCTTTGCCGCTCATCTGTCCGACTACCCCGTCGGCAAAGGCAAGGAAGAACAGCGGCGCATCCGCCGTGGTGAACTCCCGCTCGATCGATCCTTCATAACCTTCCGGGTCCGCAACCTGTACTACAATATGGTTCGCCCCTTTTTCGAGCTTTACGGTATGGGCGAACTGCCCGTCAGGCTGGACCGTAACCGCCTGTCCGTTGACCTGGATCGTATTCCCCCTGTCGGTCAGACCGGAAATAGTGAGCAGGTTGTCTTTCAAGGGCGCGCCCGGCCGCGGGAATTTGACAACAAGGTTCGGGATTGGCTTCACTGCTACCACAACCCCCCCCTTGTCGTCACGGTCCGTCGCCGTGATCATGAGATTGGCTGCGCGGGTGTATCCCGACGGGTTCCGTACCAGAATCCCGTACGTGTTGTTGCCCGACTTCAGCATGAGCGGGCTCCGGAAGGTGCCGTCTGGTTCAATGGCGATCGTTTTACCGTCCAGCTCAACGGCGTTTCCTGGATCGGTCATCCCCAGGAATTGATATTCCACTGCCGTTTCTCCCGATGTTGCCTGCTGGCCCTGGGAGGGCACGCTGACCCGGTACTGTTCGTTCATCTCTCCGTATGGCAGAAGAGCTTCACCCTTCGGCCGGAGGATCTCGAGCCGCGGGATGGTCATCTTCGTTTTGACCGATCCGCCCCGCGAGTTTGCCATCTCGATCTCAACCTGACCCCGGGAATCCGGTTCAATCTGGGCGGAAAATCTCCCCAGCGGGTCGAGCTGCAGGGGAGATCCGCTGATCGTGACAACGGGCTCTGTCCGGTATTCATCGAGCAATTTTGCACGGTCGATCTCATGGACCTCTCCCTTGATCTCGACGCGGCGATTGAGCGTCCTTCCCTCGTCATTCCTGTTGTCCGCCATCGGTCTGGCCGAACCATACCACCGCACGGTGAACCGGTCTCGGGGCAGCCGTTCCACGTTGACGAGGTAGGCCATCGCCGCTTCCGCCCTCTTCTTCGAAAGTTCAAGGTTCTGCTTGTCTGTCCCGGTTGTGTCGGTGTGGCCTTCGATGACGATCTTCTCCTGCGGATACTTTCTCAGGATCTCCGCGGCCTTCGCAAGCGTTGTCTTTGCCTCCTCGCTGAGCTCGTCCGATCCGGTTTTGAATGCGCTGCCGCTCAGACGGACCGCGATCGCCGTGGTCTGGTTTACTCCGAACAGGACGCGCGGGCCGGTTGCCCTGCTCCCGTCAGCGTACTGGGCAACGAATTGATACTGATAGATGCTACCGCCTTTGACCAGATCCTTTTCTTCTGTCCGGCCGTCCCACAGCAGCGTCTCGGGCGGGGCTCCCTTGCCCCGCAGCGTGCGGACTACGCTCCCCTGAGCGTCGAATACGGTAAGATGCCATGACTCAACCTGTCGCCGTTCTGCGAGTGCTACGGTGAACCTGACCGGCGCGTCCAGCTTGCCGCTGTTGATTTCCACCACTTCATTCAGGCCCTCGACGGCCATTTGGACGTCTGCGGTCGGCAGTGTAGTAGTCTCGCCGTTCATCAGAATAGTCAGCGTCTCAGCGCTCCCGATGAGCTGGAGCGGTTTTTTCCGGTCCTCGCTCTTCAGGGAAATGCCCAGCTGTTTGTCCCGGCCGATACGTTCCGTGCCTCCGGGTGCTATCACGCCGAAATTCGCCTTGGCGAGGATGCCGGGCGTGACCGTAAGGACCACAGTCTCATCCGTTGTCGCGACGGCTTCGCTCGATATGCTGGAGAGATTGAGTTTAATAAGCCGGTGGCCCGGAGTCACGGCCGGGATATGATACCGTCCGTATTCGTCGGTGAGCACATAGGTCCCGTTGTCCAGGACGACCATGGCTCCCGCCACGCCTGGCTCATCCTTGTCCTGCAAGCCGTTTCGGTTGTTGTCCTCGAATACTTTACCGATGATAGTCCCCAGATCTAACAGAGGATCTATGGTCACGGTCACCGTTGCCTCACTGGGGTTGGAGATGAAACACTGGTCGCATACGTCCTTGGCCGTGGCAGTGTTCACATATTCCCGGGGCGTAGCCCCTGAACCGATGACCATTTGATAGCTCAGCGTCATATAGCCCGGTTCGCCGGGGTCGGCCCGGCCATTGCCGTTGCTGTCCACAAACGCCGGTACGGCGCCGATATCAAAGGTCAGGGGGCGGTTGCCCGTGGGGTCTTTCACGACCGATCCATTCAGCCTGGCGCTGCCTTTCACGTACTTGAAGTTCGGCGGGATCTGGTCATCCACCCGCACCGGGGTGATGATGCTCGCGGTCCTGTTCTTGATCTCGATCAGGTAGTTGACCACATCGCCGACTACGGCCTTATTTTTACTCGCACTCTTGCGCAATTCAATCGCCTGTCCCTGAGTGAAGAAGACCTGCGGCCGCGCTGAGAGGACAATACCGTCCGTTCCATCCGTCGCCGTCAGAGTAGAAACCCCGACAACCGTTGATCTGATCGTTGCTATTGCCACACCGCCGGCATCGGTTGTGAAAGTCGTCAGGGTAATGACATCGGCTCCTCGGTCGGATGAAAGACTAACGACCTTCCCGGGGACGGGTTGATTTGCTGCATCCCGCAATATGATCGTGATGGTGCTGAAGTCGACACCGTTGGCAACCACCACTTGCGGTGAAACGATGACAGTCGAGTTGACATCGCTGGGCACGGCACTGCCCGTTACGGAGACGTCCTGGTTGTTTCCATCGACGTTGTTTCCGTTCGCGTTGCCTGCGATCGTTGCCTGGGCAGGAACAGCGGCGGTACTGGTGTCGTCGATCGTGGAACTGAAGACGGCGCTCCCCGTGGCTCCCGGCGCTGCTGCGCTGAACGTGATATGGATATTCGTGCCGGTGACCGCGACCTTGGTCCCCAGCGTGATGGTCATCACCTGGCCTGCCACAACAGCGCAGTACTGGCCCGCTCCGGGCACAGGGCAGTTCAGGGTCTGGGCGAAGCCTCCAACCGATACGGCGGTCACGCCCAAGGCACTGTACCCTGCCGGCGCGGTAACGGCCACCCGGTCCACACCCGTGTTGCCTGCATTAATGGTCGGAAGCACATCGTAGGTGAAGATGTTGCCCGCCGAGCCCATAGTTACTGCATGGGGATTGACCTCGGAGACAGCGGACGCAACGGCGCTTCCGGCGCGAGTCAAGGTAACGGTCGCATTCGTGACAACCAAGGGACTCCCCCCGATGGTGCCGGTTGCACTGTTCTGGATCGCGTGAGCGGACGTCACAAACAGCATACCGCTCAGCGTCAGGATCCAGAGCACTGCCACAAGCATCCTCAGGGCAGAACGGCGCCATAAGCCTTCCTGCCAGGAAGGCTGCTTCCGCCTCGAAAACGCCCTATGGATGAACGCAAGGACCATTATCAGTTCACCGTAACCCTGAACCGTATTGCGCGCAGGGTATTGCCGGAAATATTCAACGTCTGGTTCGCCTGAATTGCAACTGCACCGACCGTCAACCGGTCCAGCCCCGCCGGGCCGCCGCTATCCGTTATCGAGGCAAGATCATCCGGTGCGCCCCGAAGATCTGACAGGGAAGACCACGCGCCTGCCCATATTGCAGCGTCATTGGATCCCGCGGGGACAACGGCGGTTTCCATGCTGTTTATCAGATAGGTAAAGGCGGATTCGTCCAATGGATCGATAATTTGTATATCGTTGGCGGGATAAGCGGTGGTGTTGTCGACATACAGAACAAAATAGATCGTCTGACCGGGCGTTACGTTGGCGCCCGTTGACAGAACGGCGCCGGAAAGATCGCGGGCCTGCTTGACCAAGGCCAGCTGAACGCTGTTTACCGTCACCGGTCCGGAGGGAACGAGCGATATGCTACCGCCGCCCGGATCAATGGCCGTGTTCGTGGCTGAGAAAGCCGCGAGAGGGCAGCCGAGCAGGAGCACGACGATCATCGCACCCAGCGCGAGACCGCGGGCAAAGGCCTTCCTGGAGGGAGGAGGACCTTCTATAGTCACAGGCATTCCTGTCACTTTGCCCTCACCGATCGCTCGTTATGTAAATAGATTCGAACATGTTCCGCATCTTTCCTTATGCTGCAGTCCCGATACAAAACGCTACGTCATGCTCATGAACGCTGCTTCCGTCCATCACATGACCGTTGATCCGAGGGCTAGTTCTTTCTCGCCTGGAACTCAAGAGCAAAGGTCCTGTTCGCGGCAACACTCAATGCCGCGTTGACCTGCCCGACAACCGCTCCTACCGTCAGATTGCTGCCGCCGGTTATTGATGCATAACGCCCTACTCCCGCATCAACCGCGTCGGTCTCGACCGTACCGCCATCAACAGCGGCGTAGATCTGCGCGAGCGTTGCCGTGTCCAATTGATTGCCGTCATACTTGAGCGAACCTGCTACGTACGTGAACCCCGTGGGGGTTATATCCAGCGTATCCTGGAAACGGACATCGTTCAGGGCGAGGTTCGTGGCGTTCTTGACAAAGATGACGAACTTGAGCTGGGTGTTCACGGGAACGGTAATGGTGGTGGCGCTGCCGTTACACGTGGCGTCGGCCGGCGAGCTTGCCAGGCACGCGCCGGCAGTGGTCCATACCTGCTTTACCAGCTGCAAGGCCGTCGAATTCACCGTCACGGCTCCGGACGCGGTCAGGGCCACGCCGCCGCCGCCCGGGTCCGTGGCCGTGTTCGTCGCCGCCATGCCGGCCGAACCCCAGGCGGATATGATGAGCGTCAGACACAGGGCCAATCCATAAACTCTACTTGTGGTTCTCATTTTGCTCCTCCTTTTGAATCCGGATTAATTTATAGCTTCAAACCGTCCTCTTGCTGCAAAACCAGGAACGGGCTATTTGCCTCACCCGGCTGCATGACCGTTGATCCCAGGGCTAGTTCTTTCTCGCCTGGAACTCAAGAGCAAAGGTCCTGTTCGCGGCAACAGTCAATGCCGCGTTGACCTGCCCGACAACCGCTCCTACCGTCAGATTGCTGCCGCCGGTTATTGATGCATAACGCCCTACTCCCGCATCAACCGCGTCGGTCTCGACCGTACCGCCATCAACAGCGGCGTAGATCTGCGCAAGCGTTGCCGTGTCCAATTGATTGCCGTCATACTTGAGCGAACCTGCTACGTACGTGAACCCCGTGGGAGTTATATCCAGCGTATCCTGGAAACGGACATCGTTCAGGGCGAGGTTCGTGGCGTTCTTGACAAAGATGACGAACTTGAGCTGGGTGTTCACGGGAACGGTAATGGTGGTGGCGCTGCCGTTACACGTGGCGTCGGCCGGCGAGCTTGCCAGGCACGCGCCGGCAGTGGTCCATACCTGCTTTACCAGCTGCAAGGCCGTCGAATTCACCGTCACGGCTCCGGACGCGGTCAGGGCCACGCCGCCGCCGCCCGGGTCCGTGGCCGTGTTCGTCGCCGCCATGCCGGCCGAACCCCAGGCGGATATGATGAACGTCAGACACAGGGCCAATCCATAAACTCTACTTGTGGTTCTCATTTTGCTCCTCCTTTTGAATCCAGATTAATTTATAGTTTCAAACCGTTCTCTTGCTGCGTCCGTTACCGACTTGATCGTTATCCTGTCCATGGCATCGAAACGTCCAGGTGATCCCATTGGACAGCATCCTTCTCGTTCTCTTGAAGTACAGCCAGAAACGCCTCTACGACATGTGGATCGAACTGGCTCCCTGCACGCGCCACCAGCTCATTGATCGCGTACGCCTTGCCCAGGGCCTTTCTGTACGGCCGGTCCGAAGTCATGGCGTCGAAAGAATCCATCACCGACACGATCCGCGCTTCCATGGGTATTGCGTCTCCCGATATACCGTATGGATAACCCCTCCCGTCGAGCCGCTCGTGGTGCGCCAGAATAACGGGCGCCACTGACGACAGAAAGGCTACTTTTTTTACGATCGTCGCCCCCAGGAGCGGGTGTTTATAGATTTCTTCAAATTCTTCCGATGTCAGCTTTCCGCGCTTTTGGAGTATCCGTTCCGGTACGCCGATTTTGCCGATATCGTGGAGCACTGCGGCATAGCGAAGTCGCTCCTGTGCCTTGTCATCGAGATCGAGCCGTTCGGCAACCTGTCCGGCCAGGTGCATGAGACGAAGACTGTGGTGTCCGGTGGTTACGTCTTTCGCTTCCAGCGCGTCAGCGAGCGCCGTGATCACCTCCATGTGTATTGCTTTGAGCTTTTCGAATATGCGGCCATTTTCAATGGCAATTGCCGCCTGGCTGGCCAGGGTACTTACGAATTCGAGATCAGCCGTGGTAAAAACGCCGCCGCCTACTTTGTTGTTGATGTTGATAACGCCTACGATTTTGTTCTGAAACTGGATCGGGACGCTGAGCAGGAGCGGGGCTGAGATGAAGGAGTTGGTATCATAACCCTTGCCGTCCGGGCTTCTTTTGAATCGGTCGTCGTGCTCAATGTCTTCCACAAGAAGTGCCTTGCCTTCCCTGGCCACCCACCCTGCTATGCCTCCCCCGAGGGGAACGCGGACAGTTTGCGCAATCTGCTCATCCAACCCCACTGAGGCCTCGATCGCAAGCTCATTCGTCGCCTTGTTCAGGATCATCAGCGAGACCCTCTTTGCCTTCAATTCCGAGGCTATGAGCTGGGTGGTGACCACAAAGAGCTCTTTTATGTTCAGCATGGAATGCAGCGTCCGGCCGGCATTGTTGAGCGAGGTCAATCGCCTTACCGAGGATTCCAGGTCTGCGGATTTTGCCTTGAGTTTCTGATGCAGGCGTTCGTTTTCATCTGCGATCTGCCGCTTCTCAAACGCCTTACCGATTACGTGGGATACAACATTCACGTCGTCGAAGGGTTTGAAAAGGTAATCGGAGGCCCCCAGCCGTAGTGCTTTTACTGCCGTTTCTATCGAGGCGTTGCTGGTCATGATGATCACGTCGGTCTTCGGATACAGGGTCTTGATCTCGCGCAGAAGCTCAATGCCATGCGCGTCCGGCAGCATAAGATCGAGCATCACGAGATGATAGGGCTGGACACGAAGGGCATCACGCATGTCTTTGCCGCACGACAGCCCGGGTGGCGGGATAACCTTCCTCGCGCAACAGCTCGCCCAGTAGTTGCGAGATGGATTCATCATCATCCACCACTAATATTTCATACTCTTTGACCATGTCAGCTCCTTTCATGCGCCTTTCCGTAATGTCCGATTCCATCACTTGATCTTTACCTTGAACTGCAGTGCAAAGGTGGTATGCCCGTTGATCGTCAGGATTCCATTGGCCTGGCCTGTTACCGCGCCTATCGTTATCCTGTCCGCCCCTGCCGGGCCTCCCGTGTCAAGGGCCGAGCTCACATCTCCGTCCAGGGCATCGGAAAGAGCGGTGCCTGTGCCCGAAGCTGTTGCGTCGAAAATCTGCTTGTCCGTGGCCGTGTCCGCAGGCGGCGAAGCGGCAAGCGTCCGAACCAGACTGCCCGACGCATACTGGAAAGCGGTTTCATCCAGGATGTCGTTGATCCGCAGGTCTGCTACCGGCCCTGCGGTGGTGTTCTTCACGTAGATCAGGAAGATGATGGTGGAGCCGGCCGGCGCGGTCACCGGCGAGCCGAGGGGCGCGATTCCGCTCAGGTCCCAGGCCTGTTTGACGATGGCCAAGCTTGGTGTACAGCTGCCGGTCGTCTCAAAGGCTCCCAGCTCCGGGGCGTTGTTGTTCCAGAGACCTGCAGCTGCGCCGTTCATGTCCGGTTGGTCGGCGCCAAGGTCGGTCCCCTGGTTGATAACAGGGCTGGCGCATTCGGTGAGGGTAAAATTACCCGCAGCGGCGTTGATGTAGAGAGGGTTCACGTTCAGGTCGGTACTGCTGAGCGCCACATTGCTCCTACCGCCGGTGTTAGCCGGGGCGGTTATGGCGTCGGTGATCCCGTTGTACGATTCGGTCAGGGTGCCGCCGCTGCTGAACAGCCCGACCCCGCCGCTGCCGGTGATCAGGTTGTTGCGCACCGTCGCGCTTCCGCCGGCCTGGCTGATCCCCCGGGTGGCATTGCCGTGGATGGTATTGTGATAGACTTTGGCGCCGCTAGCGCCACTGTCCAGGTAGATTCCCTCGCCGTTGCCGCCGTTGTTGCCCTGGATCACGTTCCTGGAAAAGAGATCATTGGCGGCATTGTCGTAGATGCCCCGGTTGTTGGCGCGGATGATGCTGTCGCTGAGCGTCGTGCCGCCCGCGCCGGAGAGAGAGATACCGGCGGCGCCGAAACGGTCGATGATAAGTCCCTTGATGAGGCTGCTGCCGCCGCTCACGGTCAGGCCGTTGCTCCCGACGCCTGCACCGGTCCCGTTCAACTCAACGACCGGCGTACTGCTCCAACCCGGCTGTTTCTGCGCATCGATGACCATCGGTGTGGAAACGATGGGAAAGGCCGACGCGGGTGTGATCGTGGCCACGCCGCCGACAAAGTAGTTGTTCGCCGCGCGCAGTCCAGTTGCCGCGGTGCCGTTGGAGATCATGAAGACGGCGTTCTCTTTGGCGGCAACCAGTCCTGATTGGACCAGCGAAGCGTCACCGCCGAGCGTGTTGGCGTTGGTGATGAATTGCCGCAGGCTCCCCTGACCGCTGTCATTGACGTTGACGATGGCGTCGAAATTAAATCCAAAATCTACTCCTGTGACGCTGGAGGCTCCGAGCGTCGCATTGGTGATCGACTGGGCCGTTCCGCTGATTCCCGCGGTGAAGACGCCGGTGACAGTGTTCATGGTCGCACCGGCGCTGCCGTTGCCGGCGTCGGCCACGGACGGGTTCTGGCCGCCGACGTAGTCCGTTACGGCTACGGCTGAACCGCTCGATGCATTGGTGCGGTAGGTCTGCACCGGCAACAACCCGGCCACGTAGCCGGTGCGGGACGAAGTGACCGTGGCATTGATCACACGGACTGTATAATTACCCGCCGCAAGGCCGGAGAAGATGTAGTTGCCCGAGGCGTCGGTAGTGGTGAAGTTGACATAGGCGCCGGCATTGTTGTACAGCTCTACCCGCGTTGCGGAACGGGGCACGCCGGAAGAGGTGGTCCTGTCCCGACCCGCCCCGCCGCCGTAGTTCACGTCCTCGAACACCGTCCCCGAAACCGAGGCCATAACGGTGACGAGACCGCCGAACTCCGAGGTCTCGCCTCCCAGAGTCGCAGTCGCCGTGAGGCGCGTGCCGGTGCTGACCCCACCTGGGATGGGAAGCGTGAATGTGAACCGGTTGGTGGTGTCGGCGCCCTGGACGATGCCGTTGATGGCGCCGGGCCCGTAAGCTCCCGTTCCGGCGTCAGTGTCGGCGTACGGATCGGTGCCACCCGCGCCAGTGCCCCCTTCGGTCAATGTAAGGAGATACGTCTCGCCCTCCCCGAACCCCGATGGGTCGGGGTTGGCGATGTACAGCTCGACCAGCGACCCCGGACGCGCGTAACCCGTTACAACCAGATTCCCTCCGATAGTCGTGGCCGAAGTGATGACCGGGAAATTGAGCAGACCGTTGCCCCCGGCGTCCGCATCGCCGGCATCGTTCAGGGTGTAGAAGGGAACCGTTCCTAAGTTGATGTCGTCAGTTGGTGAATTAAGATCGATGGCGATCTGCCCCGTCGTACCGCTGCCGTTCCGGGCCGCGATGGTGCCGTTCAGGGCGAACGAATTCCGCGTCATGCGCGTACCCGTGGAGCCGTTGTTCGCCTGCACGCCGGCTCCGTAATTGGCGCGGATGACGTTCCGGTCCAGCGTGGTCGACGCTGCGCCAGACCGAAGGACAACGGCCGAGCTCTGCACAAGGCCTGTCGTAATGCCGACACCGTTGCCCGTCACTGTGTTATTGGTGAACGTATTGCCGGTCGCACCCGCGACGGTCACGGCTATGGCCTGGCTCGAGGATCCCGTGATCAGATTGCCGGTCGCCGTGTTCGTCGGCGCGGCGTTTATCGTGATGCCGTCGCCATCGGCAGTATCCATGCCGCTGTCGCGGATCTCGTTGCCGGTGACCACCCAGCCTGTGCTTCCCGTATCCAGTCTCACGCCAACGACGCGGCCGAATCCGACCAGGTTGTTGCGCACGATGCCGCTGATGCCGCCCGCGGAGGAGACGCCTGCCTGATTGCGCTGGACCACACCGGGATCAGTGAACGATGTCGCACGCGAACCCAGCACATTGCCTTCGATCAGTGCGCCCGTGAAGGCGTCGACCCGGACACCGGCGTCGCCGACCACGCTGCCGAAGCCATAGATCGAGAGGCCGCGCACGATGGCATTGTTGGCCTGGATCAGCAGTCCGTTCGCCAGCGTCCCCGGGCCGGCGATCTCAACCTCCGGTCCCGGGACCGTGGAGAGCGCAAGTCCATCCACGCCGACGGTGCCTCCGGTTCCCAGCACCACCGCGTTGGTGTTGCCGACGTTGACGGTCTGGGTCGTGCCATCGATGGTCGTGTTCGCATCCGTCACGGCCGGCAGCGCGGTCGCGGGGGTGATCACCGCGACTCCCGCGCTGAGCAGATTTGCCAGCCCCGCGCGCAGGCCGGGATGAGCCAGACCGTCGCTGATCATGAACACGGACACGTCCTGGCCGGCGGGCTGGCCCTGAATGGCCAGTCCGGCATTGCCCAGCGCGTTGCTGTTGAGAATGAACTGACGCAGCGAACCCTGGCCGGTGTCGTTCGTGTTCACGATCGTGTTGAAGTTCCAACCGAAGTTGACATTGGCGGTCGCGGCCGCGCCCGGGTCCGTTATGACCGCCGCGAACGCATGCGCCTTGCCTGAGGCGCCGGGTCCGGAGAAGACGCCCGTCGCAGCATTCAGTATCCATCCCGCCGCCGCAGGCCCCGCGTCCGCCGTGGTCGGATCGAGGCCCCCGACGTAGTCCGTCACGTCCACTGCCGTGCCCGTAGAGGCGTTTGTCCGGAAGGTCATCACCGGGAGGAGTCCGGCCACATACCCGGTGCGCGACGAAGTAACACTCGAACTGACAACGCGGACGATCCAGTTCCTATTTGCGGCAATTTGAGCGAGAAAGGAGTAATTTCCGGCGGCATTCGTGGTGACTGATGTCACAAATGCGCCCGTTGTCGTTGAACAACTCAACCCGGGCGTTCGGGCGCGTCTGGCCGCCGTTGCCGGAAGCGGTCGCCCAGTTCCGTCCTGCTCCACCGCCGTAGTTGATATCTTCGAAGACATTGCCGGTGATGGAAGCGGCCCATAGGCTATCCGGACAGATCACCAGGAAGGCGCCGCAAAGCCATAGGACCATCCAGAGGCAGCGCTTTACGAGTGTCCGGAGCAGTGAGTCATCTTTTTTTATCGGCATAGCAGTTGTTTCCTGTACCCCATGTTTGACATGCGACTCCCTGGGCGTTGAGCTGTTGTCAGCCCCGCGCCCCCTGTTTAAACAGAGCATTCCTTAATATAGAAAATACCAATTTTATATTGTATTGTCAAGAAAAATCTGTTTTATATAATGCATTGTTATATAATGATAATTAAGAGTTTTTCTTGCATATATTGCTATTTATATGGTATTACCAAAATAATTCAGTTTTATATCATATTGATATATTAATCATATAATTATCATGATTTCCCATTTTTATTTGACAGGAATAGGGCGATAGGTACAGGCAAGGCAGGGTAGATTTGAAATGGTTGATCCTGAAATGTTGAGCGGATTACTGTGAAGAGATCACAAGGAGGGTGCGGGGAAGCAGTGAAATCAGAATGGAATGGAAGTTTTTCGACTATCGGATCTCCTGAATGCGCTTGAATGCTGTGATGGGGAGCAAAACAAAGATTGGGGGGAATCATGGTCTGCTGACAGGCGGTCAAGTACTTCGCTTACCTTTGCTGCCTTCATTTCCCTCTCCTGCTTCAATACGAGCGTTCCGGTTGAGCCTGGAAGAGAGCATGCACCCGGTCGAGAAACTCGAAGCTCGGGAAGAAGATGAAGTAGTTGCCGCTCCTGAGCGACGCGATGCGGGCCACAGCTTCTGCAATCTTTGCATAGTTGCGTTCACGGTCACTGTACTTCGTGGATATCTGCGGGATGATCAGGAGCTTGCGATGCTCCTTCGAAAAGGGGCTCGGGAATTCCGCTGTCATGGTTCTGGCCAGATCGAGCCCTGACAGGTTGGCGTAGTAGGTAAAGGGCTTGAGCGTAGCAGAGAACCCTATCACCTGCTCGTACTCCTTGTAACAGTCCTTCAACATCAGACTCGCGTCGCAACAGGTGATCTTGATCACGCCGCCTGTTGGATGGGGATGTACGGTGACGAAGAACTCCTCCGCTCCGGATCAGCAGCGAGCACGAGCGCCTCGCAGAAACTGGACCAGTAGTTCGCAAGGACCATCACAGGGTCGCGCGGTTGGATATCCACGTCCGACTCGAGATAGCGAGTCAGGAACGAACGAAGCAGAGCGTCCTGGTCCAGGAACTCATCAACAGGCGGTTCGATCCTCTGCGGCTGCTGAGTCCCGGCAGGGACAGCGGCTGCGATCGCCGCGAAGCAGCCGTCCAGAAGTCCTTCTGCTTCGCTTCGGAACCGAGCAGGAAACATCTGAAGCGCAGGCCGCATCTGTTCAAGCATGAGACTGGAGAGGGTTGGGGAATAGTAGTTCATGGCCTGCTGCGGAAGATTCTGGGCCTCGTCGATTATCAGGTTCGGCCTGCCGGTCTGGTCGATGCCGGACATGGCGATCCGGCCGAAGGCGGAGCGAGGCGCGAACACATAATTATAGTCGCAGATCACGACGTCCGCTTCCCGGCTTGCGTCGAACTGCAGCTCGAAGGGGCAGACATCGTGCTCCTCTCCCAGGCTTCGGAAGACGCCGGCAGTGAGTTTGCGCTTCCTGGCGAGCTTGTCGATCAGCCCCTGCTTCTGTACCTTGGAGTAATAGTCTCGACTGAATTCGCAGTACTCCGGCTCGCAGAGCGGCTCGTTCTTGAAGCAGATTTTGCCCTTTGCCGTGATCGTGAGCGACTTGACCGGCGCCCCTGCCCGCTGGAACCGCCCGACCGCATCCTCAGCAACAGCGTGCTGACTGTTCTTTGGCGTCACATAAACCACCTTCTGTCCCCTGCCGAGCGATTCCTTGAGCGCGGGATACAGAACGCCCACGGTCTTTCCGAGGCCGGTGGGAGCCTGAATCAGGAGCGGCCGATTCTCCTGCATCGCCTGCTCCACGGTGTCTACGATCTCGAGCTGGCCGGGTCGAGGACTCTCGAAAGGAAAGGGAAAGTCGCGGCTGATCTTCCTTCGCCGTGCTGCGCGCTTCTCCTCCTTCTCTGCTTCTCGGACCAGTTCTTCCAGCCGCAGTTCCAACCACTGCTCGTAGCGCGGGATATCGAGGGCCAGTTCGATGTCTTGCGTTTTACTGTTCCTCGTAGAGACGAGATGGAAAGTGAGCCTCGGAAGGACATTCTCCTGGAGAAACAGGAAGTACCCGTAGGACAGGAGCTGCAGGCAATAAGGATGACGGTATATGTCTTCCCATAGCCCAGGCGCCGCAAGCCCTATGTGAAGCCCGCTATTCTTCCACGGAGGCATTCAATGTCCAACCAAAATCCGAGCATAAATAGCACAGCCGAGCCACGATACACGGCAACAACCAGCGTTGCATTGAGGCATGAGATTGGCCAGCGTCTTTGCCGCGACGATGGATCTCGCTGCCTTCCGAAGCCGCCGCCGTAGCCAGATTGCGTTCTATACTCCGTACGAGGTGCGTATCCCCGGCGCAGTTTGGTCGGAGTTATGATTAGGCGGGATCTCTAGTGATGCGTTAGCGGACTGTCCCCTCTTTGGGTATGGACAAGAAGCTACTCAGGAAACTGGTTATCGACCTCATCGAAAAAAAATATTCAGCGGGCGATATTATCTTTCACGAGGGAGAAAGCGGAAAGGCGGTCTATGTCGTCCTCGAGGGATCGGTCAAAATAATCAAAGAGTCGAATTTGGAGAACAAGATACTTTCTGTTCTGGGGCCAGGCTCCCATTTTGGTGAACTAGCCCTCATCGGCCACACTTCACGCTTTGCGACTGCTGTTGCTGAAAAGGATTCTCTCCTTTTGATCATGTATAAGTCATACTTTGACGATCTTATCCGGTACAATAGTGCAACCTCTGCAAGAATCCTTCTGAACCTCGCCCAGATTTTGTCGGACTACATTCACCGTAACCAGCCCGAAGGCATCGATGAAAAGGTATTGCCATGACAGACGAAGGGCATAAGAATGGCACTTCGCTAACCGATCCGCGCAAGCTCCGTAACCAGATGCCTCGGTGGGTTTTTATTCTCCTGGCCCTCGGTGTTGCCGCAGTAATCGCTTCCCGTATTACCCAACTCCTCATGATAATGATAGCCGCAGTGGTCATTGCCTATATCTTCAGTTCGGTTATCAAGGCCTTTGAAAGGCTTGGAATCAAGAGGAGCGTGGCGGTCACTCTGCTCTTTGTGCTCGCTGGCGTATTCGTGATTGCAGCAGACCTGATCTTCATTCCCGGTCTTAAGCAGGAGATCATGAATGTCTATGCAAAGTATCCCGAGTTCTCGCATCAGATAAAGGACGCTCTCCTGTTGATCGCGCAAGACATCGCAGGACAATACCCCTTCATCGAATCCAGCATCATGAACCTTGTTGATAATGTGTTCGGTCCGAGCGGATTTCTCGAACGGACGCCCAACGCTTCAGAAATTCTCAAGCAGGCGACTCCATTTATTATGGCGTTCATTCTTGTCCCTTTCTTTGTCTTTTTCCTGCTTAAGGACTGGCCGGGCGTAAAGAAGAGGGTCATGGCCTGGGTTCCGCCTTCTTACGTGGAAACGACTATTTCGGTCATTGAAGAGATCAATATTCTCGTTGGAAAGTATCTCCGCGGGCTTGCCGTTGATTGTTTTGTTATAGGTGTACTGGCTTCAGCGGGGCTCTGGCTCATCGGGATCAACTATCATATCTCGCTCGGCATTTTGAGCGGTGTGGCAAACATTGTACCGTATTTTGGCCCCATTGTCGGATGCACGGTATCCTCGCTCGTCGCTCTGATGCAGTACCGCAGCTTTGATCCAGTATGGAATGTCGTTGTCCTGTACCTCGCAATAAAACTCATGGACGACCTCATTATGCAGCCGCTCCTGATCGGCAAAGGCGTGCACCTCCATCCCATGCTCCTCGTGATTACGTTAATCGTGGGGGAGAATCTCTTCGGCATAATGGGTATGATACTGGGGGTCCCTGTTGTCACTGCTGCACAGAAGACTGCGGCCATCCTGCCGGAACACCATCGGGAAACACTGAGAAGGAAATCCAAGGTGAGCTTAATCGCGCGGCCCCTTGTTAAGTCTCCCGTCAGACCGATTTAGCGCTTTCTATTACATCCTTGAAGCAGGAGAGCAATGCAGCAACTCGTCGGAAAGTGTTAGAAGATTGTTAGAAGAAGGCCCTTCGGACAAAGAAAAAGGACTTACGGCAAACCGTAAGTCCTTGAACTTGTTGGTAGCGGGGGCCGGATTTGAACCGACGACCTTCGGGTTATGAGCCCGACGAGCTACCGGACTGCTCCACCCCGCGATGAGGAGAGCATAATAAGCTACGAACCCCGCAATGTCAAGCACTATTACCGGGGCCTGTGCCTGATCCGAGATGCCCTCATTGCTCACGGACCTGCAGCTGATCGGCACGCGGTTCCGGTGGGGCGCAAGCCGGCGTCATCACAGACGCGCTGCTCATTTGCATCCACCTTTCTGTGCCTTTTCTATCTGGAGGAGCCGGACGACAGGACAGGCCTCCCCTGAAGAAGACCTCTTGGGTGAAGTGAGATTGACCGCCCTAGACGGGCTCGATCTTGCGATAGTGCGTAACAGCCCAATGAAAGAAGAAGTAGGCGAGCACCCCGGCCACGGCCCCGGCGACCAGCGATCCGAGGACAAAGGGCCAGAGCATGGGCTTCAGGATCGTGAAGAGCTCCCGGAAGCCGATCTCGCTCCAGGCGATCTCGGGGATGATGATCTCGCTGCCCGTGAGGCGGACGCCGAACCAGAGATTGAAGGCATAGATGGGCACCATGGTCCACGGGTTGTTCACGAACATGGCGGTTATGACCACGAACTTGCTCACCCGGAAGATCCAGGCAAAGAAAAAACAGGAAACGATGTGCAGCCCAAGCCAGGGGCTGAAGGCGATGAAGATCCCGATGGCGGAAGCGAGCGCCAGTTTGTGCGGCGTATCGTCGAGCTTCACGATCTCCCGTATGCGTTCCGTAATGTACTTTCTCATCGTCCCGTTCCCCGAACATTCCGTCCCGCACGAAAGTGGTCGTACCCGGAGGCCGGGAGCAGGGCTTTCCGGCCGTCCCTGCCCACGATCGACATTGACCGGCCCCGCGTGATAACGCCGATCTCCGATGCAGCGAGCCTGAGCGACCTGAACTTCCGCAGCTTGTCTGGAGGGACCGTAAACAACAGTTCATAGTCCTCCCCGCCGGACAGGGCGTACGCCAGCGCCGGCCGCTCCAAGGTCTTCAAGGACATCACGCCCGCTCCAAGAGGGATATTTGCGGCGACTATTTCCGCGCCGACGCCGCTCTCTTCGCAAATATGTCCCAGATCAGAGGAAAGCCCATCGCTCACATCGATCATGGCCGATGCGATCCCGCTGGCAGCGATCTTCCTCCCGAGAGCAACGAGCGGTACCGGGCGCAGATGTTTTTCGATCAGTTTCCTGACCTCTGTCCCCTGACCCCTGCCCCCTGCTTTACGCTGCAGCACTTCCAGCCCCGCGCCTGAGTCCCCGAGCGTTCCGGTCACGAATATCAGATCTCCTGGCCGGGCACCTGAGCGCGTGATGACCCGCTTCTTTTCCATCTCGCCGAGCACCGACACGCTGATGACAAGGCCTGTACGGGACCGGCAGGTGTCCCCGCCCACGAGGACCGCTCCGAACTTCTTCAGGCAGGCATTGACACCCCGGTAGAACACCCTGATGTCCTCGACCGAGAGGGAGGGCGGGATGCCGAGGGCGGTCAGGCAGAAGCGGGGTGTCCCCCCCATGGCCGCGATGTCGCTCAGGTTCACGGCCGCGGACTTCCAGCCCAGGGAGAACAGGTCGGTCGTGGCGAGGTCGAAGTGGACGCCCTCCAGCAGCATATCGGTCGTGGCGAGGAGCGCCGAGGAGGGAGAAAGCACGAGCGCCGCGGCATCGTCCCCGATACCGATGCGCACCCGCTTCGCATCACGCGCCGCTGTTCTCCGGATCTGTTCGATGAGGCCGAACTCGCCAAGGCTGGATATCTTCATAGAAACGACGGAGGGGCGGGTCTCTGACCCGCCCCTACCCTGTTTTCTCTCTCCTGCCCCTGGTATTCTATCCCCTGCATGTCAGTGCGTTGCCCGTGACCTGCCTGGCTTCTTCCCATGGGCGATGCGGCGGGGCAGTTTTTTCCTGAGCGCCATATTGATCACGTCGTCCATGGTCTCGGCAAAGATGAACTTCATGTCCTTCCGGATCTCCTTCGGGATGTCGTCAAGGTCCTTTTCGTTCTGCTTCGGGATGATCACGGTCGTGATGCCGGCACGCCGGGCCGCAAGGGTCTTTTCCTTGAGGCCGCCGATGGGGAGCACCCGCCCCCGCAGCGTCACTTCACCGGTCATGGCGAGGTCGTTCCGCACCGGCTCGCTCGTAAAGACCGACGCCAGGGCGGTTGCCATGGTGACGCCGGCCGAGGGTCCGTCCTTGGGAATGGCGCCGGCCGGGACGTGGATGTGCACATCGGTCTTGCCGAAGCGCTCGGTGTTGATGCCGAGGTCGGCCGCCCGGGACCGGACATAGGTAAGGGCCGCGTGGGCAGACTCCTTCATCACGTCGCCCAGCTGGCCGGTGAGGGTAAGCGTGCCCTTGCCCTTCATCGTGGTCGCTTCGATATAAAGGACGTCGCCGCCGGTCTCGGTCCAGGCGAGGCCCGTCACCACCCCGATCTCGTCCTTCTTCCGCTCCTCCTCGGGCAGGAACTTCTGCACGCCGAGGTACTTGTGCATGTTGGCCGTGGTGATGGTGAAAAGCCCGGTCTCGCCCTCGGCGATCTTCCTGGCGACCTTGCGGCAGAGGTGGCCGATCTCCCGTTCCAGGTTGCGGACCCCCGCTTCCCGCGTGTACGCATCAACGATCTTGAGGATGGTCTTGTCCGGGATGCTGATGTTCTTCGCGGTGATGCCGTTCTCCTTCAGCTGGCGCGGTACCAGGTAGCTCTTGGCGATGCCGAGCTTCTCATGCTCCGTGTACCCCGAGAGCCGGATGATCTCCATGCGGTCCTTGAGCGGCCCCGGGATGGGGTCCGTCATGTTGGCCGTGGTGATGAACATGACATTGGACAGGTCGAAGGGCAGCCCGATGTAATGGTCGCTGAAAGAGTTGTTCTGCTCGGGGTCCAGCACCTCGAGCAGGGCGGCCGACGGGTCGCCCCGGAAGTCGGCGCCGATCTTGTCGATCTCGTCGAGCATGAAGACCGGATTATTGGACCCGGCCGTCTTGATGCCCTGGATGATCCTGCCCGGCAGCGCCCCCACGTAGGTCCTGCGGTGGCCGCGGATCTCCGCCTCGTCCCGCACGCCGCCCAGCGAGATGCGCACGAACTCGCGCCCCAGGGAGCGGGCGATGGACTTGCCGAGCGAGGTCTTGCCTACGCCCGGAGGCCCCACAAAGCACAGGATGGGGCCCTTCATCTTGTCCTTGAGCTTGCGCACGGCAAGATATTCAAGGATGCGCTCCTTCACCTTCTCGAGGTCGTAGTGGTCCTCCTCGAGGATCTTCTGCGCCGCCTTGAGGTCCAGGTTGTCCTTCGTCGACTTGCTCCAGGGGAGCTCGGCGAGCCCCTCGATGTACGTGCGGGTCATGGACGCCTCAGCGGCATCGGGGTGCATGCGCTCGAGCCTCCGGAGCTGCTTCTCGGCCTCCTTCATGGCCTTCTCCGGCATCTTGGCATCGACGATCTTCTCCCGGAGCTCGCGGATGTCCTCGGAGCGGTCGTCCGTATCGCCCAGCTCCTTCTGGATGGCCTTGAGCTGCTCGCGAAGGAAATACTCGCGCTGGGTCTTGTCGATCTCGCCACGGACATCGGCCTGGATCTTCTGCTGCATGGACAAAAGCTCGATCTCCTTGCCCAGCGCCTCGTTGATCCGCTTGATCCGCTGCAGGGGATCGGTGACCTCCAGGATCTCCTGGGCCTGTTCCACCTTGAGGCCCATGTTCGCCACGGCGAGGTCGGCGAGCTTCCCGGGGTCGTCCACGTTCTCGATGACCACCATGATGTCGGGCAGGATCACCTTGCCAAAGGACACGAGCTTCTCGATCTGCTCCTTGACGTTCCGCATGAGCGCCTCGAGCTCGATGTTCACGGGCGACGGCGCGTCGGGGAAGGTCTTGATCTCGACCATGTAGAACGGTTCTTTTTGCAGGAATTTCGTGGTCTTCGCGCGGGACACCCCCTGGACCAGGATCTTGATCCTGCCGTCGGGGAGCTTCAGCATCCGCATGATCACGCCCACGGTCCCCATGGAATAGAGGTCCGACGGCGAGGGGTTCTCGACGTTGATGTCCTTCTGGGAGGCGAGGAAGATCATCCGGTTCCCCTCCAGCGCCGTTTCGATCGCCTTGATGGACATCTCCCGTCCCACGAACAGGGGGAGCACCATGTAGGGGAAGACCACGATGTCCCGGATGGGGAGCAGCGGGATCTTCTTGGGGATCTCGATGGACTGCTGGAGCTCGTTGCCCTTAGGTTCGGTCTTTGCCAAGATGGTCTCCTTATGACAGCGTCAGGGATGCCGCGGCGCGCTCAGAACTTCAGTTTCTGCAGGTAGCTCCGGAACTCGCTGCCGAACTCGGTGTTCCTGAGGCCGAACTCGACGGTGGCCTTGAGAAAGCCGAGCTTGTCGCCGGCGTCATACCGCGTGCCCTCGAACTCGAAGGCGTAGATAGGCTGTTTCTCCATGAGCAGGCGGAGCCCGTCGGTGAGCTGGATCTCGCCGCCCTTCCCCGCTTTCGTGTGCTCCAGCGCTGTGAAGATCTCCGGCGTCAGGATGTACCGCCCGATGATGGCCAGGTTGGACGGCGCATCCTCGGGGGCCGGCTTCTCCACCAGGTGCTTCACGAGGTATACGTCGTTCTCGATCTTCCGGGCGTCGATGATGCCGTAATTGCGCGTCTGCGACCGGGGCACCTTCTGGATGGCGAGGATCGTCCCGGGATAGCGCCGGTACACGTCCATCATCTGCCGGAGGACCGGGGTGGCCGCGTCGATGATGTCGTCGCCCAGGAGCACCGCGAACGGTTCATTGCCCACCACGCGCTTGGCCGTCAGCACGGCGTGGCCCAGGCCGAGCGCCTTCTTCTGGCGGATGTAGCAGAACGTCACGAGGTCGGCGATGCGCTGCACCTCGTTCAGGATCTTGTGCTTGCCCTTGGCCTTGAGCTCCTCCTCGAGCTCGAAGGCAACATCGAAATGGTCCTCAATGGCCCGCTTGCCGCGGCCCGTGACCAGCACCACCTCTTCGATCCCCGACGAGACCGCCTCCTCCACCACATACTGGATGAGGGGCTTGTCCACCAGGGGGAGCATTTCCTTGGGCATGGCCTTCGTCGCGGGCAGGAACCGCGTCCCGAGCCCCGCGGCGGGAAACACCGCCTTCGTTATCTCTTTCTTCAAACGCATCTCCTCGGTGGCATGAGCAACGAGCGTATTCTAGGTTACAGGGAATGAAATGTCAAGAACGGAGCGTCCGGCGCTACTCGCTACTTCGGGATCGGCACGCTTCCCATGAAGTACTTGAGGTCGTCGTCCGTGAAGCGCAGGCCGGCGCCGACAAACGCAGACCGCCGTTCGACGTTCAGGATGTTGTCGTAGCCCGCATTCAGGAACAGGACCTTGTTCAGCATCATGTTCGCCGTAGCCTTCAAATGCGAATAAGTGTTATGCGGTTCATGGCTGTTGGAGTTCCAGGCATCGAGACTGAACTTCACCCGGTCGTCGAACAGGAAGACGTCGCCTCCCACGCCGCCCGTGGACTCGATGAGCCCCATACGGAACGCGAGGTTGCCGTAGCGCTTTGCGAACTCGATGCTGAACTTGAGCTTGTCCTCGTAGGTCTCGGTCACGGTCGTGCTACCGGGCGGTGTGCTGGTCGTCTCAACGCGCGAATATTTGCCGAAGGGGTCGGAGACCAGCTCGAGGATGTAGTACTGGTCCGGACGGGGCTTCAGCTCGAGCGTAAAATAATTTTTGAACTTCGGGAACCCGTACTCGGACCGGAACGCGATGGCCGTCTTCAGACGTTCGATCCGCGAGGTATAATCCGCGATGCCTTTGGCCGCGCTGTCGATGCTGGTGTACATGCTCTCATCGGTCACGAGCTTGCCCAGGGTCCCCTCGCCGCGGTCGATCCGCTTGGTGACCTCATTGATCGAAGCGAGGGCCAGCTCTGCGTTCTTGGACGCCTCGCGGACGTTCTCCATGGTCACCTTGAGATTGTCCTTGTTGTCGTTCACCACGCCGTTCAGGTTCTGCGCCAGCTCGTTGAGGCGGGTGATCAGTTCGCCCCCGTCGCCCTTGAGCGCGTAGGAGAATTCCTTGATGTTCGCCGTGGTCTGGCGGAGGTCATGCAGGATGTCCTCCATGGACTTTTCGCCGCGCTGGCTGCCGAAGACCTGACGGAGCGATGCCGTTACCTGCTTGATGTCGTCGGCGATGCCCGAAAGCTGGGTGACGAGCCGGTCCACGTCGCTGGGAGAGGCCGTCACCTCAAGCCGCTCGTTGTCCTGGTAGAAGCCGGAGCGCTCACGGGGCTGCCGTCCGCCCTCCGTCCCTCTGGGGGGAACGATGTCCACGTACTTGTCGCCCAAAAGGCCCATGGTCTTGACCGCGGCCTCCGCACCCCGGCCGATCTTCACGTTCGGATTGATGCGGAGGACGACCTTTGCCCGGCCGTCCTCGAGCTCGACGGTCTCCACGGTCCCGATCTTCACGCCGGCCATGCGCACCACGGCCTTCGCATCGAGACCGGCCACGGAGTCGAACATCGCCACGACGCGGTACCCCTTCTTCTCGCCGAGCTCATACTTCCCGACGACAAGGGTCATGTACATCAGGATCACCGATCCCACCAGCACCAGCAGACCGACCTTCGCCTCTGCGCTCAATTTCGCCATAAACGCTCCATCTCCATTGCGGAATGCGGAATGCGGAGTGCGGATTTAAATACCATAGAAGCTCCCGTTCAAACGGGGGATTGCGGATTTGGGGCCCCGGAGAATAGTATGCGTTTTTCATTCCGTAATCTACGATCCGCAATCCGAAATTGTGTCAATCCGCCGTGATCGGTCCCACGGCGCTGCCGGTGATGAACTGCTTCACGATAGGGTTCGTCGTGCCTTTGATCTCGTCGGGCGTGCCGATCTCCTGGATCTCCCCCTTGTACAGCATGGCGATCCGGTCCGAGATCTTGTAGGCGCTGTGCATGTCGTGGGTGATGGCCACTGAGGTAACGCCCAGTTTCTTCCGGAGACCTACGATCAGGTCGTTGATGGCGTCCGCAGTGATCGGATCAAGCCCGGTCGTCGGCTCGTCGTACAGGATGATCTGCGGGTCCATGGCGATGGCGCGGGCGAGGCCCACGCGCTTCTTCATGCCGCCCGACAGGTCCACGGGCATCTTATCCTCCACATCCTTGAGACCGACCAGCGCCAGTTTCTGCGTGGCGACCGCCCGGATCTCCTTATCGGACATCTTCGTGTGCTGCTTCAGGCCGAAGCCCACGTTCTCCCAGACCGTCAGCGAGTCGAAGAGCGCCGCGCCCTGGAACAGCATGCCGAACTTCTTCCGCACGTCGTTCAACCCTTCCTCGTCCAGGTCGTTCAGGACCTGGCCGTCGACCGTCACCTGCCCCCGGTCGGGGAAGAGCAGGCCGATGATATGCTTGATCAGCACGCTCTTGCCACTGCCGCTCCCGCCGATCACGGTCATGCTCTCGCCCTTCTCGACCGTGAGGTTCACGCCGCTGAGCACCTGAAGGCTGCCGAAGCTCTTGAACAGGTTCGTGATCTCGATCATCGCCATGGGGTCACCACAGGAGCGCCGACAGGAAATAATCGAGGATCAGGATCAGCATGCACGAGACCACCACCGCGCCCGTCGTGGCCTTGCCCACGCCCTCGGCGCCGCCCTCGGTGTTGAACCCCTTGTAGCAGCCGATGAGCCCGACCACGGCGCCGAAGACCAGGGACTTGATGAGGCCGTACCAGATGTCCGATACCTCGGTGTTGTTGATGCTCTGGTTGATATAGGTGACCGGATTGGTGCCGAGCACCTTCACGCCCACGAAATACCCGCCCAGGATGCCGATGTACATGCCCAGCGCCGAGAGAAACAACATCATGATCGTGCTCGCCAGGAAGCGCGGCACGACCAGGTACTTCATGGGGTTCGTTGCCAGCGTGTGCAGCGCGTCGATCTGTTCCGTCACCCGCATGGTGCCGAGCTCGGCGGCCATGGACGCGCCGGCCCTGCCCGCCACCATGAGCCCCGTCAGCACCGGCCCCAGCTCCCGGGTCATGGAGAGCGACACGACCGCGCCGACGAGCGACTGGGCGCCGAAACGCTTGAACCCCGTGTAGCTCTGGAGCGCCAGCACCATGCCCGTGGAGAGGGCCGTGGTCATCACAACCGGGACCGAGTTGAAGCCGATCTGCTCCATCTGCTTCAGCAGGTTCTTGAGATAGAAGGGGCTGCTGAAGGACCAGCGCAGGGTCTGACAGCAAAAGATAATGACCGCCCCCATCTCGCGGACGAGGGCCAAGGTCTTTTTGCCGATCAGTTCGAGCCAGGCGGTCATAGGATAATTCAGAATTCAAAAACGAACATTGAAGCTCCCTGCAGCAAGCTGCAGGGAGTCTTCGATCCTCAAGGTAGAACTATTTATTCTAATCGCTCGCTAACCCCGCAGCAAGCTACGGGGAATGCGCTCGCTCCTGGATTCAATATAAAGGACCTGTTGGCAACGACAACAGCTCGTGACCCGTTCTTGAATCTTGCATGAATCAGAAATCTTGAATTTACTTTATCACCCTCGGCACTCTGCAGCTGATCCCGCAGAGCACCTCGTAGGCGATCGTGCCGGTCCTCGCGGCGATGTCATCGGCCGTGATCCGCTCATTCCCCTGTTCGCCGATGAGCACGACCTCGTCGCCTTCCGCGACGCCGGGGACGTCGGTCACATCCAGCATGGTCATGTCCATGCACACCCGGCCCGCGACGGGAACGCGCGCGCCCCGCACAATGGCCTCCCCCTTGTTGGACAGGCCGCGGCTGTATCCGTCGGCATAGCCAAGGGGAATGGTGGCGATCAGGCTCTCCCGGTTCGTGACGAAGGTCCTGCCGTAGCTGATCGGCACTCCTGCGGGCACCCTTTTCAAGAATGCGACGCGCGTCACGAGACTGAGCACGGGACGCAGGTCTGCGCTGACCCTGCTCTCGAGGGGATTGTACCCGTACAGCATCAGCCCCGGCCGGACCATGGTCAGGAGCGCTCGGTCATACTCCAGCACCGCGGCGCTGTTGGCCGCGTGCCGGAGCGGAATGGTGATCCCCTTGGCCTCCAGCAATCGTATCAACGATTCGAAGCGGTCCATCTGGGCCCATGCGAACGCCTTGTCGCGCAGATCAGCATCGGCAAAGTGGGTCATGAGCCCTTCGACGGCAAGGCCGGGGAGCTTGCCTACGGCCACGATGAAATCGACGGCCTCTTCGGGCGAGAGCCCGATCCTGCCCATGCCCGTATCGATCTTCACATGGACCCCGAGCGTCCTGCCCATCCCGGCCACCGCATCCGAAAGGGCCCGGGCGACGGCAAGGGTATACACGACCGGCGTGAGCTTCGCGCCTACGATCACGTCGGCCTGTCCGGGGAAGACCGGCGCCATGACGAGGATGGGGGCCGTAATGCCGGCGTCCCGGAGGTCCCGCCCCTCCTCCACCAGCGCCACACCGAGCATGTGGATGCCCAGTTCGACGAGCCGCCGCGAGACCGGGATGGCGCCGTGGCCGTAGGCCTGGGCCTTGACCACAGCCAGGACCTTCCGGTCCCCGATGCGCCGGGCCATTTCCTGGTAATTATGGGTAAGTGCGTTCAGGTCGACCGTCGCCATGGTGGGGCGGTCTGATGAAGGATTGGCGGCCCGTGAGGCAATAGGCGAGCAGACATACTCTGATTCAGTGTATGGTGCTCTCATTGATCTCCTCGAAGCTGTTGGTCGCGGGCAGGATATCGACCTTGTCGAACGACTGTGCGCACTCCATGCATTCCCAGTGATGGATGGTCCAGTACTCGAAGTCCAGTTCGAGGCTGTAGTCGTCGTCCTGATACAAGTTCGTCCCGCCGCAGAACGGACACATGATCGGTTCCATCGCTCGCCTCCGATCCCCGCCCGCCGCGAGCCGGCCAGCACGGGGATCCTGCGCAATCCGCGTTAAATGCGCGATTTCAAAAAAACTTTAGCACAGCAGGGTCTTTTTTGCAAAATGTTTTTTGGAACGATGACGACCGCATTACCCGGCCGTGCACCTGCTTTTTCCTGCGTCAGCGCTTTACTTTCACCCCGCACCTTTGCTATAATTGGCGCCATACGGTTGATGCGGCGCCGCTGTACGTTCTGCCTATTCTCGAGACATGGGGGTATCGATCATGAAGGTACGGGACCTGCTGGATTCAAAGGGAAGGGACATCGTCTCCATCGATGTCGACAGCTCGGTGGATGACGCCATCCGTTCCATGAACGCCCGGAAGATCAGCGCCATCATGGTGACCGAACAGGGCAAGACCGTGGGCATCTTCACGGAGCGCGATGTTGTCCGGAGCTACATCAACTCCGGGGGCAAGAGCTTCAAGGAATCGAAGGTCCGCGACGCTATGGTGACCAACCTGATCGTAGCAGTGCCCGACGACGAACTGGGCGATATCAGCTCGATCATGGTGGAGAAGAACATCCGCCACCTGCCGGTCCTGCACAACGGCCGGGTCATCGGCATGCTGTCCATCCGCGACATCATCCAGACCCAGGTAAAGAAGCTCACCTCGGACCTGCATTACCTCCGGGACTATATCGCCGGTTAAGGGCAGGCCCCCCTTCGCTGCTCCCTCCGGTCTGATATTCACGCGGCGGGGAACGACGTTCTCCGCCGCGGACCACGTTCCTCCCTCCGCCCTCCCTGGTCCGCGCATCGATGGTCCTCTCCCCTTTTTTTTCGTTGCAAAAATGGAACCGTGTGTTATTATTAATGGCCGCATAAATTATTTTTATGGAAACCACCCTCGACAACATCATCAAAAAGCACCGGGAAACAGGCGGCAACATCATCTCCCTCCTCCAGGACACACAGGAGGCCTTCGGTTATGTGCCGAAAGAGGCCGTCCAGTATCTCTCGGACACGCTGGGCATCGCACCCAGCCGCTTCTACGGCGTCGCGACCTTCTACTCGCAGTTCCGCCTGAAGCCCAGCGGCAAGAACCGCATCACTGCCTGCTGCGGGACGGCCTGTCATGTCCGCGGCGCAGAACGCATCCTGACCAGTCTGAAGCGGGAACTGCATCTCGCCGACGAAGAGGACACCACGCCTGACGGCCAGTTCACGGTCGAGAAGGTCGCCTGCCTCGGTTTCTGCAGCTTCGCCCCCGTTGTCCTGATCAACGGCGCGGTCCACGGCAAGACGACCGCCGATCCCATCCTAAAAGAGATCAAGACCCTGAGGAAGAAATAAGTGGAGAACACGACCGTCATACGGGTCTGCATGGGGCCCGCCGGCATCGCTGCAGGCGGCAAGAAGGTCCTCGAAGCGTTCTCCGAGGCCCTCGCGCAGGCCGGTGTCCCTGCAGCGCTCAAGGAACACTGCTCGTCCCACCAGGTAGGCTGCGTCGGCCTCTGCGCCCGCGATGTGCTCGTCGAGGTGCACGCAGGCGGGGAAAAGACGGTCTACCAGTACGTGAAACCCGACATGGTCCCCCGCATCGTCGAGGAGCACCTCGTCGCCGGCACTCCGGTGAAGGAATGGCTCGTCGACGGGGCCTACGACGCATTTTACCGCAAACAGATCAAGGTCGTGCTGTCGGACTGCGGCCGCATCGACCCCGAGGACATCGAGGCCTACCGGGCCGTGGGCGGGTATGAGGCCGCGCGCGAAGTGCTCCACTCCTGGTACCCCGAAGAGGTGATCGAGGAGATCAAGCAGTCCGGCCTCAGGGGCCGCGGCGGCGCCGGGTTCCCCACGGGACTCAAGTGGGACCTCGGCAGGAAGGCGGCGGGCGACATCAAGTACATCGTCTGCAACGCCGACGAGGGAGACCCGGGCGCGTTCATGGACCGGGCCGTCATCGAAGGCAACCCGCATTCGGTCATCGAGGGCATGATCATCGGCGCCTACGCCCTCTGCTCCCATCACGGCTACGTCTACATCCGCGCCGAGTATCCTCTGGCCGTGGAGCGGCTGCACCGGGCGATCGCACAGGCGCGCGAGAAGGGCTTCCTGGGCGACAAGATCTTCGGCACCACCTTTGATTTCGACATCAAGGTCAAGCTCGGCGCCGGCGCCTTTGTCTGCGGCGAGGAGACGGCGCTCATCGCCTCCATCGAAGGCCAGCGCGGCATGCCCCGGCCCAAGCCGCCCTTCCCGGTGAACAAGGGGCTGTGGCAGCGCCCCACGGTCATCAACAATGTCGAGACGCTCGCCAACATCCCGTACATCATCCGGAAAGGGTGCGCTTGGTACGCCGCCTACGGCACGGAGAAGTCCCGGGGCACCAAGGTCTTCGCGCTCACCGGCAAGATCAAGAACACCGGCCTCATCGAGGTACCCATGGGCATCACCCTGGGCGAGATCATCAACGAGATCGGCGGCGGCATTGAAAGCGGGAAGCCCCTGAAAGCGGTCCAGACCGGCGGCCCCTCGGGCGGCTGCATCCCCGCAAGCATGCTCGACCTGACCGTGGACTACGAGTCCCTGGCCAAGGTCGGCTCCATCGTCGGTTCCGGCGGCATGATCGTCCTCGACGAGGATAACTGCATGGTGAACATGGCCCAGTACTTCATCCACTTCACCCAGGAAGAGTCCTGCGGGAAGTGCGTCCCCTGCCGCGTCGGCACCAAGCGGCTCAAGGAGATCCTGGACCGGATCACGAAAGGACAGGGCCGTCCCGACGATATCGAGCGGCTCGAGAAGCTCTCCGCCGGCATCAGGAACACCTCGCTGTGCGGGCTCGGACAGACCGCCCCGAACCCGATCCTGTCGACCATCAAGTACTTCCGCGAGGAGTACGAGGTCCATATCCGTGACAAGAAATGCCCGGCAAAGGTCTGCAAGGCCCTCCTGACCTACTCGATCGACGAGAAGCTCTGCAAGGCCTGCGGCGCCTGTCTGAAGGCCTGCCCCACCGGCGCGATCACGGGCGAGAAGAAGGTCCCCCACAAGATCGATCCGGTCAAGTGCATCCGCTGCGGGAGCTGTTTCGATGTCTGCAAGTTCAAATCGGTGATGAGGGATTAGAAAAACCGACGCGGAGACGCGGGGACGGGGAGACACGGGGAAAAGGCAACTTAGTTTTCGCCACAGAGGCACAGAGAGCACAGAGAAAGACAGATCCTTTCTCGCCGAAGAGGACGCAGAGAGAACATATTCTTGATCGTATGAACTACAAATTGATTTTCATCCTCGTCGTCGTACTGTTACCTGTCTCGGCCCGGGCCGATGAAATCATTAGCATTACGATTCGTGATAAGAATTTCGAAATAATCAACGAAATCCGAGATGAGAAAATGCTCTTGCGATTCCAGGATCACTGGAGCAAGAAAACAAAGATAGCCGCAGAAACACCAACGGCGCTAATATATAAGATAGACATCAACCCAGGCAATAGATGGCTGTACGATCCTGCGGGATATGTTCAGGTATTATCCAAGGCGAAAGTGCCTGTTTTTAAGCTCCATTCGCCGGAGGAATTCAACAGACTGCTAGGGATCCCCGGGAAGAAGATAAAGTCTCAGCAGTGATGGCTTAAGATTTCTTTCCCTCTGTGTTCTCTGTGCCTCTGTGGCGGAAGAAGTTGATCGACTGGATTCCCTTGGTCGAGGGAATGACGAACAGGAACAAACGAGGAAAACGATGGTCACCCTCACCATAAACGGAAAGAAGTTCACCGTCCCCGCGGACCTCACGGTCCTGGAAGCTGCGCGGCGGAACGGGATCCAGGTCCCGACCCTGTGCCACCATCCGCAGCTCACGCCCTTCGGCGGGTGCCGGCTCTGCATCGTCCAGGTGAAGGGCATGCCGAAGCCCGTGGCGTCCTGCACCACGTCGGTCTCCGACGGCATGGAGGTCTTGACCTCGACGCCGGAGATCGAGGACTACCGGAAGATGGTGCTGGAGCTGATCCTGTCCGACCACCCCAACGACTGCATGACCTGCGAGGCCACGGGCAGCTGCGCCCTGCAGGAACTCGCATACACCTATGGCGTCCGGGGGGAGGAATATGCCGGCGAACGGCGCCTCTACCCAAAACGCGACGGAAACCCGTTCATCGAGCGGGACATGGAGAAGTGCGTCATGTGCGGCAGGTGCGTCAAGGTCTGTGACGAGGTGCAGGGCGTCGAGGCCATCGACTTCGGCTACCGCGGGTTCAAGTCCAAGATCTGCACGACCTATGAGGATGACCTGGACTGCGAGTTCTGCGGCCAGTGCGTCTCGGTCTGCCCCACGGGCGCGCTCACCGGCAAACAATGGGCCCGCCGCGGCCGCTACGAGGGCGTCCGCGAAGTGGACACCACCTGCCCCTACTGCGGCACGGGCTGCACGGTCACGGCCCATGTGAAGGGCAACGAGATCGTCCGGATCTCGTCGAAGCCCTGGACGCCGAACGAGGGCTGGCTCTGCGTCAAGGGGCGGTTCGGATACAAGTTCGTGAACAGCCCCGACCGGCTCACCAAACCCCTCATCCGGAGGGCGAGCGGCGAGTTCGAGGAGACCTCGTGGACCGGCGCGCTGGAATACACCGCGGCGTGGTTCAAGAAGATCAAGGAGAAGCACGGCGCCGATGCCATCGGCGGCCTCTCCTCGGCGCGGTGCACCAACGAGGAGAACTACCTCTTCCAGAAGTTCATGCGCGCGGCGATCGGCACCAACAATGTCGACCACTGCGCCCGACTCTGACACTCCCCCACGGTGGCCGGTCTGGCCGCCATCTTCGGCTCCGGTGCCATGACGAACTCCATCCGGGAGATCGAGGGCATGGAGGTCATTTTCATCATCGGCTCCAACACCAAGGAGACGCACCCGGTCATCGCGAACCGCATGATCAAGGCCTACCGCAAAGGCGCGAAGATCATCGTCGCCGACCCGCGCAAGGTCCCCATGGTGAAGTTTGCCGAGGTGTTCCTCAGGATACGCCCGGGCACGGACATCGCCCTGCTGAACGGCATGGCCCACGTCATCCTCAAAGAGGGGCTGCAAAACGACGAGTTCATCAAGGAGAGGACCGAAGGGTTCGATGCCTGGAAAAGGTCGCTCGATGAGTTCACGCCCGAGAAGGTGAAACTGATCACGGGCGTGCCCAAGTCGGACCTCATCAAGGCGGCCAGGATGTACGGCGGGTCCCGCAAGGCCGGCATCTTCTACACCATGGGCATCACCCAGCACACTTGCGGCACGGACAATGTGCGGGCCATCGCGAACCTCGCGACGCTGACCGGGAACATCGGCAGGGAGTTCACGGGCGTGAACCCCCTCCGCGGCCAGAACAACGTGCAGGGCGCGTCGGACGCTGCGTGCATGCCGAACGTCCTTCCCGGGTACCAGCGGGTGGACCTCACCGAACCGCGCCAAAAGTTCGAGCAAGCCTGGGGCGTCGCCATCCCTTCCAGGCGCGGGCTCTTCGCCACGGAAATGATGAACGCGGCGGCGGACGGAACGCTCAAGGCCATGTACATCATGGGCGAGAACCCCATCCTCACCGACCCGAACCAGCACCACACCATCAAGGCGCTGAAGAACCTTGAGTTCCTCGTGGTGCAGGACATCTTCATGACCGAGACGGCGCGTTACGCCCACGTGGTGCTTCCCGCAGCCTGCTCTTTCGAGAAGGACGGAACCTTCTCCAACACCGAGCGCCGGGTGCAGCGCGTGCGCAGGGCGGTCAGCCCTCCCGGGGAAGCGCGGGACGACCTGTCCATCATCAAGGACCTCTCGAAGGCCATGGGATACCCGATGGACTACCGGTCGCCGGAGCAGGTCCTGGAGGAGTTCGGCAGGCTCTGGCCGGCCATGGGAGGCATCACCTATGACCGGATCAAATCACGCGGCATCGCCTGGCCCTGTCCGACGAAGGACCATCCGGGCACCGAGTTCCTGTACAAGGACGGGTTCGCCAAAAAGATCCCCTTCATGCCCATCGCCTTCAATCCCCCGGCGGAGGTGGCAAGCCGGGACTATCCTTTCATCCTGACGACGGGCAGGAACCTCTACCAGTACCATTCCGGGACCATGACGCGCCAGGTCAGGGCCATCGAAGAGCATGCCGGCGAGGCCTATGTGGAGCTGAACCCCCTGGACGGCGCAAAGCTCGGGATCGCCCAGGGAGACCTCGTGACGGTCAGCTCGAGGCGCGGGGAAGTGAAGATCAAGGCGCGGTTCACCCGGCGGGTCTCCGAGGGCACGGTCTTCATCCCCATGCACTACCGCGAGGCGGCAGCCAACGTGCTGACGAACGACGCCCTGGACCCGGACGTCAAGATCCCCGAGTTCAAGGTCTGCGCCGTGAAGGTCGTTCTGGCGGAAAAACAGTCGAGCGAAGAGGTCCTCTCGGGCAGGAAGTAGCGCGTTATCAGGCGGGAAAGCAAAAGAGGCGGCCTATCGGCCGTCTCTTTTTGTTGTTTCCGCTGTTCAGAAGCCGGGAACTTTGTGGGGTTGGGACAGGATCATTCACGCGCATCCTGCATGCTTGGCACAGCGGAGACTTCGGCGAGTTCAGTCGAGCCGCACCGGGCTGCCCAAAAACAAGATTTTTTTCCGCACCCCGGTTGAAGCTCCCAACGGAAACTGCTTTGGAGCTTCGATCCTCAGGGTGTTGAAGTTATCCTAATCACTCGCTCATCACGCAGCATATCGTGATTGCACTCGTTCCTGGATTCACAGGATGCAGGAACCCGCAAAATCAAAAAGAGGCAGCCATTCGGCTGCCTCTTTTGATTTTCCTGCACCTGATCAGGTAGATCTACCTACTCCTCGTCCGGCACCTCGTAATACTTGTCCACGGCATCCGGGTCCAGGTAGGGATTCGACGGTTTGCCCTGTTTGGCCAGGTACTCCGAGCTGAACGCAGGGATCACGCCCTGCGTGCCGGTGTCCGGCGTGATCATGAACCGGTAGGATACGAGCTGGCCGACGGTGTTCATCATATGCTCCCAGCCCTTCTTGAAGAAGCCGCAGTCGTTGTTGAAGCAGACCCACAGGAATGTGGTGCCCCAGTCAAGGTAGCGAGCGTCCATTTTTTCCATGACCGCCTTGCAGTGCGGGCAGGTCGGCGCTTCCTTGATCATGTACTCAGCTTCCATCGTCATGTTGCAGCCCCTCCGGATCGTAATGATACAATTATACGACTCCGGCAGACCGCAATGCAACAGTGAACTTAGTAGTTCTCCGACACCAGCTCGAAGAAGGTCTTCGGGTGGAGGCAGGCCGGGCAGACCTCGGGCGCCTCGGGGCCCTCATGGATGTGCCCGCAGTTGCGGCACTTCCAGGCGGTCGGTTTGTCCTTTCTGAACACCTTTCCCTTCTCCACGTTCTCCAGCAGCTTTCGGTACCGTTTCTCATGCTGGACCTCGACCTTTGCGATGGCGCGGAACGCTGCTGCAACATCCTTGAACCCCTCTTGCTCCGCCACGTCAGCCGAGCCTGGATAGAGCTTCGTCCATTCCTCGTTCTCCCCTTCCGCCGCGGCTTTCAGGTTCTCAGCAGTGGTCCCGATGCGGCCCGCCGGAAAGGTGGCCGTGAACTCCGCCATGCCGCCCTCGAGGAACTTGAAGAAACGCTTGGCGTGCTCCTTCTCATTTTCCGCGGTCTCCAGAAAAAGCGCAGCGATCTGTTCATACCCTTCCTTCTTCGCCGCGCTGGCGAAGAAAGTGTAACGGTTCCTGGCCTGCGATTCGCCCGCAAAGGCGGCCAGCAGGTTCTTCTCGGTCTTCGATCCCTTGAACTTCATAACAGCCTCCTTTAACAATTTAACCACAGATGAACACAGATATACACAGGACAAAGGAAGTCAGCGAGCAGTGTTCCTGTCCCCTGTCTTTTGTCTACAGCCTTCCCTATCCTGCCTCTGCAATTCTACCGCATCAGCCGTGCCATCTCCGCTTTGGCGAAGAAGATGTCCAGCCGCGCCAGGAGCCAGTAGCTGATGCGTTCCTTGATCTTCTGCATGAACGGCCGGGCCTTCCACGCTTCGAGCGTGATGCGCTCGGCCTGCATCAGGTCTTCCTCAAAGTCGGACCTTGCCCGGCGCGCCAGTTCTCTGTCGTTCACGACCGCGACCAGTTCGTAGTTGATCCTGCCGCTCCGGATGTCCAGGTTCGCCGATCCGGCGATCAGCGTATCGTCGACGATCGCGAGCTTGGCGTGCATCATGGACGGCCGGTACTCCCAAACCTCCATCCCGGAGCGCAGCAGCCTGCCGTAGAGCCCCCGTGCCGCCCAGCGCGCCATGGGGATGTCGCTTTTCCGGGGGAACAGGAGCCGAACGCGTACGCCGCGGTTGACCGCGCGCTTGAGCGCCCGGAGGATGCCCCCGTGGGGATAAAAATACCCCATGGCAAGATCAATGCCTGCGGCCGACCCACGGATGAGCTGACGATAGACCTTCCGCACCGGGTGCATGGGGTTTTCAGGGCCGCTTTCCAGGAACCGCAGCCTGCCGGCTGCAGTCTCCCGCCCCCCGCGATCATGCCGGGACCGGAAGAACGTTCTGCGGAACGGAAGATCGGCCCGCGCCCACATCCGGTCAAAGGAGCGCCTGAGCTGCATCACCTCGCGTCCCCTTATCTCCAGGGCATTGTCCCGCCAGGGCGGCTCGCCGCCGGAGCCGCGAAAGTACTCGTCTGCGATGTTCAGCCCGCCGATAAAGGCGGTCCGGTCGTCCACCAGCAGGAGTTTCCGGTGGTTCCGGAACAGGAACATGCCGCGAGAGACCGGCCGGAAACGCCGCACCATGCCTCCGGCGTTCCGTAGCTCATCCCAGAAGGCCTCTGAAAGGGACCACGACCCCACGGCGTCCACCAGCACCATGACCCGGATGCCCCGCCTGGCCGCGTTCACCAGCCGCCCCCGGACCTCCCTGCCTGTCCCGTCGTCGGCGTAGATGTACATCTCGAGTACGACGCAGGAAACAGCCCGGTCGATGGCGTCGAACATCGCCGGGAAGACCTCGGTGCCGTTCTTGAGAAGCCGGATGGAAGGCATAGAGCGCTATTGAACGTTGAATAGGCGTAGTCTGTGAAGAATCAAATTCTGCTCAAAATGGCAAGAAAAACTCACCGCGAAGGCGCAAAGGTCGAGAAGAAGATCTCTGATTCTTTGGTTTAAACCAGGAACAATTATTTGCCTTCCTTGGCGTCCTTCGCGCCTTCGGGGTTCCAAGGTTTTCGTCCCGGCTTGCCCGGATCAGGCAAGATTAATAAGTGGAAATCGGCAACAGACCGGCCGGCGCAGGCCTGGGGCACTGCATTGTTCAAGCTTCACGCTTCAATTTCCATTATTTACGTTTCCGATCGCGCATGCGCTATGCGTTCTCGAAGGTATACTCTACCTTCACCTTCATGTCCTTCCGGAGCGAGTGATAGACGGAGCAGTACTTATCCTGGGACAGGGCGATGGCGCGTTCGATCTTCTTCGCGGTGAGCCCGCTGCCGGCCACGGTGATGACCATGTCGATGGAGGTGTAGTACTGGGGAGGCGTGGGGTTCCGCTCCCCCATGATGTCCATCTTGTAGGACTTGATCTCGCACTTCATCTTCTTGAGGAAGGACACCATGTCGATGCCCATGCAGCCGGCAACGGAGAGCAGCAGCGTCTCGGTGGGAGAGCACCCCCACTGCTGCTGGGCGTCGTACTCCACCTCGTAGCCGCGGTTGGTACGGCCGACAAAGATCAGGTCCTTGTCCCAGGTCAGCGTTGCCTTGTTCACCTGCGAGACCTTCGTTTTGTACGCTTCGAGGGTGCTTTCGCACTCCTTGATCTCTTTTTCTTCCGACATGATTCCTCCATAATAAAATAATGGGTCTTTTCTCTCTTGAGTGAGTATATATTATCGATTGAAGAGGCGTAATTTTTTGCATATCCCCTTCGCGTCCTGAATGAAATTCCTGACCCGTCTAAGGCCACGTCCGCTCGCCCGCGCAAACTCGGCCTTCGGCCTCAGACATGCACGTTCGCCCTGCGGGACGCTTCCTTAGGCCAAGACGGGTGCCCAGGCATTTCATAGGGCCGCTCCAGGGACATGCGGGGTTTGGGTATGGGCCTGTGAATCTGCCTTTCCAAAAGCCACTGCATCCCGTGAACAGGTCTGTGCACAAGCATGCGGAAGCAGTCATGGCCGATGACATCACCAAGCTAGGCAGACACGGCCGAGCCCTTATTCCTGGGCGAGGGGAAGCGCTGCGATGCTCGAGTAAACTTGTTAACAGTACCAACCCTGCATGCCTGCATGGACCTGTGAACCGGGGTGCAGAAAAATGAAAACCAGGGTAAACTTGGCCTTAGTGATCCCTGCCCGTCCGTTACTTGTCGTCCTGCATTTTCTTCCGGAGCAGCGCGAACGCTTCCGCTTCCCTGCCGGCTTCCACCCTGAGAACGTAGATCTTGATCTGTTCGAGAGGATAGGAATCGAATGTTGCCTTGATCCCGTGCTCCCCAAGGAAGAGCACATATTCCAGCATGGTGGTATCATTGTACCCCATGCCGGTGTCCCCCCGGAGGACCTCGACATACTCACCGGCATCAGGGGCAACAGGGTCATCGGGCGATCCATCCTTCCAGACCTCGCCGTATTCCCAGTCGACCTCTTCCTTGTCCTTTCTGTTTTCTGACACGTCTTGCATATTAATGAAGTGTTGCAAGCCTGTCAAACAAAAACAACTGTCTGAAGGAGGAAGACCCGCCCCGATCTATGCCCGGATGGCTCGGCGAACCCGGCAGAGATGGTTGCACCGAGGCAAAAAATCGGCTACAATCTGAGCACAGTTTATTGATACACTACTTATTAGCTCATCGTCCAAGGATGGATTGTATGCGAACCATAAGCTTGTTGCCGACACGTATCGTCATAATGGTCCTGTCCCTCTGCCTCGCACCTTTTGCAGCAGCTACTGCTGTTGCTGCTCCAACGGAGGTTGACTGCACCAAGTGCCATACCCGCCTTGTGGTCAGGATGAAGATCGTGCACGCCCCGCTCCAGAGAGGCTGCCCGTACTGCCATACCGGGATCGCCGATGCCCTTAAGGTCCCTCATAAGAAGACCAACACTATCACCAAAGGCCTGTCCGCTGAACAGCCGGAGCTCTGCTACGGATGCCATGACCGGAGCGAGTTCACGAAGAAGGTCGTGCACGCAGCAGTGGGGATGGGCTGCACCGGATGCCACACTCCCCATGCCGGCAATAACGAAAAGCTGCTGGTCGCCGCTGTTCCCGGTCTCTGCTTCAACTGCCATGATAAGGGCGAGTTCACGAAGACAAAGAAACATTCTCCCGTAGAGGCAGGCAGGTGCCTGACCTGTCACGCCCCCCACTCGTCGGGCTATCCCGGCATCCTCGTGAAAAGCCCCAATGAAATTTGCCTCGATTGCCATGGCCAGGTAAAAAATTCCTCCCATGCCGGCGGGGTCTTTGGCAAGGCCGGCCATTCCCTCGGCGGGGAAAGATCGATGAAAGGCGCAGGGAAGGAACCTGTCAAAGACCCCAAGCGTAAAGGGAAGATATTCTCCTGCGCGAGCTGCCACAACCCCCACAGCTCTGACGAGATAAAGCTCTTCCGGTATACGGCAAAGACGCCGTCGCAGTTATGCTCCTATTGCCACACTATTAAGCCCGTGGGAAGCACCGGAGGCGTCCCGTGAACAACCGTGACAAGGTCCTCACCATCATCAAGCTGCTGAAGAAGGAATACGCGGGAACGCCGCTGACCGCGCTCAGGTTCTCCACGCCCTTCGAACTGCTGGTGGCAACGATCCTTTCGGCCCAGACCACCGACGTGCAGGTGAACAAGGTCACACCCGGCCTGTTCAGGAAGTACAAGAACATCGAAGCTTTTGCGATGGCGAAACCGGAGCAGATCGCACAGGACATCAACTCCGTCAATTTCTTCAACAACAAGGCTAAGAGCATCCAGAAGGCCGCTGCCATGGTCATCGAACAGTTCGGCGGTACGGTCCCCCGGACCATGGAAGAGCTCGTCACCCTTCCCGGCGTCGCGCGCAAGACCGCGAACATCGTCCTGTCCTCCGCCTTCGGCATCAATGAAGGCATGGCCGTGGACACCCACGTGAAGCGGCTGTCCTACCTCCTGAAACTGACGAAGCACACCGATCCCGTCAAGATCGAGCAGGACCTCCTGGCCATCACGCCGAAGAAAGAATGGTCGAACTTTTCGCATCTTCTAATCTACCACGGCCGGGCCATTTGCCAGGCCCGGAGACCCAACCACGCCGAGTGCGTCCTCTACGATATCTGCCCGTCGAAGAACATTTGATTCCAAAAGGCGTTAAACCACAGGTCCCGACTTCATCTGGGCACACGGATGAAGACACCTTTTACCGCGAAGTCGCTAAGAACGCGAAGGAAAGCAATATATCCTTCCTGGTTTGGAACGAAGAATTAAGATTTTTCTTAGCGATCTTTGCGCCTTCGCGGTTCCACGGTTTTGGTTCCAGCTTGTTGCGCTTAGGTGTATAGTGTAAGGGTAATAGGAGAAAGAGGTAACTATCATGTCTCAGAACGAAAAAAAGCTTCCCAAACCGCCTTCAACGCCTTTCGGCCGCAAGCGGGCCGGAGAGCAGCGCGAAGAACAGGAACCGCTCACGGCGGACCGTATGGCCGCGGCCATGGCGGAAGGCAAACTGGAAGAATTTCTGAAGAACGAAATGCCCGACAATGAGCATGCCAGGAAGCTGGCAACTATGATGATGGGGATGTCCGGGATGATGCCTGCTGGGGCAAGATTTACTCCTGATCAGCCCGCTGCAGCGGCACGAGAGGGAGAGGCACAGCCGCCTTCTCAGCGGGAGGTCCCCGCAGAGGTCGTGAAACTGGTCCAGGACGGAGACGTGAAAGGGCTCATGGATATCCTTCGACAGGAGCACCTGAAGCGCTCGCCCGAAGCAGCCGGAGCAGGGACCCTGGATACCGGACAGGCGGAGGAAGCCGTTACGCCGCAGCCCGCAGGCATGCCGACGATCGACAAGGAGCTGATCGACGCGATGATCCAGATCGCGCAGGACAACAGTGTTACCGTGGACTGGATCATCCTGCGGGCGATCAAGGTCTATATCGAGGAATATAGGAAAACGGGAAAATTATGATAACACACCTGAACAATCCTGAACCAAAATCGTTCGACTGATCTCACCGAATGAATGAGATTCCTTCTTCATAAAACACCCTATGACAGTAGCCAGGCCTTTCTTTTTGTTCTTTCTGTTCGTATCCATCTTTAGCCTCAGCAATGGATGTGCGACCTTGCCGAATGCCTCTGAAGTGATTGATGAGGCGCCGACTGCACGGGAACCTCGTCAAATCGAGTCGTCCCATGGACTGTTATCTCCCCAAAAAAGCAAGGCTATCATGGAACGGCTAAAGAACTCGGTTGACCCTACAGACATTCTGGAGCGCCACAATGCCGTGGTAGAATCGGTCACCGAAAGTCCGCTGACGAAGGGGAACAAAGTCACTCTGCTCATTGATGGTCAGGCCGCCTATGCCGCAATGTTCAAAGCAATACAGAAAGCCAAGGACCATATCAACCTCGAAACCTTTATCATCGAAGATGATGAACCAGGCCGAAAATTTGCCGATCTGTTGCTGCAAAAACAGGCGGAGGGTGTTCAAGTAAATCTCATTTTTGACAGCGTTGGTAGTTTCAGTACTCCCGCTCCCTTTTTTCAGCGCCTGCGGGACAAGGGAATCCAGGTAGTTGAATTCAATCCGGTAAATCCGCTGAAGGCCCACGGGCACTGGCTCCTGGAGCATCTGGACCACCGCAAGATCTTGATCGTCGACGGCAAAGTTGCCATTACGGGGGGTATCAATATCAGCAAGGTCTATTCGAGCACGCCCTTCCGCAGTGACCAGGACAAAAAGGCGCCGCTACCCTGGCGTGATACAGATGTTCAAATTGAAGGCCCTGTGGTAGCTGAGTTCCAAAAACTATTTCTTGACACCTGGCACAAGCAGAAGGGCCCGAAACTCTCTGAACGGAACTATTTCCCTGATCTGAAAGAAGCGGGGAACGCCCTGGTGCGGGTGGTCGGCAGCACGCCAGGACAGAGCAACAGGATCATTTTTATCGTTTATATGTCCGCCATCACGTTTGCAGAGCATTCGGTCCATCTGACGAATGCCTATTTCATCCCCGACGACCAGATACTGGATGCCTTCACTGATGCTGCAAGGCGCGGTGTTGACGTAAAGATTATTCTTCCCTCGACCAGTGATTCTCGGATAGCCTTATCTGCAGCGCGGTATAATTATTCCGAGCTTTTGAAGGCGGGGGTGAAGGTATATGAACGCCGCAACGCCTTGCTGCATGCGAAAACCGCGGTGATTGACGGCGTCTGGGCGACGGTCGGCTCTACCAACATGGACTTCTGGAGCTTGTTAAGCGATGACGAAGTGAATGCGGTTATCCTGAGTCATGAGTTTGCCATCGAAATGGAGAAGATGTTTGCCAGGGATCTCGAGGAGTCCGACCAGATACAATGGGATGAGTGGAAAAAAAGACCCTTGTTCCGAAGGATCAGGGAATGGTTTGCGCATATATTTTCCCATTGGATGTAAAACATCGCCAAAGATGGGTTTATTACAGTGAGCTACCCGCCTCAAGGGGCGGGGCATCTCAGCACTTCATAATGACGCTGTGCAGGTCTCGGCTTCGCCGACGACCTCCTCGGTATCGGGTGGCTTTCCGCTCCCTCTATTACCCTCTGGCAAGAATGACATTCATATCCGTGTCGAGACCCGGAGGTATTCTGTGATGCTTTCGATACGTTTTGTAAGTCGAATAGAGTAAAGCGAAACCCGACACACTGATCCCAACCAGCGCATCAAGGGGGGCGCTATGCTGCGCTCCCCTTATTCGGACATTATTCTGATCTCAAAAGCTCCTGCACCTGCTTCTTGATCTCGAGATGATGCACGGGGATGTTCGGCACGTCCTTGTTCCCCGGAACCGCCAGGACATGAATGAACTTGGGTCCCTTTCCCCGGCCCTTCATCGCCTCGGCGATCTCCTGCTCTCCCGCCACTTTCACGGTGTTCCTGAATCCGAATCCCCGCGCCACCTGTTCGAGGTCCACGCAGGAGGCTGCCAGCGTCGGCTGGTTCCCGGTCGACCCGTAGGCGCCGTTGTCGATTGCGACGATCGTGAGGTTCTCCGGAGCGGCAGCAGCGGCGGTTGCGAGCGTGCCGGGGTTCATCAAGAGGCTCCCGTCGCCGTCGATGACGACGACCTCGCTGCGCGAAGAGAGCGCGATGCCGAGCCCGATGGGCGTCACCATGCCCATGCTGCCGAGCATGTAGAAATTCGACGGCTGGTGCTTGATCGCAAAAAGTTCCTTGGACGGCCAACCGAGGTTGCACACCACGACCTTGCCGTCAAGGTACGGTGAAAGGATATTGATGATGTCATAGCGCGTGAGGTGTGCTCCCTGAATTTCGCGTATATCGCGCCTCTCGCCTGATATCTCAAGGGTTTTTTCATCTTTCAAGCCGCAAGCCGCGATCCGCGATCCACAATCGGACCCTTCCCACACCTTCGGGCTCAGCAGGAACGCATGGATCTTGTTCTTTTCGTAGAGATGGGGCAATTCCCGTTCCAGCGCAGAGAGCTCATCGTGCGCATTGATCTCGGTATAGGTGATCCCTGCCCCGGCAAGCATGGCCGGGAGCTTCCGTCCCATGGGGAACTGCGCCTCGATCTTCTCCTGGTATACACCCCGACGGCTCACAAACAATGCAAGCGGCAGCTCATAGAACTGGGTAAGCGACAGCAGCGCGTTGATCATGTTCCCGATGCCTGAGCTCTGGACGAACATGGCCGGACGCCTGCCTGCCAGCGCTGCGCCTGCGCAGATCCCCACGCCCTCCTCTTCCCGAGTCAGCGGAAGATGCTGAAACGAGCGGGCGACCATCTCCAACAGGGTCTTGATCTTCTCACAGGGGAGCGACGCGGTGAAGTCCACGCCGTTCCTCGTGAGCGTTGTTATGACCTCTTCTTCAGAACGTTGCACAGCAGCTCCTCGATCTCTTTTTCGGTGATGTTCTTGGAAACAAGCCGCGGTTCGAGGCACGGCACCTTATTGTCCGGGGCCAGCCTCTTCTCGCCGCCCCCGGTGATGTTCAGGAGGACCAGTTCGTCGGGCCGGACTATACCGTTCCGCACCGCCTGCTGCAGCGCCGCCACCGCAACTCCCGCGGCAGGTACGATGTCCGAACCCTCTGTGCGCTGGAACAGGTCCATGGCCGCGTAGACCTCGTTGTTCCGGACGCCGTGCATGCTCCCCTGCGTCGCCATGAGCGCGTCGAACACGCCCCCTTGTATGCTGTAAGCGGGATAGCGTGTCGACAGCACCCGCGTCGTGATCATCGGGATCAGGGCCTGGTCCAGGTCCTCTTTCGCCAGCGCCCTTTCCTTTCTCTGCCAGGCCATCACCATCGGAGCGAATGGCAGGTTCTGGCCCAGGTGCAGGACCGGGAGCCGGTGCCCGAAGCGTCCGTCAGCGAGGAACCGCTCGGCCATCTCCCACACGCCGATGGCCCCCGCGCCGCTGCCCACGGCCTGGAAATAGCGGTCCGGCAGCCGCTTCATGACCGACACTGCCTCGAGCAGCACAATGCCCAACCCGTCCCGCTTCGCGATGTTCTTGACGCCGCCCTCGAAGGGAAAACCGGTCACCCGCGCGATCCGGCGAGCCACGTCGATCGAATCCGAGTAGTCCCCGTCGGCCACTGCTACCGTGGGAACACCCGTGGAGTGCTTAAGGTACCACATCTCGGACAGGCACATGCGCGGCACAATGATGACCACGGGATATCCGGACAGCGCTGACAAGTGCGCGAAGGCGCGGGCCGTGTTCCCCGCGGAAGCCGCGATGAGCCCCTCGATCCCGTTCTCCCTGGCGTTCTGGAGCACCACCGCGGCCTCGAACTCCTTGAATGTGCAGGTCTGGAGCCCGGCGCCCTTTTCCGGCCAGTACCCGTTGAACGCGATGTACAGGTTCTCGAGCCCGAGGTGGACGGCCAGCCCAACGGAGCGGTACACGACCGGGCCCGGCTGCGCCACGATAGGGGAGTGCACCGGCAGCCAGTTGAAGCGCCAGACGCCCTCGCCGCCCTGCTTGCTGAACCGCGCATTGTAGTCCGTGACCAGCAGCGAATCGGCGCAATGTTCGCAAAAGGCGCAGTACGAGTGATCGAGGATCTTCCCGCAGTTTCTGCAGCGTATGGAAAAATGGCTCATAGGTAAAGTCCCCAGTCAGGCAAGCCTGCAAGCTGACCAGCGATCGCTTTAGATCAATCCGCTCACCAGCTCCATGATATCAGTGATCCTGATCTGCCTGTCGTGTCCCTGCATGGCCTCGTTCACCTTTGCGTAGCAGGCGGGACAGGAAAGGATAAGCCGGTCCGCCTTCTTTGCCACGGCCTCGTCGATCGTCTGCCTTCCCATCTTTATGGCGTTCTCATGGTACACCTTCCGGGCCGCCCCGCCCGACCCGCAGCACCGCGAGTTAAGGCCATGCCGCTCGAACTCGAGCACCGTGACGCCGGGGATGCTCCGGAGCACCTCGCGGGGCTCCTCGATCACGCCCACCCCCCTGCTCAGGTAGCATGGGTCGTGGTAGATCACGGACTCTTTCAGTTCCTTCGTGATCTTGAGCCGCCCCTCCCGCAGCGCGTGCGATACGTACTGCGTGATGTGCCGGATCGTGAACGGCAGCTCGCGGCCATAGAGCGCGGGCCAGTCCCGCGACATGATGTTCACGCAGCACGGACAGGAGCAGACAAGCGTCTTCACACCCCGGCTGCGATATCCCTCGACGAGCCGGTCGACAAGGTCCTTGAGCAGGTCGTGCTGGCCCGTGATGAAAAGCGGGAACCCGCAGCAGACCTCCTCTTCCGGCGGCAGCATAGTGAAAGGTTCGCCGACGGCACCGAGCACGAGCGCATCGCCCCGCACCATGGGGTGAGCTTCGTAGGCGCCGGTGCATCCAGCGTAATAGGCGATGTCCGCCTGCTCAACAACCTTCACCTGCTCCGGAAACCAAGGACGATAGCGGTCAGCGGCGGGCTTATCGTAGGGATTTCCGCTGCTCTTAACTACTTTCGGCAGGTTCGCCTGTATGCCGATAGGACCGAGCCCGCGCTTTACCATCTCTTTCCTGAGCGTGGGCCAGAGCCGCTGCGTGAAGATGCCGACCGGGCAGTTCTGGCCGCAGGCGCCGCAGGTCGTGCATTCGTAGACGGCCTTCGTGAAGTCATCAAGAAGCTTGCGATCGACGTCGCTCGAGCCGAAGAGCTTTGCTTTGAGCCCGTCGGTTTTTCGGATGAACTCGCGGAACATGCGGATCTTCTCAGGCGGAGAGACCGACGGGTTGCCGGTCACATCCTGCACCGGGCAATGCTTCAGGCACTCGCCGCACTGCGTGCAGGCGTCGATCTCCAACATCTGGCGCGAAGAAAGCTCTTCGGTGAAGGACCGGTCATTTTTCATGCATCACCTGTGGAAGGCCCAGTTCCCGCCTCCTGGCCTCCAGCATCACCAGCGGAGCGGTAACGATGTGGCTGGGCACGAGCGCGACCAGCACCAGCACCAGGACCAGATGCAGCGGGAACAGCACGCCTGCCGGAAGCGGCGCCGGTGCAAGGGACAAAAGCCCGAGCACGAAGTACTTCACGTCCACAAGATTCGGCGTGAAGAAAGCGTGCATCACCACCCCGATGCCGCTGATCATCAGGATCAGCGCAAGGAGCAGGACGTTTGCCGGCGAGGAATATTTTTCCCGCTCGCTGAAGAAGCGGACGGCGAGGATGTACACCAGCGAAAAGGGAAGCACATAGCCGGCGATGAGGCCTGGTAGCTGCAGGTCCCAGACCCACAACGGCACAGGGTCCAGGATGTACCGTAGATGGCGCAGCGCCACGAGCAGGAACGTCGAGTGAAACAGATACTCGCCGAACCAAAGCGCAGGGTTTACCTTTAGAAGCCGCCAGAAGAGGACCACGTCGCGCAGGGTAAGCGCCCAGGCCTTGAGCAGCGGCGGCCTCTGCGGAAGGACCGCGACCATGTCCTCGGCCCGGCCGCGCCACCACGCCAGCGTATGCAGGAAGAACCGTATCCAGAACGCAGCGTACACGCCGTACACCGCAATGATGATGATCGTTCCCATGGCCGTCCGTTTCCGAAAAGTGCTCTCAGTATAACACAGCGGGCACGCGGAAGATGCGAGGAGCGCCGTCATTTCTCCCGGACGAACTCGATCCGCACGTCCTTCGGCACGTTCATGCCTGATTCGGTCTCGATGGCCTTCAGGATGGCGGACGGGACCGGACAGGCGACGTGCTTGAGATGCTTTGCAGCGGAGCGGTAGACCGGATTGTCGGCAAAGCCCGTGAGCGTCACCATCCGGTCGACAGAAGCGATATCTGTCTGCAGCTTTTTCACCATCTCGCAGGCCGTGTCCAGGATGATGAGAACCTTCTTGTCCTTCGCCTTCTCGGCCGTGATGGTGACCGTGAAGCCGCATGCCCCTGAGTTGACGATCACTTTGGTCATATGCCATCCGATCCCGGACCGGGCCTTCTAAGGAAGAAGGGCGGGAAGGAACAACGTCCGGGGGAACGCCTTCCCGCCCCTGCCGCCTCAACTATCACCAGGAGGGAGTCCGCGGTGATAATCCTGAAACCATAAATTGAGAAGAGAAGCTTTTTCACCGCAGAGGACGCAGAGACCGCGGAGAATAACCTATTGTAGATCAATTTAATACGTGACTGCTTCGCTTGCTCGGAAAGACAGCCAATGGGTCGTTTTCAACGTTAGTTAATATTTATCTATCCTCTGCGTGCTCAGCGCTCTCTGCGGTAAAATAGCATTTGTCCTGCTGTCTTTGTCTTCATTCCGCGATCCGAAATCCGCAATTGATTCATCCCTTGATCTCCACGCTGCTTCCCTTCTTCGCGAGGAGCTCCTTCACGTTCGGGAACTTGTCCTTCATATGCGGGATGTGCATGGCCTGCATGAACTCCTTCTCGAAGGCCGGATCCGTGGCGATCTCGACGAACTCGACCCAGCGCGCCCGTTCGTTCGCTTCGCGCCGCTTGTCCCGGTTCAGGAGCGCCATGCGCGAGCCGTCGCCTGCCGCATTGCCCACGGCGTAGACCTTGTCGAGGGCGCAGTCCGGGAACAGGCCGAGCGTCATGGACGCCTCGCGGTCGATATGGCTGCCGAACGCGCCTGCCAGGATCACCCGGTCAAGCGTCGTGATGCCGAGCCGTTTCATCATGAGCTTCGCCCCCGTATAGAGCGCTCCCTTGGCTAGCTGCAGTGCCCGCACATCGCCCTGGGTGACGGTGATGTCCTGGCCGATGGACGTCTCCGATGCCCAGGCAAGCACGTATTCGGGCTTGCCCTCAACGTCCTTGCGCACGCGCGGAGTGCCCAGGTCCAGCACGAACCTGCCTGACTTGTCGATGATGCCCGCCTTGAACATCTCCGCCACAACCTGGATGATGGCCGAGCCGCAGAGGCCCTTGGCGTCCACCTTCTCGATGTGCGTATGCCAGTCCGCCTTGCCGATGACCTTGTAGCGCGGTTCTTTCGTCGCAGGATCGATCTCCACGGTCTCGATGGCGCCGGGGGCCGCGCGCATGCCGAACTTGATCTGGGCGCCCTCAAAGGCCGGCCCGGTGGCGCAGGACGTGGAGCAGACTTTGTTTCGGTTGCCCATGAGCAGTTCGCCGTTCGTGCCGATGTCGATGATCAGCACCTTCTCGTCCTGGTTGTAGGGTTCCTCGGCGATCAGCACGCCCACATTGTCGGCGCCCACGAAGCCCGCCTCGATGGGCAGCACGTGGATGTACGCCGAGGGATTGATGCGAAGTCCCAGGTCGCGCGCCTTGATGTCGAGCGAGCTCTGGACTGCGGGGATGAAGGGTGAGCGGCCGATATACTCGGGGTTCATGCCGAGGAAGATGTGGTGCATGGCCGTGTTGAACACGATCGTGAGATCGTCGATGACGTACCCCGGATTCGGGCCGTCCTTCCTGATATCGGTCACCACGCGCTCGATGATCTCGTTCAGGCCCTGGATGATGGCCTTCTGCATGGTCTCGAGGCCCATGCCGGGATTGCTCATGGCGTAGGTGATGCGCGACATCACATCCTCGCCATAGGGCACCTGGGGGTTCATCATGGACTCGGTGTTCACCACCTTGCCCGTGCTCAGGTCCGTAAGGTACCCCACGCAGGTCGTGGTGCCGATGTCCACGGCAAGCCCGTAGCTCACCTCAACGAAGCCGGGCTCGACCTTGATGATCTCCTTGTCCATCCAGACCGTGACCGTGGCTTTCCATTCTCCCTTGCGCAGGGTATCCTGGAGGTCCTTCAGGACAAGGTAATCGAAGGTCAGCCCCTTCAGGCCGTAGTCGTCCTCGAGGAACTTGAGCACCCGCTCCCAGTCGCCGGTGGTCATGTCGTGGAGCGTGGGGGGCACGAGGTCGATGTTGTACTTCTTCACCGCCGGGTCCAGCTTGATGGTGAGCTCCTTGGCTGCCTTGCGCACCACCTGCTTGCCTGCGCGCGACCGTTCGGGCACGAAGACCTTGATGTCGCCGTGGACCTCGGCGGTGCAGGACAATCTCATCCCGGGGCCGTCCTCGGGCTTGATGTGCTTCTTCTCCCCTTCGGTCAACGGCGAGAGGTGGGCCATCCCAGATTCGATATTGTCCTTCTCGAAGTACCCTTCCTCGATCCTGACCTTGCACTTGCCGCAGACCTTCTTGTTGCCGCAGAGCCCTTCGATGTCAACGCCCATGGCCTGGGCCGCCTCGAGGATGGTCTTCCCGTCCTCGATCTCGCCGCGCCTGCCCGACGGCTGGAAGATCACTTTATGCTTCTTGGACATTTACTTCCTCCCCAGGTCGAGATCATTTTACCGCGAAGGCGCGAAGAGCGTGAAGGACGGCGAACCCGTTCTCCTTTTCTACCTTTGCGTCCTTTGCGCCTTGGCGGTGATATCCTGCTTATTCTGCCTGGTGATCGCTTCTGTCCCCAACCGCCGGCCGTAGGGACAGATGTTGATGCACAGCCCGCAGTTGGGCTTGCCCGCGGTCTGGCGTTTGCTTGTCTTGTGGCTCCGGCACGCACCCAGACTCACCAGTTCCGTGAACGGTGAGGAGCGCGACCATTTCGCGCCAGTGATCGCCTGCGACGGACAATGCTCGATGCAGAGCACGCACTCACCGCACAAGCAGTGTTCGATGGGCACGTCCGGCCTCATCGGTGCGTCGGTCAGCACCGTGGCCAGGGAGAGCCGCGGACCATGTTCGGGGCTGATGAGCAGGCCGTTCTTCCCGATCCAGCCCAGCCCCGCTGAAGTCGCCGCCATCTTGTGGTTGAAGAGCGAATAGAGCTTGGAGACGAACGTCCCCTTCCGACGGTCCGAGTCCGGCGGGATCGCCAGCGTCCGGTGACCCCGGGCCTTCAGGAAACGAACCGTCCGCTTCTGGAGCCTCGTAAGGAGCGCAAGCGTATCTTCGTTCAGTTTCCGGTCCACGCCGATGGACACCGCCCGGTCCAGGTGGGCGATCTCACCGCTCAGATACCCGCGAAGGCCGGCGATCCCCACGACCGCTGCTCCGTGGTCCAGCAGCTCCCGCTTGAGCGAGGTCTTCATTTCGCTTTCTTGGCTTCCACCTCATCCTTCATCTTCTTGAGAGACTCGATCATGTTGATGGCGTCCTTCAAGGCGTTCGTCGCGTCCTTGGCGTATCCGTCTGCGCCATACTTGTCCGCCACGTCCTGGGACACCGGCGCGCCGCCAATCATGATCTTCACGTGCGGGTTCTTTTTCCGAAGGTCGTCGATCACCTTCTTCATGCCCGTCATGGTCGTGGTCATCATGGCCGAAAGGCAGACGAGGTCAGAGTCGGTCCGCATTTGCTCGGCGACGAACTTGTCGAGCGGCACGTCGCGGCCCAGGTCATAGACCGTGAAGCCCGCCACGTCGAACATCATCTTCACGATGTTCTTGCCGATGTCGTGCACGTCGCCTTCCACGGTCCCGATCACGACCGACCCCTTCACCCCCAGGTCCAGCTGCTTCACGTGGGGCTTCAGGATGTCCAGACCCGCATACAGCGCATCGGCGCACATGAGCAGCTCGGGCACGAAGTACTCCTGCGCCTCGAACATCTTCCCCACTTCCACCATGCCGCTCACGAGGCCGTTGAAAATGGCGTCGTTCGCTTCCAGGCCCTCGTCCAGCGCCGCCTGGGAGTACTCCTTGGCGGTGTCCTCGTCGTACTGGATCACGGCGTTCCGCAGCTTCTCCAGGATCTCCTTCTTTCTTTCTTCCGTAGCCATAGGGATCACCTCCGGTAATTTTTTACGACCTCCATCATGGTCTTGAAGTTCTCGGCCGGCACCGTCGGCCAGATGTCGCAGCCGGGCCAGACCGCGCTTACGCCGTCGTCCATGCATTTCTTGATGGTCTGGCGCACCAGGTCCGGCGTCCCCGCGACCAGCACGTTGTAGGGGTCGTAGTTCCCGAAGACCAGCGCCCTGGGGCCGAGCTTCTTGCGCGTCTCGGCGACGTCATTCTTTTGGTCCACACTGATGGCCTTCGCGCCGCTCTCGGCCATGAACGGGACGATGTCATTCGTCTTGCCGCAGATATGGAGTACGCTCGGCACGGTCAGCTTCTCGAAGATCCTCTTGAGGTACGGCAGGATCAGGCTCTTGAACACCCGGGGGGAGAGCACATCCGACGTCGCCCCCATCTCCCGCACGGTAATGAAGTCCACACCTGCCTTCTCGTACTCCTGCGCCACCTGGATGATCACGCCCGCCATCTGGTCCAGCAGCTTCCCGATCTTGTCCGGCTTCTTGAAGGACAGCTTCAGGAGGTCGTTCAACTCCATGATCTGGCCTGCCAGCGTGAACGGCCCGAGCACATAGGAGCCCACGGGCGCCTCGCTGCCGATGTCCTTCTTGAGCTGCTTGATGACGTCCACCATGAGCGGCACCCTCCCGCGCTTGAGTAAGGTCGCCGGGGATGGTGATGTCAAGCTCCGCCTCGTTGTGGATCAGCTTCTTCTTGATCGTGGGATACAGCAGGTCCTCGGAATGGGCATATACATTGATCTCGCACCCCATGGCCTCGGCCTCGATGCAGAGGTCGAAGGGCGCTACGCCGCATTCGAAGCCAAAGAGCTTGTAGGTCGACGCCGCGGCAGCAGCCATCATCTTCGCGTCAAGATGCGTTGCCGCGAAGTTCTGGTTCAGCTTTTTAAGACCTTCGGTCGTCACGTTGCCCATGCCGCTGAAGCAGGGCGGCCGGTCGACCTCCTCGCCGGCGAACATCTTCAGTACCCGTTCTCGTGCGTTCATTGAACCTCCTTGAAGGATCCGTAAGAAACAAGGGGTGAGGAGCGAGGAGCGTTCTGAATTCCCTGCCTTGCCCTTTACCTTTTACCTCTTGCCCTTTACGCTCTTGCAGTTCTATTTCCTCGCTGCTCCTGCGGTCAGTTTGCCCAGGAAGTCGCCAAAGTACTTCTTGATCGGAAGGTTCGGATTGTCGGCGATCTTCTTCGTCTCGTCGTAGAGCAGCGTCGTGAGAAGGATGTGGGCCGCCGCCACGGCCGGGAAGATGCGCGGCGCCGTGACGATGGGGCCGTAAAAGTTGAAGTCGCTCCAGAGCACCGACGACATGCCCTGCACCACGGCGTCCATGGCCCGGAACCCGTCGAGGCTCCAGAGGGTCTTCGCGTCCTTCCACATGTGCGTGCCGTTCGAGTAAGCACCGCCGCAGGGGAGGCCGAGCTTTTCCTTGATCAGCCGGTTGGCAATGAGGGAGAACGACGTGGCGGGCAGGTTCATCACCGACGTATCGACGATGACGGTGTCGAAGTCTCCCGCGCCCTGGTCAAGCAGCTTCTCGAGGGATTTCAGACGCCCACCCGGCGTCTGGTCCTGGTCATCGAAGGCCTGGACCACCACATGCTTGATCCCCAGGTCCTTGAGCTTTTGCACCTGTCCCTTGATGTCCTTGTCCCAGGGTGTGATGCTGTTGTACAGAAATTTGTCCTGCAGGCCCAGCTTGGCCACGTACTCCGTGGCTTCGGCCCGTTTCTCGGCTACCCACATGTCGATGCCGAAGGGCATGGTCGTCGTCTCGCGGTAGAAGTCGATGTAGATCTTCGCCTCCTCGGCCGAGTTCGCGACCATGGCAACGAGCGACGGGATGCCCGTGGAGACGGACAGCTCCTCCTGCTTCCGGATGAGCTCCACGGCCTTCAGGCGGTCGAAGTTCCCCTTGCGGTCAACGACGATCCGGTCCTTGTTGTGGAACATGGACGCGATCAGCACCGGTGGGTTCTCGCCTGCTTGGCCGCCGACCTTGATGCCGTTGAGGTTGAAGACCTTTTGCTCTTTCGAGAACCTGAACATGGAGACTCCTTATGAACGATAAATCGATTTAGCCACCGAGGTCATCAAGAAAAACCATTGCGGTTCTCCTCTGCGAACTCTCTGTCCTCTGTGGTAAAAACCGTTTATTCTTGTATGAATTGGTTGTATGAGTCCGGGGGAGGCAAGAGAACGCCTCCCTGACGACAGGTTAGAACACGCCGTGGTCGAACTTGGGCTGCGGGAGATACTCCCACTTCTCGCCCTTACGGTACTTGCCGGCGATATCGATGCACTTGAGCGCGTACTCGAAGGCATAGGGGATGCCCGGTCCGCCGGGAACGAAGCCCCCAAGGATCATGCCGACCGATGCCGCTTCGAAGATCTCACCGTCCGTGGCGCCGGCGTTGATCGCCGGGATCACGTGGATGATGCACCGCGGCGAGCAGTAGGCCACGCCACCCGACATGAACATGAGCTCTTTCACCTTACGGGAAAGTGCCCCATCGCCGAAGATGCTGGCATAGAAATCGGCGAAGGTCCTGCCCGGCTCCGGCGAAACGGTGTTGATGATCTGGAACATCCTCGGCACGAAGCCGCACTGCTTCTTCATATACTCGTTCACTTCTTCCACTGTCATCTTCTTGTCAGCCATTTTGCTTTCCTCCTTCTGCCCGGCCGCTGTCTGCGCCCGGGAAAACAGCTTCTTGAACTCGTCCACAATACCTACTGGAGTTGCCTCCACTCACTACTGCGTTGGAACCGCGATACCTCCTTTTCTTAAGATAGGACAGCGTTGATATGATCTGCAGCGATACTGTTTCTGCTCTCTTACATCAGTGTTCATCGGTGGTGTTGGACGTTTCTAGTATTTCCACTCATGCGCCACCTGGATCAACTTCTGGATGTTCTCGTACGGAACGGTCGGGGGGATGTCGCACCCCGGCATAAGTACGAACCCGCCGTCGGTGCCGGCGGCTTTGATGATGTCCTTGCAAGCGTTCTCCACGTCCTGGACCGTGCCGTTCAGCATGACCTTCACGGGGTCCACGTTCCCGCCGAAGCACATCTTGCCGTGGAGCGCTTCCTTGGCCTTGGCGATGTCCGTCTTATGGTCCAGACTGATGCAGCTGGCGCCGGTCATCGGGAACAGGTCCAGCCGGTCCGTGGTGTTGCCGCAGATGTGGACCAGTGTGTGGACGCCCTTCGACTTCGCCCAGTCCGTAAACTTCTTGAGGTACGGAACGGCGAACTTCTCGAACTGCTTCTTGGAGATAAGGTCGCCCGAGGCCGTGGGGTCCGCGAGGCTGATGACCTCGAGGGTCTTGTCCGCCACGATGGGCTCGTAGAGGTGGATCAGGATATCGGTGGCGAAATCCACGACCTTTTCGACGAAGGCCGGCTTCTTGAACGTGGCCTTCATCATGGCCTCTTCGCCCACGAGCCGCGCGCCGAGGGTAAAGGGTCCCCAGGCCGTCATGGTCACGACATAGTTGCTGCCGATCTTCGCCTTGGTCTTGCGCAAGGCCTTGATCACGGTGCTGATGACCTCGTCCTTGTCTAGGTCCGAGAGCTTGAGCTTCGCCAGGTCCTCCTCGGACGAAACGAAATGGTTCTCCAGGTCAGGTGCGCCCATCTCCCGGAACTTGATCTTCCCGCCCAGGGCAGAAGCGTGGAAGTTGTTGTAGCCCGATCCGGGATAGACGATGTCGCACTTGAGCGTTTCGCTCATGGCCACGAGCATGTCCGCCATCTTGTCAGCGTCCCGTGACAGGGCCTCGAACGATGTTCCATGCCGCTTGATGCTCCACATGCCCGCGCCGAAGAGGGTCACCGGCAGCCGGTCAGGCTTTCCCCCTTCGTACGCCTTCAGGATCACTTCTTTCGGTGTCATAGTATCTCCCTTCGCCATCATTGGATTCGCATCATCAGACCGCCATGCTATGGATCATTTTCGTGAACACTTCGAGGTCAAGCGGTGCGCCGGTGCCGGCGGTATAGTCCAGCTCCCCTTCGCCGCCCAGGAACATGATGGGCATGCCAGGCGCGACGGACTTGATGATCTGCGCCGCTTCACCGGCGGACATGCCGAAAGGCTCCGAGTCCACGATGACGAAATCGTAGGCTCCCCAGAGGACCTTCTTAACGGCAAGGGCGGGATGCTCGACAGTATCAACGGTGTATCCCTCATCGCGAAGAACACAATAGACGTTCTTGATCAGCAGCGGATTGGAGGAACAGAGGATGATATTCTTCATGACGGACATTATTGTGCAACTGTAATGCCAGATGCGGGGTAGCCTGAACGAATGCAGAACCCTGCGAGACAGGGCACCTTTTGGGCCGGAGAGCATTGCATGGCAAGGAGATTACCTTCTATGTAGAATTTGAGCCGTTGAAAATTGCCCCACGGCGTGGGGAATTATGCCCCAGGCGAACACCGGACCGGTTTACTCTTGTTTATACCTAGGGCGGTCTTATTGAAGCTCCCTGCAGCAAGCTGCGAGGAATGCGCTCGCTCCTGGATTCATTCAGGAACAGCCGTAACGAGCGGCGCTGGTCTCCCCTCCTGCTGTTCCGGACCATGGCATTACCATTGCATATATCAGACAAGATGACCTTTCACGGCGAAGTCCTCAAGGGACGCGATGGAAGTCAAAGGACCTTTGAATATAATGGGTCAGTGGAAAAGACATCGTTTTTAACTCGTCATCCCAGTGAAAATGGGGATCCAGTATATCTTGAAGACCCTGGCTTCCCCAACCATAACCCCACCTTTTTTCTCCCCTTAAATTAAGGGGAGGGCTGGGGAGGGATTCATTATTTTGGGAATGATGCAGCCATGCTTGAACATGATTTCTCAACAGCGGGCTAAACCACAATCTATGGCTTTTCCTGGAGCTCTTCGCGCCCTCGTGGTTGAAGCTCCCTGCAGCAAGCTGCAGGGAATCTTGGAGCCTCAAGGTAGTCCTATTTGTTCTAATCGCTCGCTACCCCCCGCACTCGCGGTTCCACTCGTAAACGCGGGGGTCAAGACCCCGCAACAAGCTACGGGGAATGCGCTCGCTCCTGGATTCAGGTGTTCTGCTCTGGATCCTTCTTAGAAAAAAGGACCGGTCTTATGAGAACAACCGTTGTGTGCGGATTGCTGGGCGCGGGAAAGACGACGTTCATCAGGAACTTCGTAAAGGACGGGTCCGGAAAGACCGTGGTGCTGGTGAATGACTTCGGCCAGGCCGGCATCGACGGCGAGATCTTTTCCGCAGGAGGGATCGAATCAGTGGAGCTGCCGAGCGGCTGCGTCTGCTGTACGCTCAAATTCGACCTCATCACCACGGTCCAGAGGATCGTGAAACAGTTCTCGCCCGAGCACCTGCTCATCGAACCCTCCGGCGTGGCATCGCCGTCCGGTGTGCTCGAAGCGCTCGAGAGCGCGGGCACCGGCTCCGCGTCGGTCATCGGCATCGTCGACGCCATGGAGTTCACGGAGCTTTACGAGTCGGGGATGTACGGGAGCTTCTTCGAAGACCAGATCGTAAACTCCGACCTCATCATGGTGAACAAGGCCGACCTCGCGGACGAGACAGCGATCGCCGCCGCTGAACGCCTGATCGCGGCCATCAATCCGCGGGCCATGCTGTTCCGGACGGTAAAAGCAGTGATCAACATTCCCCTGCCCGCAGCGCCCCTTCACCGACATATCCAACCCAGCGCATGTCACTTCCACTTCGAGACGATATCGCTCCCGGTCAGCAGCAGAAAGGCGCTCTCCGCCTTCACGGCATTCTTTGATGAACTGGCACGAGGACGCTTCGGATCGGTTGCCCGGGCAAAGGCGCTGATCAATACTCTGGAAGGGCCATACCGGTTCGACAGCACTTACGGCAAGGTGGATGCGGTCCGCTTTGATAAGGAGGTGGTGAACAGCCGGCTGGTTGTCATCGGGGAGGGGCTGGACAGTACAGGGATAGAAAGGACCATGCAATCATTGCAATTACGCGATTCATAGAGTCTTCGATGTATGCTTCAATCTGAATCCAGGAGCGAGCGCATTCCCCGTAGCTTGCTACGGGGTTAGCGAGCGATTAGAATAATGATAGTTCCCTGAGGATCGAAGCTCCCTGCAGCTTGCTGCAGGGAGCTTCGATTGTTGACCATCTAACATTGTCGCCACCTGTGTGCTTCACCTTAAGCCTCCCCCGATTTGATGGACACCTCGAGTAGTATATCCATCCATGCATTCATCATATGAAGCACAATTCACACCCCATCCTCCGGCCGCTATATACCCAATGCATCATATTCGGATCTCCTGATCAAACATTAAAACCATCTGACCAGCCCCAGATTAAGTCCAAAGTCTGGCCCTCCGTTGTTTAGCCCTACAAAAGAGCTTCCCTTGATGGAGTAGTCTTTATTGAGAATGTGAAAGAACCCGACGTTAATCTCCTGCGGGTTTTTTGCGCCTGAGACCATTGCTCCCCTGCCTTCATACCATACCAAAAGCTCCGTAAGGGCGAAAATCCTCGCATACCCAATATCGTAAACATAGACATTGTTATAGTTTACACCCGCAGGACTACCAACAAATATATAACCGGCTGAAAAAGTGAACCGATTCTGGCCAATCCGTTTCCCAGCGCCCAAGAATCCGCCATAATCCGTTTCTCCAGTCCCCAATCCCTTATCTTTGTTCGCGGTGGGAAGCTTGACGGAAACGGAACCGTAAAGGGAATATCCGTTGTGTTTCTCAGGTAAGAACACATAGCCGCCGAAAAGATAGATATCGCCAATCCCCTCTTCTGTGGTTGACTGTCCGGCGGTTGTGCTGGTCTGAAAGAGATAGGGAATTGTGATGCTTACATCATAGCCCGGCGTAACATACCCCAGTATTGGCGACAAATAAAAAAGCTCGGTTTTGGTCGGGGTCCCAAAACTGCCGGTCTTATACCCGCCGTTCATATCAAGATACCCCCGGCCTTCGGCAGCCCAGGCTGTCACAGGCATAATCCCGATCACGATCAAAACAAAAAGCGTGTGAATCATGCCTGAACCTTGTGCTGCCTGTTTTCTGCCGGACCTGTCAGCCAATCCGCGGTGATGTTCAACCAAGCCGTTCACACGCCAGCGCATGGTTATTTTCCTTTCTCGATCGACTCCATCATTTTATTCATATCCTTCATTCGCTCCTGCATCTTCTTCATTTGCGCCTCATTCATGGTCCCTTTTGCCATCTGCTTAGACATTTCCTTCATGTTGAGGGACATATTATCCATCACTTTCGACATGTTCATCGTCTTCGTGTGGTCCATGGACCCCGATTGCATGGCGCCGGACATCTTCTGCATCATGCTGTTCATGTCCGTCATCATGCCGGACATGTTACGCATCATCTGCTGGTTCATCATCTGGCTGCCCATCATCTGCTGTGACTGCTGAGAACCCATCATGCCTCCCGGCTGCTGTGGCTGCTGGCTTCCCGTTCCGCCACCGCCGCCCATCTGGGCTAATGCCGTCGCCGCCGCTAGACCAATTACCACTGCGGTTACTACCAGAATCTTTTTCATGGCTACTCCCTCCTTTAGTTAATGCAAAAAGACTTTTATAAAGTATAGCTCATTTCCCGTGAGTTTGTTGCCGGTAAGCCTTCTGCGAACTACAGGAAGGATCACACACGGCAAGCGACAACCGGGATTCTTCAATCCACTCGTGATCCCGGCTCTCCGCGAGAAGCGTGGTAGTTGAGGAGATTACGAATTACTGAATGAAACTCTGAATATTGCAGAGAATTGCATCTTCAACGAGTTCAGGAACAAGTGTAACGGAGACTGCTATAATCTATAATCAAGAAGGCATTCCCTATCTGCTTTTCGGTTGTCTGTGTACAATCCGCCTCTATGAAGGAGAGATTATGCCGAAGGTCATTATCGTAGGCGGTGGTATCGCGGGATTGGCAGCTGCCGTGCATCTGAAGTCTGGGGCAGCAGCTCAAGGGAAGGAGGTCGCTGTCCTCCTTCTCGAAAAGGACGATCGCATCGGCGGCAAGTTCATCACGGAAAAGATTGGCCCTCTTATCATTGAAGGCGGCCCGGACAGTTTCCTTCCTGAAAAGGCCTGGACCGTGGACCTCGCCCGTCAGCTCGGTCTCGGACCGGAGATGCTGTCCACGAACGAACAGTTCAAGGGCACCTATCTGTTCTCCGGGAAGCAACTCCATCCGCTGCCGGAAGGCGTGATGCTTATGGTGCCGACCATGTTCTGGCCGATGGTCACGTCACGTCTCATCTCATGGCCGGGGAAGCTGCGGATGGGTATGGAGGTATTCATTCCCCGTCGAAAGTCTCACGCCGACGAAAGCCTCGCCGAGTTCGTGACGCGCAGGCTGGGTCGCGAATGTCTCGACAAGATCGCCGAACCGCTCGTAGCAGGCATCCATACGTCCAATCCGGACAACATGAGCGTGCTCGCTACATTCCCGCGCTTTGCCCAGATGGAGCAGAAGAGCGGAAGTCTGATCCTCGGTATGCTCTCGGCGATGAAAAATCGCCCGTCAGCTCCGCCGCCGAAGCCCGGCGCGCCGAGGATGACCTTCTTCATGAGCTTCAAGAACGGCATGCAGACGCTCTCGGACGCCTGCGTGGAGTATCTCGGAAAGGGATCGGTCAGGACCGGCGCCGGTGTCAGGGTCGTGGAGCCAAAGCGAAAGGGATATACGGTCATCCTCGAGAATGGCGAGACCCTGGACGCTGATGCCGTCATGCTCGGCACGGCGTCGTTCGACACCGCCCGGATGATCATGGGCTTCGACACAAACCTCGCTGTCCAGCTGAACGGCATCGACTGGTCATCCTCGGCAACGGTATCCGTAGCCTTCCGGCGAGAGGACCTGTCAGTGCCGCTCAAAGGGTTCGGTTTCATCGTGCCACGCACGGAGGGCAGGAGGATCAACGCGGCGACCTATTGTTCCATCAAATGGTCCTTCCGTGCTCCCAATGACCAGGTTCTCATCCGTGGCTTCGTCGGCGGAGGGCATCATGAGGAGCTCGTTCAGAACCTCGACGATGATGGACTGGTGAAGACGGTCCTGGAGGAGCTGGATACGATCGCGGGCATCAGGGCGGACGCGATGTTCTCCCGGGTGTACCGATGGGTCAAGGGAATGCCGAAATATACCGTGGGACACCTCGACAGGATGGCACGCATCGACCGATCCCTTGCTGCCCATCCCGGGCTCTCGTGCATCGGATGTTCGTACAAGGGCCTCGGAATCGGTGACTGCGTTCATGAAGCACAAATCGCTGCGGAGAAGGTCCTTAAGGAACTGCCCTGAATTGAAGGAGATGTGAAAACCTTCGGAGATTCCTGAAGGATATCCTTGACTGAATCCCGAAGATCAATCCAAAACATAGGCAAGAGGAGTTGTCAATTTCCACGAATGAGATTACTTATTACTGAATGAAACATCGAAGATTACACGGAATGGAAACTTCAATATTTCAGGAAGCACCTCTCGTTCGACAACTGATTCCCGTATTCCACTTTATAAATCGAATCTGTCACAATCGTTAGCACATCTATACTATCGCATTAAGCGGAGAGGTTTTATTAGAGTATCTACCGGAGAGAATATAATGCAAATTTTTTTACTACCTGATGATAGATCGTTTGCTATTCTCTTACAACTCTTTCTTCGTCGCGGGCAGCATCGCCCGAATGATCTCTCCAGGCTCCAATAGCCGCATGCGCGGACCCCTCTGCCGGTCTCTGCCCCGGAGATCACTTGCATCCCTCACCGTGAGCGATCCGGTAGGTTCGTATCGGGAATCCGTCCCTCATGATAGTGAACGCCGCGGTCTTCCCAACGGAGGTGAAATAATCCGAGCACGGAAGAGCATCGGACCTCTCCCGATAGGAAATGCAGACGCCGTTCTTGTCCCGCAAGTTGTCCGGGAGATCCCAGTATCCGTATTGCCCTCCGCCGAAATGCCGGCGGTCGACGTAGCCGATGATCCTTTCTTGTGTGTAGTAGCTGATCTCCGCAGCCATTTGGCTCGTATCAGTAAAGGCTACTTTTGCGGAAGGGTCTTTTTCCAGTTCCCGGGCGACTTCCTTCCATCCGTAGAACCAGTTGGTCGCATCCGCCTCCCTCAGGTCCTTTGATATCCTCTCCAAAGGAATGGCACCGAAGCGCGTGTGAAGCCCTGCAGTAATGGACAACAGCAGGCTGAGGATAACGCCGATCATCCAGATGCGCCCTTTTATTTTCGAACCATCGAGAAGATAATGGCTGACGAGGATGCTGAAGGTGAAATAGGCGCAGCATGGCCAATTGGGCGCAGCCGTTCTTTTCAATGACGAATAGGCAAAAAAGAGCAGCACCGGAAGAGAGGTAAGGCTCAGGAACAGCTTTTCCTTGTTCTTTTGGAAAAGGAAGATGACCGACGCATAGGCTCCCGCCAAAAAGAGCAACGGGCCGGCCACGAGCATCTGCCCTCCAATGAAGGCAAAGACCTTTCCCGGGCTATAACCGCTTCCGCCAAGGCCATGCTGGAATTGAAAGGCAAAGGAGGCCCACTGGTGGATGCTGTTCCAGTAGACGACCGGAAGGAAGAATGCGCATCCTAATAGAAAACCGGCATAGGGATGGATCGTTCTCAGCCACTTTCTTTCATCGGTAAAGATCGTGAACAGCAGCAGCGACGGCGCCAGCAAGAACGCGGTATATTTTGACAGCAGTGCCAGGCCGAATGCAACGCCCAGGAAATACCAGTATCGCGCTTTCCCGGAGGACACGATCTGCCAGTACGCAAGGATGCCCGCGCTGAAAAAAAGAAAAACGGGGACATCAGGAGTGATGACGACCGACCCGACCAGGGTGAGCGGCATGACAATCAGTGTAATGATGCTCGCGGCGGCGATCTTCCTGTCGTTCGACAGCTGGAGCGAAAGCGTCCAGGCCAATGCACTGACGATGAGGGTCTCCAGTATGCCGCTGAAGCGCACCCAGAGTTCCTGTCGGGAAAGAAGGGTGGTAAGCCTTATGAGATAGGCGACAAGGGGCGGGTGATCAAAATAACCGAGGTCCAGGTGCCTTGACCAAAGCCAGTAGTATGCTTCATCGGGATGCAGCTGCAGGGTCGCGGAAAGGTATATTTTCCAAAGAACAAGCAGAGCAATGGCTACAAGGGTATTGCGTTTTGTAAGGAGAGCATCCATACGGTGTTCCCCTCTTTCTCGATATCCTGCTAATCGAATAGGGTCTTTTCCATTCTGACATGCGGTATCGTCACTTCGGTGAATACATCGGACACCGCTGCATAGCCAAGCTTCTCAAAGAATCGCCGGGCGGTCTGCCGCGCATGGAGCGTCACCGAACCGAGATTCCTGTCACGTACGATCTGCTCGGCGCCTGTCATCAGCTTTGTTCCGATCCCCCTTCCCCTGTGTCCTTTTTCGATCGCGATCTGCCTGATCTTTGCCCCCTTCTCGGTAAAGGCGACGAGCACACATCCAATCACAGCTCCCCGCTCATCCACCGCAGCCACGTGGATCTGTCTGTCCTCTCCCCGCAGGTCCTGTTCCGACAGCGTAAGGCCAAGTGGCATGCGCAGGACCCGGTTCCGTAGTTCCTTTTCCTGGGCGTATTCAGGGTCGTGCGTGGAGATCTGGCGATAGATGATCATGGACGGGACCGGTTGAGCGCCGGACAGGGCGGATTCGTTACTCCTCGCGGAAGGCTTCTTCACGCTTCCTGTACAGCGCAGGGATGCTCGCGGCAATGATCGCCAGCACGCCGAGGCCGAGCAGGGTCGCGCTGATGGGGCGGGTGATGAAGACCATAGGATCGCCGCGCGAGAGCAGCAGGGCCCGGCGCAGATACTCTTCCATCATGGGCCCGAGGATAAAGGCGAGCAGCATGGGCGCCGGTTCGCAGTCCAGCTTGACGAACAGGTAGCCCAGCATGCCGAAGAGCGCCATGAGATGGATGTCGAACACGGTGTTCTTCAGACTGAAGACGCCGATGCCGCAGAACACAAGGATCGCCGGGAACAGTATATGGTAGGGTATCATGATGATCCGCACCCACATCCCGATCAGCGGCAGGTTCAGGATGATCAGGAACAGGTTGCCGATCCACATGGATGCGATGATGCCCCAGAACAACGCCGGTTGTTCGTTGATCACCGAGGGGCCGGGTTGGATGCCCTGGATGATCATCGCGCCGACCATGAGCGCCATTACGGGATTGGAAGGAATGCCCAGGGTCAGCATGGGGATGAACGAGGTCTGGGCGCCCGCGTTGTTTGCCGACTCCGGCGCGGCAACACCCTCGATGGCGCCCCTGCCGAACTCGGCTCCGTGCTTCGATACCTTCTTCTCGATCGAGTAGGCGGCAAAGGCCCCCAGGATGGAGCCGCTGCCGGGCAGGATGCCGAGCGCCGAGCCGATGGCGGTGCCGCGCAGGATCGGTGCGACCATCCGTTTCCAGTCCTCTTTCGTCGGCATCAGGCTGGTGATCTTCGTCACCTCCGCAGTCCCGTCCTCTTCGCGCTCCAGATTGCGAATGATCTCGGCGAGCCCGAACATGCCCATGGCTACCACCACGAACCCGATGCCATCGGCCAGCTCGGGGATGCCAAAGGAGAACCGCTGCGCTCCGGAATTGACGTCCGTGCCGACCAGCCCGAGGAGCAGGCCGAGCACGACCATGCCGATGGCGTGCAGCAGCGAGCCCTGGGCCAGCACCACCGAGGCGAGCAGGCCGAGCACCATGAGCGAAAAATAGTCGGCCGGGCCAAACTTGAGCGCCACCTCGGCGAGCGGCGGTGCGAACAGGGCGAGCAGGAACGTGGCGACCGTGCCGGCAAAGAAAGAGCCGATGGCCGCAGCGGTCAGGGCCACGCCGGCCCGCCCCTGGCGCGCCATCTGATACCCGTCAAGCGTCGTGACCACCGAGGCTGCTTCGCCCGGCACATTGACCAGGATGGAGGTCGTGGAACCGCCGTACTGGGAGCCGTAGTAGATGCCCGCAAGCATGATCAGGGCGGAGATCGGCGGCAGGGTAAACGTGACCGGCAGCAGCATGGCGATGGTGGCGGTCGGCCCGAGGCCGGGCAACACCCCGATCAGGGTGCCGAGAAAAACACCCATGAAGCAGTACAGCAGGTTCGTCGGGGTGATGGCGGTAGCGAAACCTAGGCCAAGATTTGCAAGAAGATCCATAGGACTTTCCTAATCCGGACAAGCCGGCATCAAAGCAAAAGCTAAAATCTTCTCACGCAATGGCCAAAAGAGGGCCGCGCTGATCCGCAAAGGGCGCCAAGGAGCGCCTAGGTCCTGGTCTAACAACCAATGATTCAGCCTTTCTTTACGGCCTTGAAGTATCGCTGATAAACGCCTACTTTTGGTCGCGCGAAAAACTATTTTTTAGAAGTCCCCTCAAGAGTCTCACGGGTCATCCGCCGAACCATGAGCCGAAGATGGGAAGCGGGATCCCCAGTCCTTTCAGAAAGATGAGGATGCAGAACGCGGTGAGCACGACCGCCATGACGATCGATGTCCGCCAGCTGAATTTGTCGCTCCCATAGGCGCTTACGATGACCAGGACGGGCATCGCGATGATCAGTCCTGCCCCGCGGACGATAAGGCCGAAGAGGACCGTTGCGCCAGTGACCAGCAGGAGGCCCTTGAACGCCATCCTGCCGACCGGTGTGCCCGGCCGGAGAAATGAGCGGACCAGGGAAATGATGCCGATCACAATCAGGATAATGCTGAGAGCGGCGGGAAAGAAAGCCGGGCCCATCTTGCGAGGAGTGCCCAGGCCATAGTCACGGGCGATGAAGATAGCGGCCGCGCCAACGAAGATATAGATGATCCCGGTCCAGAGATCTTTGGGGTTGCGTGACGTCATGGTCTCCCGTGAAATTCGAAGGTACCGACACTGAGAACACGGAGTAAGGCCGATGAAGCTTATGAAACAGCACCATCCTTCCTAATTCCTATTCAGTGTCCCCAGTGTCAAATAACCTACTTTCGCTATTAATCCGCGTAAACGCCGGCCTTCTTGATGATCGGCGCCCACTTGTCGATCTCGGCCTTGAGGTGTTTCCGCAGCGCATCGGGCGTTGCCATTTCCTTGCTGGCCGCGACCGTGCCCAGTTCAACAAAACGCTGCTTCAGGGTGGGATCCGCCAGCGCTGTCTGCAATGCCCTAGTGAGCGTTTCAATGATCGGCTTCGGCGTCCCCTTCGGCACATACAGGCCCTGCCACACCGAGACCTCGAAGCCCGGCAATCCGGCTTCCTGCATCGTCGGCACGTCAGGAAGTGCATCCACGCGCGTCTTCGTCGTCACGCCGTAGACCTTGATCTTGCCGGCCTTGATCTGGCTTATGGTGTTGCTGGTCTGGTCGCACATGAAGTCCACCTGGCCGCCAAGAAGGTCGTTCATGGCCGGGCCCGTGCCCTTGTAGGGTATGGTGGTGAATTCCGTCTGGATCGCGCTCATGAAGAGCATCCCGCACAAATGCGAGGCCGCGCCCAGCCCGGCATTGGCAAGATTGACCTTGTCCTTGTTGGCCTTGACGTATGCGATCAGCTCCTTGAGATCCTTGGCAGGGAAATCCTTCCGTGCTACCAGTGTCATTGCCACATCACCGACCATCCCGATGGGCTCGAAATCCTTGATCGTGTCATAGGGCAGCTTGCGATACAGCGAGGGGGCCGTTGAGAAGCCGATATGATGGAAAAAGACCGTGTACCCGTCCGGCGGAGAACCGGCGACCCGCGCTGCAGCGATGGTGCCACCGGCGCCGGCCACATTTTCCACGATGACCTGGGTCTTGAGCGCCGCGCCCATGTACTGGGCGAGCAGCCGGGCCGACGTGTCGGTCGGTCCTCCCGCGGAGAAGGGCACGATGATGGTGATCACTTTTGAGGGATACACGTCTGCAGCATGCGCCAGCGGCGCACCCAGCAACATCAGACAGAAGAGAACGAGTGAGAGTTTTTTCACGGTGATTACCTCCCTGACAGATGGAATGTACGTCATCAACGAGGACAGGCGTTCACGAACACGTTCAAGCATAGCACGGGGCCGCGGCCGGAAGCAAGCCGAAAACGCCCCCCCTTCCTTCGCGCAGACCGCAATTGACGCTGAACGCTTCCTGCGAATGTAAACGCATCTATGATCGATAGATGTTTGACACGAAGGAACATATTGCCCGGGGTCCGAGCTGCTGACATTCGGGTGATTCGGCGGGAACAGCTGTTCGCTCTGCATACACCGGCTGCAAACTCCTTTCGTACCTGAGGAACTACTTCCTCGCCCCTCCCAGGGCGAGTCCGGAGATGATCCGGTCAAGGAACAGCGTGTAGAGGATGGATACGGGAATGCTCGCGATCAGCGCGCCGCCCATCAGCGCACCCCAATAGAACACATCTCCACGCACCAGTTCCGTGGTCATGCCGATGCCGATGGTCTTCTTTGCCGAATCCTGAATGAAGGAGAGCGCGTAGATGTACTCGTGCGCAACGAGCGTAAAGGAGAACACGATGACCGTGATGATGCCGGGCACGGATAGTGGGAGAAGAATGCGTGCCATTGCGCCGACCCTGCTGCAGCCGTCCACGAGGGCCTGCTCCTCAATGTCCTTCGGGATCGCCTTGAAGAAGCTCATGAGCAGCCACGTGCAGAACGGAACGGTGAAGGTGGGATACACGAGGACGAGGGACCAGAGCGAGTTCTGCAGGCCGAGGATCGACACGATCCGCGAAAGCGGAATGAACAGCAGCGTTGGCGGCACCAGATAGGTAAGGAAGATCCCGATGCCGACGCTCTCCCCCCACCTGCCTGCCAGACGCGCCAGGCTGAGCGCCGCCGGAACCGCCAGCAGCACGGTGATCACCACGACGGCAAGCCCGACCACCAGGGTGTTCAGGAGGAACCGGGTGAACAACGTCTGATTGAACAGCAGGTCGAGATGTTCAAACGTGATGCCTTCGTTCAGCCAGAACGGATTGTTGGTCGGGCTGAAGAGGTCGTGGCTTTTCTTGAACATCGTGATCAGCATGACGTAGAACGGCGCTGCGGAAAAGACCAGGAAAAAGCCCAGACCGATGGTGAAATAGCTTTTTGAGAATATCTTTTTCAGCATGGATTTAGGCCCTCAGACAGGGAAGGAACCGATCGACTTCGGAAGGTTCCTGATCAGGCTTCTTCCGTTCTTCCAAGTGGTTGTTCCTGTCCCCGTGTCTTCTCCCCTACGTCACAACCGCCTTCTTCGCGATCCGCAGCACGACCATAGCCACGCCTGCCAGCACGGGAAAGAAGAACAGCGCGACAGCCGCACCTTCGGCAAGGTCACCACCCTGGATGCCTTTCAAGAACGCCAGGCTCGCAAGGACCTGCGTGTTGTTGTCAGGCGGACCGCCCTTGGTGAGGACCCATACCACGGTCATGTCCGTGAAGGTGAACAGTGTGGAAAAAAGCACGGTCACACTGATCACGGGCAGCAGGAGCGGCAGGACAATGTGGAACAGACGCCGGTAGTAGCCGGCGCCGTCCACCTGGGCAGCTTCGATGACATCCCGGGGGATCGAGTTCATTCCGGCGATGCGGATCATCGTAGCAAGGGGCAGCAGCCTCCATACATGGACGAGAATGACCGAGGCCATGGCCAGCCCCGGCCTCCCGAGCCAGTACATGTTGCTCGCGGGGCCCAGCAGGGCCTGCGGCGTTCCGAGAAGCCCCCACCTCCTGAGCAGCCAATCGAGGGGGCTGAACACCGAATCGAGGAACCAGAGATAGCCGATGGTCCCCAGCGCGATCGGAGCTGTCCAGGGCAGCATAATCAGGAACCGGACAAGCCATTTGAAGCGGAACTCGCGCATCAGGAGCTCGGTCAGCATGTTCGAAAGCACGAGGACCAGGCCGATGGACGAGAAGGTGAATATGCAGGTGTTCATCAGGGAATGCCGGAACGCCGGATCGCGGAGAACGGCAGCGAAATTTCTGAAACCGACCATATGGAACTCGGGATTCCCCACCGTGACATTGCTGAAGCTGTAGACGAAGGCCATGAGGAAGGGAAACCCGACGAGGAGGACCATGTAGAGCGCTATGGGGGCCAGCATCAGCGGGGCAAGGACCGACTCCCGCTCGAAAGGATTCCGTCCGCTCATGGGCGCACCCTCACGCCGGTCTTCGGATCGAAACGCCGGATCTCCCGATCGCAGACCGCAAAAACATGCTCATCCCCTTCCGACAGGCGGATGCTGATCGTCAGGCTGGCGATGATTTTGTCCTTGCCGATGGTGCCGTACACCAGACGATGCGACCCCAGGTCCTCCACCCGCTCGACCCGCAGCCGGAACCGCGTGCATTCCGCCTCCGGGCCCACCTCTTCCGGCAGGAGCGACTCCGGCCGGAAACCGACGATCAGGCCGCCCTGCTCGATGAAGTTCATCGGCGGGATGCCGACGAAACCTGCGACGAACGTATTGGCGGGATCGTGATAGATCGACTGCGGCGAGCCGATCTGGCGGACCGTGCCTTCGTGCATCACCGCGATCCGGTCCCCGAGGCCCATTGCCTCTGCCTGGTCATGGGTCACGTAGATCGTGGTCACGTTGATCTCACGCTGGAAGAGCTTCAGTTCCTCGCGCGCCGTGTGGCGTACTTTCGCGTCCAGGTTGGACAACGGCTCGTCCATGAGCAGCACCTTCGGCCGTCTCACCAGGGCGCGTGCGATTGCGACCCTCTGGCGCTCGCCGCCCGAGATCTGGGAAGGCATCCGGTCCAGGAGGTGGCCGATGCCAAGGAGCCCCGCTGCCCAGTCCACTTTCTTCCGGATATCCTCCCGGGGCATGCCTTCCACGCTGAGGGGAAAGGAGATGTTCCCGAACACGGTCTTATGCGGATAGAGGGCATAGCTCTGGAAGACCATGGCAATGCCTCGTTCGCGCGGCGGGAGGTCATTGACGGGCTGGCCGTCGATGATGATGCGGCCGCCCGTCGGCTTTTCAAGACCCGCAACGAGTCGCATGAGCGTGGTCTTGCCGCTCCCCGAAGGTCCGAGCAGCACGAGAAATTCACCGTCCGCGATCTCCAAGTCGATGCCGTCGACGGCTTTTACGCCTTCAAAGTGCTTCTTGATCCCAACCAGTTGTACGTTCGCCATGAAGTGTCCAGTAATAAAATACCACAGAGCTCACGGAATGCTCCGAGGGAAACGTCGTGACAGGGTTCCCCCCTTCGCTCCCTACATGCTCTGTGGCATAAGGTTTATTTCTTTCCGATCAGCCCCTGGGCCCGCCACTTGTCGAAGATGGTCTTGCATTGACCAGCGGCCTGTTTCACCGATTCCTCGGCGCTCTGCTTGCCCTGGGCCACGCGGGCGAACATTCCCGGCAGAACGAAGGTGCCGAAGATCTCTCCCTCGGCCGGGTTCGCCGTGCCCGGGAAGCCTACGTTGGTGCTCCACGACTCGGCATCCTTGAGCGGCATCAGCTTGTCGGTCCGCTCGCCGGGGAGCGCGAAGGGGTCCTTGCTGAACCACGCATTGTGCAGATCGCGCAGCTGCTTCGCTTGGGCAACCGCAGGGTATCCGCGCTCGCCGACCGGGACCGAAGCGCTGAAGAAAGCAGGCGAGTTGTAGAGTTTGCTCTCCCACATGGCCCGGTCGTAGTTCGCGACCCGGTCGAGCAGGAACTTCTTAGACAGGTCGGCGTTCTTCTCGGCAAACTTGGGGATCACGGTCACATAGATGACGTGCTCGCAGGCCCACCGCGTGCCGCGCGGCCCCTTGAGCGCCGGCGTGAAGAACACGTCCTTGGCCACCTCGGGAACGTCCTTCTGCGCGGACCGGTAGGCGGAGATCGAGTTCAGGATGTACGACGCCTTGCCGGCGAGCAGAAGTTGGTTGTTCGATGCCGCGGTCCAGCCGAACACCTCGGGCGTCATGGTCTTCTGGTACAGTTCGATCATGAACTTCACGGCCTCAACGGTATTCTTGTTGTCCAGGACGACGTTCTCGTTCGCGTCCTGGATGGAAGAATCGAAGGACCACAGAAGGGTTCGCTCGGCCATGTTCGAATCGAGCTCCTGGGAGATGCCGATTCCCATCTGGACACCCTGCTCGTTCTTGATCTTTGCGCCGTAGACCAGCAGGTCCTCCCACGTCTCCGGTCCGTTGGGCTTTCCGGCCTTCTCCCAGAGGGACTTGCGGTAATCGCCCGGGTCGATCGTCCAGCCATGGCAGAAACCGTAGTACTTCTTTGTATAGGAATTATAGGTGCTGCGCGTGGCCACGGGGAGCTGCTTCCCGAAGCGTTTGACGGCCTCCTGGTTCAGGTCGGTGAGGTCCATGACGCTCGGCTCGAAATCGGACGGCGGATCGATGAACTCCACGATATCATGGCCTTTGCCCGCCGCCACTTCGGCGGCAAAGGTGCTCCGCAGGTCCGCGAGCCCGACGTGATCGACGATCACGTCAACATTGTTCTTTTCTCCCCATTCCTTCGCATATTGGTCATACCATTTGTCGTGGGTCGGGACAAAGTGGCTCCATTGCAGGATCCTGAGGGTCTTCCGCCCGGACCCCTGAGCGAACACGTCACTCAGGATCGCCGGCCCTGCCGCCAGGGTCGCTGCGCCAATGCCTGCCTGTTTGAGAAAATCACGCCGCGTATATCGCCTTTTCATCACGTCCTCCTTTGCACCGCATAAGATAGGAAATGCACCGGGGCATCATTTCATCTTCCATTCCATCAGAGGTTTTGAACAAGAACGCTTTTCTTTTCCGGCTGTTGAAGCTCTCTGCAGAAAGCCGCAGGAGCTTCGGCCTCGAGGCAGTAAATTCATTCATTTCGCTCGCCCTTTGATTTAACGGTAGCACACCGATTATCACAAGTCAACATTGGATGTCGCGTTCCGCGGCAGCTCGTATCATGTCTGGATACCGTATTTCTTGAGCTTCAGGTACAGCGTCTTGCGGTCGATGCCGAGGAGCTGGCTTGCCTTGGACTGGTTGCCGTTCGTTTCCCTCAGCACCCGCAGGATGTAGTTCTTCTCCATCTCTTCGAGCGACGGGTTGGTCCCCAGCTCGGCGATCATTGCCGGGGCCGGGACCGACAGGTCCTCCGCGCCCAGCAGGTCCGATTCGCACAGGATCACTGCGCGCTCCACTACGTTCTCCAGCTCGCGCACGTTGCCCGGCCAGTGGTATCCCGCGAGCAGCTCCAGGGCATCGGATGTCAGGTCCGTGATGGATTTGTCGAGTTTCTTCGCGTACTGCTGCAGGAAATGGCGGGCCAGTGCCGCAATGTCCTCTTTCCGCTCCCGAAGCGGCGGGAGAGTGATGTTGATGACGTTCAACCGGTAATACAGGTCCTCGCGGAACGCCCCCCTTTTGATCATGGCGGCAAGGTCCTTGTTCGTGGCGGCGATCAGGCGCACATCGACGGTCAGGGCCTTGTTCCCGCCCACGCGCCGGAACTCGCCGGAGTCGAGGAACCGCAGGAGCTTGGCCTGCAGGCCGATGGGCATCTCGCCGATCTCATCGAGGAAGAGCGTCCCCGTGTCCGCCACCTCCACGAGGCCATGTTTCAGCTGGTAGGCGCTGGTGAAGGCGCCCTTCTCATGCCCGAAGATCTCGGACTCGATGAGGCTTTCCGACAGGCTCGCGCAGTTCAGGGCGATGAACGGCGTGTCCTTGCGCTTGCTGTAGTGCCAGACCGTGTTTGCGACCAGTTCCTTGCCCGTGCCGCTCTCGCCCTGGATGAACACCGGCGAGTCCGTGGGCGCCACCTTCCGGATGAGCGCAAGGATGTCCTTCAGCTGCCGGCTGGTGCCGACGAACTCGAACGGCGATTCCTTCCGGACCAGCTCCTGCTCCAGCAGCTTGTTCTTGACGCTCAGTCGGCCGTACTCGCAGGCGCGGTCCACGACGATCACCAGCTCGTCGAGCTTGTAGGGCTTGGTGAGGTAGTCGTAGGCGCCGTTCTTCATGGCCTCCACCGCGGTCTCGACCGTTGCCTTGCCGGTCAGCACGATGATGGGCGGCGCTGACGGGTCCTCCTTCAGCTTTTTCATGAGCGACAGGCCGTCCACACCGGGCATGACCACGTCGAGCAGGATCGCGTCGAAAGGATTTTCGCGCATCAGCCGCAGGGCCCCGCCGCCGTCGGCCGCCACGGACACGGCATAGCCCTTGCGGGCGAGCTCGTTCTTCAGCAGCCTCCGGAAGGGCTCTTCATCATCGACAACAAGGATGTTCGCCATGATCATTTCCTGACCCGGACAAGCCGGAACTAAACATTGGAACCGCGAAGGCGCAAAGGTCGCGAAGGAAATCTTGGAGATTTTTTATTAAAGTATTGAAGAAAGGTCCTCATTGTTTTTAACGTCCTTCGCGCCTTCGCGGTAAATATTCTTGCCCTGGGTTTCCTCTGCGTTCGCGGTGACGGTTTTCGTTGAACGGTGACCGTCATTCCCTGCTCCCGACCGACGGCAGCGTGATGGTGAAGGTCGCGCCCTTCCCAGGCTCGCTCTCCACATCGATGGTGCCGCCATGCTCCTCCACGATGCGGTGGCAAATGGTGAGGCCGAGGCCGGTGCCCTCGCCGACGGGCTTCGTGGTGAAGAAGGGATCGAACACCTTGTCGATGAGGCCGGCGGGAATGCCAGCGCCCGTGTCCCGGACAGACAGCCGGATCCGGCCCGCGGCCATGCTGCTTCCCGCATCCTGGATGGCTGAGTCGGACCCGGTCGTGATGAAGATACTGCCCCCGACAGGCGTGAAATAGATGGCGTTCAGGAGCAGGTTCATCAGGAGCTGGCGAAGGCTCCCCGCATCGGCGTAGATCTTCGGCAGGTCGCGGTTCAGCGTGAGCGACAGGGTGTGCTGGAGCCGCGCGGTCCGGTGCTGGAGCAGAAGGAGCACTTCCTTGATAAGCTCGTTGATGTCGATCTCCCGGAAGGTGCCTCCCGACGGCCGCGCGAACTCGAGCAGGCTCTTGAGGATGTCCTTGCACCGGAAGATCTCGCTATGGATGGTCCGAAGATACTCGGGAAAGTCCTCGAAGCCCCGGACGCCGGCAAGCGCCGGGTCATGTGCGCGGTCGAGCAGCGCCTCGGAGTATCCGGCGATGATGCCGAGGGGATTGTTGATCTCGTGGGCGATGCCCGCCACGAGCGTGCCCAGTGATGCCAGCTTGTCCGACCGGATCAGCTGCTGCTCCAGCCGCTTTTGCCCTGTCACGTCCTTGAGGTAGTGGACAATGGCGTAGAGCCTGCCCTCGTCGTCGATGAGCGGGTAGGCCCAGAAGTGGAAGATATTCCCGGCGCTGCTCTTCAGTTCCTGGAAGGACGGCCGCTTGCCGGTGAGGGTGTCGAGGCAGAGGCACTGGGTGACGGAGATGCCGATGCGGTCCAGCAGCTCGCCGCAGAATATCCCGGTGATCTCGGACTTGGTGAAGCCCGTCCTGGCGAGCAGGGTCTGGTTGGCGCGGACGACCTGCTGCTTGCCGTCCTCGATCCAGACCATGTCGGTGATGGCATCAAAGGTCCGCTCCCACTCCTTCTTCTCCTTCGAGATCTCCTCGAAGAGCAGCGCGTTCTCCAGGGCGATGGCGATGTGCTTGGCCACCATCAACAGGACGTCGAGGTCCTGCTCCGAATACTGGCCGGGCACGGTGCTGTCGAAGTTGAACACGCCGAGCATGCGGTCATGGTAGAGGGGAATGCTGACGGTGGAGCGGATCCCTTCCTTGAGCAGCTTGCGGTCCAGGGGGAACTGTGTTTTGTTCAGATCTTCGCTGATCCAGGGTTTGTTGTTCCGCACGACCCAGCCTGCGCTGGTGCCCTCGATCGGCGCTTTGACGCCCTTCTTCATGGCCGTCTTCATCTCGGTGTCCAGGGCGAAGATCAGGAGCGTGTCGTCCGCTTCGCTGTAGAGCAGAAGGCTCGCCCGGCTGTAGGCGATGAGCTTCTTGAGCTCGGAGACCACCATGCGGAAGATGGTCCCGATGCTGAGGCTGGAGTTGATGATGCCCGAGAGCTCGTTGATGAGCTCCACCTGGGCCACCTTGCCGGGCGGTGCGCATGCGGGCAGGCCATCCTCCGGAGCGTCCCGCACCACGACGGTCCGGAGGACGGACCGGGCATCCATTGCGGGTATGACGGCGATGCGCGAGTGGAAGGACCCTCCATCCTTACGGAAACAGGGCAACGGCGCCGATACAACGGGCGACAGGGCAGGGCCTGACCGCGTCCCCTCGAGGCTCACGAACCGCGCCACGTCGAGGCCGACCATCTCGTCCTGTCGCCAGCCGAATGCCCGCGTCGCACTGCCATTGCATAAGACGACCTTCCCGCCCGCATCGATGATGAACACCGGCAGGCTCAGGACATCGAAGGCCTTCAGGAGTTCCGAGCTGCCGCTCTGCAGCGCAGTCTTCATGAGCCATAGTAGCACACTCCCCCGTCCCCCTTCAACAGCAAAGCAAATGATGCAATTGCGGATTTCGGATTGCGGATTCCCCGACTTCTTATTCTCTCTTCAAGACGCCCTGGACGTGTCAAGGCCGATCGGAGGCGTGATCAGCGCTTTAAAAAAACTGAGCATCTCCAGAACGAGCGGGGCACTATGATAAAAATCTCGGGCAAATTAATGTCCGTACGAGGAAGTTCTCCTTGGTTCTCTTTTTTCTGCACCCCGGTTCACAGGTCCGTGCAGGCATGCAGGGCTTGTACTGTTGACAAGTTTACTCGAGCATCGCAGCACTTCCCTTCGCCCAGGAATAAGGGCTCGGCCGTGTCTGCCTGGCTTGGTGGTGGAATTGGCCGGGACTGCTTTCGCATGCTTGTGCACGGACCTGTTGAAGCTCCCAAAAGCAAACTGCATGGAGCTTCGATCCTCGGGGTAGTCTTTATTCTAGTCGCTCGCTGAGCCCAAACTGCGGGGCTGAGCTCGCTCCTGGATTCACGGGATGCAGGGGCTTCTGGAAAAACAAGGCTTACGTCTTTACCCAACCCCCGCATGTCCCCGGAGCGGCCCTATGAAATTCCTGGGCACCCATCTTGGCCTAAGGCAGCGTTCCGCAGGGCGAACGCGCATGTCTGAGGCAGAAGGCCGAGTTTGCGCGGGCGAGCGGACGTGGCCTTAGACGGGTCAGGAAATTCATTCAGGACGCGAAGGGGATATGCAAAAAAATACGTCTCTTCAAGCAATAAAACATACCCCCTCAAGAGGGAGACGATCCAAAAAACAATCCGCATGCATCCATCCCGACAACTCTTTATTATTGTTTCATTCCACAATCCGAAATCCCGCTGCTTGACTCCTCAGGAAATGCGGACTATGATGAATCCGTGAAGCTCAGGATCGGACATCTCTCTACCTTCTACCATACCGCGATCCTCCTGATGGCGAGGAAGGAACTGACCGCCCGCATGGCCGCTGACGTGGAATGGAAGCTCATGGGCACGGGCCCCGCCATCATGCAGGCCTTCCGGAGCAACGGGCTCGACATGGCGTACATCGGCCTGCCGCCGGCCATCATCGGCATGGAGCAGGGCATCCCGGTCGTCTGCATCGCCGGCGGCCATGTGGAAGGCACGGTCATGGCCGGGAAAACGCAGTGGCGGGGACATCCCGAGCTGGAGGACCTGGGCGCTGTCCTCGGCCAGTTTGCAGGGAAGAGGATCGGCGTGCCGGGGAACGGCTCCATCCACGATGTGATCCTGAAAGATTGCATCGCGCGATATGCGCCCGGCAGGAGCATTACGGTCGTGAACTATCCCTGGGCGGACCTGGTCACCGAGGCCGTGGCGAAGGACGAAGTGGCGGCAGCCTTCGGTACCCCTGCCCTTGCGGTTGCGATCAGGCATTTCGCCGGCGGCAGGGTCCTTGTTCCCGCGGCAAAGCTCTGGCCGCAGAACCCCAGCTACGGCATCGTCGTTGACCGCTCGTTCCTCCGCGACCATCGAGAGGCCGTCGAGCGCTTTCTGCAGGCGCATGAAGAGGCCGAAGCAATGCTCAGGGGCGATCCTTCCGCGGCAGCGCAGGCCATCGCGGACCACGTGGGGATCATCGACCGGGAATTCGTGCTCGAGACACTCCGGATCTCCCCGAAGTACTGTGCCGCTCTCACGGGGGGATACATTTCCTCAACCATGAACTTCGTCAGAGCACTGAAGGAACTGGGATACATCAAGCGGGAACTGGGACAGGACGAGATATTCGATACCTCGCTGATCACAAAGATCCATCCGGAGAAGGACCACTATGGCGATGGTATAGCTGAGACCCGATGAAGCGACATACTGTCTGACATTGACAGCACGATCTCAAGGAAGGGAATAGTCTTTAACACGAATGTCACGAATGGTACAAATAGCACGAATAGACCTAGGGACAGGGGATATTGAAGCTTTCTATTAAGAACAGATCCACCGTTATCCGACTCTTATCTGGTCTGATCAGTGTCATGCCGTTCTTAAGTTCATTTGTGCAATTCGTATATTGAAGCTCCCTGCAGCAGACTGCGGGGGATGCGCTCGCTCCTGGATCCGTGTAATTCGTGTTCATGCCTGTCGTTCATGAGATAAGAGTTACATAATGATCGGTCCGGCATACAGGAGACGCTTTATGACAAGATCTCTTCCCTCTTTGTTGTCCCTGGGCCTGCTCCTCGCCGGCTGCACGGGCACGAGACCCGTGAACCTCGGCGTTCACGACGGAAAGCTTGCGCCCTGCCCTGCTTCACCGAACTGCGTTTCCAGCCAGAGCAGTGACCGGGACCACAGCATCGAGCCCCTGCGCTATACCGGCTCTCCCGGAGAGGCCATGGACCGATTGAAGAAGATCGTCATCAGCATGAAACGGTCACGGATCATCAGGTCGACCGGCTCGTATATCCATGCAGAGTACACCAGCGCCCTGTTCCGCTTCGTGGACGACGTTGAGTTCTTTCTTGACGAACGCGCGGCGGTCATCCAGGTCCGCTCATCCTCCCGTATCGGATACTCCGATCTCGGCGTGAACCGGAAAAGGATCGAGGATATCCGCGCGGCAATAAGTCCAGGAGCGAGCTAATTCTCCACAGCTTGCTGCGGGGTTAGCAAGCGATTAGAATAAACTACTACCCTGAGGATCGAAGATTCCCTGCAGCTTGCTGCAGGGAGCTTCAATGCGCTGCCCCCGAAATAGCATGCTTCGCTCAAAGAACACGAACCCCGTGATCTCCATCATCATCCCTGTCCTGAACGAGGCCGAAGGCATCAATGGCCTCATCTCCCATCTTCGCGGCCTGGAGGGCGGCAAGGACGTCGAGATTGTCGTCGTGGACGGCGATCCCGGGGGATGCACCATCAGGGCCATCCATGACGCCGGCGTCATCACGGCAATTGGCGCGCGGGGCCGCGCTGTTCAGATGAACAGGGGCGCCGCCCTAGCAGAAGGAGACATCCTCCTGTTCCTCCACGCCGACACTCTTCTCCCGCGTAACGCATTCATGCGCATCCAGGATGCCTTTCAGGAAGCAGAGTACATGTCAGGGTGCTTTGATCTGGGCATCAGGTCGGCCCGAAAGATATTCCGGATCACCGAACGCTATGTCGCTCTGCGCACCCGGATCACCCGCATCCCCTTCGGCGACCAGGCGATCTTCATCAGGAGGGAATACTTCGAACGGATCAGCGGGTACGGGGAGTTCCCGATCATGGAGGACGTGGAGCTCATGCGGCGCATCCGCAGGCGGGGCGGCGTCATCTGCATCATCCCCGACAAGGCTCAGACCTCGGCGCGGCGCTGGGAACGGGAAGGAGTCCTGTTCACCACTTTCAGGAACTGGATGCTCCAGTCGCTGTACTGTTGCGGGGTGTCTCCGAAACATCTGGCAAGGTTCTACCGTTAAAGGTGAAGACGTTCGCGACCTCATTTCCGGTCGCAGTGCTCGTTTTCCGTTGCCTGGTCCTGCTTGACATGCTGGAAAAGGTCCCGGAGATGGAACAGGTTGTACCGGTCGACCCAGTACGGAAGGAGCAGTAAGACGGCGACCATCAGGACGCCGGAGATCACCGGCAGCCACGGCCCGATGGGGAAGATCGAGCCGAAGTAGCTGTACGTGAAGCTCGCCGGGACCATGCCGAGGAACGTCGCCAGGAGAAAGTTCCTCGCAGACATGGTCGTGAGGCCGGCCCCGAAGCTGATCAATCCAATCGAGAAGACCGGGATCAGCCTCGTGGCAAAGACGACCCTGGTCAGGAGCCGGTCGGAGCAGGACCTGCAGAAGTTGGCGTGCCCTTTCAGGTACGGTTCGATCATGGCCCGGCCCAGAAAGCGGGCGAGCCAGAAGTTGAAGAGCGAGCCGATGGTCGCTGCTGTGACCGAGTAGAGCGTACCGAGGACGGGGCCGAACATGGCCCCCGCCGCGATGTCGAGCGGCAGGCTCGGCAGATGGATGACCACGGTGATTAGCATGGCGGTCATGTAGGCGACGGGCGCCCATGCGCCCAACCGCGTGATGCGGTCGTGGATCACTTCGGGGCTCAGGTACGCGGCAATGTGAAAGTGGTGCTCCAGCAGACCGACCACAAGCACGATCGTGCCCAGCAGCACAGACCCGAGAATGATCTTTTTCTTGTTCGTCACGTTCCACTCCCCCCGGACGGGCCCGACCGGACCTTATGTTCGAATAAACGCGCCCGACCGGACCTGCGAAGCCGCGTCCCGGTCCAGGAGCCACTCGAGCGTGCCGTTCACCGGTCGCACGAGACCCGCCGGAAGATGTTTTGCGTTCCCCGCTTCGAATATCTCCTGTACGACGGAGGCTTTCGACGGTCCGGAGACCAGCACCAGCACATGGGCCGCGTTATTCAGGACCGGAAGAGTGAGCGTTACGCGGCCGGGCCGACCCGCAGCCGGTTGCACGGGAACGGCGAGCCGCGAGCTCTCTCGAAGCGCTTCCGAGCCGGGAAAGAGCGATGCCGTATGGCCGTCGTCGCCCGCCCCCAGGACCGCGAGATCGAAGACCGGGACCTGCCCGCCTCTGAAGAACGCGCGAAGGTCCTCTTCATACAGGCGGGCCGCATCGTCCGGCGACGCCTCGCCCCGCACGCGGTGGATGTTTTCCACGGGCACGGGGACCGCGGACAACAGGGTCTCGAACACCAGCCGGTAGTTGCTCTCCCTGACGTCCGGCGGAACGCACCGTTCATCCGCCCAGAAGACATGCACCTTCGTCCAGTCGACCTCCTTGCGGTAGGGATCCGAGGCGAGGAGGGAATAGAATGTCCTCGGCGTGGACCCGCCGGAAAGCGCCACCGCGAATCTTCCCCGCGCCGGAACGCACTCCCGAACAACATCGAGGAACCGTCCGGCCGCGGCAAGGCTGAGCGACGCCAGGTCCCGGAACACGCGGACGTTGCGGCCGGAAGGCGCGCTCAAAGCGGCCTCCACTGCCTGTTGTCCCGCGAAAGAAGCCTCGCGGCCTCGGGTGGGCCTGCCGAACCGGCAGCATAGAGCGGGATCGTCTCCGCGGTCACGGTTTGCTCAAGTTTCTCTATGACCGGCGTGAGGAGCGACCAGGCCCGTTCGACCCAATCCTGGCTGGTGAACAGCATCTGGTCTCCCTGCATGCAGTCGAGCAGCACCCACTCGTATGCAGAGAGTTCCATGCTGCGGGGATAGGAGTAATCCATGATCACGGGGGTGAGGCACACCTTGGACCCCGGCGTCTTGGTCTGGTACATCAAGCTCACCCCTTCGTCAGGTTGAATACGGAGCACCAGCGTGTTCGGGTCGATCGAAGCACCGACCGTCTCGGGGAACATAGCGTGCGGGACCTGCTTGAAGTGAATAGCTATTTCCGTTGCCAGGCTGGTCAGCCGTTTCCCGGACCGCAGGTAGAACGGCACACCATTCCACCTCCAGTTATCAATAAATATCTTCATCGCCGCGAACGTTGGCGTTGCCGATTTTATCGAGACTCCAGTCTCTTCGCGGTAGCCGGGGACCGGAGATGCATCGATCGTTCCCGTACCATACTGTCCGATGACGACGAACTCGTCCAGATGATCGAGCGGCCAGGGACGGACTGACCGAAACACCTTGGACTTCTCATCCCGCACAAAGTCTGCCTCGAACGCCGGCGGCGGCTCCATGGCAATGACCGCCAGCAGCTGGAACAAGTGATTCTGGAACATGTCACGGAGAACACCCGCCTTCTCGTAGTACCCTGCCCGGTGCTCCACCCCCAGGGTCTCCGCGACCGTGATCTGGACATGGTCGATGTAGCGCCGGTTCCAGAGCGGCTCGAAGATGGAATTGGCGAAGCGGAACATCAGGATGTTCTGGACCGTTTCCTTGGCGAGGTAATGGTCGATCCGGTAGACCTGGCGTTCCCGAAAATGCTTTTGCAGAACGATGTTCAATTGACAGGATGATGCGAGGTCCCGGCCGAACGGTTTCTCGATAACGATCCTGCTGTTTCCCTGTTCCTCTCCCGATAGCCCTGTGGAGCCGAGATTGTTGATGATGTCTTCGAACACGGTCGGAGGGACAGCGAGGTAGAATATCCGCGTTCCGCCGGTCTGGTGCTCCCGTTCCAGCGACGGGAGCTTGTCGCGAAGACCCGCGGCATAGGACGCTTCATTTGCATAATCTATCGGAGAATAGTAGAGCTTATGGGAGAATACCTGCCATGCATGCTGATCGAATTCCTTATGATATGCATCCTGCACCGGCGCAAGCATGGCGGCCCGGAATTGCTCTGAGGTCATTTTCTCCCTGCCCGTCCCAAGTATGAAGAACCTGTCCGGAAGCACGCGGTTCTTATGAAGGAGGTAGAGGGAGGGCATCAGCTTCCTCTTGGTGAGATCGCCTGACGCGCCGAAGATGACCAGGCAGCATGGTCCTGGTATCTGTATCTCGCAGGTATTGACGGTTCGATAGGACGGGGGCGTGTTTTTCATCGGATCACCCGATCAGGGCGTTCCAGTCCGCCGAGAACCTTTCCATGCCTTTGTCCGTCAGCTCGTGGCGGATATCGTAGGAGTCCCAGGCCTTCGCAAGGCCGATGTCCCGGTACGGGATCGGCCTCAGCCCCTTCACGTCATAGGAATAGCCGGCGCCGGGGAGCGAAAGCCCCTTCTCCCCCCAGAGCTTGAGGATGTCAAAAGGAGCAGTGATAATATCCGAGCCGAGCTTGAGCGCATACAGGAAATGGTCCATGCTCCTCACGCTCGCGGTCAGCACCTCCACATGGCCGTCGCCCTGTTGGTACATCCTGATGATGTTCGCGATAAGGTCCATGCCGTTCTCGCCGCGGTCGTCCAGCCTGCCGATGAACGGCGAAAGGAACACCTGTCCTTTTTTCGCGCCGGCTGTCGCCGCATACACTGCAGCCGCCTGTTCCTGGGAGAACACAAGCGTCATATTGACCCGAAGGCCTGCCTTGACCGCCTCATGCGCGGCCTTCAGCCCTTCGCGGGACGTCGGGAATTTGACGTGAGCGTTCGGGACCCAGCCGAACATCTCCCTTCCCTGCGCCAGCATCTTCTCGGCGGTCGTCGTCTTATCGGCATAGACCTCGACGGAGACCGATCCGCTGGGAAGCAGGCCGGAGATCGTGTTGACCACGCCGCGGTAGAACGTTAGGATTTCCCCGGGCGTGAACTTCTTCCCTTGCTCGAGTTTCCTGCGCGCGTCGGGGTTCTTTGAGATGAGCGTGGGATTCGTGGTCTGGCCGTCGAGGAAACCGAGCTGCGAGAGCACGGCCCTCGTCTCCCCCGGATCCCCGCCGTCCAGGAACAGCCTCGTTTTTAGATGTTGTGGTCTCATAGCAGCTCCTTTACCTTATACGCAATGGTATTTCTCAGGTTCTCACAACCGGGCAGCACGTGTCGCCTTCCCGCTCTCGGGCAGGCTGCGCATGCCCGGCTATTTTTTTACTTTCACGTCGTGGCCACCGAACTGGTTCCGCATCGCCGAGAGGACCTTTCCTGTATAGCTCGGGTGCTCCTGTGACCGGATGCGAAAGTCGAGAGCGGCCTCGATGATCGGTGTGGGTACACCAAGCTTTTTCCCTGCTTCGACGGTCCAGAGCCCTTCCCCGCTCTGCGCCACGGAACCCGAGATCCCCGTGAAGTCCGCTCCATACTGGAGAAAAGCGCTCTGCAGCCAGCCCAGGAGCCGCGATTCGACCACACTCCGGTGATTGTAAACGTCGGCTATCTTCGCGAGGTCCAGCCTGAAATCAGCCGCCTTCATGACCGCGAAGCCTTCCGCCAGCGCCTGCATCATGCCGTATTCGATCCCGTTATGGACCATTTTCACAAAATGGCCTGCACCGGACCTGCCCATGTAGCCGTAGCCACTGGGAACGGCAAGGTCACGGAACAATGCTTCGCATCTCTGATAGACTTCTTTTTTTCCTCCGACCATGATGCATGCGCCGTTCCGTGCACCTGCCGGGCCGCCGCTCACGCCTGCATCAAGGAAGTCGATGCCCCGTGCCTCAAGCTCTTGTGCGCGGCGGATCGATTCCTCGTAGGGTGAATTGCCTCCATCGATCACCACATCTCCCGCTGCAAGGAGCGGAGCGATCTCCCGCAGCACACTATCGACCGCCTGGTAGGGCACCATGATCCAGACCAGACGGAAAGGCGTCAGCGCTGCGATCAGCGACCCCAGGGTATCCGCGGCCCTCCCGCCTTTCTTTTTCACATCTTGAGCAGCGTCAACATTGCGGTCGAAGGCAATGACGTCGTGGCCTTTTTCGAGCAGCCGTTCCACCATGCTGGAACCCATCTTTCCCAAACCAATGTATCCGAGCTTCATAGTTTCACCCTCGTAGCCTTCCGAGTACGGCAGGATCGTCAGTACAGCGCAGTCACGACACACATCACTGCTCGTGAATCCAGGAGCGCATTCCCCATAGCTTGCTGCGGGGTCCTGCCCCCAGCGTTTACGAGTGGAACCGCGAGTGCAGGGGGTTAGCGAGCGATGAGGATAAACATGCTGCCCTGAGGATCGAAAATTCCCTGCGGCTTGCTGCGGAGAGATTCAATTTTCCATCAAAAAGCCCCATGCGCTTATTATTGCAGATCCTTCAGCATGTTGCGTGGAATGCGCTCTCCTCTATTTAAGGATAGCACACAGGGGAGTCGTGTCAAGAAATGTCGCACTCCTTGCCCCTTACTCCGGTGCCAGACGCGGGTCTTCCGGTGAGCGGTTAAAGCTACCTTGTGTGGCGAACGCCTTACCGACTGTGGTATATTATGATGAATCTGCGGGCATTCTGCAAGCCATGATCACTACCCGGCATCGGAGTCATCATACACCATGATCATCCTTAAGCCTCAACCGCGCCCCCGCGGGCCATTCCATGAGACGGTCCTGTCCCTCCACCGAGAACCGCTCACCGCGCAGGGCATCAAGACACTTCAGGTCAATGTGGGCTACCGCTGCAATCTTTCCTGTTCACATTGCCATGTCGCGGCCGGCCCCGGCCGGACAGAGGTCATGGACGGAAGTACCGTCGATGCGGTCCTTCGGGCGCTCGACAGCAGCCCCATCTCCATCGTCGATATGACCGGCGGGGCACCGGAGCTGAACGCCCATTTCCGTCGTTTTGTCGGTTCCGCGCGCCGGCTCGGGAAACATGTCCTCATCCGTACCAACCTGACAGTCCTGCACGAACCCGGGATGGAGGACCTGCCGGTCTTTTACCGGGACCAGGACGTAGAACTCATCGCCTCACTGCCCTGCTACCAGCAAGTCAATGTCGATGCCATGCGCGGTAGCGGCACCTTCTCGAAATGCATCACATCGCTCCGGACGCTGAACAGCCTCGGTTACGGCATGCCCGGCGGACGGCTGCTCCATCTCGTCTACAACCCCGCGGGCCCGTTTCTCCCTCCGCACCAGGGGGCCCTGGAACAGGACTACCGGCGCGAGCTGCGCGACCGCTATGGCGTCTCGTTCAGCACCCTCTTCGCCCTCACCAACATGCCCATCGGGCGGTTCCATGACCGGCTCGCCCGTTCCGGTGAACTGGAGCGCTACCGGGACCTGCTCGCCTGTTCCTTCAATCCCGCGACGCTCGACGGCGTCATGTGCCGCACCCTGCTGAGCGTGGGCTGGGACGGCAGGCTCTATGACTGCGATTTCAACCAGGTCCTCGGCCTGGCCGTGGGCCCGGCTGTTCCTGCGCATATCCGAAATTTTTCCTACAACGCACTCGCCTGTAGGACGATCCGCGTCGGCGACCACTGCTACGGCTGCACCGCGGGCCGCGGCTCCACCTGCACCGGCTCGACGGCCTGAGGTACGGCAGGAAGGTAGACCATGAACCTGAGCGTGCTCATCTGTACGCTGGCCTTTCTTTTCGCGTCATCGCCCGCTTCTGCAGGCGACCGGCAGGTCCTCTTCCGCGAGGATTTCAGCTCTCTCGACGACTGGAAGCCCTTCTTCTTTCCCAAGATCAAGAGCCACTCGACCTACACCATCGAGCGCGACGGCGACAAGCCCGTCCTCAGGGCCGAGAGCCATGCCTCTGCCTCGGCCATTGTGTACAAGGATGTTTTTGACGTCTATGATTATCCACGAGTAAAATGGCGCTGGAAGGTGAGGAATATCTACGCCAGGGCGGACGTGAGGTCCAAAGAAGGCGACGACTACCCGATCCGGGTGTACATCATGTTCGAGTATGACCCCGAAAAGGCAGGCGCCTTCGAGCGCATCAAATACGGCTTCGCCAAGGCGCTCTACGGCGAGTATCCGCCCCACAGCAGCCTGAGCTATGTCTGGTCCAGCAAGGACGACCCAGAAACCTTCATCATCAGCCCTTATACCGAGAGGGCCATGATGGTCCTGCTCGAGAAAGGCCTGGCAAAGGCCGGCACGTGGGTGGACGAAGAGATCGACATTCTGGCGGACTACCAGAAGGCTTTCAAATCGAAACCACCTGCACGCGCGCGGATCGCCATTATGAACGACTCGGACAACACCGGGGAGAGCTCGGTATCGTACCTGGAATATATAGAGGTCTACAAATGACCGGGAGGGATTGATGACCATTCATATCCGCATCTTTTCCGACTACATCTGACCCTATTGTTACATCGGCATGGGTCTTGTCGACAAGTTGAAAAAGGAGTTCGACCTGGCTATCGAGTGGCTGGGTTTCGAGATCCATCCCGAGACGCCGCCTGAGGGCATGCCTCTCATCAAGATGTTCCCCCGCGCGGACGTGGATGGTATGACCAGGCGCCTGAACAGCATGGGCGCTCCCTTCGACCTCACCTTCCAGAAGATCGTGAACATCTCGAATTCGAGGCTGTCCCTTGAGGCCGGAGAGTTCGCCAAAGAGCAGGGCCGGTTCGATGAGTTCCACCATGCGGTCTTCGAAACATACTTCTCCCAAGGAAAGGACATCGGGGACATGGTTGTCCTGGAGCAAATAGGGAAAGGTTCAAGACTGGGTACAGCGGCATTGAGGAGCGCCCTGGAAACGGGCAAATACCGGAAGCAGCTGGATAAGGTAAAAGAGGAGGCTGCCGGCCTCGGTGTCACCGCGGCCCCTACCTTCATCATCAACAATGCCAACCGCATCGTGGGCGCCCAGCCTATCGAGGTTTTCCGGGAGCGGTTGAGGTCCTTGTGACGCATGTTCGCCCCTCTCGTCGTTGATCATCAGCTGTGATATATATCATACCGCCCGTCCGGTGTTCGGAGTACCATGAGCATGGAGGCTGTCTCCATGCTGACCTGCCCTATCTGCGAACACGATCTCAAGACCCGGGTGACCGATGGCTGGCTCTGCCAATGCGGGGAAAAGATCCCTTTCGGTTTTGAACGGGATGATGATGAGAACTGCGAGACCTGCCCGATCCGCGACTGCCCGCGCAGAAAGTGAATTCATTACACGTTCTCGGCCCAGGAAGGCTCCGGGAAGATCAATTCCTTCCTGCTGACCCACAAAGGCCGAAGGATGAACACCATCCTCCGGCCGGTAACATGTTCTGGTCAATGATCAGCTGAACTAACCGCCGAGATATCCGCCGGAAAAGTCGCGGCCTGGTATTGTTTCGGCCGGACCGACCGATACGATGCTCTCCACATCCGGTCCCAGTCCCTTCCACTCGAACGGGCAGGACGTGGTCAGGATCTGGAGCTTCCAGTCGAGGAATTCTGCAAGATCGATGAGATGGCGATCATGTTCCTGGAACAATTTGCTTTCCTTCCCGTAGGTTGTTCCCAACATCTCCCGCAGATCATGAACGGTCTGGATCATATACGCAAGCTCGCCCAGAACCTCGTCGCAATATTCGTTCTTTTTTATGTCTTTTACGGTTCCCATGACGGCCTCCTTATTTCACCTGCTCCCGCTGCGCATACTTACTGTACTCCCAATCTTTATTCAGGATATATTCTATCCTCTTTGAGATAATTATAGCACCTTTTCCGGCGGTCTGCAGATCTTTTTCCCTCCAGGTCGCTCGTCCCATCCCCGTCAGAAAACCGCGAAGCATGGACCTTGCTCCCTCGAGATGGATTGACCTTGAACTGGCCTTCCATTTGTGTAATACTCAAGTTATATTCCTGCGGAATTCTTTTTATCAAGACCCGTCCACAGCATGGCTGACCAACCGCTCATAATCCTGTTCGTCAAGGCCCCGGCCAGAAGCCAGGTCAAGACCCGGCTGGCTGCGGCACTGGGGGAGGAAGCAGCGCTCGAACTGTACCAACGATTCGTCCAGGATATTCTCGATACCCTGGAGCAGACGGGCATACCCGTCATGATCTGCTATTATCCGCCTGACAGCCGGAACGCGGTGGCCGGCTGGTTGGGGCCGGAGCAGCAGTACCTGCCCCAGGAAGGCAGGGACGTGGGCGAACGGATGGAGAATGCATTCCGCCAGGCCTTTAGCCGGGGTTTCTCCCGGGTGGTCCTGATCGGCAGTGACATCCCGGACCTCCCTGCTCAGCTCATCAAGGAAGCATTGGCAGCCTTGCATATGCATGACGCAGTGATCGGTCCGGCGCGCGACGGCGGCTACTACCTCATCGGATTCAGGAACGACACGTTCTTTCCCGGGGTGTTTTCCGGGATCGCGTGGAGCACGGGCACGGTCTTCCGTTCCACGATGCAGGCCTTTGGAAAGGCCGGACAGGGGGTCCACGAACTCCCGCTCTGGCAGGACGTGGACACTATCGAAGACCTGAAGGACCTTGCGGCCCGCAGCAGGCGATCGGCATTCAGTTTGTCCCGGACAATGTCATTCCTTGCAGGGTTCAAGGACGCACATTTATCTTTGGAGGGTTCTGATGCCGCGATATGATTATGACCTCATCGCGATCGGCGCAGGCGCCGGCGGGTTCGTGAGCACCAAGGTCGCCGCCGGGTTCGGCAAGAAGGCGGCCATGATCGAAAAGAACAAGCTCGGCGGCGAATGCACCAATGCCGGCTGTGTGCCGAGCAAAGCCCTGCTGAAGGCCGCTTCCGTTGCGCACCACGTCAAACATCTCAGGGACTACGGCCTCGAGGCCGGTGGCGGCATTGCCGTGTCAGGCAGGCACGCCATGACATACGCCCGGGCTGCGGTCAAAAAGGTCTACGACAGCCATCCAGCGTCAGTCTTCGAGAAGGCGGGCATCAATGTCCTCTTCGGGAGTCCCCGGTTCCTCGATAACCATCGCGTCGAACTGAACGGGAAGGTCCTGTCGTCGAAGAAGTTCATGCTCTGCACCGGCAGTTCTGCAGCCCTGCCGCCCCTCGAGGGGCTTGCCTCGGTCCCGTACTACACGAACGAGAACCTCTTCGAGATCGAAGAGCTGCCGGCATCCCTGCTGGTGCTTGGCGCCGGGCCGGTCGGTATCGAGATGGCGCAGGCCTTCAGCCGTCTCGGCGTGGCGACGACGGTGGTGGCGAAATATGACACGATCCTCCGCCATGAAGACCGTGAGCTCGCCCGGATGCTCGCCGACCGCCTTATTGCCGAGGGCGTCAGGATCGTCATGGAAGCGAAGGCTGTCCGTGCCGCACCGGGCGGCACCGGGGTCGTGCTCACCGTGGAGCAGGGCGGGAAGCGCATGGACCTCACCGCCGCCACCCTCCTCGTTGCCGTGGGGAGGAAGCCGAACGTGGAGGGGCTGGACCTGGAACGAGCGGGCGTCCGGTGGGGACCGAAGGGCATCATCGTGGACGACTACCTGCGCACGACGGCAAGGAACATCTATGCCTGCGGCGATGTCATCGGGCCCTACTATTTCAGCCACATGACCGAGTACCAGGCCGTTACCGCGACGCGGAATGCCTTCCTGCCCTTCCGAAAGAAGATCAACTACCGCACCGTCGCATGGGGCACCTTCACCGACCCGGAGCTGGCCCATGCGGGACTGACCGAAGATGAGGCCCGCGCGGTCCACGGGGACCGTGTGCAGGTCTACCGCTGGTCCTATGGCGACACGGACAGAGGCCGGACCGACAGCACCGAGCAGGGTCTGGCGAAGTACATCATCGGCCCTGACGGACGGCTGCTGGGCGCCCATATCCTCGGCGAGCGGGCTGCCGACATCATCCATGAGGCGCAGCTGCTTCGCCATCTCGACCTCCCCTTCTCCGCTGTCGCGCAGATGATCCACATCTACCCGACCTACACCGACGTGGTCCGCCAGCCGGCGAAGCGGTATTACATCGACCGCCTCCGGAACAACCCTGCAGTGAAGCTCGCCGCGTGGCTTCTGGGCAGGAAGAGATGACGAAACAGGCCCGGAACATCCTGCTGCTCCTGCTGTTCATCGGCGTCATCGTCGCGCTGCGCCTGAGCGGCGTCGGTGATCTCCTGACCTTCGAAAATCTCCAGAAGAACCGGGACGCCCTGCTTGCCTATGTGCGTGGTCACGGCCTCTCTTCCGTAGCATTGTACATACTCGTCTATACCGCAGCGATCGCCCTGAACCTCCCCGGCGGCGCGGTGCTCACGCTCGCCGGAGGGTTCCTGTTCGGCACCCTGCCAGCAGTTCTGTACGTTAACGTCGGCGCCACCGCAGGCGCAATACTGGCGTTCCTGTCCGCCCGGTACCTGCTCGGCGACCGTATCCAGGAGCGCTATCGCGACCGTCTCGCGAAGTTCAACAGCGAGATGGAGCGGAACGGAACCCGTTACCTGCTCACGGTGCGACTCATTCCCGTATTTCCCTTTTTCGTCGTGAACTTTCTTGCCGGTCTTACCCGGGTTCCGCTCAGCACCTTTTCCTGGACAACATCGCTCGGCATCATCCCCGCCACTGCGGTATTCGCCTATGCCGGTCACCAGCTGGAGCATGTTCGTTCGATCAGCGATATTTTCACCGGAAAAGTGCTTTCCGCCTTCCTGCTCCTCGCGCTCTTCACCCTCGCGCCGGCGATCATCAGCAGATTCCGGAACCGTTCGTCGTCGCCTCCCTCGGCCTGATCACAATGCTGATCGTCCGCTGCTGCCGCCCCTTTTCCTTCACAAAAGCAACGCATTGTGCGCACTTTCACTTCGCTCGGGGAGCCGTTCCGGAAAAAAATCCTTGACTAACGTCGCTTACCCTGTATAATTCCTGCCTCAAGCGACCAGAATTTCCTGAATACATCATGCAACAGGACAGAGAACACACCTTCACCTGGATCGGGTTGAGCATCATCCCCGGCGTGGGCAGGGTCACCTTTCGCAGGTTGGTCAGGAATTTCGGCTCCGCTGCCAGCGTTCTCGACGCATCCGTTGATGAGCTTCGGGAGAACGGCGGTCTGTCCGAGAAGGTCGCAAGCGAGATCCGGTCGTTCCCCTGGCGGAAGCTGGCTGAGGCAGAAATGGAAAGGGCCGCATCTGCGGCAGTGGCCATCATCACAGCCGATGACCCGGCATTTCCGGAACCGCTGAAGAACACGCCGGACCCGCCTCTCTTCCTTTATATACGCGGTTCACTGCTGCCGCAGGACGTGAACGCCGTAGCCCTGGTCGGGACGCGCACGCCTACCCATTACGGGCTTACGGTGACGCAGCAAATGGCCTACGACCTTGCGTCGCAGGGCATCACGGTCGTAAGCGGGATGGCGCGGGGCATCGACACCCAGGCCCACAAGGGGGCACTCGCCGCAAAAGGCAGGACCATCGCGGTGCTCGGCTGCGGGATCGACGCGGCCTACCCGCCGGAGAACAAGGGCCTGATGGAACAGATCGCCCGGTCCGGAGCGGTGATCACGGAAAACCCCTTCGGGACAAAACCGGAGAGCGGGTATTTCCCGGCACGCAACCGTATCATCAGCGGACTCTCGGCCGGGACCGTTATCATCGAAGCCGCCGAGGACAGCGGATCGCTCATCACGGCGGACTACACGCTCAAACAGGAGAGGAAGCTCTTTGCGGTGCCGGGAAACATCAGCTCACCGTCCAGCCGCGGCACGAACAGCCTCATCAAACAGGGCGCCCGGCTCGTCGAAAGGGCCGAAGACGTCCTGCAGGGCCTGGATCTCAATAAAGGAAGGAACGCGGGGGCAGCAGTCAACCGGCCCCTGCCGTCCATGACCGACGAGGAGCACTCGGTATTCGACACCATCTCGGCAGAACCGAAGCATATCGACGCCATCATGGCCGAGAACGGCAGCGCGCCGGGCAGGCTCGGCGGCATCCTGACCACCCTGGAGCTGAAAGGACTGGTAAAACAACTGCCCGGGAAGTATTTTGTACGGGAAACCGATTAGCTTCATAATCTGCCACTGAGGCACGGAGACACAGAGGAGTGCTTGGTTTTTTCTCCGTGGCCGACCCGCCTCAGCGGTGAAACAAGAGGTAATTTCTTGGACGAACGCATCATGAATCTGGTCTCGCTCATCACGGACCAGGTGCAGACGAAACAGGACCTGTTCAGCAACGAGGGGAAGATCATGGACTCGCTCATGAGCAGCGGCTACCGCCTGCATGAGGCAGACGCGGCGCTGACGCTGCTGCAGACCCTGTCCCAGAACGAGGAGGACCGTCTTCCCAGCAAAGGGCCCGTTGCCCTGCCGGACGCTATGCGTTCCATGAACACCGAGGAGCGTTCACGGTTCACCATTGAGGCATTCGGGTTCATCACCAAGCTCTCCTACCTCGGCATCATCTCCGGAGAACAGCGGGAAGAGCTCCTCGACAAGGCATTGTCGCTCCACTCCGGAAGGATCGAGCTTTCCCACATGAAATCCCTGCTCGCCCTTGATCTGTTCGCCGACGAGCAGGAATACGAGGACATCCTCGCATCGGCGCTGAACCACAAGGGCACGGTGTGGAATTAAACCAACCGGCTCGGAGACGCGGGGATGGGGAGACGCGGAGAAAAAAATGAGATACTGGTACTCCGTTGCGTCTGTTCGTCGCACGACAACCCTGCATCTGCTTCGGCAATAGAGGCCCCCCTACTATGGCTATGAAATCACTCGTCATCGTTGAATCGCCCGCCAAGGCCAAGACCATCGGCAAGTACCTCGGCAAGGACTACACGGTCAAGGCGTCCGTCGGGCACATCATGGACCTGCCCAAGAGCAAGCTGGGCGTGGACATCGATAAGGACTTCGCGCCCCAGTACATCCAGATCAAAGGCAAGGCCAAGGTCGTCAACGAGCTCAAGTCAGCCGCCAAGAAGGCCGATCGCATCCTGATCGCGACCGACCCGGACCGCGAGGGCGAGGCCATCGCCTCCCACGTGGCCGAGGTAGTCTCCAAGACCGCCAAGACCGAAGCAATCTACCGCGTCCTGTTCAATGAGATCACGAAGAAGGCCATCCTCAAGGCCATCGAGCAACCCGGCAAGATCGACGCCAACAAGGTGGACGCCCAGCAGGCACGCCGCATCCTTGACCGGCTCGTGGGCTACCAGATCAGCCCCATCCTCTGGAAAAAGGTGCGCCGCGGCCTCTCCGCCGGCCGCGTCCAGTCCGTGGCCTTGCGCCTGATCTGCGAGCGCGAAGAGGAGATCAAGGCCTTCAAACCCGAGGAATTCTGGTCCCTCACCGCGCTCCTCGAGGGGAAGGTCCCGCCGCAGTTCGAAGCCAAGCTCCTGAAAAAGGACGAGGAGAAGCTCCGGGTCAAGAACAACGACGAGGTACAGCAGATCCTCGCCGGCCTCCAGGGCGCAACGTACTCTGTCGCTCGGGTCGAGAAAAAGGAGCGCCGCCGCAATCCCGTCCCCCCCTTCACGACGAGTAAGCTCCAGCAGGAAGGCGGCCGGAAGCTCGGGTTCACCTCCCGGCGCACCATGGCCGTGGCACAGGGCCTCTATGAGGGTGTGGACCTCGGCGCGGAAGGCGCCGTCGGACTCATCACCTACATGCGTACCGACTCGACCCGCGTGGGCGCCGAGGCGCAGCAGGAGGCCCGGGAACTGATCGCCTCCAAGTACGGCAAGGAATACGTTCCCGCTGAACCGCCTGCCTACAAGAGCGCCAAGAGCGCCCAGGAAGCGCACGAGGCCATCCGCCCCACCTCGGTCCTGCGCGAACCTGACGCCATCAAGCAGTATCTCGAGCCCGACCAGTACAAGCTCTACAAGCTCATCTGGAACCGCTTCGTGGCAAGCCAGATGAACCCTGCGGTCATCGACCAGACGTCGGTGGACATCAAGGCCAACGCCTACACCTTCCGGGCCTCCGGCTCGGTCGTGAAATTCCCCGGTTTCATGGCGGTCTATATGGAGGAGCGGTCCGAGGACCAGGCCCCGTCCGACGACGACAACGGCGAGGCGGTCCTCCCCCCACTCACTGAGGGCGACGCGCTGTCGCTCATCAAGCTCGACCCCAAGCAGCATTTCACCCAGCCGCCGCCGCGGTTCTCCGAGGCCCTGCTCGTCAAGACGCTGGAGGAAAAAGGCATCGGCAGGCCGAGCACCTATGCCGCGATCATCTCGACCATACAGGACCGGGATTATGTGAACAAGCTGGAGAACAAGTTCCATCCCACGGAGCTCGGCGTGCTCGTGAACGGCCTGCTGGTGCAGCATTTTGCCAACATCCTGGACGTTGCCTTCACGGCGCGCATGGAGGAAGAGCTCGACAAGATCGAGGAAGGCGGGCTGGCGTGGGCGACGGCCGTGCGGGACTTCTATGAACCCTTTTCAAAGGACCTCGCCGCAGCCATGGCCGAGATGAAGGACTTCAAGGCGGAGCAGACCCCCACCGACATCAATTGCGACAAGTGCGGCAAGCCCATGATCATCAAGTGGGGCAGGAACGGCCAGTTCCTCGCCTGCTCGGGCTATCCTGACTGCAAGAACACCAAGCCCTTCGTACGCACCGAGAGCGGCGGCATCGAGGCTGCGCCTGAAGAGACCACCAGCGAGCTCTGCCCCAAGTGCGGCTCCGGCATGGTGGTCAAACGGGGGCGCTTCGGCAAGTTCCTCGCCTGTTCGCGCTACCCTGAGTGCAACCATACCCAGGGCATGTCCACCGGCGTTGCCTGCCCCGAGGACGGCGGCATGATCGTGGAGCGGCGCTCCCGCTTCGGCAAGATGTTCTACTCCTGCGCGAACTACCCCAACTGCAAGTTCGCCGTGTGGTACAAGCCTGTGCCCCGCGCTTGTCCGCAGTGCGGCGCACCCTTCCTGACGGAGAAGTTCTCCAAGAAGACCGGCCCCTACATCGCCTGCTACAAGAAAGAATGCGGATACAAGGAAGTGCCGGTCACCGCGGGACAAGGTGCGGAAGGGCCGGGTCAGGAGATCGATCCGGACCTGTGATCAGGGACGGCGGTCAGACGTCCGGCATTGATGATCTATTCCACGGACGAACCAGCCATTCTTGCACTTCCGGTCCAACGCCGCATTCCGCATTCCGCACTCGTTCAGACCCTTCTCCCCTTGCAAATCCCTGTGTGATACGTTACAGTACCGGCATGCGGAAGCACATCGCCGACTTTGTTCGCCATCTCCGGAACGAACAGAACGTGTCCCCCCACACCGAGCGCAGCTACCGGTCGGACCTGGAGCAGCTCGCCGCCTTCGTCAATGATGCCGACCCCGCGGGCATCGGCCACCAGGACCTCCGGAGATACCTCGGCCAGCTCATGGGCCTCAAGATCAGGAAGTCCTCGCTCGCCCGCAAGCTCTCCGCCATCCGCGCCTTCTACAAGTATCTGAACCGCACCGGCGTTCTGCAGGGCAATCCCGCGCGGCTCATCGCGACGCCCAAGCAGGACAAGCGCCTTCCCGCCGTGCTCACCGTGGATGACGCCCTGCGGCTCATGAACGCCCCAAGCGATGGGGAAGGGTCCGAACTGCGCGACCGAGCCATGCTCGAGACCCTCTACTCCACCGGTGTCCGCGCCAGCGAGCTCATTGGGATCGACCGCGAGGACATCGACCGTCAGGACCGCCTCATCCGCATCCGCGGCAAGGGACGGAAGGAACGCATCGTGCCCGTGGGCGAGAAGGCGCTCGAGGCCATCGACGCCTACTGTGCACAGAAACCGTCCGCATCAAAGGACGGTGCGGTCTTCTCCGGTCCATCAGGAAAACGCTTGACAGCCCGAACGGTTCAGCGTATTTTAGGTAACTATCGGAAAAAGCTGGGTCTTTCGCAGAAGGCGAGCCCGCACACGCTCCGGCACAGCTTTGCGACACACCTGCTGGAGTCCGGTGCAGACCTCCGGGCCATCCAGGAGCTCCTCGGCCACGCCAGCCTCTCCACCACCCAGCGGTACACGCATGTCAACCTCGATGCGCTGATGGAGACCTACGACAAGGCGCATCCGAGGGCGAAAAAGAAGTAGCATGATCTTTCACCGCAGAGAACGCTGAGGACGCAGAGGGAGCCTCGGCAGATCCTTCAGGCTGTTTTTTTTCAGCGCTCTCTGCGACCTCTGCGGTAAAACAGGAGTGGAGGAGTAATGAGCGAGCAAAGCACCATGCACGCAACAACAATCCTTGCCGTGCGGCGGAACGGGAAGACCGCAATCGCCGGCGACGGGCAGGTGACGGTCGGCAGCACGGTCATGAAGCACAACGCCCGGAAGGTCCGCAAGATGTACAACGACCGGATCGTCGCCGGGTTCGCCGGAGCGACCGCCGATGCCTTCACGCTCTTCGAGAAGTTCGAGGCCAAGCTCGAGCAGTACCACGGCAACCTCACCCGCGCCGCGGTGGAGCTCGCGAAGGACTGGCGGACCGACAGGGTCCTCCGCCGGCTCGAGGCATTGATGATCGTTGCCGATGCCGAGCGCTCGTTCATCCTGTCGGGGACCGGAGATGTCATCGAGCCCGAGGATGGAATAGCCGCCATCGGCTCCGGCGGCCCTTACGCGCTCGCAGCCGCGCGCGCCCTCACGGCGCACACGGCCTTGAGCGCACGCCAGACCGTGGAAGCGGCCATGCAGATCGCCGGCGATATCTGCATCTACACGAACAAGGAGATCACGGTAGAAGAGCTGTAGACCCCGTAGATGGCATACGGTAGACAGCATACAGGGACCGGTGGATAGCACCCCGGTGGCTGCTTCGAACTTCTCGGCTATTCCCTGTCTACAGTCTACTACCTACTGTCTTCGTTGCTTTCTGGAGGTTGCTTGAAGGACACCCTGACCCCACGACAGATCGTCGAAGAACTGGACAGATACATCATCGGCCAGAACAATGCCAAGCGCGCCGTTGCCATCGCGCTCCGGAACCGCTGGCGCCGCCAGCGCCTGCCCGAGGACCTGCGCGACGAGGTGATGCCGAAGAACATCATCATGATCGGCCCCACGGGCGTGGGCAAGACCGAGATCGCCCGGAGGCTCGCGCGGCTGGTGAACGCCCCGTTCCTGAAGATCGAGGCGTCGAAATTCACTGAAGTTGGCTATGTTGGGCGCGATGTGGACTCCATCGTCCGTGACCTGACCGAGATCGGCGTCAACATGGTCAAGGCCGAGATGTCGGAGCAGGTGAAGGAGAAGGCCTCAGCCCTGGCCGAAGAGCGGCTCCTCGACCTCCTCCTGCCGCCGGTCCGGCCGGTGAATACTGAAGGCTCAACCGAGGAGCAGCAGGAACAACAGAATCAGCATACCACCACGCGGGAAAAGCTCCGCCTGCAGCTCCGCGCGGGAAAGCTCGACGAACGGATGATTGAGCTCGACGCCAAGGAAAAGGTCATGCCCTTCGGCATCATCTCGAACGTGGGGATGGAAGAGATCGAGATGAACCTGAAGGAGATGCTCGGCGGCCTGCTCCCGGAGAAGACCAAAAAGCGAAAGCTCAAGGTGCCTGAGGCGATCCGATTCCTCGTGCAGGAAGAGGCAGCCAAGCTCATTGACATGGACAAGGTCATGCGCGAGGCGCTCCAGCGCGTTGAGCAGTCAGGCATCGTGTTCCTGGACGAGATCGACAAGATCGCCGGCCGTGAGACCCAGGGGCCGGACGTTTCACGTCAAGGCGTTCAGCGGGACCTCCTTCCCATCGTCGAGGGGTCCACGGTAACGACCAAATACGGCCCTGTCCGGACCGACCATGTGCTGTTCATCGCCGCGGGGGCGTTCCACATGTCCAAGCCCTCGGACCTCATCCCCGAGCTCCAGGGGCGCTTCCCCATCCGGGTGGAGCTCGACGCCCTGGGCAAGGACGATTTCGTGCGCATCCTGACAGAGCCGCAGAACGCGCTGATCAAGCAGCAGGTTGCCCTCCTGGCGACCGAGGAGATCACGCTCCATTTTGCAACGGACTCCATCGACGAGATCGCGGCGACTGCCGCGAGCGTGAACGAGAGGACCGAGAACATCGGCGCCCGGAGGCTCCACACGATCATCGAGAAGCTGCTGGACGAGATATCCTTCGATGCGCCTGAGAACAAAGGCACGAAGGTCACGATCGACGCGAAGTACGTCCGGGAAAAGCTTTCGGAGATCGTAAAGAGCGAGGACCTGAGCAGGTACATCTTATAGATTTCCAGCCTGCAGGCCTGTCAGTTTGCCGGCTGTTCGGGGTTCCTATGGAAAAACTGATCGAAAAAGCAATGACGCTCATCGAGGCCATGCCCTACATGCAGACCTTCCGGGGCAAGACCTTCGTCATCAAGTACGGCGGGAACGCCATGATCGACGAGAAGCTGAAGCACAGCTTTGCCCAGGACGTGGTGCTGCTGCGGTTCATCGGGATCAATCCCGTCATCGTCCATGGCGGCGGGCCCCAGATCGGCACCACTATGGAGCGCATGGGCAAGAAGCCCACGTTCGTTTCCGGCCAGCGGGTGACCGACGAGGAGACAATGGACATCGTCGAGATGGTGCTCGGCGGCAAGGTGAACAAGGAGATCGTGAACCTGATCAACCAGGCAGGCGGCAGGGCCGTGGGCCTCACCGGAAAGGACGGCGGGCTCATCCAGGCGAAGAAGCTCAAGATGACCAAGAGGTCCGAAGAGACCGGCGAGACAGAGATCATCGACATCGGGCTCGTGGGCGAGGTGACCGAGGTGCGGCCGGGCGCGCTCGAGGCCCTCGACGCGGGCGGCTTTGTCCCGGTCATCGCCCCGGTGGGCGTGGGTGCCCATGGCGAGACCTACAACATCAACGCGGACCTCGTGGCGGGCGCCGTGGCAGGAGCGTTAAAAGCAGAGAAGCTGATCCTTCTCACGGACCTGGCTGGGATCCTGGACAAGGACAAGAACCTTATATCGTCACTCAATAAAAAGAAGGTCGAGGACCTGGTCCACAAAGGTACCATCGGCGGCGGCATGCTTCCCAAGACCAGGTCCTGCTTCGAGGCCTTGGAGGCAGGCTGCGCCAAGGTCCACATCATCGACGGCCGGATCCCCCATGCCCTGCTGCTCGAGATCTTCACCCAGTCCGGCATCGGCACAGAAATCACGCTGTAAATCCCACCTTGACGGCTATGCATGTTTTCGTTCGAATTGACAGCAGTGTACACTGGTCGTATAATACAAATATGAAATTAGAGTCAGCATGGAATCATTTACCCTGGATCATGAGGAGAGGTTTCTGGGCTTTTATTGTATTAGTCGTTTTTGCGGCGATTCTCATCCTTCCGCGTACTGGTGAATGCCAGACACCTACGCCATCGGACTCGTATCTTGTCGGTACGATCATCAGCAAGATATTTATCGGTGCTGTGATCAAGGATGCAAAAGGAGAACAGTTATTTTATCGGATACATGAAACACTCCCTGATGGTTCTCGAATCATCAAGGTAGCAGATGACCACATCTCCCTCAAAGGGCAGGATGGAGCGCTTTACACCATGTTCATCATGCAGGGGAGGACAGAGTCGCGCGAAGCCGGTTCCGGGCAGGCAAGTGCAACGGCATCTCCTCCGATAGGATCGTCCCCCGAACAGGCTACAGCATATCAGAACGCGAGACGGATTAGTGCCGGACGCCATAAATCGAAGCGCGATACTGACCAAACAAGCGCAACAGCATCTTCTCCGAGAGCATCGACTCCGAATCAGGACAATACACCGCTGAAACCGCAGCAGCGTCGCGTCGGCCGTGTCGCATCATCAGAAGCCGATTAGTATCGGCATTGTCCGCAGACGGCGCTTAACGAGATCCTGGTTTCGAAGCTGAGACATTGCCACATTCCACTTACCTCAACGTCCTTGCCCCATGGAATCCAGCAGTTACTGCTAGAAGCTAGATAAAGCTGATAGCCCATTAAATAAGGGGCTGCGGAATATCCGCAACCCCCTTCAATTTGGCTTCTAGAGACCAGGTAGCCAGCATCATTGCGACTTGGCTTCCGCCTTCCAAACCGTGTTGCCGGAACTATCCTTTAATTTGGAGATCTTGAATGATTGGATCTTCTCTGTAGGTTTTGTCTCATGCCCTCCGGCCATCGTGTAGGTATAGGACAACTTGACCTTTACTTTCCACGCTCCATCACGACTCAGCAGGTCTTTATCCAGGATTACTATGGGCGCTTTCAGCGTAAACTTTTCAACCCCACCCGAAAAAAGTCCAGTATCGTTAATGGCTTTGATAACCTCTTCATCCGAAGGACCAGCGAGATTGGAACAGCCACCTAAGTTCAAAACGAACATAATGAGCAGCAGTAACACGGAAAGAACTTTCATTCTGTTTTTCATCTCCACCTGCCTCCTTGCATCTGTTTGATTCAGCAACATATTATGTGTCGTTTACAAGGCAATCATAGTATACCATCGTTTTCTTGATGATCCCATTACCTATAGAATAGAAAACAAAATACCCCCCACACATCTCTAATTGACCCCAAAAATTATTAAGGAAATAAGGAAGGCCCGGATATTATTCCGGGCCTTCCATTCTTCTATTATACGTTCACTGCATGCCCAGAGCAGCAATGGTTACCAGTTTCGATTAACGTGGCAAGACGGCGTGCACGATATGCCGTTATAGTTCAAATCACCATTCAGCGTTGCCGATGCAGGCCCTTCCATTGTCGGTGTGTTCAGACTGGTGAAATGGTTGACCGCAAGTGTTGCAGTATCATGGCACCGTGTGCACGTGATACCATATGTATTGACATGGCTGTCATGTCTCCCTGAGCTGTAGCTGTTATATTCGGCAGTGCCATATGCGTGACACACGGTGCACTGAGTATTCACGTCGATTACGCCGGAATACCATACCGGCGTCGTCTTTCCTCCGTGGCAGCTCACTTTTGAGCACGTTCCGTCGGCATTTCGCACGGCGGCGCCGCTTTTTGCATTGTATGTACTCAGGAACATCACGTCTACAGCACCATTATAGTGATTAGCGTTGCCGGAGCCCGCGCCGCTGTGGCAACTATTGCATAAATTAGTAACGCTCGGCAACGCATTATGAGCCGCATGCGCTCCGATTCGATTCGGAGCAACGTTTCCCGTCGGTGGTTTACCGTGACAGGAGGTGCACCCCGTTAACGTGAGAGGAGATCCGTTCAGATGGCACTGGCTGCAGGGCACACCCGACATTCCTCCAGCGAGATCACTTCCATGACATTCCATGCACGAATTGATATCCTCTTGGCTGGCTGCGGGGTGTTTCGCATACACCCAATCGGACAAATGTTTCCCGGCATCGGAATCAAAGGCCTTATCGTTCGGCGTTCCGCATCCAATAGTGACCAACAGAACGACGAGCAGCAGGAAGCCATACCTTCCTATCGACACTATCTGTGACATGTTTTGCACCTCTCATTGTTCGTGCGGCCATGGCATTTCATGCACGACGCAGGGTTGATCCGGCCGTCGATCTTATGTTGGTTGATATAATCTCCCCGATGGGGGAGCGCCCGTTCCGGGGCATCCTTGTACTTGTCGCTCGGCTTTAGTTGGTCCTTGTGCGCATGGCAATCCGAACAGAATGACTCGGCATGGCAAAGATCACAGGTCTGCTTGTTCTGCTTCGCGGAAAATTTGTGCCGAAGACCGCCAAACTCTGCTGAATGGTCCATCGATGCCCGCCAGTCAGTATGGCACTGGCTGCACATGACCGGCACTTCCACCTCCATAGGATGTTTCAGGGCTGTCCCTGCCGTGCTGCTAGCCACATGCAGGGCGAGAGCAAATACCAGCAGGAGCAGGAGGAACGACAGTATTTTCGTCTTGTTATTCATGCTATACCCCCTTGCGCTTCCCCAGTTCAGCATCGAACCGGTAATTGAGTTTCAGAAAGAACCGAACATCCTTGTCGAAATCAGGGTTCTTCGAGTATTCCAGGTCGGCTCCAAGCTTCAGCTTCTGTGTCAGTTCGTAGCCTGCGGCCAGCGTGGCCGAATAGGCATTTGTTACATCGTTAATAGGCTCTTTATACTTCACATCGAGAAGATCGATGGCAACATCGATCTTCTCGATCTTTTTTGATGCATACAGCCGGTATTCATCGTATTTGAGCCGGTCAGTCTCCCCGTCCATCTTATGGATCGAGATGCCGGCGTTGTAGCTTTTCGGCGTCCTGAAGGTCGCTTTGACGCCATAATAGCTGGCGCTACCCGCGATATCGTACGAGTAGGACTTGTAATCAGCTGATATGCCCCAGTTTTCGTTGATCGCGTAAAAGACCTCCGGTCCCAGGATGCTCACCTTCTCCTTGGGATCCAGGGGGCCGCCGGGGGTCAGTTTGAAGGCGCTGCTGGTTGTAGACGCGAAGTAGTCCTCATAACTGATCCACGTCGCCTCAGCATTAACCCGCATCTTGTCAAAGGGACCGAACATCAGGTAGTAGGAGTGTTCCATCCAACCGGTCGTTTGAAAGTTGTACGCGGACTTACCGGTAAGCTCCACTTTATTCATAGGCCGAACCCAGAGGTCGATGCCTCCCTCCCGCCGCCAGATATCATCAGTGCTCTGAGGGTTCTGTGTCTCATTGTTGTCTTTAGTCTCATTCAGGTAGGACAGTCCGATGGTGTAAACGCCTTCATATTGATGGGAGAGGCGGCCGCCGTAGATCGTACTATTGCCCAGAGCGTTGTCGTTCGTCTCCACCGGTGCACCGCCGAAGGCGGAGATCGCGAACCCCTTCATCAGGTCCGTTCTCGCATAGATCCCATCCACCCGCTCCGCGGCGACGCCTTCAAAGACCATTACCCGGCCCAGGTTCACAACAGCATTATGCTCCTTCGTCCGATAGCTAAGGTATCCATACTGGAGATCACTGCCTTTCTTCTTGTCGTTCCCGAAGGAGTCATCCTGCAGATCGTAACCCAACCAGCCGCCGAAGTGGAACGAAATCGACTCCTTCCCCAGGTTCTGCACATTGAAATCGAGATACTCGTAGATCGGCATTAGGTTCGCACCGCCAGCACTCTCCCTGGATTGAAGGTACGTGTTGGAATTACCCGCCAGGCTGGCTGCCGTGGACGCAGCAGGCAAGAATAGAAATCCGTACACAAGCGATGCAACAACAAGGAATATCGGAAACCTTTTGGATCCGATGATGTGAAACATATTTGTATTTTTCAAAATTCCACCCTCCCTTCTAAATGTTTACCTATTGGGGCTCTTTAACTATATTGTAGGTCGATCGAGCAAAGCTTATTTTCGCTCTATGATGCTCTTTTCAATGGATTCGAGCGTCGATAATTTATCCCTCCTATCCATTTATGAATATTGATTTATTTCAGCCGTTGGCCAAAGATTCTAAAACACTTAATGTGTTTTTGCAAGCAATATATTTAAAGAAACTACTAATACTTCCTGTTCCTTATGCTCCTTATCCGTAAAGGCCGTCTCATGAATAGATGGCACTCCAGTATTCCTGCTAATACGATTTTACGGAAGCAGGTTCAGATCTTATATCGGGGTGCAAAAGTTGACACTTTATCAGTTTGTTGCGCTCTCGGCAGTCAAAAGACGGAACAAAAGATCGGGCTGACCGTTTGCGAACATTTGCGACCGGTAAGCGGACCATAATCTGAAAGATCCGTCTTTGTCCCCCTGCATCAGTGATCCCGTCATTCCTGAAGCTACGAGAAATTGCAATTCTCTCGCGCCCAGCCCTTGCTCGTTCTCCAAGACAGACTTTGCCCCCCTGACCATGGCTACTGCATCGCGCCTGCCTATAGCCTTGAATAAGGCTATCCAATTTTTCTCTGCTGACGAAAGTGATCGGACGCAGGGACCAGCTTCCATTTTCTTCCAGACAGCCTCCAATTCCTGAGGCCGTAAATAGGGAACCATGCTGACCGATGCATTGAAAAGGCCGGCATGTCTGTCGATCCGGTCCGACTGTGAGCGGCATTGATAAAATAAATTCCTAAATTCGAGTGCTTGCTGTTGAACATTTCGAGGCACATTTCCGTACCTCGGCCCGAAGTTCCCATGGAGGCTGTAGTCACGCAGAGCCATGGCAGTAAATATGGATTGCGACTTAACGTAAAGAGACGGAAAAGCAACATCCGTAGTCGTCCATGACGGGCCGGATCCTTGTAGCATTTCCAATGCAGGCAGCAGATTATTGGAAAGATTGTGAAAACCATAGGCATTTGACTGCAGGAATCTCGCACGTGCCGCACTCTGATCAACAACAGGGTAATAGTCCGAATTCGCGCGTATAGGGTAGGACTCGATCATCGCGTTCAGGAATTTCCTATTGCCTATCTTTCGCAATTCCATGTCCTGTACGCCCTTGATATATACTCTTTCGAGCGCGGTTGTTATCGCGGGGAGCTTAAATACGCTGCGGTCAAAGTCCTCCAGCTGTCCATTCTTCTTCGCAATGATGAGCATATCCCGATCGTGTGCCGCATATATGACAAAATCGGAAAAATGGCGAGACACCGCCTTCAGAACGGATATGACAATATCGGTATTTATTTCATACAAATGGATCCATTGAACAAATAATCCATTTTCGGTCAAATTCTGCTTGAGCCGGCGGTAAAACTCCTCCGAAAAAAGGCCGGATACCCCGCTAACCCACGGATTTGACGGTTCCGATATAATAATGTCATACTTTTCTTTATGAACCGAGAAAAAGGTCTTTGCGTCATCAATGAAGATAGCGCTGCGAGGGTCAGTGTAGACAAGCTCTACCCGGGGACGAAAATATTTTGCCGCTTCGACGACGAATCCCTCGATTTCTACGGTATCGACCCGCTGCAGCCGGGGATTGCCGAGTAGTGTATGGGTGGTAAGGCCTGAACCAAGTCCGATGTTTGCCACGGTCCTGGCATCCGGATAAAATGCCATGGGCAGGACTGCCGCAAGGATCATTGTCGGCTCATCTCCGGACGGCACTCCATTGAGCGCCATATTGATAGACGCGTCTGTCTTGCCATTCGTATTGATGGCCATAATGCCCGTGTGCCTTTCTAAAAAGGTGCTTATCGTGGCGGTCTTGCCGTCCCGGTAATACTTGAATTCAATATCAGCCGGCGTCATCAGTTCCCCGGTACGAAAGACCTCCGAAGCCATTTTATAGGGATCAAGATTGAAAAGAAAAAAAGCGGCTGCAACGGCACAGACGCTGATAGCGGTTATGATGGCCGGCTTGCGAGATGACGTATAAGCCGCCGCGACCCAAAAAAGCATTATCCCGAGCGCAATATCGCATCCTGCGCCGATCGTAATAAGCCCCTTCAAACCGAATATCGGCAAACCCACATGGATAGCGAAAAAAACTCCGACTATCGCTCCGATCGTATTGGCTGCATAAACCGCCCCGATGCTCCGCTCGCCATGCCCTTGCTTTATCAGTGCATAGGTTATAAGTGGTAGGGTCATCCCGGCACAGAACGTCGCCGGCAGCATGATCAACAGCGCAATTGCGTTCCCGGATAGGTTGAACAGGATATACCCTGTGCTCGACCTGTCGATCGTATTCACGAGCCATCTCATTATATCGAACGTCGTCCCGTACAGCGCAAGAGTGGACAACGCGAAAAGCCCCATAACGACCTGGACGGCGGCAAGATAACGCGCAGGAACCGCAATGCGGTCTATCCAGTGCTGTATCCATAAACCGCCGAATGCCAGACCGAGAATAAAGGCGCTCAGCATTAGTTCAAAGGCATGGGTGCTGCTTCCCATTACAAGGCTTAGCATTCTTATCCAGCTGATCTCATAAATGAATGACGCGGCCCCCGTTATAAACGCTGCAAAAAGAAATAAGAAATATTGGTTGCCGGTGGGTTGTGTCAGCCGTTTATCCGTTGAGTCGTTATTGTTGATCGCTTGCGCATCCTGTCGCTTTACGAGCCGCCATACAAACAGGGCCAGGCATAGGTTGATAAGTCCGGCAAGCTGTATGGTCCCCGGCAGACCCACAAGGCGGATGAAGAGGAATCCACTGGCCAACACGCCTGCCGCCGCTCCTATACTGTTTGTAAAATAGAGCAACGAAATGGTTCTTCCCTGATTTTGGGGCCACACACGTAAAACGCCGGCGCTCATTAAAGGAAAGGTCATACCCAGAAGCACGGACTGTGGCGCAATCAGCAAGCCCGATACTATCCATTTATATGCATTTGCAGCAGCGGGGGATCCGAACTGAGGAATGATGCTGTTGTAGGAGAGTTGAACGGTCAGAACAAAAAAGGCGTGAAACCCCAGGGCAAACAGTCCGATTATGCCTTCCGTCAGCGCATAGCCGACGAGAAGGTTCTTCCATCGCACGGAATATCTGCTGCAGACCCAGGACCCGAGCGCCATGCCGCCCATGAAAATGCCCAGAACCAGCGTCTGGGCATACGCTGCATGGCCGAGGAACAGTTTAAGGTAATGAGTCCATATAGATTCATAAATTAGCCCTGAGAAACCGGATAGCGTAAAAATGAATAGAAAAACAGCAAGAGGTCTCTTATGAATATTGGATATCACGTTCGATGGCGCTCCCCAAGGTTAAAATAATTGTTCCTGCATAATTAGCATCTTCCACCGTTTACGAAGGCATTTATGATGGCGGACCCGATCAGCCGGACCGCATGAAATTATCCTGATTTCTCTAGTTTCTGAAACATTGTTGTGCATGATTGACTCGTCCTGATAGGACGCAGTAAAAAAAGGCGGACCCTGAAAAGGGTCCGCCTTGGATCAGCAGCAACTGAAAATACACAGTTCGTGGATCATTATTCTATGGGGCTGGGGTTCTAACCCCTTTTATCCAACCGCCCTGCAGTATCATATGATCCGTGGGCAAGGTGCTGTCGTGACAAGCGATGCAAGTCGACGTGAACGGCGACGTCACCAAGTCAGACGCGTTCGGTACGGTGTTGCGAAGCGCGGTCACTTCCGATGTCGTCGTGGCGTCAGCACCGACCTTGTCGGTCGTCTCCAGAGCTCCGGCGGGGATTGCGCCATAGGTGCCGGGAGCGTGGCAGGTCTCGCACTTATCCAGCTGGCCTGGGAAGGTAACGTCGCTCCAGTCATAAATCGTACTACTGCCGGACTTAGCACGGGCGTGTGTATAGGGTGTAGTACGCACACCTGCAGCATGGATACTGTGGATCATGTCCTTCATGTTTTGGGTCGCCTGCGGATGGGTCAGATTGACCGTTGTGCCGCTGCTCGAAAGATTCGGATTGTGGCACAGGACGCAGATGTTGATTCCAGTCGATTCTGCGCTGATGTTGCGGTTGCCGCCATGGCCTTCGAACATCTCATGGCAGGCCCCGCACTTTGCAGGGTCGATCACTGTCCGGCGAACAGTATCACCGGTGACATTCTTGACGGCCGACAGTGTATGGCGCGCAAGGGCCGGGCTCACCTGGGTGAAGTAGCCCTGGAGGCCGATGGTCCGCAGTTTCGAGCCAACGGGGAAACCAGAAGTTGCTTCGGTGATTCTTGCGGTGTATTCACCAGTTGTAACAGAGGGGCCCGTCATGACGCCCTTGGTGCCATCGCATATATTGAGGATCGACACGCTAGCCGGCTGAGCGGAAGCCTTACCCTTGTTGTTGAAGTCGATAGAGGTATCTGTTCCGTCCGCATAGGCGACAAGGAAACTCGGGCTGCCGGTAAAGCCGGTCATCACCGTCGTTGTGCCGGCGGTGCACAGGTCGAACACAACCGTTGTCGTCGGCGCCGAATTCACGCCCGACAAGATGGCGAAGGTGATCAACGGCTGGGTGGTATTGGTCACCGTCACGCTGCTGATCACGTACTTGAAGTTCACCGCACCGGTCGGAACGCTCGGATTGTTCGGGGTTGAGTAGTCGGTCACATGGTAGCCTTCGATGGCAGTGGGAGAGTGACAGCCAGCGCAGTTAGCATTTGTTGGCTGGGCACCGGCTAAATGGCCTGCACCGGTTGCGAAGTTCACCGTCGTATGGCAGGAACCGCAAGCCTGCATGGTCGGCACGTTCTTAAAGTTGTCGCTTTGCGCACCGCCCTTGTGGCAAGTTCTGCAGTTGAGGATGTCCTGAGGATAGGTTACTTCGCTCGCATTAAGAGCGCTCGTCGTTTGCGACGTATGGATCTTGTGTACCACATTCTGGAACTCGACAGTAAAGCCATTTCTCCGGACTTCCTCGGTATGGCAGACCTGACAATACTTTGGTGCGTAGCGGCTATGGGCGAGCGTATTATCGCCATGGCACGCGCGGCAGGCCGCTTCCGTTACAATGTCACGGCTGCTAACAGCCGCTACGGATGCCATCGGGCACGAACTCATAGGTGTAATTCAAATTTCTCGTTGTAATGCCGGTAACAGCACTGATCTGAATTCCGACACGCCACATAGCGGACGGATCATAGTTTACGGACGTGGGTACGAAACCGGAACCAGACGCGCTAAGCGTACCCACGGTCCCCGTGGGCAACGTAACCACATACGTATAGGTTGTTACCAGATTTTGTCAAAAAAGCTGGATTACGATCATTCACACCATAGTTAAAGTTGACCCATTTTGTCGCATCACCTGCGCCGGCGCCTGCCGAAAGCTTGGCAACGCAACCCGAAGATCCCCAGGTTGGCAGACGCTGCCCCCCACTGAGCGTGTTAAGAGCAAGATCTTCGCCATTCGGGCCCGCTGCAGTAAAGCTGATGGTAAAGGTCCCGGTGCTGTTGAGAGCACCTGACGCCGCAACAGCAAAACCGGTAACAGCGGCTTGAGTAGGAGCGGTCACATGTGGATGTATGGCCGTGAGTATCGGTGCCAGGCCGGCTGCGCTGGCATCGGCAAAGGCACGCATGTCTCGGCCTTTGTGTCGCGTTTGCAGCCTACCGGGCTGCGCCTGCGGGACCTGCGGGACCTGCTGCGCCGTCCGCCCGAGCAGCCGATCATCAGACCACCGGTTGCGATTACAGCGATCAACAACATTAACAACCATAAACATTCTTCGAATTAACCTGTCTTTCATGACTATTGCCTCCTCATATATTTTACAGATTTAATACTTTTGAAAGTTTGAACCCGTATTTCTGCTCTGTCCTTCTAGAACTTACCCTACATCCAAGGATTTTATAGCACAAGACTTGTTCCAGTTTCAAACTGCCTGGTTTTCTCTATGCCTCCTTTCCATGGGATAGTGAAAGCTCGTATGTTGGCGACCGAGAATCTTATGAGAATAAAGAAATGGATGGAGGGAAACGATGTTACTGATCGGCATTCACTATCTATTGGCTTCTGGCTCGAATATTGATGCATTGAACCTTCTTCACCTGAACGATGCAGAGATAATGTTATTCTCGCTGAAACTAACAACCGAAGTTCTTACGTGAACTGTCCTAAAAAACAATTATAGCTGAAATTAAAACTTTATGTAGAATTATGGCTGAAATTTAAAAAAGTTTATCAACAAAAATGTTTTTTGTCAAGGAATTTAATTAAGAACCAAATAAAAAAGCCCGGTCGATCTATGACCGAAAATGACCTGTCGGAGGTTCGCTGTCAGAAAATCCTCGAGATCAGTGCAGGGACCGCTGTCTCCACGTTCAGGACCCGCTCTCCCAGGCTGACAATGGCGAATCCCCGCGAAACGAGCTTATCGATCTCATAGGGCACAAAGCCGCCTTCCGGACCTACGGCAAGCGTGACCGGACTGGAGACCTGGCGGGGAATGGGTGCCCCTCCTCCCGGATGTGCGGCGAGGGCCAGTGTCCCGTGCATGATCTCCGGAAGCTCGTCCTCCACGAAAGGCTTGAACAGCGGTTTGAGGATGACCTCAGGCAGCACCGTGTCGCGGGACTGCTCCAGTCCCAGGATAACTTGATGCCGGATCGCCTCAGGCGAAAGGAACGGGCTCTGCCAGTAGCTTTTCTCCACGCGGGCGGCGTTCACCAGGATAATGCGCTTGACGCCCAGTACGGAAAGCGAATACAGGACCCTCCTGAGCACCTTCGGCCTCGGCAGGGCGAGCATAACCGTGAGCGGCAGACCGGCAGGCGGGTCGCGGTCCAAAAGGACGTCCATCTCCAGGACCGTGCGGTCGATCAGCGTCACCGTGCCCGTACCGATCTTGCCGCCAAGCAACCCTACGGCAAGCTGGTCGCCGGGGTTCGCGCGGTGGACCTCGAGCACATGCTTGAGCCTTCGGCCGGTCAGCCGCGCGCGTGACGCGTTCGCAAGATCGTCGGGATGAAGGAGAATAAGGTTCATCGTGGTCGGAGCGATCGGACGGCCCCATCCTGCCGCAAAGCGGCTATTGTGACCACCTTCGCATCCTTCGTTATCCGAAAGCGTTTTTCCTCGATGACCAGTCCCTCGACGCGGACGATGTCTCCCCGCGAGAGCTGCGCGAAGGCTTCGTTATCGGGAGCAGCGTCCTTGTCAAGCCGCACCGCAAGACGCCTCCCCTCCCTGCCGCACAGATACAGCTCGCGCTTGCCTTTGGAGACGAGGGGCTCGCTCACCACGCGCAACGAGCCGGGACCACAGGTGTCCGCCAGGGTCCGGCCGTCCTTCCGCAGGACAACATAGGAGAACTTGAGCGAATCCTTCCGCAGGCCGATGCGGCTGTCGATCTTTGTGATGATCTCAGGCGGGTCCCAGGGCCGGTCCTCATGGCACCAGTCCTTCGGGTTCGCCAGGGCGGGGCAGTGTCCCTGCACCAGGCAGGGCGAATACACGCGGAACCCCGCGTCCACGATACCGTCCCGGACCGCGAGCAGGTCCCGCGATGTCTCCCGGAGCGCCGGTTCGATGATGATGCAGCTGCCGGCAGGCGCGAGGAGGTGTTCCAGGATGCGCCCGACGAGGGCGGTCCGTTTCCTGGCCCTGTCCTCTTCGCGGAGATACAGCTCGTTCAGCACATTGGAGAGCACGATGATGTCGAAGGGGCCGCCCGAACGCTCTGCAATGGCCTCGATGTCCGACCTGACCGTTGCGAGGGTTGCCGGGACTCCAGCGACCCCGCCCTGTTCGCGGAAGAGGACCTCGGCATCCTTCAGGTTCTCGGCAACGTGGTCGACGGCAGTGCATTCGAGGCGCATCCGCATCCTGTTCCGCGCAAAGAACTGCCGAATGCCGAGTATGGCCGTCCCGGGCCCGGAGCCGAGGTCGAGGACCTGAAGACGCTCCTGTTCGAGAGGTTTCTCGGGATGAAGGGATAGCTCGCGGAGAGGGACAGAGATCTTGTCGAGGTTCGGCGGCAGGAAGTAGGTGAGATAAGCTGTCCGCAGGCCCGGGTCCCGGAGATATGCCGCGGGCAAGCGTCCCCGCTCCTTTGTGAGAAGGCTGGAGAGGCGCGCGACATCGTCAGCCAGGCTGTCCGGGGCGCGACGTGAAGGCTTCTTGTTCGGCCGACCCATGATGGCAACTATGATACCGTAGACGGGAGGAAAAGGAAAGTGCCAAGGCCCGGACGCTCACCAGCGACCAGCGCCGTGCGGACCGGACGCTCTCGCCTGAAGGTAGAGGGAAATACTGCCGCAAATCAGGAACAGCACCACCCAGTCCCAGGTGAAGGAGAGATATACCGGGATGGAGATGATGAGCAGGGCAAGGGCCGTGATGGACGCGAACCCCGAGAACCGGAAGAGGGAGCCGGCCAGCGTCGCGATCAGAAGGAACGCCTGCACCTTCGTGATATCGACGCTCCAGTCCGAGAGGCCCGGAATACCATGCCATTGGACATTGTAATCGGGTACGAACGCCCGGTACCACGAACCGCCGTCGGGCGGCGCATCCTTGACGACCGCGGGCGCCTTGAACCACGCAAGCGGATGCCGGACGCCGCCTCCCAGCACGATCATGAAGAACTGGGACAGTGTCAGGAAGTTCACCGCCACCTGCGGCCTTCGCCAGACGCCTTTCGGCAGACGCAGGGACCCGCGGTGGTATGCCAGAAGCAGCAGCAGGCCGGAGAACAGATACTGGTAGGGATGCATCGGAGCGCCCATCCCCAGATACCCGAACACTGCGGCAATGCATCCCAGCGCGAAAGGCCAGGCGGGATGGGGAGCCGGTCCGCTCCCGGCAGACCCTCCATCGAGCCGGTCGAGTCGTTCCTCGAGCCGCAGGACCCTCCTCGAGATGATCGCGCGCTCCAGGTCGTCATTCGTCGGATCCTCGGGTTCCTTGTCCATGCCTGCCTCCCCGTGCTGCACCCGCCCTGTTCCGTCACCTCTCAATTATATCCTAACCCGGACAAGCCGGAAGCAAAAGGCCTCTCTCGCAGGGCACACATTGAAGCTCCCTGCGGCCGGCTACGGGGAATGCGCTCGCTCCTGGATTTAAGCTCCCTACAGCAAGAGGCATGGAGCTTCGATCCTCAGGGTAGTGTTTATGCTAATCGCTCGCTGGCCCCGCAGCAAGCCGCGGGAGATGCGCTCGTTCCTGGATTTAAGCTCCCTACAGCAAGAGGCATGGAGCTTCGATCCTCAGGGTAGTGTTTATTCTAATCGCTCGCTGGCCCCGCAGCAAGCCGCGGGAGATGCGCTCGCTCCTGGATTTAAGCTCCCTACAGCAAGAGGCATGGAGCTTCGATCCTCAGTGTAGTGTTTATTCTAATCGCTCGCTGGCCCCGCGGCAAGCCGCGGGGGATGCGCTCGCTCCTGGATTCACTTGTGCATGGGATCGAACTTCTTGCCGCCGGATTCGATGAACTTGCTGAAGAACTCCACATAGTGCAGCCTGAGCGCGTGGATGGTGGGAGAGAAGACGCCGAGGACGATGTTCAGGAGATGGAGCAGCACGGCCGCCATGACGCCGAGCACGATGTCCCCGGTCGCACCGGCCATCTGGTTGGCCACAAAGGCGAGCAGCACTGAGGTCAGGCCGATGGCCATGATCCTGACATAGGAGATGATGTTCCCGATGTTCTTGAGGAGCTCGAGCGGCGCCAGAAGGCCGCCGGAGAACAGCAGGAACGGCGTCGCGATCAGGATCACCATGATGATCGGTCGCGACAGGAGCCCCGGGAGATAGCCGAAAAAGGTTGCGAAGACCGCGATCATGCAGAGGATGATAAGAATATTGAGAAGCTTGGCGAATCCCTCACGGCGCACCTTCCTCCGGAAAGCGGTGATGGCGCCGAGCAGCAGACCCAGCACGATGTGCACGACCCCGGCGGACAGCGCGAACACCATCATGGGGATGACCGACGTCCTCCGCTCGATCAGGAGCGGCTCCATACCGAAGAGCGTGGTCCCGAGGTCGCCGAAGAACTCGCCGTACAGCACGCCGAAAATGATGGTGTAGAGCGACGACGCCAGCAGCACCTGCGAAGCGTCCGCCACCTCCCGTTTTTTCGCATACCGCCGGCGCAGGTACAGCGCAAGCATGACAAGGAGCACGCCGTAACCCGCGTCGCCAAGGATCATCCCGAAGAACACCGGGAAGAAGATTCCGATGAACGGCGTCGGATCGAAGGACGAGTAGGCCGGGACCGGCAGCAGGCGGCCGAATATCTCAAAGGGCCTGAAGTACGGCCGGTTCAAAAGGACGACCGGCGCATGCTCGAGGTCCTTTTCCCGCATATGCTTTTCCTCCAGCACGACCTGCATGCCGAAGGACACGTCGAGCTGCGCCCGGAGCCTGGCGACGTCATCCGAGATCATCCATCCGCGGATAAAGAAGCACATCCTTGTCTGAAGGATCGATGCGGTGGCCGTCAGGAGCGTGATGCGCTCGTCGATCCATTCCCGCACGCGACGGTAGATCGGGCCCCACCGCCGTTCCAGGTCGCCGAGCTCCCGGTCAACCGCCTCGATCTGCCGGGAAAGCTCCAGACCCTGCCGTTCCAGATAGGTTATCTTCCCGGAGAGCGGCAATGCCTCGAAGGACGGGGGAAGAGCCAGCTCCGGAACGTGCTCCCGGGTGAGCGCTGCGCTTACCGCTACGGAAGCGTCCTTCTCCAGGGTGATCATTCCTGCGAGCGTGCCGCGTCCCGCAGGCACCGTGAAGAGCTTGAACTTCCCGTCCGTCAACTTCGCGATCGTGCTGCGAATATGCTCGACGGCCGTCTGGTCCTTGATCGTGAGCATGATGACGTCGAGGTTGGGCGGGGTGTGCGGCTGCTTGAACAGGGAATCAAGGGTGCCGAGAAAAGAAGCGAACCGGACGCATTCTTCGATCTCGCTCTCCATCCTCCGTTTACGTTCGGTAAGCGTCCTGGCCGTTCTCAGATGCTTATCGACCGTGACAAGGATCGTATCGAGGATGACCTGGGGCTCGATATAGCTCGTCCTCAGCGGGACATTCGGAAGGCTGGCGAACAGATCATCGATCCTGCGACGGAGGTCCTCCAGGAACAGCCGTTCGAAGAGGGAGCGTTCCCGTTCATCATGCAGGAATGGCCGGACCTTTTCCTCGACCGCATCCTCACCCGCAAGCTCGCTCTCTTCGGGATCGATCTGGATCACCTTCAGCTGCTGGAGCAGAGCAACAACATCCCGCAACAGGTCCTTGGGCCCGACGATCTCGACCTTGGACATCCTGGTTATCATCGTGCCCTCCTCCCGGCGAACGACGTCCCCTCCCTCGGCATCAACCTATCTGTTCCCTGGTTTAATTGTATCAAATACGGGCCCGGCCTGTTGCTTCTGGCTCAGGATGTCATGGACAGGAAGATCGTCCGCTCAGGTCATGATCGTCAGGAAACGTTAGAACAACCTATGCATCCCGGTGTACCGTCGCCGGGGAGAACGCGGGAAGGCAAACCGCAATGTATTCAGCACCATCAGGCCCCGGGGAGCTGTACCGTATCCACTCGCCCCTCAGCGTGATCACTGCCTGGCCCGCGTGCACATCGATCGCCCCGCTCCTCGATTCCACCCTCAGCATGCCCTTGAGCACCAGCGTATATTCATCGAACTCCGGGGTCTGGCCCGGCTCGGTCCAGCCGGACGGGCTCTGCATGCGCGCGATGCTGACCGCGGTGGTGCCAGTGTGAACGCGTCCGATATATTCTTCGATGAACTTCGGCTTGTTCCCCGCCGCCTGGATGACGGCTGCTTTCTCGATGAACGTCGGCATGGTCCGATCCTCCTCTGCCGCGACTGCGGGCGATTTTCGCCGGTATTTTCTGCTCAACTTCCCGGACAGGAACGACAGGAGCGGCAGCGCAATGACCGCAAGGGCCGATACGGTCGCCTGCTCCGTTCCGAACCACTCCCCGTAAAAGAGCCCCAGCAGGTTCTTCCGGTATACGAATTCATATCCCCAGGATATCAGGAAGGGCAGGACAACGATGAGGACGACCAGCGACGGCCGGAAGTGACGGATGCCGTAGTGGCCTGCCAGGAACGGCAGCTGGACCAGGATCAGGGCAAGGCTCAGCAGGAAGGACAGGACGATGATGACCCGGGGCGCGAGACTTCCATACTGCCAGACGATGACGCCGATCAGGAAGAGCGTGCCGGCGAGTTCGAGGCACCCTCTCCTTTGTTTCTGCGTCGCCCTGCGCCACCATCCCCTGACCATGATGGTCCCCTCTCACTGCCCCTGCGCGAGGCACTTCACGATCTCGCCGAAGTACATGCGGTGGTAGTCCTTCTGCGGGTACATCGACTCGATCCTGGGGTCTATGAACCGCTCCGGAAGTATGTCCTGGCTGTAGATCTTCCTGCACGCCAGTACGAGCCGGGCCTCCTCGAAATAGACGAAGCCGCCTTCCTTCACCGGCGTGAGACCGGCTCCCTCGACCTTGTCCGTGTCCCTTCCTGAGTGGGTGCCGCAGTAGGTCAAGGCCTTGCGGTGCTTCTCCCCGAAGAACGACAGTGTGAAGGCTGGCGACCGCTCAGCGAACTCATAGGTATACCGGGTGGGCCGGATGAAACAGATGGCGACCTTCCGCTCCCACAGGATCCCCAACCCGCCCCAGCTGGCGGTCATGGTATTGAACGCATCATGTGTCCCCGCAGTGATGAGCATCCAGTCCGCGCCAATGAGCGTGAATGGATTGTCCGTCAACAGCTCCGGCCTTGTTTCCCTGAATCCCATGATAGGCCTCCTCGCACACCTCTTGATGAGGACAATATCTTGCCCCCTGCCTGAATCCCGGTATGATGAACGCACCCTTCCGGTGTCCGGCACGATGGGCCCGCACCTGGCAGCCGGTCCGCCGACTGCGTTGACCGAGAGGAATGCACTCGCTCCTGGATTGAAGCTCCCTGTTGCAAGCTGCAGGGAATCTTCGATCCTCAAGGTAGTAATTTCATTCTAATCGCTCGCATTCCCCGCAGCAAGCTGCGGGGAATGCGAGCGCTCCTCGATTCAATAATAATACATCAGCGGGATTTTGGCGAGGCCCCTGTTCCAGCGGAATACAACTTAAGGCAGACTGCAAAGCGGGCCGCCGCGAAGTGTACTCCCGTTCATAATCACCTTTGAAGTAGCTCCTTATCGTGTTATGATGTTCGGTGCACCGAGGGCATCCCTCACATTGCGGATTGGAGCGGCATACAGTGACATCCCCTTACCGGCAACGGAGCGGCATATCGATCGTCCTGGGACTTTTACTGATGGCCCTGGCCGGATACGGCCTTTACGAGGCCATCATTACCCTGCTTTCAGGCCTGCCTCTGCAGGGACCTGCAGGCGCCACCCTTCGCGACTCCCTGACCAGTGTGACCATCATGATCATTGCGCTCTGCCTGGCCGCGGTCATCATCGTTCTGGTTTCGTTCTCGCTGATCCGGAGGGAGATCGGCCGGCGCCACAGGACGGAAGAGAAGCTGTCCCGTCTCGCGCAAACCGCGGAACTGGCCGGGGACCTTATCACGATAGCGCACAGAAAGGGAAAGATCGAATACATCAATAAGGCCGTGGAATCCGTTACGGGGTATTCACTAAAGGACCTCGTGGGGAGGCGGAACGACCCGTGGCTCCCGTGGTACCGCGACGATGAGGTGTTCCAGGAGATGCTAGACACCGTCCTTTCCGGCGACCCTTTCCGTGCCGTCGTCAACTGCCGGAACAAGCAGGGCGGTTCCTTCATCATCCTGGAGCAGGTAACGCCGCTCCTGGACCGGAAGGGCAGCATCACGCGGTTCGTATCGACCGCGCGCGACATTACCCGCCAGAAACAGCTCGAGGACCGGATCGATTATCTCGACAAGTATGATCCGCTGACCGGCGCGTCGAACCGGCGGCACTTCGCCGAACGGCTGAAGCGGGAGCTTGAAAGCAGTCAGCGCGAGGACAGCTTTCTCTCGGTGCTGATCATGGACATCGACCGGTTCAAATACATCAACGACCTCTTCGGCTCCGATGTCGGGGACGAAGTGCTGCAGCGCATTTCCGAGACGCTGCGCGCATCGGTCTCCGAGGGAGATGTCGTGGCGCGCCTGGGCAGCGATGAGTTCGGCGTGATCCACCGCTACAGCGCTCAGCTCATCGATACGGCCGCCGTTGCCGAACACATACGGAACACGGTCTCCCAGAAGATCATGATCGGCGGCCAGGACATCGTGCTCACCGTCACCATGGGGATCGCCAACTATCCGGACAGCGGCAATGACAGCAGGGCGCTGCTCAAGAATGCCGATATGGCGCTCTCGCGCGCAAAAGGCCAGGGACGGAACACGGTCCAGGTCTTCAGCCCCGATATCAACAGGGGCATCCAGGAGTTCTACCTCATGGAGAAACGTCTTTTCAGCGCGCTGAAGAACGACGAGTACCACGTGAAGTACCAGCCCTACTGCGATCTCTCGACGAAGAGGATAGCGGGCGCCGAGGCGCTGATCCGATGGAGCAACGGTGAGATGGGCATCGTCCCCCCGTCAAAGTTCATCCCGACGCTCGAGGAAACAGGATTGATCATCGATGTCGGCCAGTGGGTGTTGAGGACTGCCTGCAGGCAGATCAAGGACTGGAAACGACACAACCGGAACGTCTCCGTCTCGGTGAACCTTTCCCACCATCAATTCCGCCACCGCAACTTCATCGACATGGTGTCCGAGGCGATCAAGGACCTCGCCATCGACCCCCGGCACCTTACCCTGGAGCTCACGGAAAGCATCTGCATCCACGACATGGACCTGACGATCACGCGCCTAAAGAAACTGAAAGATGTGGGCGTCTCGATCTCGGTTGACGACTTCGGCACCGGCTATTCCTCGCTCAACTACATCAAGAAGCTGCCGGTGGACAATCTCAAGATCGACATGTCCTTCATTAGGGACGTGGCGAAGGACCCCGATGCCGCCTCGATCGTCACAGCGATCACGGGCATGGCGCGGAGCCTGAACCTCAAGACCATCGCGGAAGGAGTTGAGACCGAGGAGCAGAGGAACATACTGCACCTTCTGCGGTGCGACATGGGGCAGGGATTCTACTTCAGCCCGGCCGTGACGGCCGCAGATTTCGATAAGTTATTCATGGAGAGATCCAGCTCAGGTTCAGGAGTGCGTTAGAGAGATGAATCCGCGCAGAAGCCGGATGGACAAGGCGACAGGGTGACCGCTATGTCAACGATCGTCATGCCAGCGGGGTGATCGCATCGGTCTTTCGCACGGGCAGCGATGCGAGGTCACGGGTGCCGCTTATTGCCGCGTGGTATCGGGCGGACCTTGTCGCGGCCCACGATGTGCGCTGATGGCATGCCGAAACCGCGCAGCTCATTCGGCATGGCCGTTGTCCCCTCTGCCCGCCCTTTAATGTAAAGGCTTCCTGGCTGTTTTGGGCTTGCCCTGATCGTACAGCAGGATCGGGATGTTCCTCGTCTCCTCCGTCCGTGCCGTCTGCCGGTCCTTGATCCCTTTCAGCAGCCCCGCTTGGAGGTCGCGACGCATGAGGTCCGCCGGATCGATGAGCTTCCGCATATCCTCCTTGATCCGGTCATTCTCAGAGCCGAAGGCCTCGATGTCGGCCTCGGTGAATATCTGTTCCTCTCCCCGCTTCACGAAAGCGCGATCATACCCGAGGGCATCAAGCAACGGCCCTGCCACGGACTCGAAGATGCGGATGTCCTGCTCAGTCGCTTCGTGCAGGTATTTGCGGCTGTTGTTTTTCATCACGGGGCTGGTCACGTTGACCCAGAGCTCGCTCGACGTTGCGGCGCGCCTCGCCTCATCCGTGTGGTGGTAGTCCAGCATGGAGTCCCGGTATGGTACCCCGAGGAACGCGCAGATCAGCCGGGCCGTTCTCCGGGGATCGCCCGTGAGCTCCTCGTAGCTGATGCTCAGGAAGCGCTCTGGTTCGATCTTCCGCCGGAGCGCGATGGCCAGTTCCTGGGTGGCGGCCCACTCCCTGGCGATGTGGTAACAGTGCTTCTCGCCCACCACGGCCTTGCGGAACGAGACCGCCACGTCCCGTCCGTCACGGTAGAGATAGATGTAGCGCGGCTCCCGGAAATAACCCTCGATCTGCGGAACGAAGGCGATGTTCGCCAGACTCTTGCAGCACCACGTCTTCGCCCCCTTTGCCTCGGCGCAGACGTCATACACCGCGCCGTGCACAGCCACCAGGCTCCGCTCCCGGCAGCGGCCGGCCACATCCTCCCGGTCCAGGGCTACCCCTTCCCACGGCACGGGGTTCAATTCCACCAGACGGCAAACGTCCTCGACAAGCTGGCCGAAATTTTCGTCAGCGGCCAGGTCGCCGTATGCAGCCACCAGCGGCATGAGCCGCTGGAGGATGTGCGGCGGATGCGGTGCTGCGATTTCGGGCAGTTGGTTCAGCATCAGCCGCAGCAGGTTCGATCCCGAGCGCTGCGTTCCGATCATGAATATGGGCATCAGGGAAGTGCCTCCTTATGCGTTGTTCGTGACGTCCTGTCCTTGTTCCCGCAGCAAGCCAGGCCGTTTCAGTACAGGAGAAGCCCCACGATCCCGGCGACAGGGATGATCCAGGCCGTCTCCATCTTGAACCGGAGAAGGGCGACGAGGGCCGCCGCGAAGATCAGCGCCGAGATCCCGGTGAACGGCGCAGTTCTCGCGACCGTCACGCCCGCGGCGGCGATCATGCCGATGACCGCCGGACGGATCCCGCGCAAGCCCGCCCGGATCCCTGCCGAACGCTTGATGCGGTCCAGGAAGCGGGTGCAGAGGAGCATCACGAGCGCCGGCGGGGTGAAAATGCCGATGGTGGCCGCCGTCGCACCGGCCAGGCCTGCCACCTTGTATCCGATGAAGGCAGCGCTGATGAGGATGGGGCCCGGCGTGACCTGACCGAGGGCGATGGCGTCGATGAACTCCTGCCGCGTTACCCAGCCGTAGCCGTCTACCACGATCTGCTGGATCATCGGGATGAACACGTATCCTCCGCCGAAGAGGAGCACGCTCATGCCACCGAAGGTCGCAATCAGCTTGACGATCAAGGGCGCGTTGATGCCCAGGAGCGGAGCAGCAGACAGCGGGAACGCGTCGACGGCGTGCAGGCGGGGCTTGGTCCCTTCGTCCCGCTTATGGTGATCGTTCTTCTGTACAGACCGGCCATGGTCCGCGGCCTTCGCCCCGGGTGTTCGGTGGAACAACAGCCGCCCTGCAAGCCCGCTCATGCCGATGATGCCGAGCGTGACCGTGAACCCGCCGACACCGAGCAGGAGGCCCGCCGCCACGAGGGCGATCAGGGCCTCAGGGATCCCCGTGATCGCCTTGGTCCCCATGTTCCACGCCGCCGCCAGGATGATGGCTGCCACTGCGGGAATGAAACCGAGGAACAGCCTGCCCACCGCCGGTACCTGGCCGAACCGGAAGTAGGCATAGCTCAGTCCCACGAGGAGGAGGAAGGACGGAAGGATCACGCCGACGGCGCTTACCAGGGCGCCCATGCCGCCACGCACCCGATAGCCCACGTAGGCAACCACGTTCACGGCGATCGGTCCGGGCAGGATCGTCGCCAACGAGATCCCGTCCAGCATATCCCCGGCCTTGAGCAGTTTTCTCCTCTCCACAGCGTAATTCTGCACGACCGATATGAGCGCCATGAATCCGCCGAAAGCGGTGCTCCCGATCTTGAGGAACGTGAGGAACAGCGCTCCCAGCGACGCGGGACCGGCTGCGTCCTCTCCTGCCGCTTCCGCGGGAACCTCATCCCGGGACACGGTTCCTCCCTTGCCGCGGGCCTGCGTCACTGTTTCACCGCCTGCACAGCGTCCGTGCGCGGCGTCCGCTGCGTCGCCCGCTTCTCCAGGGCAGCCAGGAACCCCTTCCGGATCAGGACCTCCATGATCTGCCGTGCGCTCTCCTCGGCCGTCACGGCAGCGGTCTTGATGCAGACCTCCGGCGCGCAGGGCGGTTCATAGGCGTCGTCGACGCCGGTGAAACCTTTGATCTCACCGCGCTTTGCCTTTGTGTACATTCCCTTTACGTCCCGCACTTCGCAGACATCGACGGGTGTGTCCACGAACACCTCTACGAACCGTTCCCCGCCCACCATGGCACGGACCTGGTCCCGGGCGGAAGCAAACGGGCTGATGAGCGCGCAGATCACCACGCCTTCGTGCCGCACCACCTCGGACGCCACGAAGCCGACGCGCAGGATGTTCGTGATCCGGTCCTCCTTGCTGAAGCCCAGGCCCTTCGTGAGGTGCGTCCGGACCACGTCCCCGTCCAGGACCGTCACCCGCCTGCCTGACGACAGGAGCAGGGGCGCGAGGACGTCGGCGATGGTGGACTTTCCCGAACTCGGTAGTCCGGTGAGCCAGACGCAGAAGCCCTGGCGCGTCCTGGGCGGATTAGCCTCGTACAGGATCTGAGCCACTTCCGGATAGGTAAACCATTCCGGCATCCTCTTGCCGTGGAACAGGGAGTCCTCGATCACGGTCGTAGCCGATACGCGGATGTACTCTTCCGTTCCGTTCACGATCCGGCCGGATTCCTCATACCGGTTTCCCCGGGGCACATAGACCATCTCCTTATGCGGAATGATACGCACGCCGATCTCGGCTTCGTGTTCCCGGAAAAGCCGCTGGACGTCGCAGGTGTCGTAGAAGTCCTTTCCCTGTGAATCCTTCCCCGGACCGTGGGGATCGCGGCCGATGATGAAGTGGTTGGCCCCGTAATTCCGGTTGATGATGCCATGCCACAGCCCGGCCCGCGGCCCCGCCATGCGAACGGCAAGCGGGACCAGGTTCAGCAGCGTACGCCCGGGGTCGTAATAGTTCTCGAACAGCGCCTCGTAGCACCGAACCCGCGTGTAGTGGTCCAGGTCGCTGTACCCGGTGACGCCGACGACGGGCTGGATAAGGAGCGAGCCGTCGCTTTCTTCCACCGCCTCCTTGGTCAGCGTCTCATGAGCCCGGTGCATGGGATGCCGGGGCTGGTAGGCGACCACGTTGTCCTGGCCCATGGCCTCGAGCGCGGCGCGGACCTCGGCCGGCGTGCTTCGCAGCGCCGGAAAGTCGTTATGCCGCGGCAGGTTCAGCACGGTGAGCGGCCCGGACAGGTAATGCCGGCCCCAGCTGTGCATCTCCGAGACCAGGGGATGGCGCGAATCCGTGGTGCCCAGCACTGCCATGGACTCCTCGTCCAGGTTCCAGGCGAATATCTCATCCAGTCGCATGATGGCCAGCATCTCGTTCGTGGGGCTTCGCAGGACCAGTTCTTTGCCGATCGCCAGGCCGTCAACATCGTACGCGGGCAGGGTGATGGGAATGGGCATGAGCGTACCGTCGGCCAACCGCATGTCCTTGAGCACGGACCGATAGTCCTTCTCGCCCATGAACCGGTCGAGGGGAGAAAACGCGCCCGTTGCCAGAAGCTCCAGATCGCACACCGACCGGAACGAGATCTGGATGGACGGCAGGCATTTTGCCTTCTGGAGCAGAATGTCGTGTCCCACGGCGGGGATGACGAGGTCAACGAGCCTTCCGCCATAGGGAGCCACGAGCTTCGCCGCAGGTCCGTTCTCAGCCATGGTAGCCCCTCCTGGAAACGATGAAATGAGGATTTCTTAGGTCCGCCTTGTTGTACCGAAGCTGGCTTCCGCTTGCCGCCTCCACCACCCGGCCGCCCGCTTCCTCCGCGATCAGCTGGCCTGCGGCGGTGTCCCACTCCATGGTTGTCCCCATGCGGGGATACAGATCAGCGGCGCCCTCTGCCACGAGACAGAACTTCAGCGAGCTCCCTGCAGAGAGGAGAACCAATCCTCCGTGCCTGGCCCGGAGCGCCCGCAGGTATGCTTCATACTCCGGGGACACATGGGAGCGGCTTCCCACCACGGTGCATTCCCTGCGCCGCTGGTTCAGCGGAAGCCGCGCGGTCGCACCGCGCCCGACCCGGTATGCGCCGCTGCCCTTGATCGCGGTGTAAAAGAGGTCCTTCACCGGAACATAGATGGCGCCCATGACCGGAAGACCCTGGTGGATGAGGGCCGCGTTGACCGTGAATTCTCCGTTCCGGCTAAGGAACTCCTTCGTACCGTCGAGCGGGTCCAGGAGCCAGAAGGTCTCCCACAGCCTGCGCTCATCATAGGGGATCTCCTTCCCTTCTTCGCTCAGGATCGGAAAGGGCGTGTGACGACGCAGGTGATCGGTCAGCACCTCGTGAGAGAGCCGGTCCGCTGCGGTCACCGGGCTCAGGTCGGTCTTGAGCTCAGCCTGCACGGCGCTGCCGTAGACATCCAGGATCGCCTCCCCTGCCTTCCGCTCCGCTTCCACGAGGGACGCGAGCATGTCTTTCTCCTGCCTGTTCATGTTTCCGCTCCTGTTCGTGTTCGTGGTCAGCATGATGCTCATCACATAGTATGAAGTTGGACTGTTCACGGTCCTTTCGCTTCCACAAAAAATGCAGTATTCATACCAGAAGCCACATCACGGTCGCGCCAGGTGGCAAAACGATGATTTACGCCGAAATTATGATGTTCGACCTTCGATCAGGGAAATGCCGTTTGTCTCATTCACAAGATTCGCTGTTTCGAAACGTCTCGTTCTTGAGACCCGCTCGGCGTCCCTTCGAAGCAAAAGAAGCTTTTATACATCACTCAGGCATGATATGCGAACTGCATTTCATCATGGTGGCCGAGAGCGGTGAACAGCAGGAAATTTCAATGTATTGAAATACATCTGCGCCGATGGCCGCTCGAATGCGGTTCCTTCTCGAAAGCAGAAAATTACATTCGGCTTCACATAGCATCATTCCGGTGCACACGCAAACAGATGACTGATGACTGGCGTACATATTGCATTATATTGGATTAATAGGAGCTCAATCCGGCACGTTAATAATTCTCTAGGGAGGACATCTCGTTATGAATAGGTTCAAAGGAACAATATTAGCTGCGGTGCTTTGTCTGGGCGTGGTCGGACTGCTCCGCCCGACCGCGGCGGCGGCTGAGATAAAGTTCGTGACAGTGCCCCGTCTCAGCGCTGCGGAGCTGCAGGCGATGTACAATCCCCTTGCCGAGTACCTGGCCAAGGAGACCGGGGAAAAAGTGACGCTTGTCGTACCAAAGAGCTTCGACGGCGTCAAGGAGGCGGTGAAGGCGGGGCAGACGGACATCGGATTCGTCAATCCGCTCCTCTACATCCAGATAAAGGACAAGATCAACATCGAGCCCCTCGCCCTGTCGTCCGAGGTGAAAAGCGGCACGCGACTCCGGGGCATCATCATCGTGCGAAAGGACAGCGGCATTGCCACACTGCAGGACCTGAAAGGCAAGAAGTTCAGTTTCGTTGAGGAGGATTCACCAGCCGGGCACATCTTCCAGAAGCTCCTCCTGAGCCGGGCGGGATTGAACGTGGACAAGGACATCATCACGTTGCCCTACGCGAAGACCCACGAGAACGTGACCATGGCCGTCTTTAATAAGACAGCCGACGCCGGCGCAGTGCGGGAGGAGCAACTGGATAAAATGAAGGGTTCCCTCGATGTTTCCCAGCTCAGGATCGTGGGATATACGGACTATTTTCCCAACTGGCCGTTCTTTGCCACATCGAAGCTGAGACCGGAAACCGCAGCGAAGGTAAAGGCCGCCCTGCTCAAGCTGAAGCCGAATGATCCGCAGAACGAAAAGATCCTGGGTCCGGCCCGTCTCACGGGCTTTATCCCGGTCGCCGATAAGGATTATGACGATCTCCGCAAAGCGGCGAAGATCGCCGGGGCGATGTAGCACGGAAGCTGCCCCGCTGCCGGCATATCCTGACGGAAACGGATGAGGAGGATGAGGAGATGGAGCCATGATACAGAACGGCATAAAGCACTGGACGCTGACCAGAAAGTTCCTGGTCAGCATTCTGCTGGCACTTGCCCTGGTCTTTGCCGCCCTCGGCCTGGCCATCAACCTGCACGAAAAACGCGTGCTCGTTGACGAGCTGAGGGGGAAAGGGGAAAATGTTGCGAGGATCCTGGCCGCGATCTCCGCAGAGCCGATCTTGAGCTTCAATTTTTCCTATCTCGAAAACCACGCGCAGTACGTCTCCTCAGGCGATGAGGACATCATTTACGCGGTCATCCAGGACAAGGACGGAAAAGAACTGACCAGGAGGAAGAAAGAGGGAACGAACACGGTGGACCTCATGGAATTCACCAGCCCCATCATGCAGCAGAGCGAGCAGATCGGGTCGGTCACGATCGGCTACTCCACCGCTCACATAAAGGATGCGCTCCGGCAGTCACAGGCCATACTCTTCGCACTTGCCATCGCCACTTTCCTGCTGATCTCCCTCGTCGTCTACGTCCTCTTCCTCCTTCTGGCGGTCCGGCCCATCGGCCGCTTGAACGCCATCGTCGAGCAGGTCGCGACCGGCGATCTGACCCAGGCCGTCGAGGCGGAATCGGGAGACGAGATCGGCATGCTGTTCAACTCAATCAAGGCCATGGTCCTGAAGCTCAAGGACGTCGTCGTGGGTGTCAAGACCTCTGCGGACAATGTGGCGTCCGGCAGCCGCCAGCTCTCTGCCGGGTCAGAACAGATGTCCCAGGGCACGACGGAGCAGGCCGCGTCGGCCGAGGAGGCATCGGCATCCATTGAGGAGATGCATGCCACGATCAGGCAGAACGCCGACAACGCCATCGCCACCGAAAAGATCGCCCAGAGGAGCGCCGACGACGCCCTGGTGAGCGGGCAGGCCGTGTCCGAGGCCGTGAGCGCCATGAAGGACATTGCGGGGAAAATATCGATCATCGAGGAGATCGCCCGCCAGACGAACCTCCTGGCGCTGAACGCGGCGATCGAGGCGGCCCGGGCCGGCGAGCACGGCAAAGGGTTCGCCGTGGTAGCGGCCGAGGTCCGGAAGCTCGCGGAACGGAGCCAGGTGGCTGCGGCGGAGATCAGCCGGCTGTCCAACTCGAGCGTCGGTGTCGCGGAGCGAGCCGGATCCATGCTGACCAAGCTCGTGCCGGACATCCAGAAGACGGCGGAGCTGGTGCAGGAGATCAGCGCATCGAGCAAGGAACAGGCATCGGGCGCGGACCAGATCAACAGCTCGATCCAGCAGTTGAACAAGGTGATCCAACAGAACGCCGGCGCTGCCGAGGAGATGGCGTCAACGGCCCAGGAGCTGTCCTCCCAGGCGGACCAGCTCCTGGAAACCGTAGGATTCTTCAGGGTCGGGAGCAGCGGCGAAGAGCGGAACTGCGCGACGCCCCGAAAGCTGGCCGCTCCTGCCGCCGCCGTCCCGGTCGCGCACGTCGCCGTTGCCGGGAAGCATCCGTCGCATCACGCGGCGAGGCAGGCAGGCGTGAAGATTGATATCGGTCGTCATGAGGCCGGCGGGAACGGCGACGACCGGGACAGGGAGTTCGAGCAGTTCTGATAATTGCGAACCGCAGGTTTCTGATTGCGGATTTGAAATCAGGAACAATGAATGTATGCCCGATGCGTCCATCCGGCAGTCCGTAATCGAAAATCATAAATCGCCCAGGAGGTTCCTATGGTGGCGGATGGCGTAATGGCCGCGACGCAGTATCTGACCTTCAGGCTCGGCGACGAGGTGTTTGCGCTGGACATCTCCAAGGTCCGCGAGGTGCTGGATTTCACGACCGTGACGAAGGTGCCTCGGACGCCGGCATTCCTGCGGGGCGTGATTAACCTTCGGGGAAGCATGGTCCCCGTGGCGGACCTTCGGCTCAAGTTCGGCATGACCATGACAGAGAAGTCGGTGAACACCTGCGTGATCATCACCGAGATCGAGGTGGACGGCGAGACAACGCTCCTGGGTGCGCTGGCGGACTCCGTCCAGGAAGTGATCGAGCTCGGTGCTGACGCGCTCCGGTCTGCGCCGCGCATCGGGACGCGCCTGAACACGGAGTTCATCAAGGGGATGGGAAAACGGGGCGACGGGTTCATCATTGTCCTGGACATCGACAAGGTCTTTTCAAGCGACGAGCTGTCGCTGGTGCATACGGTCCAGGCAGGGCAGGACGCGAGTGGTGTTCCTGAGCGGTGAGTTCAGAAGCGGTGTTCTTCCATCGTGACGCTCATCGTTGTTAAGAGAGCAGGGAGATACGAAGATAACGGAAGACCACTGTTTCGGGTTCGATCCAACCGAAGCTCCCTGCAAAAAGCTGAAGGGAATCTTCGATTCTCAGGGTAGAATGTGTATCCTTATCGCCCGCTCCTGGATTCATGAAACGGGACATGTTCTCGATCTTGGGAGGCCCGATAGGGAGCGTTTCGACCGCAGTGCAGCATCACGCCAGGCTTTTTGAAACGATCTCGAACACATCTTTGGACAGGTTCTGCGCGCTCCGCATCCGCTCCAGCTGGCCTTTCATCAGCGCCTTCCGCTTCTCCTCGTAGCGCTTCCACATAGTGAACGAAGATACCAGCCGCGCCGCGATCTGGGGATTCATCGGGTCGATGGCCAGCACCTGGTCGGCGACGAACGCATATCCTTCACCGGAGAGATCGTGGAACCGCACGGAATTCGACGCGAACGCGCCGATGAGCGCCCGCACCTTGTTCGGGTTCCTGAGGGTGAAGACCGGGTGCGTCAGGAGCGCCTTCACCGTCCCCAGCGTGCCCGGCAGACGTGACGTCGCCTGGATCGCCAGCCACTTGTCCATGACGAGGGGATCGTTCTTCCATGTCTCGTAGAACGAGGCGAGGGCCCCGGCCCGCTCCGGACGGTCGCTGTTCGCCAGGTTCACAAGCGCGGCCATCACATCGGTCATGTTCCCGCCGGTCCGGTACTGGTCCACGCACAGGCGGAGGACATCATCATCGTCATCCAGCTCCATCAGGTAGCCGAGGCAGGTGTTCTTGAGGCTCCGTTTCCCCATGGCCAGCGGGTCGATGCGGTACGACCCGGGCTCCTCGTTCGCTCGATAGACGGCAAGGAACGGGTCCTTCAGGACCGCGGCAAGGGTCTGCTGCACGAACCTCCTGGCCGCGTGGATGGCCTCGGGATCGATGACCGGCATGAAGTCGGCAAGGTAGGTCTCTGACGGGAGCGCCAGCGCAAAGGCCTGGAACATCCTGTCGTCCATCCCGCTCTCCAGCGTCTCTTTAAACGCATCGATGAACATATTGTCCAGCACGAGCGGTCTGCCCTGCTGATTGTCCTCCACGAGCTCCAGAAGGAGCTTCACGGCGAGCTGCTGGCCGGCATCCCAGCGGTTGAACTCATCGCTGTCGTGGGCCATCAGGAAAAGCCGTTCGTCGTCGGACAGGTCTATCTTCACCTTTACCGGGGCAGAAAACCCGCGCAGGATGGAGGGCACTGGTTCGTCACGCATATTGATGAAGGTGAAACGTTCCTCTTCCCTTCTCACGTGAAGGACCCGTGTTCCGGCTGCCGCATGCTTCTCCCCCATCAGGTGGAGATGGACGTCCTTCCCGTCCTTCCCGAGGAGACCGACGGCGACCGGGATATGGAACGGCTTCTTGACCGGTTGTCCGGGAGTGGCGGGGCAGGACTGCCGTATCGTCATAGTGTAGGTCTTCTCCAGCGGATCATAGCGCCGCGTCACGGTCAGTTCCGGCGTGCCCGCCTGGGTGTACCAGAGCCGGAACTGGACCAAGTCTGTCCCGGTCGCGTCCTCCATGGCTTTCACGAAATCGTCGGTCGTGACCGCCTGTCCATCGTGGCGCGAGAAGTAAAGGTCCGTGCCGTTCCGGAAGCCCTCGGGCCCGAGGAGGGTCCGCATCATGCGGATCACTTCCGCTCCCTTGTTATACACCGTCATGGTGTAGAAATTGTTGATCTCCACATAGGATTCGGGCCGCACCGGGTGGGCCATCGGCCCGGCGTCCTCGCGGAACTGGTGGGTGCGCAGGAGGTTCGCGTCGCCGATGCGCTCCACGCCCCGCGACATCATGTCCTCCATGAACTGCTGGTCCCGGAAGACCGTGAACCCTTCCTTGAGCGAAAGCTGGAACCAGTCGCGGCACGTGACCCGGTCGCCTGACCAGTTGTGGAAGTACTCATGGCCCACGACGCCCATGATGCCCTGGAAGTCGCTGTCCGTGGCGGTCCTCTCGTCCGCCAGGACATACTTGGAATTGAAGATGTTCAGGCCCTTGTTCTCCATGGCGCCCATGTTGAAGTCGTCGGTCGCCACGATCATGAACAGGTCAAGGTCGTATTCCCTGCCATAGGTCTCCTCGTCCCATTTCATGGCCTTCTTGAGCGAATCCATGGCATGGCCGCACTTGTCCCGGTTGTGGTGCTGCACATAGATATGGAGCGTCACCTCCCTCCCCGACAGGGTGGTGAACCGGTCCTCGATGCGCGCCAGGTCCCCCGCCACGAGGGCGAAGAGATATGCCGGTTTGGGGAACGGGTCGTGCCACTTGGCGAAGTGCCTGTCGTCCTGCAGGTCGCCCGAACCGATCAAGTTCCCGTTGGACAGGAGCACGGGATACTTCTTCTTGTCGGCAACGATTGTCGTCATGAACTTCGCCAGGACGTCCGGACGGTCCGGATAGTAAGTGATCTTTCGGAATCCCTCTGCCTCGCACTGCGTGCAGAACATGCTGCCGGACCGGTACAGGCCCGACAGTTCCGTGTTCGCAGCGGGGTCGCACTCGGTCTCGATCTCGAGCACGAACCGGTCGGGCACCGGAATGATCGACAGGGTCTCTCCCTCGATCTTGTAGTCATGCTCAGACAGCGGCTGTCCGTCCAGCTTCAGGTTGAGAAGCTTCAGGTCCCTGCCCTGGAGCACGAAGGGATGGATCCCCTCGCACCGGTCGTGGTTGCACACCACGGTCAGGAGCGACTTGACCGTCGTCCTTGATTCGTGAAGATCAAATTGCAGGTTCACCGTCTCAACGCGGTAGTCCGGCGGACGGTAGTCCTTGAGATAGGTTGTTTGCGGAACGCCGGCCGGTCCTCGGTGTGTCATTCTGTTCGCCTCGCTGAATTCGAAATGGTCGGGAATACTGTCGTGCCGATATTACAACAGGACATCAAGCAGGGTAAAAATGAAGATCGTGACGCTGATGTAGCCGTTCATGTTGAAGAACGCGATGTTGAGCTTCGAGAGGTCGCTCTCCTTGACCAGGGAATGCTCGTAGATGATCAGCCCCATCGCCACAAGAACACCGAGGAGATACACCAGGCCGACCGGCAGGAGAACGTAGACCCAGAAAAGACAGAGCATGGTCACAAAATGGGCCGTGCGGGAGATCAGGAGCGAGGTCCTGACCCCGAACCGCTGGGGAACGGAGTGCAGCCCTGCCTTCCTGGTCGAACTCCAGGTCCTGGAGCGCATACAGGATGTCGAAGCCCACGAGCCAGAACAACACAGCGACGCCGAGCACCAGCGCCGGGAACTCGAACCTGCCGGTCACGGCGATCCAGGCGCCCATCGGCGCGCCGGATATGGCCAGCCCCAGGAACGCATGGGACAGGAAGGTAAAGCGCTTGGTATAGGAATAGAAGAACACGATGGCCAGCGCCACGGGAGCGAGCATGAACGAGAGCGGGTTCAGCATATATGCCGCCAGCACCAGCAGGCCCGAGGAGACGATGATGAACGCCAGGACCTGTGCCGGCGTCACCAGCCCCAGGGGCAGTGCCCGCGTCTTCGTCCGCGGGTTCTCGGAATCAATGTCCCGGTCCGCCCAGCGATTGAAGCCCATGGCCGCCGAGCGCGCCCCGACCATTGCCGCGATGATCCAGATCACCTGTTCCAGCGACGGCAGCCCATCCAGAGCCAGGAGCGCACCGGTGAAGGCAAAGGGCAGCGCGAAGATGGTGTGCTCGAACTTGATCATCTCGAGGATGATCTTGAACTTATCCAACATGGAAGAAATCCTTTCGAACCGTTAACCACAGAGGCACAGAGACACAGAGAAGATCAAAACCATAATTCCTTGAATGCTTCCTAATCGTTAACAACAACGGCGAAGATAGGATCAAAGAGCAAGCCTTTTAATGCCATCCTTCAATGTCGCCGCGTGAAAATTGATAAGGAGCCCGATCTTTAAGCCAGACAACCTGAGATAGGTCAGAAGTTGTGCTTCATGAATGGGCAATATTCTTTCTACGCATTTGAGCTCTACGACAACTTTATCATCAGCGACCACATCCATACGATATCCACAATCCAGCTTGATCTCCTTATATATGAGGGGAAGTGCTTTCTGGCGCTCAATAGGAACGCCGTTCTTGTCCAGCTCATAACAATAGCACTCGTCATAAGCAGACTCCAGCAGACCTGGCCCAAGATGTCGATGAACCTCAATGGCGCAGGCAATGAGCTTTTCCGTCAATTCTTTATGATAATAAACGGTTTCCTCTGTGCCTCTGTGTCTCTGTGGTGGATTATGCATGATACTGCCTCACTTCGATGGTACCGCCCGTTTTCTCCCCCATTCCTCGATCTTGGCCTTGATCTCCGGCATCATCTTCTGCGTCGCCTCGATGCCGGCCAGCATGCACCGCTTCTTCTGGGTGAAGTCCATCATCCCCACGTCGCCGACCTTGGGCGATATCAGGACGTCGGCCTCCTTCTTCCTGGTCTTCGCATTCACTGCGCCCATGATCGTGATGGACTGGAGCATGACGTCAACGATGTTCGTGATGTTGAAGTTGACCACATTCTCGCTGATGTCCACGGCGATCACGATGTCCGCGCCCTTCTCCCGGGCAACGGACACGGGGATGCTGTCGATCACCCCGCCATCGACGAGCAGCCGGCCTTGGTATTCGACGGGATTGAACACGCCGGGGATGGCGCTGCTTGCCCGCACCGCCCTCGCAACCGAGCCCTTGTCCAGGACCACGCTCGTGCCCCGGTTCAGGTCTGTGGCGACCGCGGCAAAGGGGATCTTCAGATTTTCGATGTTCGCGACCGGCACCTTGCTTTTGACGAACTCCTCGAGCTTATCACCCTTTGCCACGCCCATGCCCGTAAACGCAGTTATCAGCCCGTAGTCGAACAGGCTGTCCTTCTCCAGCATGAAGGCCGTCCATTCAAGCTCCATGCTGTTCGCATCATAGGCATAGATGGCGCCGATGAGGCTGCCGACGCTGGTGCCCACGATCAGGTCGATCGGGACCTTCTCCTGCTCCAGCGCGCGGATCACCCCGACGTGCGCGAAGCCCCGCGCAGCACCGCCGCCGAGCACCAGCGCCACCCTCGGCCGCGCCAGGTCGACCGGCGGGACCGACGGGCCCTCGGTGGTCTGGCAGGAGGCCAGGACGGCCAAAGCAATACCCAGCATCAATAATATATGCATTCCTCGTTTCATAATGTCACCCGCCTTCGTAAGCAGTCACGGTCGCAGAAAAGAACAAATCATTTAAGCTCCCTGCAGCAAGCTGCAGGGAATCTTCGATCCTCAGGGTAATTTTGTCATCCTAATTGCTCGCTAACCCTGCAGCAAGCTACGGGGAATGCGCTCGCTCCTGGATTCAACGCTGAAAGAACTATGAGCAGATATGATTGACGCTGTTGATCCATGTATGCCTCATCATAGGCGCTTCAGCGTTCCTCAGCGTCAATGTATTTTTTCGGTCCCATCTCTTCTCGCTACTGACTCCTGGCTCCTGATGTCTGATCCAACAGTTCCACCACGTCCGCGTACAGCTTCTTCGTGATCTCGTCGTAGGCCATGCCACCCGGATGGAACGGCTTTCCGAAGGTGACTGTCGTCCTCGCGGGCCGGGGAAAGAGCTGGCCCGGCCGCATCATGGCGTAGGTGCCCGTGATGGCCGCCGGCACCATCGGAACGTTCAGCTCTTTCGCGATGATGGCCACGCCCTTCTTGAACTCCTTGATGTTCCCGTCGCGCGTGCGGCTTCCTTCGGGGAACACGCACAGCACCTTCCCCTGCCGCAGCATGTACGCCGACAACTGGAGCGCATTGTAGAGCTTCGCCTCCATGTCCACAGGAATGACCTGGATGTACTGCGCTACCCGCGACGAGACCGGACCGCCGAAGAACTTCGTGTCCCCGAGATAGAACGCCTGGCTGCCAACGGCAGCCGGCATGGCAGCGGTCAGAAGAAAAGCGTCGGCGTTGCTCAGGTGGTTCGGCGTGATCAAATAAGGCCCCTGCTTCGGCAAGTTCTCCGTGCCGCGTACGGTCACGCCGCCCAGGACGCCGAAGATCGTCTTCAGCGTGATCCGGCAGCACTGCCAGCCCAGGAGGCAGAGCGCGTTCCTCTTGGTCCGCACCAGCGCCTTTGCCTCCTCTGACGGCTCCTGCTGCAGGATCTCCGCCCACGACAGCCTCACGTTCGAGCCGGCCTTCGCCACGCCCGATGCCATCACCTGCTGCATCTTCTCGACCACGTCCCGGACCGTGAAGACCTCGGAGCCGAAGGAATCGGGCAGGCCCGTGCCGAAGGTCTGCTCCAGGCTGACGACCATTTCCACGCGGGAGAGCGAGTCCAGTCCCAGGTCGATCTCCAGGTTGTCATCAGGAACGATGTGCTTCTTGACCGAGAATGCCGCGAGGCACGCGACGACCTTCCTTCCCGCGTCGCTGTCGAGAATGCCTTCATCGCCCTTGTGCACCGTCTTCTCTGCGCGTTCGCCGCCTTTGAGGTACAGGTCCTTCACCAGGGTGCGCTTGAGCTTCCCGAGCCGCGTCACCGGGAGCGAGTCCTTGAAGATCTTGAGCCCCGAGATGCGTTTGTACGGGGCCAGGTCCTTCGCAAGGTCCTCGATCTCGAAGGCGATGGTCTCCCGCGCGTTCGCGATGTTCATCTTCTTGAGATATTCGAAGTCCGGGACCACTGCGGCCTCGAGCCCCCGTTCCGTCTGGAGCATGCAGATCTCCTTGATGGACGGCAGCTGCTTGTAGAACTTCTCGAGCTCGTCGGGGAAGATCTTCTTTCCCGTGGACAGGACGATCATCTCCTTGGACCTGCCGGTGATGAAGAAGTAGCCGTCCCTGTCCTTATAGCCCAGGTCGCCGGTGTAGAACCACCCGTCCCGGATGACCTCGGCGGTCGCGTCGGGCTTCTTGTAGTAGCCCAGCATGACGTTCGGCCCCTTGATGGCGATCTCTCCCATGCCGGATGCGTCGGGCTCCGAGATCCTGACCTCGACATCGGGGATGGGTACGCCGATTGACCCGGCCTTCTGTTTCTCCACGGGATTGAACGTAGCTGCCGGCGAGGTCTCGGTAAGCCCGTACGCCTCGATCACCAGGAACCCGAGGTTCGACATGTCCGTGTACACGTCCGGATCGAGCCGGGCGCCGCCGCTCGCCATGAGCCGGAACTTGGGACCGAACCTGGCGTGGACCTTGCCGAAGAGGGCCTTGCCGATGTTCACGCCCGTCAGCTTCCGGACGAGGCCGCTCAGGCCGAGCAGCAGCTTCGCCAGGATCCGGAGCAGCAGCGGGCTCGATTCGATCTTGTCAACAATGGCCCGGCGCAAGGCGGTCAGGAGCTGCGGCACGCCGACGAGAACGCTCACCCCGGTCTCCTGCATGCAGGCGATGATGTCGGGCCCCTTGAGGCTGTTCAGGATCGTCATGGTCCCGCCCAGGGAGAGCGTCAGCAGCATGCAGGCCATTGCGGGATAGGTGTGGTGGAGCGGCAGCAGGCAGAGCAGGTTGTCCGTCTTGAAGATGATGTTCAGCTTGATCGCGCTGGTACAGTTCGCGACCAGGTTCCCGTGCGAGAGCATCACGCCCTTGGGGTCGCCGGTGGTGCCCGATGTGTATAGGATGGCGGCAAGATCGCTGTCAAAGGGGGCCTCCGGCATCGGCGCTCCCGGGTGCGCCTTCATCATGTCGGAGAAGAGCGCGCCGTCCCCGGCGTCATAGGAGATGACCGTGACGGCCTTGCCCGGCGGGAGTTTCTGCCGCGTTGCCGCGGACACGCACACGGCCTTGGCATCGCAGTTGGACAGCAGGAGGCTGACCTCCTTGTCCGTGAGCTGCGCGTCCAGGGGCACGACGACCGCCCCCAGCGAGGTGATGGCGAGATAGGAGAATACCCATTCGGGCCGGTTCTCGGACAGGACGGCGACCCGGTCGCCTTTCTCGATGCCGAGGCGGGATAACGCGCGGGCGACTGAGGCCACTGTCGTGATCAGCTCACGGTAGGTGTGCTTGCGGTATTGGTCCCCGTCCTTGAACTGGATGGCGATATCGTCGGGGTAGTTCGATGCTGATTCCTGGATCTTGGTCAGGATCATCGGGACCTCGCCGGCATGATTTTTTTCGAAAAGGAGGGCTGCGACAGAGATAGGATACAATGGAGGGGAATCTATGTCAATTGCGGATTTCTGGGGAGCCACAGAGACGCAGCAGCACAAAGAGAATCTTTTTACCGCAGAGGACGCAGAGTACGCTGAGGGAAAACAGCGAACTGGTATAGAAGACATTTAATGGCAAGTGGTAATGAAACATCAGTGTCCCCTTGTCTCCTTGTCCTCGCGTCAGCCTCTTCCCCACAACTCAACCGCTGCCTTCAGGCCTTCGACGACCTTTGTCATGCGGTTGTAATCCAGGGTGTCTGGGAGGTCCGACGGCGAGTGGTAGTTAGGGTTCCGGTAGAAGGCCGTGTCCGTGACCATGAAAGCGGGATAGCCGAACTTTCCGAAGGACCAGTGGTCCGAAAAGTCGATGCCCACAACGATGGCGGGTGCGTTCAGCGTCACCAGCGGCAGGTCGGTGGCCATCATGAAGCCCCCGGCCATCTGCATGGTGAACTTCCTGGACTTCCGGTTCCCCACCATGGCGATGTAGTTGCCGGCCTTCGGGAACTTGAGGTTCATGAACGGGATGGGATAGTGCTGCGAGCCCGGCCGGTCGCTGAAGAACCCGATCATCTCGAGGCAGATCATTCCCTCCACCTGCTCGCGCGCCTTCTTGAGGCTTGCGGCGTAGTGGTAGCTTCCCATGTTCTTCGACCGGTAGGCGGGCGGCTCCTCGAGGGGGAATGCGACGAACCGTACGGTCTTCTCCAGCGGCCTGTTCGCGAACAGCTGCGCCAGGCCCAACAGACCTGCCACGCCGCTGGCGTTGTCGTCGGCGCCCGATGTGGTCCGCACCGTGTCGTAGTGCGCGCCCACCACGAGCACCGGCCCGGGCGACTTCGTTCCCTTCAGCTCGGCGATGACGTTCTGGTACGTATGGCCCGCGAACGTGAAGGACTGCGTGGAAACCTGGTAGCCGAAGGAAGACAGCTCAGCGGAGAGGTACTTGACGGTCTTCTCCAGCCGATCAAAGTCCTGGTAGGACCGGACGCCGATCTCGCGGGAGAGTTTCGTGACCACCATGCGGAGATAGGAAGGCGTGTCCATGCAGAAGAGCGTAGCATGGCAGAGGAGCTGCTGTCAACGACCATCCATATGCTTGACTCCATGACATCTTTGGCTTAGACTTGAAAAACAGGAAAGAAGATCAGAGGAAAGACAAAAGCATTCTTACCGCGAGGACGCAAAGAACGCGAGGAAATCTAAGCCGTTTATTAAGAATTAAACTTCGCGGCCTTCGCGCCTTCGCGGTTCCATGGTCTTGACTTGCGTTTATTGAACTGATATGAAAAAGCACCTTGTCTTCATCGGCGATTCCCTGACCGAATGGTACGACTGGCAGGAGCGGTTCCCGGCCTACCGTGTCCTGAACCTCGGCATCTCGGGCGAGACCGTCGAGGAACTGCTCGACCGGCGCGACCACATCCGCTCCCGCGTCGAGTCGCCGGACATCATCTTCCTCATGACCGGCATCAACAACATCCTGTCGGAGCGATACGATGTCACGAGGCCCTATGCAGAGTTCGTGCGGAACCTGACGACCTGGTACAAGGGCGCGACGATCGTGGTCCAGAGCCTTCTGCCTGTTGACATGCCGTGGATCAAGAACGACACCATCAGGACGATCAACCGCCATCTCGCGGCGGTAGCGCGGGAACACAATGTGGAATACCTCGACGTGTACAGCGCATTCACGGATGATAACGGAAACCCGAAGCCAGGGCTCCTGTCCGACGACGGCGTGCACCTAGCAAGCAAGGGATACGAGGCGTGGGCGAATGTCGTGGAGCAATACTTGAAGGGATTATAATAGGACTGGTTCTCGACTCACGGAATATCGCTGTACGATCATTGCGAGCGACCAAAGGAAGCGTGGCAATCTCGCATCAAAAAACAGATCGCTTCGTTGCTGCGCTCCTCGCAATGACGGCACTCCACTGTGCGTACCAAGGGAGAAGGCCATGTGCAAAGTGACCATCGCATATATCATTGCCGCCTGTTTCGCCATTTCTCTGCCGGTCCATGCAGGCGGCGTCTCGAACGAACTGCTCCTGTCCAGCGCGTGGTGCACCTTCTCCTACAACAAGACAACCGGCTACTCGAACACCACGCGGGTGCGATTCAGCAAGAACGGCACTTACAGCACCGGCGGCCGGGCAGAGGGCTCCACGAGCAGCAAGTCCGGGAGCTTTGCCAGCCAGAAAGATTCCCGCAGCAACGGCCGCTGGAAATCGGCCAAGGGTGAACTGTATATGTCCGAAGGCAATGGCGAGCTGGGGCTCGTGAGGACGGCCGTGAAGTGCAACAGCAGCGGCTATCCCATTATCGTCGCCGCCGGTGTGGAGTACTCGCAGTGCAAGTGATCAATGATATATCAGGGCTTCTGCTAAGGACCTAAGAGCATCGAAGGACACTCGAGATATATAGATAAATATATCGGAAGAAGTGAGGTGGGGCCATGAAAACATCGTCATTCGAGAACTTCCCGTGGTGGATGGTCGTGATCACAAACACAGTCGGTCTGGCTATCTATGCGATCGGCCTCTACCTGATGGCGCGCCTGGGAATCGTGTGGGGGCTGATGTACGCCGCTTACTGCGTTTGGATGGAATGGCGGGTCTTCGCAGGAAGCTGTCGATAAGGAGTTTCTCGTGGCCTGCGCTGTTTCCTATCGTAACACTGATATTTCTCGGTTCGGCGGGCACTAGTCTTGTGAGAGGACAGCTTGCCTGCAAATACTGCAAACAGCGTGAACTCGGGTGCCCGGCGGAACAACTCTTCAGCAATGCAAAGCGTGTTGATACTGTCTCATAATGTTCAAGAAACTGTTCGGGCCGTTGAAACGGAGCAGCCCAACATCAGTCACATAACATAATAAATGCCCCCTCTTCTCGTAGCACGCATTATCAGTGTGTCCATAAACCGCCCTTCCCGGGAAGTCTATGACTTTGCGTCTGACCCAGCGAACCTCCTCCGCTGGGCATCAGGCCTCGGCACATCCATCAAGAACGTCAACGGAGAATGGGTGGCAGAGACACCGAATGGGCCGGTGAAGGTCCGCTTTACTCCGCAGAACGACCTCGGCGTGCTCGATCATTACGTCACTCTACCTACGGGAGCGGTGATCTACGTTCCCCTGCGCGTCATCCCGAACGGAAGCGGGAGCGAGCTGATACTCACCCTCTTCCGTCAACCCGCTATGACCGAGCAGAAGTTCCAGGAAGATGCCGAACTGGGTTCTGCGCGACCTGACGAAATTAAAGGACATCATGGAACTGGACGGCGACAGACAGGCATGAAGATCTTAAAAGCAGGGATACTCTACTTCGCGCTCGTATTCGGGGCAGGCTTTGTGCTCGGGCCCATTCGCACGCTCTGGGTCGTCCCTCGCGTAGGCACACGCATCGCCGAACTGCTGGAAATGCCCATCATGCTCGCGGTCATCATCGTCGCGTCGCGATGGCTGGTCCGGCGTCTTGCGGTGCCATCCACTGCATCAAGCCGGCTTGGCATGGGCTTTCTCGCGCTTGCCCTCCTATTGACCGCAGAGATTTCCCTTGTCGGCCCCCTGCAGGGATACTCGATCAGTGAATACTTCTCCAGCCGCGACCCAATATCGGGAACGGTCTATTACGTACTGCTCATCGTGTATGCTCTCATGCCGTTCCTGTTGGCACGAAGACAAAATAATTGATACGTTCATATACCCGCAATGGACCGCTATGCTTCTTGATCTCTTCACCTATATCACAACCCCCTGCTCCTCCTTCATCCGCCGCATGGGCTATCTTAATGAAGCTATCGAAATGCGCGGCAGGTCACGGTACAACACGGCTGCCTGGCAGCCCCATCTCGACAACACGTGCAGGTTCATCCTGTCTTCTGCAGAAAAGTGCCGGAACCGGAACAAGGCCGTTATCCTTGGCTCCGGGCTCCTGCTTGACGTCCCGCTCGCTGAGCTGCATCGATGTTCCACGGAGGTCATCCTGTTGGATGTGGTCTGCCTGCCCGATGATCGGAAAGCTGATCAGACAGTATAATAATGTAAGGTTCGTCGAATACGACGTGACCGGCATTGCCGAGGACCTTTTTCGCAACGGGCAGAGAGCCCTTCCTGAACTCCCGGAGTCAGAGCCGTCCCTTCCCGCAGTAGTTCGCGACGCAGGCCTGGTGGTATCCCTGAACATCCTTTCGCAGCTCTGGGTCGTGCCTCGCGCCTATGCCTCCCAGCGGATGCGGGGACTGGACGAATATGCCGTCGATGAATGGTGCGGCCGGATCGTAGCAGCTCATTACGCGTTGCTGCGTTCTTTGTCCTGCGACGTCTGCCTGGTAGCGGACCATGAGTTCGTGAAGCGCGAGAGCGACGGAATGGTGATCAGCAGAGGGTCAACGGTATATGGGCTCGAGCTGCCCCGACCGGATGCGTCCTGGACCTGGAACATCGCGCCGATCAACAAAGGCTCCCGATCATTTTCAAAGGACCTGACTGTCGGCGCATGGCATATCCGGTAAAAGAACATAAAAAAGCGCCCGGAATGGCGCTTGTCCTGCACCGGTATTTTATGGTACAGTAGCGGCAGTTGAAGTTCCCTGCAGTAAGCTGCAGGGGATCTTCGATCCTCAAGGTAGCTTATGTATCCTGATCGCTCGCTAACCCGCAGCAAACTGCGGGGAATGCGCTCGCTCCTGGATTCATGCGGCAGCAGGATCCGCGGCCAGCTTATACTCCCTCCCCGATGGGAGGAATACCGTTCAAGGAGACACTCCATGGCGAAAGCGAAGAAAAAGGCGGCAAAGAAGATAGTGAAGAAGGCGGTTGCACGGCGGCTGGTAGCGAAAAAAGCGGCGCCGGTCGGTCACAAGGCGGCAGCGCCCAAGTTCACGGCGCGGCCGGCCATGGAGATCATGGCGACCTTTGTGGACAGCGTGGGATTGACCGCGAAGGTCGCTGCGGCCCTCGCTGCGGAGAACGTGAATATCCTGGCCGGGACCGGCTATTCGGCAAGCGGGCCGCGCCAGAAGGCGATCTTTACGCTGATCGTGGACGACCTGGTGAAAGCGGAGCGGGCGCTGGACAGGATCGGTGCTGACGAGATCCAGGACTCCTCGGTCATCCTGGTGGAAACGGAGAACAAGGTGGGGGCGCTGGAGAGGATCGCGAAGCTCATTGCGGACGCCGGGATCATGATCTACTATTTCTATTCCACGACCAGCACCGGGAAGATGGCAAGCTGCGTGATCAGGACCGCAGACGACAAGAAAGCCATCAAAATCTTGCAAAAGGGATAACACTACCACTGAATTACCTGAAGGCCATTCCGCGAATGCGGGATGGCCTTCTTTTTTTAGGTCATCTTCAAAACATGGGATTCAGGGGCTTATGGAAAGGAAGATGCAACGACCTTTACCCAAACCCGCATGTCTCCGGAGCGGCCCTATGAGTTTCCTGGGCACCCGTCTTGGCCTAAAGAAGCGTCCCGCAGGGCGATTCCAGAAGCGAGCGCATTCCCTGATGTTTATAGGGAATAGCGAGCGAGTAAGATAATTACTCTTCCTTAAGGAACGAAGCTCCATGCCGTAATCTTCTGGGAGCTTAAACGCGCATGTCTGAGGCCGCAGGCCGAGTTTGCGCGGGCGAGCGGACGTGGCCTTAGACGGGTCAGGAAATTCATTGTCGCTCCCTGCGGAGCTCCGATCCTCAAGGAAGATGTTATTCTAATCGCTCGCTATACGCTTGCTCCTGGATTCAGGACGCGAAGGGGATATGCAAAAAATGAATCCCTTTTGTCGTAATTCTTACCAATGAATGTTTGAGTTTTTTGCGGCTGATCGTAAGTTCGTGATCTAATCTGAGGGCAAGCGGATCATCCGCTTGAACCAATGTCTTCTATCCGATCAGCCGCTTTCCCGCCTCATACACGTCCTTCATCGCCGTGGGATGGTTCAAGATATCGCCCTTTGCGTCGACGCCCAGGAAGCTCACGGTCTCGTGTTCGGGAACGCTGATCGTCCGGAAGAACGCCTTCGTCGTGGTCTCGGCGCAGTGGATGCCGTCCTCCTTCTTCATGCCGCCCACCACGATCAGGAGCCCCTTCCTGCCCTTCGGGCCGGACGGGATCGTCCTCTTGAGGAGATACTTATCGCACCAGAAGGCCTGGCACCGGTCGATCATCGCCTTCGACTGCGCGCTCAGGCTGAAGAAGAAGATGGGCGAAGCGAGGATGAAGCGGTCCGCCGCCCGGATGGCGTCGTAGACCTCCTTCATGGCGTCGTTCACGATGCAGATGCCTGTTTTCTCGCAGCCGCCGCAGTTCTGGCAGGGCTTGATGTTCATGTAGTTCAGCTTGAACGGGACGACCTCATATCCCGCCTCCCGTGCTGGCTTGAGCGCCTCTTCGAGCAGGAGCTCGGTGTTCCCGTGGATCCGGGGGCTGCCGAAGAATGCCACGACTTTCATCGATGAGAACCTCGTTTCCGAAGAGATAAAAAAACGGCCGGCACTCGCGTACCGGCCGCTGTCATTCTACCACAGTTCAGTGATCCTTATTCCGCTTTCATGAAGGCCTGTTTTTTTGCGCCGCAAACCGGGCATACGTCCGGCGCCGCGCCTTCGGCAGTGTAGCCGCAGACCGAGCAGACATAGAAGTCCATGTCAGGACCACCCTTGCCGAGGTTCTCCAGGGCCTTCTTATAGAGCGCCGCGTGGACCTTCTCGACCTCGTTGGCATAGTTGAAGCTTCTGAGCGCACCGGCGATGCTCTCCGCCTTTGCATCGGCGATCATTTGCGGATACATCTTCTGGAACTCGTAGGACTCGCCGTTGATAGCGTCCATCAGGTTGTCCTTCGTGGACTTCACCACGCCGAGCTCCCGCAGATGGTTGTGGGCGTGGATGGTCTCCGCCGCCGCGGCCGCGCGGAAGAGCTTTGCAGCCTGTTTATTACCCTCCTGCTCCGCCTTCTTGGCGTAGGCCAGGTACTTCCGGTTCGCTTGGGACTCCCCGGCGAACGCATCCTTCAAGTTCTGTTCCGTCTTGGACATAGTGCCTCCTTGGTTTGTACAGGATCAAATTCTTCTCAACAGGGGAAGAGGTTCGTGCAAAGCCGCTAAGCTCGCAAAGAACAGCAGATTTTGATCTACCCTTTGCGTCCTCGCTTAGAAGCGCCTGCCTTTGGTTGCAAGAGATGCCTTTTCGTTTCGTTGTCCGAACTCGTGACGTTTACCGCACCTTTTCGAATTCCGACTTCGGCGCGTTGCAGACCGGACAGGTCCAGTCGTCCGGAAGCTTCTCGAAGGGAGTCCCTTCCTTTGCCTCGTCATACTCGTAACCGCACACCGTACATCGCCACATAGCGTCTCCCTTCACGATCGGATTTATACCTGGTATTGTAGCAGATTTTGGCTATCTTGTTCGTACGATGAAGCTGAACGCTCGCAAGCTCTGTCAATAACCGAAAGACAGTTTAACGAAGAATGACGCGGACTTGCTTATGCTCATGTATGAGCGTCTTTTGGCAGTCACGCGACCTGCTCGAATGACGCCTTGCCGGCCTTGCAGACCGGGCACGTCCAGTCGTCCGGGAGGCTCTCGAAGGGCGTCTTCTGGTCTTTTTCCTTATAGAGCCACCGACAGGCTGCGCAGCGCCACAACCCGAAGTCCTCGCGCTCGCCGTCCTTCTTGACCAGCTCCCAGCCCTTTGCCAGGAAATCCTCGATCCTTGGGGGATAAAACCCGGAGAAGATGGTCTTGTCGCGGGCGTCCTCGAAGAAGACCTCGACCTCGAACTGTCCCTTCTTGACCGTGAAGCCCCAGGCGAAGGTGTCCTTGGACTCGGGGCCCGAGGCCTTGGCCGCGAACGAGATCTTGTCTCCGTTACGCTTCACCTTGGACCAGCTGTAACAGCAGGGCAGCACCGCCGTGCACCCGCACTTGCCGTTCTTAAGCTCGAGCCCGTCAACGCTTAGGCCGCCGGGGACCTTCCCTATGGTGACATCCATGCTTCCTCCCGAATATCAGTGGTCGTACCGTTGTTGTTTGAAGATCCTATGGTCGCAGGCGAAGCAGCGTATCTCCTCCTCGCCGGTCCAGAGGTCCACGCCGGTCCCGCAGGCCGGGCACGTCACGATCGTCATCAGCACCGGGACAGACACCAGGCACGCCGCCGGCTGCTTACGCTGCGTTCTTTGCTTTTCTCCAGCCTTCATGTTTTAATTTCTCCGTTCTCTCGACGGCCCAGGACTTGAGCTGCTTGAGGTATTCCAAGGGGTCCGTTTTCGCCAGGGCGATGATCTTCTCCCGTTCCCGGACACTGTCAAGGTGGTCGCCGGGATAGACGCCGTTCCAGGTGCAGTACCCCTGGTCGAACAGCACCGACGGCGTGATCTCTCCCCTGATATGCTTCTCGCCCACGAACTTAGCCGCCTCCATGTCATACCGAATCATCCAGCCGTTGTCGCTGACCATGGTCGTCGGGTCCGGCGTAACGTCCTTGGAACAGGACGGGCAATAGAGCCCCTTGATTACCTGCTCGGGCATGATGTTGTCCTTGAAGTGGAATGACACGGACCGAGATCCGCACGCGCAATTTCTCTCATGAGCCATACACATGGTTCTGTTCCTCCGATCATAAATAGGTTCGCTTCTTACAAGCGGGACAGGTCCCGAAGAACTCGATATGGTTGCCCGTGATCTCGAATCCGGCGCGGTCCCGGTCGGGGACCGGCAGGCGGAACTCCACCCGGACGTCCACGATCCGCCGGCACCGCGTGCAGATAAGGTGGTGGTGAGGACGGGGGTTCGGATCGAACCGTTTTTTTCCCGGATCGCCTGTGAGCTCCGCCACCATGCCGTTCCGCTTCAGCGTTTCCAGGGTGTTGTAGATCGTTGCGAAGGACATGGTCGGGTATTTTCGCAAGACCGCCTTGTACACGTCCTCGGCCGAGGGATGGGACAGGTTACCCTCCAGGTAGTCAAGGATGGCGATCCTTTGCGGGGTGAGCTTGATCCCCAGGGTCCGATATTTTTCTCCGCGCGGTATCGTATGGGCTTTCATGTCTGGAAATATTATCACTTTAGAATTGTTCTTGTCAAGGAAATTTTCACATCTTTGCGCAGTACCCCGCTCTCTCCGGCTCAGAGGAGCCTTGACTAGCGCTATACTTTTTCCTCGACTTATCGTATGATGGTGTTCCATGGAAGCAGAGACTTCTCATTGAGGAGGTATACATGCCGAAATATCCGGGACAATACACCAGCATCATGAAGCGGTACGAAGGGGTCATGACAGCGCTCGAAAAGCTCGGAAAGGCCACCAAGTCGGCGGGGCCGCTGAACAAGAAGACCTCGGAGCTGGTCCAGCTGGCCGCGGCCGCCGCGATCCGCGCCGAAGGGTCTGTGCATTCCCACGCGCGCAGGGCGCTCGAAGCGGGAGCCAAGCCGGCAGAGGTACAGCATGCGATCATCGTGCTCACCAGCACTATCGGCTTCCCCACGGTCTCGGCAGCGCTGTCCTGGGTCGATGATGTGATCGCCCGGCAGACCCGGAAATAGGCCGGTCGGATATTTTTCGGGTATTGCATTCTGCGGCCGTTTCGGGTACTTTGCTCACCGTTGCCATGAAGATAGACTGCTACCTGTCCGAGCACTGCGGCTCATACTACCAGCTCCGGGAGAACATCGGCCACGCCCTTCGAGAGCTGGGGCTTGACACCGAGGTGGCCTTTCACACGGTCTCCTATGACGAGGCGGTAAGCCTCGGGATCTCCGGCTCCCCTACCATCCGACTGGACGGGATGGACCTGTTCGAAGGAGGGGGTTCACCGGGCATCACCTGAAGGGCCTACCCCGACGAGTCCGGGCGGCTCATGAACGTACCATCGGTTGCGTCCCTGAAGGACCGATTACAAAAGAACCTGCGTTAACGAACGATGACTGAAACACTCCCTGTAAAAATAACCATACGGTGTGGTAATTGCCTGACCCTGAACCGGGTGCCGCAGGACAGGATCGGGAGCGGTCCGCGCTGCGGCAGCTGCAAGAACGTCATTGAGGTGCCGCGCCAGCCGGTCCAGGGAAAGGCAGCCAGCTTTGACCGCGACGTGTCATACTGGCCCGAGACCCTGCTCGTCATGTTCTGGTCCCCCTGGTGCCTGTACTGCAAGGTATACGACCCTTATGTCGCCGAGCTCGCGAGAGAAAAGGCCGGCCAACTCAAGGTCCTGAAGGTGGACATCGAGTCGGAGGCCTACCTGGCGCAGCGCCTGCAGGTCACCAAGACGCCGACGTTCCTGGTCTACAAGAACGGCGTATTCGCTGTCCGTATGGACGGTGCACCCAAGGAAAAAGGCGAGTTCGTGACCTGGATTGATAATCTTTTGAAATATACGAGCTATTGAGACGCCTCGGCAGCTCCGGTCCTCGAGGTCCCCTTCAACCACCATGGCGAACGACACCGCACTGCTCCGCTGCAGGTCCTGCAAAGCCCTTAACCGGGTTCCCGTCAAGAAGCTCACCCAGAACCCGCTCTGCGGGAAATGCAAGGCTTTGCTCGACTTCCCCTTCCAAGCGGTGACTGCAACGGCCGCGTCCTTCGACCAGGAACTCTCCTCGTGGCTCGAAACCGTGCTCGTGGTGTTCTGGGCGAAGGGGAACGACCTCTGGAAGAAGATCGAGCCTGCCGTGGCCGACATCGCCTTCGCCCAGGCAGGCAGGCTGAAAGTGATCAAGGTGGATACCGATGCTGAACCTGGCCTCAGCCTGCTCTACTCCATACAGTCTGCCCCCACGTTCCTCACCTTCCGGGACAGCAAGCAGCTCGGCCGCTTGGACGGCGCGCCCCGGGAAGGGTCCGAACTGGCCCAGTGGGTCCAGGCATCGATGTCATAGCCCGGCCACGGTCAGGATCGAACATTGAGCTCGGAACAAAAAAAGCGCCTCTTCTGTAAGAGGCGCTTTTTGTCGTTACTATAATGGGAGCATTGTCCCGATAGGGTCTATGCCCAGCGGGATTTGCGGTCGCCCTGGGGCTTGCGGTAGTCTCCAGCCCAGCCGCCCTGCGACTTGGCATCGCGCTTCCGGTCACCCACAAAGGCGTTCCCCGACGAATAGGGCTTCCTGCCTGTGGACGTTCCGTAGGCGTCGCGGGTACGGTCGCCTGCATACGCTCCGGCTGAATGAGGCTTTCTGCCCGTCGAAGCGCCGTATCCATCGCGCGACGTCGACGAACGTTGTCCGTAACGGCTGGCTCCCGGCGCGGACGTCCTCCCCCGGTATCCCGAGGAAGAAGGACGATCCGAACGGCCGCCTGCGGCACGAAGCGGCCTGGCCGGCTCCAACCCAGCGATCACCTGCTGGGGAAGTGACTGGCCGATGTACCGTTCGATCCGGGTCAGCTGGTCCAGCTCCCGGAAGGAAACGAAGGAGATGGCGATGCCTGTTGCGCCTGCGCGGCCCGTGCGGCCGATGCGATGGACATAGTCCTCGGCGTTCTTCGGAAGGTCGTAGTTGATCACATGGGTGATGCCCGGCACGTCGAGCCCCCGCGCGGCCACGTCCGTGGCTACGAGCAGGCGGACCTTTCCGCGGCGCATGTTCGTGATGGTGCGGTTGCGCGCGCCCTGGGTCATGTCGCCGTGCAGGGCCTCGGCCGCGTGGCCCTGGGCATGGAGCTCCCGGGCCAGCTGGTCGGCGTTCCGCTTGGTGGACGAGAAGATGATGGCCCGCGTCATCCCGCTGTCGGCGATGAGGTGGTTCAGCATCCGGGTCTTGTGCTGCATATCATCTGCCGCGTGGAGGCGCTGCTCGATCGCTTCGAGCGTAGCTTTCTTGCCGACAACGGCGATGCGGACAGGGTCCTTCATGAGGCGCTGGGCCAGCCGCGCCATGGTGTTGTCCCATGTCGCGGTGAAGAGCAGCGTCTGGCGGCCTTCGGGCGTCGCCTTGGTGATGGTCTCAACTGCCTCGCTGAAGCCCATGTCGAGCATGCGGTCGGCCTCATCGAGAACCAGGAGCTCGACGCGCGAGAAATCGATACGCCCGCTCTCGAGGTGGTCGATGAGCCGCCCCGGCGTAGCGATAATGATGTCCACGGGCTGCGACAGAAGCCGCTGCTGCTCAAAGTAGGGCATGCCACCCACGATGGCACCGTGGCGCAGGCGCATGAACTTACCGTACGTGCGGACCGCCTCGGTAACCTGATTGGCCAGTTCCCGGGTCGGAGTGAGGATCAGGACGCGAGGCCCCTTCCCCCGGGCCGCGGAAGGATTCTGCAGGCGCTCGAGCGCCGGGATGACGAAGGCCGCGGTCTTGCCCGTGCCCGTCTGGGCCGAAGCGATGAGGTCCTTCCCGGCCATGGCCGGGGGGATCGCCTGCTCCTGGATCGGCGTGGGCGCGGCATAGCCGCACAGGCTGATCGCTTTGATGATCGGTGATGCGAGGTTCAATGAATCAAAAGACATGGTGCTCCTTATATGGTCTGGGCACGGGACCGTAAAGGTCCGCGTCAGAACCGGCTGGGTGTTAGCGTGCGCGCCGCAGGGTCACACCGTGGCCCTGGGTAGCGAGGACGGCGACAGCACTGTTATGACCGGCATAACAACATCGTTCGCCAACCATACGTGCCAACCAGTTTCAGTTTGGGAGAAAACGGAAAGGAAGAAGGGGGTCAGTGATCGATGAATGGGGACTATCAGGAAGCGTGCGAACCGGGAAACGTCTTGGGTATTCCTGCCCCGTTATTTTTCAGTCCCGGGCATTATACAGGTTCACCGAAAAATAGCAAGTTCTTTTCTCAGACATACAGGACCTATCATCATGAAAGACGGCGGTTGGACGCTCAACTTCACGGATGTACGAAGATAAAACATGGCAACTATTTGATTTATATTATCTAATAATTATTGACAATAGTATTTATATTGGTTATATTATGGCAAAGATCACGAAAGGACATCTTTCTTGGCCCAGCTCAAAACATACCAGGGAAAAATGATCCTCCTGTTCAACCGTCAGGAACTGCTGATCGCTGAAATGTACCGTTTCTTCGCAAGCCTGTTCCCGAAGACCCGCGAGTTCTGGACCGACCTGTGCCGGGAAGAACTAGAACATGCCGAGTGGGTCGAATATCTGTACAAAAAGACACAGACCGACTCAGTGATCTTCCATGAAAAGAAGCTCAGGAGCTACACCGTCGAATCCTACGTAAAATATCTTGAGGGCAATCTCGCCAAAGTGAAGGACAAAGCCCCCACCCTCGAGGCCGCTTTCTCCCTGGCGCTCAATATAGAAAACTCTCTTCTCGTCCAAAGGATCTTTGATCACTTCCAGAGCAGCGACAAAGAAACAGCCATCCTCCTAAAGGGCCTTCAGAGCAGAATGAAGGACCATCGGAAACATGTCGAGGAGCAGGCCGTTCGCTACTTGAGCCCGGTGGCAGCAAGTTCCTGATCTTCCCGGCCCTCGTTATATCCCACGTCATAGACCACGCCTCGTTTCCTGACCCCGACAGGTTCGGAATAGACCTCCACCACATGCCGTCTCTCGCAAACCAGCTTGCAGAGGACGCAAAGATCTAAACCTCACTATCCGGTTTTCTTTGCACACATTCGACTGTGCGACTCGACTGAACTTACCGAAGTCTTTGCGACTTGGCGAGACATATTCCTGCTTTTGTATGGATCCAGGAGCGAGCGCATTCCCGCAGCTTGCTGCAGGGAGCTTCCCTTCCTTTTAATGACCGTTTATCTTCTATCGATGGTACTGGTGTGATCGGCTACGCTGTCTTTCCCCTGTCCCCGCCTCGGTTGTGCTTTATCTGCCCCCCGCGTTTTCCTCTCTTTACGTCTCCGTGTTATGATCTTCCCCTTCTCTCCGGTGTTCCCCTTTCGCGTTTCCCTGCTTCACTTTCCTCACGGTTTGTATTATACTTAAGTTTATCGGGTCGAGCCCCTCCCAGCGCGGAGGACCGGACCTTCCCGCACTTCCCTTTAAAAAACAGATGGAGAAGCATACATGCGCCGTGCTGCATCCTCTACTGGATTCGCTCTGTTCACTGCCATGGCTCTGTTCCTGTTCCCTGTCTTCGGCCATGCCCTGACGCTCCAGGAAGGGCTCAAGATCGTCACCGAGAACGGTCGGGACGTGACCATCGCGCGCTCCGACGAGGAGGTGGCCAGGGGCGCCGTGTCCCTGGCGCGTTCGCCCTGGTTGCCCAAGCTCGACCTCTACGGCAGGGAGACCTGGCTTCGCTACCAGCCCTATGCCATATTCGGCCCCAATAGGGTCCCCACGTCCCAGGACCAGTTCATGACCTACGGCTTTCAGGCCACCCAGCTGCTGTATGACTTCGGCAAGACCTCGTCGTCCGTCAGCTCCGCACAGTACGGCCTGAAGTCCCGCGAGGCCGGGACCTTCCGCACCCGGAACCGGGCCGCCCTCGAGTTCATTTCCGCCTACTTCGACCTCCTCGAGGCCGAGGAACTGCTGAAGGTCGCCCAGGAGGAGGTCACCCGCTATGAGGCCCATCGCAAGGACGCGGAGGCGCGGCTCAAGGCGGGCGTGGCTCACCCGGAACGAGGTGCTCCAGACGGATGTCATGCTCGCCGACTCGAAGCAGCGCCTGCTGACCGCCGAGAACAACCGATCGCTCCGGGTGTCGAAGCTCAACAGCACGCTGATGCGGCCGCTGAACGATCCGGTGAGGCCGGCGGAGATCGTCGGGACGCCTGTCGGGGCAGTATCCCTGGAGCAGGCCTGGGCCGAGGCCGAGCAGGCGAATCCCGACCTCAGAGACCTCGACGCCCGGGTGAGGGCAAAGGAGGAAAGCGTCAGCGCCGTGCGCGCGGAATACCTGCCCTCCGTCTATGTCTCGGGCGGCTACGAATACAACGAGAACCAGTACATGGTCCATCAGGACAACTGGGCCTTCATCGCCGGAATAAATATCAACCTTTCCTCGGGCGGGGTGACATCATCGAGGGTCAGCATGACGAAGGGTGAGCTCCTGTCCCTGCGGATCAGCCGGGAGAAGCTCCTTGACGCGGTCCGCCTCGACGCGCAGGCCGCCTGGCTCGACCTCCAGAGCTCGACCCAGAAGGTCGAGGTCGCCACGGCGGCCGTGGCCCAGGCAGAAGAGAACCTCCGGCTCCAGCGGCTCCGCTACAAGGAGGGCGTCGGCACCTCTACCGACGTCTTGGATGCGGTGACGCTCATGACCACGGCCGAGACCAACGCCTGGAAGGCCAACTTCGGCGTCCGGCGCGCCGAGGCCGCGCTCCTGTACACCATGGGCAGGGACCTGGCCGGCGCATACATCGGTAAATGACCGATTGCCCGGGAAATGGCGTTGAAGCACATCCGCCGTTATCCGGTGCTTATCCGATCTGATCAGTGTCAAGTGCTGTTATTACGATCAAGGAGCTTTCAGCATGGCAGAGCAGCAACCACAGCCGCAGAACAGCGGACAAAAGAAAAAGACGGCCTTCATGATCGTTGCCGCCGTGGTGGCGGTCGGCCTGACGGCCGGTTACTTCTACAACAGTTATCGCAAGACCCATGTCTCGACCGATGACGCCTTCGTCGATGGGAACATCCACACCATCGCGGCTCGCGTCAGCGGCAACGTCAGGACCGTGGCGGTCGTGGACAACCAGCGGGTCAAACAAGGCGATGTCCTGGTCGAGCTGGACCCGGCGGATTACCGGTCGAAGGCAGAGGCCGCCCGGGCGACCCTGGAGCTCCAGAAGGCCAACCTGCGCCTCGCCGAGAGCGAATTGAAGCGCGCCAAGGCCCTGTATGAGCAGGATGTGAGCTCGGCGGAGCGGTATGACAAGACGGTCTCGACCGCTGAGATCGCCCGGGCACAGGTAAAACTTGCCGAGGAGCAGCTCCGGCAGGCAGAGCTCAACCTGGGCTATACCCGGATCATTGCGCCGTCGGACGGCTACATCACGAAGAAGTCCGTCCAGACGGGCAACCAGGTGAAGGACAGTCAGCCCCTGATGGCGGTCGTGGAGCTGAACAACCTCTACATCGTGGCCAATTACAAGGAGACCGAGCTGGAAGGCATCCGGCCGGGCATGGATGTGAGGATCACGGTGGATGCCTACCCCGGCGTGACCTTCAAGGGCCAGGTGGACAGCATCATGGCAGGGACCGGCGTGAGCTTCTCCCTCTTCCCGGCCGAGAACGCCACGGGCAACTATGTGAAGGTTGTCCAGCGCATCCCGGTCAAGATCGTGCTTGCGCCGGGCGAGGACAAGGACCATGTCCTGCGCGTCGGGATGTCCGTCATTCCGACGGTGCTCGTAAAATAATCTTGGAAAGAGAATTCAACGCTGAGTTACGCTGATTTGCCCATGATTCCCTATAGCAGGTCTTTAACAGCGTTCCTCATAATCCAATCATACTTTTTCTGCGTTAAAACTATCCTTGTATGATATGAAAGAACTGCAATGAAACCAGGACCGAGCCGCGGCCTCATCGCCTTCACGGTGATGCTGCCGACGCTGATCGAGATCATCGACACCTCGATCGTCAACGTATCGCTCGACCACATCCGGGGGTCGCTCTCCGCGGGCTACGATGAGGCCACGTGGACCATCACCGCCTACCTTGTCTCGAACGCCATCGTCATCCCCATGTCGGGGTGGCTCGCCAAGCTCATCGGCCGGAAGAACTACCAGATCGCCTCCATCGCCCTCTTCACCTTCAGCTCCTTCATGTGCGGCTCCGCCTGGAGCCTGAACAGTCTGGTGTTCTTCCGCATCCTCCAGGGCATCGGGGGAGGCGGCCTCGTTCCCATCAGCCAGTCGATCCTGCTCGAGTCCTTCCCGCGGGAGAAGCACGGCCAGGCCATGGCCATTTTCGGCCTGGGCGCCATGCTGGGCCCCATCGTTGGCCCGCTCCTGGGCGGCTGGATCACCGACACCTTCTCCTGGCGCTGGATCTTCTACATCAACATCCCCATCGGCATCCTGTCGATCGTCATGAACGTTCTGGTGATCGAGGACCCACCCTATATGCAGCGCCAGAAGATGAAGGTCGACTACTGGGGCCTGCTCTTTCTGGCGATCGGCCTGGGATCGCTCCAGTTCGTCCTGGACAAGGGGGAAAGCGACGACTGGTTCTCGTCGGACCTCATCATCGGCTTTTCCATCGTTTCGATAGTGGCACTCACCCTGCTCGTGATCAACGAGTATTATTCCGAGCAGCCCATCGTCAATCTGAAATTACTGAAGGACCGCACCTTCACGAGCGGCGCCACGGTCATGTTCTTCGTGTTCCTGAACCTCTTTGGCAGCATCGTGCTGCTGCCGGTCTATCTCCAGATGATGATGGGCTACACCTCGTTCTACGCGGGCCTTGTGCTCGGCCCGGGCGGCATCGCGACCATGTTCGCCATGCCGATCGCCGGCAAGCTCGTCAGCAAGGTGAACCCCAAGCAGCTGCTCGCCGTCGGGATATCGATCTGCTCCCTCAGCACCTACATGATGTCCCGGTTCAATCTCACCACAGACTTCTGGACCTTTGTCTGGCCGCGCGTCGCCCTCGGTTTCGGCATGGGCATGACCTTCATCCCCCTCACCACCCTGACGCTCTCCCACATCCCGCGGGAGCATATGACCGAGGCGAGCTCGCTGTACAACCTCCTCAGGAACCTGGGCGGAAGCGTGGGCATCGCCTTCACTACCACCATGCTGTCGCGCCGCGCGCAGTTCCACCAGACCCGGCTCGTGGAGCACCTTTCCCCGTTCGATCCAGCCTATGTCATCTCCCATGACCGGATCTCGTCGTTCCTGACAGGGAAAGGCCTGCCCCCTGCAGGCGCCGACGGCATGATGTACCGGGAGCTGGTGCGGCAGTCCACGACCCTTGCCTTCGCCGACGCCTTTCTCTCGATCTGCCTGCTCATGCTGTGCATGCTGCCGCTGGTGCTGTTGATGAAGCGCGCTTCCGCCACGGCGGAAGGACCACCAGCTGCCCACTAACGGGGCCGGAGAGATCCCTTGCTTGCCGTTTCCCGGGTGTTCCGCCATGCGCATCATCGATAGCCTGCGGCCGCGAGATTCGTGGTCCGATCCTGCCGGTCCCGTCCTGTCCGGCTTGGGAGCGATTTCATTATGGGTTTCATCATATCCAAGGTCCTTCTGTTGCTCCTTCTGCCGCCGGCCAGCCTTCTTGTCCTCATCCTCGCCGGCCTGATCCTCCTCCGCCGGCACCCGAGCGCCGGCAGGACACTTGTGGCAGCAGGCATCGCTCTTCTCTACATTCTGAGCCTTGAACCGGTATCAGACAGGCTGATCAGGCCCCTTGAGGCCGCGTACCTGCCTCTCAACATCGCGGACATCAAGGCAGATGCGGTCGTTGTCCTGGGCAGCGGGGTCACGGACCTTTCCTGGCTGCCTGCCAGGCCAGAGCCCTCGCCCTCATCGCTGCAACGCCTCATCGAAGGCATCCGCATTGCCCGGAACCTCCGCATCCCCCTCGTCGTGTCCGGCGGAAGCGGCGCACTCGCCCCCACGGAGGCCCGGGAGGCGGATGCCATGGCCGCTCTTGCGGTCAAGCTCGGGTACCCGCGTGGGGACCTCGTCATCGAGAACCGATCACGGAACACGTGGGAGAATGCGGAACAGGTCAAGGGCCTGGTCTCCGGCAGGACCATCATCCTTGTCACCTCGGCCTTTCACCTGAAGCGGGCCGCAGGCATGTTCAGGAAACAGGGTTTCTCTGTCATTCCCGCCCCTGCGGCATATAAATCTGCGTCGCGGCCCTTCTCGATCACCGCTCTCCTGCCCCGCACCGGCGCTCTCGATACGTCGTCGACCGCCCTGGCCGAGTACCTGAGCCTTGCCTGGTACTGGTCATTCGGGAAGCTGTAGGCCGGTCCCTCCCTCCCCATCCCCTCTACAGCGAACTGCCCAAAAAAGACAACGGCATCTTTTTCTACCTCATCCCCAACCGGGGTACGCACACTCATTATTTGTTCTTGACAATCCGCCCTTCTCGCGGTACTATTAGTTTAACGTTAAACTATATGATATGGAACTACCATGGGAACACGATATGAAGGGACAAAAGAGGAAACGAGGGCGCTGAACGCCTTCATCAAGCTGGTGCGGGCGGCCCAGTCGGTATCAGGCCGGGTAGAGTCCCCTTTCAGCGAGATAGGTCTTTCGGTAAGCCAGTTCGGGGCGCTTGAGGCATTGTACCACCTGGGTCCCCTCTATCAGAAGGACCTGGCATCCAAGATCCTGAAGAGCACCGGCAACATCACGATGGTGGTGGACAACCTGGAAAAACAAGGCCTCGTGGAGCGGGTCCGGGAAGAAAAGGACCGGCGGCACTATTCCGTGCGGATCACGACAAAAGGCTCGGCGCTTATTACGTCTTTCTTCCCCGGCCACGTGCGCCGCATCGTCAAAGAGATGAGCGTGTTGACCAAAGCGGAGCAGGACGAGTTGGGACGTCTCTGCAGGAAGGTCGGCCTGCAGGAAAGGAAAGCAAGAAGCTGACCGGTCTTCGGACCGATACCATAAAAAAGCTTATCAATAAGAGGAGGTTGGCCTGATGCCGAAGAACATACCATTCAGCGTTACGCTCCATCCCGGCACGTACTCCTGGTGCAGCTGCGGAAAGAGCCTCAAGGAACCGTTCTGCGACGGCTCCCACAAAGGAACCGGCAAGGAGCCGGTGGAATTCGTCATCAAGAAGACCGAACAGGTCGCTTTGTGCGCGTGTCAGCGAACCAAGAACCCGCCCTTCTGTGATGGGACGCACGCGAAATAGAAATACCTGAACAAGCTGCGGCGGCGCAGCGAAAGGAGGCGCATATGTTCAAGAAATTGGTCCGGACGGACAATGATATTGCGATCATGGTGATCAGGATCGCACTGGGTGTGGTGTTCTTCCCCCATGGCATGCAGAAGCTCTTCGGGTGGTTCGGAGGGCCTGGTTTTACGGGCACGTTAGGCATGTTCACCGATAAGATGGGAATCCCGGCCGTTTTTGCATTCCTGGCGATCATGGCTGAGGGGCTTGGTTCCCTCGGATTGATCACCGGGCTCTTCACCCGCGTGGCGGCCTTTGGCATCGGCATGAACATGGCCGTTGCCGTGTACATGCTGCACTGGCAGAACGGGTTCTTTATGAACTGGTTCGGGAACCAGAAGGGTGAAGGCTTCGAGTTTCATATCCTCGTGATCGGTATGGCCATTGCGTTGATCATCAAGGGTGGCGGGAAGTGGTCCCTTGACCGGTTCGTAGAGCACAACGTCAGCTAAGCGTTGTTCTGACCAGGTGGGTAGAGCAGTACGGGGGCCGCTGGGGAGCGGCCCCCTCTTTTTTACAGCGGAAAAACGCGCAGACGCGGAACACTGGTCAGAAGTTCGAGGGAGATATCGCAGCAACCTGCCACACTGAAGGAGGACTACCATGAAGGAAACAAGAACGATCCGCAAGCTCATCTCGAGCAAGCCAACGATGGAAGGCGCCGGCGTGCACCTCAAGCGCGCATTTGGATACAACGAAGTGCCGCTCTTCGACCCCTTCCTGATGATGGATGATTTCCGGTCCGACAATCCGGACCATTATCTCGCGGGCTTCCCCTGGCACCCGCACCGCGGCATCGAGACGATCACCTATGTCCTGCAGGGTGACGTGGAGCACGGCGACAGCATGGGGAACAAGGGCGTCATCTCCTCGGGCGACACGCAGTGGATGACCGCCGGGAGCGGCATTATCCACCAGGAGATGCCCCGGGGTACCTATGAGGGAAAGATGGAGGGATTCCAGCTCTGGGCCAACCTGCCCCGGACCCACAAGATGATGGATCCCCGCTACCGCGACATCAAGAGCGGGCAGGTCCCCGTGGTGAAACTGGAGAGCGGCGCGAAGGTCAAGGTCATCTGCGGCAAGGTCGGAAAGCATGAAGGTCCCGTCAAGGGCATCATCATCGATCCGGAATACCTGGACGTGTCGGTACCTGAGCGCACCGAGTTCGTGCACGCGACCAAGCGGGGGCACACGGTGTTCGCCTATGTCATCGAGGGAAAAGGGCGCTTTGACCAGCAGAAGGACCAGACCGTCGGGAACGGAACCATCTGCCTCTTTGCCGATGGCGATCAGGTAAAGATCACCACCGGTGATGAGCCCGTGCGCTTCCTGCTCATCTCCGGAAAGCCCATCGGAGAGCCGGTGGCCTGGCACGGACCCATCGTGATGAACACGGAAGAAGAGCTGGAGACGGCCTTCGAGGAGTACCGGAACGGCACGTTCATCAAACAGGGAAAGAAGTAGGATCACCTCTGAGCTATACTTATACTGAAGATCATGGAGGTTCCCTGCATGCCGAAGAACGCGCCATACACGATGTGGCTGAAAAAAGGGACCTATTACTGGTGCAGCTGCGGGAAGAGCGAGATCGAACCATTCTGTGATAGTTCCCATGGCGGCACAGGGAAAAAGCCGTTTGAGTTCGTGATCAATATATCCGAGGAAGTCTCTCTTTGCGGCTGCGGGAAGACCGGGCGACCACCCTATTGCGACGGGTCCCATGACCGGTGATGCCGGGGCAAGCCTATGTTACACTTCAACGGTGCGGGGCAAACCGGACCGTAGAATCTGTTTTTCGTGCGCCCGATACTGCCATCAAAGTCCATCCGATCAAGTTCGGGTCCGGCGAATTCACCTCGGTCATCGGGGTCATGACCGGGACTTTTACGAGCCCATGCCGATCGGAGACGGAAGTTCGTTCAACCCACAGGCATGGAGTTCAGCATTCCCATGTACCGTGGGACACTGGAAAGGCGGCGTGATGATCGAAGAGTGGCTATTCTGGGACAATGCGAAATGAGACAAATCGGAATAGGAATGTAGCGTGATCCCGGGAAAGCGGGCCGGATCAACGGGTTTCTTCCCCACGCGTGAAGAGCGGCAGGTCTGTCGGCGAGACCACTATGGTACAAATGCCTGGTAAAGGATTCCGTTCCCCCGCGGGTGAAAGGAAAAGATGATCGCGGGACGGGTGCTCTGAAACGGCGTATGCATCCCATTATAGTCACGGAGACCACAATGAACACATGCGCGAAATGCGGCAGCAAGCTGGAACAACGGGATATTCAGCACTGCGGAAACGTGGAATTCTGTCCCCAATGCGAAACGACGAAGTACGTGCGGTCAAAGATCTACCTGAACGGGAAATAGGTCGAATACTGCGTCGAGGTGAACACAAAGACCGGAGAGTCCCGTATACTTTACAGTGAAGAAGAGAAAGGGGGCGAACGAAAAGCTGAATAACGATGGGAATAACTGGCGAAACACTCTATACACAGTCAGGAGATATCCAAGGTCATGCTCAAGAAAGGACTGATCAAACCGCCGAGGCTCAGGACCGATGCCGCTGAGGAACGGGAGCGGCATGCGACATGGCTGGAGCTCTTGTATGACCTTGTCTTTGTTGCAGCTATATCCCAGCTGGCCGGAAACCTCAATAGAGACTACTCACTGACAGGACTGCTGCATTTCACCGTTCTCTTCGTGCCTGTCTGGTGGGCCTGGGTCGGCCAGACCTTTTACTTGACCCGTTTTGATTCTGATGATATTGGTCACAGGCTTCTCACGATGGCACAGATCGTGGCGGTGGCGTCACTCATCGTGCATGTGCCCAATGCCCTGGGAAATGGTTCCATTGGTTTCGCCCTGTCGTATGCAGCGGTCCGCTTCATGCTGGTAGCCGAATACTTTCGTGCCGGACGGCACATACCGCATGTTCGTCCAATCGTAAACCGTTATATGCTGGGCTTCGGGAGTGCGGCTGCATTATGGGTCGTCTCAACGTTTATACCGATGCCGCACCGCTTCATTATCTGGTACGTTGCGATCATCATCGATTTTCTTGCCCCTCTCACCGCCGGACAGCTCCATGCCAAGTTCCCTCCCCATCTCATGCACCTCCCCGAGCGTTTCGGCCTCTTAACCATCATCGTCATCGGGGAGGCCGTGGTCAGCGTTGTCCTGGGGGTCGGGGCGGGCCAACTGACGTTCGCGGCAGGTTCTGCAGGCGTCATGGGACTGGTCATCGCTTTTACCCTTTGGTGGGGATACTTTGAAGGAGTCAGGGGGGCGGGAACGAGACAGTTGACCTCAAAGAATCACGTGAGGGCATATCAGCAATGGCTTTATTCACACTTGCCGCTGACCATGGGCATCGCTTCCCTTGCTGTCGGGGTCAAGCGGGTGATCGTGCTGGCGCCTTCCGCGATGATGCCTGCCCAGGAGGCCTTCATTCTCAGCGCCTCTGCAGGAGTCAGCATGTTCTCGCTGAATACGATCTTCCTCTCCTCATACCCTGGCAAACCGCCTGATGCGGCGCTACGCTTTGTTCTGCCGCAGTATGGGCTGGCTGTGCTTACCATGGCGACAGGGTTCCTCGCGTTCACCCTATCCGGGATCGCGGTCCTGGGGATCCTGACCGGTCTCAGTATCCTGCAGATCCTCTATTCCCTGAGATATTTCCCTGATCCAAATGCAGAATAATGCACGGTTGCGTCAAGATGGCCGGCACATCCAGGCATTTGATAAACGGCAAAAAACAGCCATGCTATAATAATATAGATACCATCTATCTGTATGGGCGATCTTAGGGACGGAAAGGAGGTGAAAAAGGATGAAGAAGACATTGTCGGCAAAAGCCCTCGCGAAAGAGGCTGCTTTCTGGGATAATCTCAAAAAGTCTGCAAAAGATCATCCTGGGATGACATGTCACAAGTGAAAGGGCTGAAAGAGCTAAGTTGCCGGTTCGGCAGCGAAAAAGGCAGATATGCATGACACCTACCGGTGATATCGGTATGATCATCATATCTGCCTGTTCTTTCTATACTGCGGGGCAATAAGGTACGTGGTTAATCCTGAAATCAGATCAGAGAAAGCCGAATGTCAATAAACAATCCCCTGGAATTTTTCATTCAGTTGCATCTTACGGAAAGATGCAACCTCAGATGTACGCACTGCTATCAATCCGGAAATAGCTCGGATGAGCAGTCTTTAACCGGGATCCGAAGTGTCATCCGTGAAGTTGCTGATATGCTCGGGGAATGGTCAGCGGCCTATGATGTTACTTTTTCTTCCAGTTTCAACATCACCGGCGGTGAACCACTCCTGAGACAGGATATTTTTCAGATACTGGAAGAACTCACCAAGAATAGATTTGACGCTTACCTGCTTTCCAACGGAACGCTCATTCGCAGGGATACCGCCGAACTACTTGCCCAATTGGGAGTGAAAGGGGTCCAGGTAAGCATTGAGGGCCCGGAAGGCATCCATGACGCAATACGGGGCAAAGGAAACCTGAAGCGTTCCCTTTCCGGGATACAATGCCTCCTTGACGCTGGCATAGAAGTGGCCTTGAATACAACGCTTTCCGACATAAATGCTTCATTTTTTTTGGACGTTATAGCCCTCGCTTCTTCGATGGGCGTGCAGAAGCTGGGTTTTTCAAGGCTGGTTCCGTCGGGAAGCGGGAGAACGTTGTTGGACAGAATGCTGACGAAAGAGGTGCTGGAGGATCTGTACAGCAAAATATTTTCGCTGAATACGGGCAGCCTGAAGATCGTCACGGGCGATCCCGTCGCGTCACAGTTCAGAAGGCCGGCGGGCGAAGATGATACGAGCTCCTTTCCTACCGGCGGATGCGCGGCAGGCGTCTCGGGGTTAACGATCCTGCCCGACGGAACAGTAACTCCCTGCAGAAGACTTCCTGTTCCCATCGGTAATGTCAGAACAGATTCCCTGAGGGAGATATGGTCAACATCAGAGGTCTTGAACTCATTGAGAGACAGGTCTCGTTATGATGGTAAATGCGGCACCTGTAATAGATGGTCGGCATGCAGAGGCTGCAGGGCAATAGCGTATGAATTTTCACGTTCTCACGGCATAACGAATTACCTGGCCGAGGATCCGCAGTGTTTTCTGCCTATTTGATGCCATTGAAAAAGGATGGGTAAAATGGCCAAATGGATCATAGATCCTGATCACTCAGGAGCAGTATTTTCTGTCCGCCACATGATGATTGCGCATGTTCGGGGCCAGTTCAGCAATATTAGAGGGACTGTTTATTTTGATCCTCTGAACATTACGAGCTCATCAATAGAACTGTCCATCGATGCCTCAAGCATTTTTACAGGGGTCCAGAAACGTGACGACCACCTGAAAAGCCCTGATTTTTTTGATATCGACAGGTATCCCGCCATCTCGTTCACCTCTACGCAGATACATTCAGTGAACGGCAACAAGGCACAGGTGACCGGCGACCTGACCATACATGGCATAACACGTCAGGTAACTGTCTCGGTTGAATTTTCAGGACCGGTAAAAGACCCCTTTGGCGACGGATCAAGCATGGGCTTTACCGTATCGGCCATGATAAACCGTGAAGACTATGGGATCATGTGGAATCAGCCAATGGAAAACAACGGCATCATGGTTGGCAGGGACGTCCAGCTTTTTATCGATCTGGAAGCTGATCTTGCACCGGAATAAAGACACCTGCCTCTGCGGTGAAGGGTTGTGGTCATGAAAACATATGATATTATCGTCGTTGGAGCAGGTGATGTCGGCCTGGCGGTTGCGTTTAAAGCTGTTGCAAGAGGCCTGAACGTTGCTCTTGTCGATAAGGGACATCCAGGCGGAACCTGCGTTAACAGCGGTTGTGTCCCCTCCAAAACGCTTATCTATACCGCTGACAGAATGATCGAGGCACAAGAAAATACAAAGCTCGGCATCCGTTCGGGAAAAATCGATATTAACTTCAGAGCGCTCATGGAGCGGATGAGAAGTGTTGTCACCCGAGGCAGAAGCTCCATACAAAAGGCGATCAAGGAGTCTGAGAATCTCGATTTCATAAACAAAGAGTGCCATTTCATAGACGAACATACCCTTGAAGCCGGTGATCAAAAGATCAGAGGAAAGAAGCTGTTCATAGCCACCGGGGCACGACCATTGATTCCCCGGATCAAGGGACTTGAAAAGTATCCGTTCCTGACCAATGAAAGCGTCCTGGGACTCGCACGGAAGCCCGACAGCATCATCTTGATCGGAGGCGGATTCATATCACTTGAATATGCGCATTTCTTCTCGGCTCTTGGTGTGAAGGTCAAGGTCATTGATAGAGGTCCGGCGCTTTTGCCTTTTGCTGAACCGGAGATCTCCAAACTATTAACACAGGAATTGGAGAAACGCATCGAACTGCATATGGGTGTCGAGACGATGGAGGTAAAACAGGGCAGCAATGGGTATACCGCGCTGGTAAAGGACATCAGGACCGGCAGAGTAAAAAGGATCGCTGCAGCGAAGCTGATGATCAACGCCGGCAGAAAATCCAACGCCGACCTGCTGAAGCTGGAACATGCCGGAATAGAGATGGACAATGCCAATTTCATAGAAGTTGACCAGTATCTCCGGACGAACAAAAAGCATATCTGGGCGCTGGGCGATGCCATCGGCAGAAAAATGTTCACTCACGCCGGAGACAAGGAGGCTGAACTGGCATGGCATAATGCCAGACATAGGAAAAAGATCAGGATGGATTTTGAGTCCGTCCCCTATGCGGTCTATACACATCCGCAGATAGCATCGGTGGGCCTGACAGAGCAGCAGGCCCGGCAACATCACGAGATCCTCGTGGGTCGTACCTTATATTCCGATACCGTGATGGGAGAGGCAATGATGGAGCGTAAAGGTTTTGCAAAGGCCGTTGTCGAAAAGGGCTCCCGGAGGGTCCTCGGTTTTCATATCATCGGCCCTCATGCTGCAATGCTCATTCAGGAAGTTGTCAATGCAATGATCAACAAAACCGATGTTAAATCCATAACCGGATGCATGCATATATTCCCTGCGCTTTCAAACATCGTACCGGCCACGTTTGATAATCTTGAATAACACCAAACTCCGAACACTTTTGGACGAAGCTTTTGCCAATGCAAGGAACCTCCAGGAGCACCCGGTTGGCCAATTTGAGGACGTTGTTCCTTACGTTGCATGAGTCTCCGTCCCTCCTGCCGCGCAATCGTCCCACTGCTATCCGGTAATTGGTGAAAATCTCATTCGTTAACATTGACGCTCCCTGCGGCAGGCTGGGGAAATGTTCTCGCGCCTGGGTCCGGAGATTTTCCGTCACTGTCATTCATGGCATCCGGACTTTCCTCTCCAGCATATGACCAGGTGAGTATGTTCCGTCGGAGCTGGGCCGACAATAAGATCGATCGGGTATTTATGAGATGAGAATAGAGATGATCGGCTACGGAACTAACAGGCTGGCGAACGCGAGCAACCCGAAACCCATGATGATCATGCCCGCGATCCTGTTTATCCACTGCATTTCATGACGATTGAATCGTCTCTTGAAGACACTGAACACTCCGAATAGCAGCAGCCACCAGAGAACCGAGCCCAAAAACACGCCCAGGACCAGTATGAACGCTGAAAGAATGTCTCCCTTTGTGCCGGCAAGCCCGAGCCCGGCAAAGACCGCGGCTAAGGAAAAAATGGTCATGGGATTCATTAGCGTCAGGAAAAAAGTGGAGGTAAACATTCCGGCATGCCGCTTCTTCTTCCTGAGCATTGAAAATAAGCTTTTTATCTCCGGTTTTTCAATGAACGTTCTGATGCCGAGAAAACACAGAAACGCTCCGCCCGCCAGCCTGAGCCAGAATTGGTAGCTGAGGAGCATGTCCGATATGAAGGCAAGACCGAACGCAGCGATAAAACCGTAGAACACATCAGCCGTGGCCGCGCCCATACCGGACACAAAACCCGCCATTCGGCCCTGCGTCAGTGTGCGCCGAGCGCAGAGTATGCCGATGGGCCCAATCGGTACGGCAATCACAAAACCGACGATCAGCCCCTTGAGAAGGTATCGGATTTCCATAGAATGGGGAGATTCTCTCTGACCCTATCTCTGTTATGAGCACAAATAGGGGATGTTGTGACGGAGCGTGCGCCCCTCTGCCAGAAGATAACCCAGCGCAGGCACCAAGGCACCCGAGTTTTCCATGGGGAATTCGCCAAGGTTTGCATTCATGGTCCAAACGAGGTCGGTAAGACGATCGAGCACAGTATCGTCCTCTGATTCAAAGCGCGGCATTGGCCAGCGTACGCCTTTCCTGAACTCCCCGTTCTGCCCGCTGCCGGTTCATCTGAGTTAATTTCCTCTATCTTCCTCTATGCCCTTCCTACGCTTATATGCCATAGCATAGCCCTCTCTCCCGGTTGGTTAAAGTCCCTGAATTTCGCTTTATCGTCTCACTACGAGAACAGGATATTTTGCCTCCCTGTGTATTAATCCGATTGCTACACTGCCCAGAAGTGCAGCGCCGAATGCACTCTTTCCGTGAGAGCCCACTACGATGAGGTCGACTTTCGAGTCCTCTGCTGCCTTTATGATCTCTTCGACCGGATGTCCCGCCCTGACCATCTTTCGTGACTTAACTCCTTTCGACCTGCAGAGTTCTTCAGCCTCTGCAACATAGGCTACGGCAGTCTGTCTGAGGTAATCTTCCAGATTTTCCAGCAGATGGGTCGGGCTTGATGCAGAGGGCATGGTCTGTGCGCCATAAAAAGGACTTTTATCTATCACACTCAGCACGACAATGGACGATCCTGCCTGTTTTGCGAGATCTACCGCGTATTTCAGTGCTTTCCGTGCAGTTTTGGAACCGTCAGTGGGTACCAGTATTTTCTTGATCATGACTCCTCCTTAATGATTTCTTTAGGCCATTTTCAGATCAATTGCTTACGAACCTGAGCGATCAGGTTACTGCTTCGGACCGCTGATCCTGAACGCACTTCCGTACTTGTGCCGCAATCTGACGATCGGTCCGCTTGTCAACTGTTTCAGATGCGTCTTCGCATGAGCGAGCCCTCAGCCTTTCTTGTAAAACCCTTCTTTTTTAACATGACGCCGATGCCCCGCTGGGGGCTTCTTGAAAGCATCAGCTTTCCTCTCCAGTTCGCCTGCATGTTGCTCATGCTTTTCCATCACGATATTTTCCGCCTCGAACCAATTCTTTAATTCATTCCCGTGCACTCTGCCTCCTTTTTCATAAAGTTCGTATGCGATCCTTGCAATCTCATCGTGTATACTTTTTTTCATTTTGTTCCCTCCTCCTTCTCAGTATTATGTCTTTTTGGGGTCCCATTACAATCTTGCCGACGCTATTTCTGAAAGTATTTCCGGACTTTTGCCGCGATCTGACGATCGGTCATCTTGTCAGCGGTTTCCATACCAACGATTCGTCCGCCGAGCTTGTTGCGCTTAAGACGTTTTTTCAACTCGTCCTTTGCGTCACCAGGACCAAATATCAGGAGAGATTCCGCATCACGAATGCTTGCGATTACCGCGTCGTAGTAAATATTGAGATGTCCCGTAAGCATTTTTTGGCGGCTGTCACTTTCCGGTACTTGCAGCGGCTCGTAGGAACCCTTAAGAGGAGAATCGCCGGATCGGCGGAGCTGTTTTTCAGCCTTCGAAATTATCAGACCTGTCTCTTCCCCTTTGTCCGTAATAGCCACGATAATAGCCTTCCTATGATCGATCCATATACCCACGGTCGTTTTCATACATTCTCCTTTCGATATAATATCCACTCACGTATTTTACGATAATCCTTAAAAGAGCTCTTGGAAACCGCCCTTCTGTATCTTTTCCTCTTCTCAGCATCGCTTGTGGTCCCTTCTTTTATCGCTCCCATGCAGTTTGACGTGGTGGTAAGACCGCCCGCAGACGCGAAACCTCGTCGCTTGTAATGATCACGTTCTCAGAGAACATTGTTTTAGGTGAACAAAGCCCCTCTATCGCTCATGGGGGTTAATGCCCGAATTGAACTTCAAGGGTGGCCATGAGTGCATAGACCGAATTCTTTTTGCTCGTATAGCCTGCCTGGCTTGCATCTTTCGGCCAGGTGATTTCAGGCGCCAACTCAAAGAAAAGCCAGGGACGATAAAAATTTCTTCGATATAATATTCCGGCCCGGTAATTCTGAACGGCCCACTCGGGATGGTTCACTCCCCACATGCTCGCATCATAGGAGATCGCGCTCTTGGGCGTCAATTGCGTGATGAGGCTGACGCCGGTATTCCAGGTAATGCCGGCCGTGCCTTCGGTATAGGTCGCGTAATTGCTCCAACGGATAAGCGTAAACTTGGTGATCGTCCGTTCAAGGTCGATTTGTGTCGTTTCCGAGAAATGTTCAATATATCTGAAGAGCGCGATCTGTTGGAAGCGTATGAGGTAGACCTCGCCGAAAGGCTTCGTGTACTGGTACCGGAACCGGGCAAAGGGATCAAGGGGCCAATGGAGCTTGATGCCCGTATCAAAGCGGGCCAAGGAATAAAGATAGCTGAACAGGTCCGTCTGCACCGCGATGGAGCCGGTCCTGTTTCCCGTTTCCGGATTGAATCCCGGACTTACGGGCTGGCCTGGTTGAGTTTTGAACTTATCTTCTTCAGACCGCGATTCGAGAACTAACCTCGCTCTTTTCAGGAGCCTGTGCACATTAGGCAGTTCATAGCGGATATAGAGATCGCCGACATATTTGGCATTGTTCCCCTCGGTCCACCGCGCGGAATTTCTCCATTTCACGAAAGTGTTGGGCCGGACCTCTTCCAGCATATGGTCCCAGCCGAAGAAGCCATCAAACCATACCGCCGGATGACAGATCCCGCTGTCCACGAGGTCATGCGTCTGGTCCAGCCATGTCTCTCCGGCCACCTTGATGGTCGCACAGGGATCAATTTGCGGCCCGAATATTCCCCGCTTTACGGTTTCATCCTCATGTCGCGGCACCGGGCCGGTCTTACCTTCCCCTTGTTCTCTTTCATCTGAAGACGGGTTCTCTCGGGTATTCGTCGACCCGCTCACGACCGAGCTGTCCGTCGTGGCCGGATCTGTTACCGGCTGCGCAGAGGATTGAGCTCTTGCATCTCCAAGACCGGCCACGAGAAGGACGAGTATGAAAAATATTGTGATCGTGGAATTTCTGAGATATGCAGGAGAAATCACCATGGGATCCTCGGCTCTGATAGGATTTCTCCCTGCCATACAGGCCACAGTCCTCTCATTCACCCTTCTTGTCAGGAAGGGACACCACCGGTGCGCATGGGGTCCGGCTTCTTCCCATTTTCGATCGTTCGACGTTTCCGCGGCAATGGCCGCAGCCTGCTCGGCCGAAATGCCCTTCTTTTATCTTCATCGTCTGCTTCATCCGATCGACAGGCAATGTCCCGCAACAAGATGAATTTCTACAATTTTATCATATATTAACAATATCATTTTTCAGTCCTCCGGCGACGATGTTCGATCATATCGTTCCGGCCGAAATCAGGGGCATATCCCGAGATACCCATCAGCAATCGCACGAAACCGTAACTGAGCCAGTTCATGAACCGCAATGGAGCAGGCTCATGGTCCCAGTTCTTCTTCGATATCCGCTTCGCACCCTCTTCTACGGCCTGCTTTAGGCTCTGCTTCAGTGTTCCGGCAAATTCTTCATCGTCAACGACGACATTCGCTTCGCGCGAAAGCAACAGGCTGTAAGGATCAATATTTGAAGACCCCACCGTCGCCCAGTGCTCATCGATCACCGCCACTTTGGCGTGCATGAAGCTCTCGTGATATTCGTAAATTTCGATTCCCGCATCGAGTAAATTGCCGTAGAGCGCACGTGAAGCATAATGCTGCAAAAAATATTCCACCCTCCCCTGCAACAGCAGGATCACCCGGACACCGCGCGCGGCCGCATTGATCAGCGCGTGACGAAAGTTTATTCCCGGCAAAAAATAGGCACTGGCAATAATGATCTCGAATTCTGCCTGTTCGATCGCTCGCATATACGCCTTTTCAATATCCCGGCGATGGCGGACATTATCCCGCACCAGGAATGCCGCACGCATGGTCCCCCCGCTCGAAGGTGAAGCAGACAGAATCCCCTCCCCGATCCAGCCTGTACGAAAATTACTCCAGGCCACCAATGACCACAGCCGCCGGGCGGAAAGGCGGATCACCTCCACCAGCGGTCCTTCCACAGCCGCAGTGCAGTCATAACGAAAGGACGGGGGGTCCGTCGTTTTCATGTCATCAATAATATTGACACCGCCGACAAACGCGGTTTTCCGGTCCACAACCGCTATTTTCCGGTGCAGCCGGCGCAGGCGTTTTCGCTGTAACGTCCAGGGAGATATCTTTTTGCGGTACCAGGCCACCTTTACTCCGGCCGCCTGCAGATGATCTATCATGGTCCGCGGCAGGTCGTGGGACCCGAACCCATCGATCAACACGTGAGTGCATACTCCTCGCAGGGCAGCCCGCCGCAGAGCCTCCGCGATCCGTTTTCCGGTAGTGTCGTTTTCGTAAATATACGTTTCAAGATAAATCTCATGCTCCGCCCGGTCAAACGCAGCTTCGATCGCAGAGAAATAAGCCTCTCCGTTCTGCAGTAGAGTGACGTGATTGTCCGGAATGAGGGGGGTCGTAGTCGGGTCAACGCGCTGAAAAAGCAGTTTGATACGCGACGAAACGCCGTTCAGGAGCAGAGCGGATCGCACCTTTGCCCCCGCCATGCTGTCGTTCGCACGTTGACTTGACCCATCTTTCACCGCCTCACCTCGCTGGTCCCTGAACATTGAAGCTCCCTGCAGCAAGCTGCAGGGAATCATCGATCCTCAAAGGAGCTATCGTTATTCTCATCGTTCGCTAACCCCGCAGCAAGCTGTGGGAAATGCGCTCGCTCCTGGATTCAAACATACCGCTTTCGTCCCATCCCCCTCCCAATCTTCCCCTTGAAGGGGAGGATGAAGGTGGGGATGGGTTGTATCGGGAAAAACAGTACAACGATATTTTCCAATTCCCTCAAACGTTCGTTCATCACCGTTGCTACCGCTTATGCATGCTCGGTGAGAGCGTCTCGGCCTGAGCAACACACAGACACGCACCGAATATGAAAATGCACCCAGAAATGTAAATCCAGAGCAACAAGGCCATGATCCCGCCGAACGCCCCATAGACCGCGTTCAATGTGGCGAAGTCCTTCAGGTAGATCACGAACAGACTTTCAGCCGCCCGCAAAAGGAGTGTGGCGCACAGGGCGCCGGCCCAAACTTCGGCAAACCGCGTGACCCGGCTTGGAGCGAACTGGTAAAACAGGCTCAAGGCAAGGAACATGACCAACAGAGGGATGAAAAAGCTTCCCAGGCCATACACCCAGGAACTGACATCATACACAGGAAAGAACCACGCCTTCGCCATGGTCGCCAGCACCGGAACCGCAATGCCCAGGAGGACCGCGACGGCCACGATGCCGAACAGGACCAGACTTTTCATCGGCGTCCGCCACCAATTGTACACCGCGGTGTCCCAGGCACGGTTGGTGGCGCGGATGAGGGTGGTGAAACATCGGAGGGCGCCCCAGATCAGGATGAGCAACGCAATCGCGCTCGCATGCTTGCGTGCGTTGATCACACCGGCGATGACATCAAAAATGCGATGTTGCATCGCGCCGCTGATCGGGACATAACTCTCCATATAGGCAATAACCTCTTTTCCGGCCCTGTCCCGGTCAATAAAGGACGATGCAATCGTGACGAGCAGGACCATCAAAGGAAACAGCGAGAAGAACGCATGGAAGGCGAACGCCCCCGCCCACTGTGCCCCGTCGATCCGTAAAAATTGTTTGACGGAAAAACGAAGTATCGACCAGACCCTGCGGGTCTTTTGGTCAAGCCGGCTTGAGATATTCATCTGGCCCTCTTTTCCTTGCCGTCAGACGTGCCGCACAACCTTCTCGAGCGCTGTTCCCTCTGCACGGCGTACCAATCACCCGTTGGTGAGCAGGACACCGCCGTTATCCGGAAACAACGTCGCGGCCGGGATCGCTTTTTTCATTTGGCACCCGTCTGCACCTTCTGCCGCCTATGACAGTCCGTTCCTCTGCTCCAGCACCTGAGGTTGTTGCAGGACCACCCGGTATGCATCCATCCCATGGCTGAGAAACGCGTGGGCCGATCCCCAAAGATAAAGCCGGAACCGTCGATAGAGCATCTCTCCCCAGCGGCTGACGATCTCTTCACGAGATGCTTCCAGGTTCTCGGCCCAGGCCTTGCACGTAAGGTAGTAATTGTGACGATCGTCGTGGACTGCCAGCACCTCCAGCTTTGTTTTGGCTACTTCGGCAAGGAACTCGTGCAAACAGAAGTAGGAATGGTCTCCCGGAAAGATGTAGCGGGAAACGAACGTGGGCTTCGAATATTTTTCCCGGAATGCACTGGCATCGAGGTACACACGCCCTCCCGGCTTCAGCAATCGCTGAAATTGCCGCAGCACAGCCCGATAATCCGGAAGGTGCTCCATGACGCCTAGAATGACGATCGCATCATACGGTTCAGGCGAGGCGTGTTCCAGGAAGTTCCGGTAAAGCGCTTTGCAGGGAAGCTGCAGTCTTTTGATCAATTCCGATAAATACGCCTCCGACTGGCGGGAAATAGTCAGCGAGGTAACCTGCATGCCGCGTTTTCCCGCATACTCCGTGAAAGTGCCCCAACCTCCGCCCACATCCAGAACGCGATCTCCCGGCTTCAGATGACATGCTGAAACAGCGAAATCCAACTTGCGGCGCTGGGCCGTTTCGAGCGATTCGTCATCGTGTTCGAACACCGCCTGCGAATAGCAGCGCGTCGGGTCCATGAACAGGAGATAGAATTCGTTGCTGAAATCGTAGTGAGATGCAATTGCCTTTCGGTCCGCCCTCACCCGTCCTAGGAACATCGGCGCTATCCGCCGCCACAAGGTGTGGAAGGGATGCGTATCGTTCAACGTCCCCCGGAGACTGACGAACCCCAGCATATCCCCCACAACGTCGAGACTGCCGTTCATGTAAGCTTCACAGATACCCAGTTCATCGAACCGGCTGAGGGCCGACAAACCATCGCGGTCCTTGACGAGGACTTTAATGACCGGTTCCCCTTTGCCGAATCTATAGGTGCGGTCTCCCCATAGCCTGACCTCGAACGGGGTCTTTATCTGATCGGATAATCGGTTCCTGATGGCTCCGAATAGTTTTTCATAGTGTGTTTCCCGGGTGGCTTCGGCGGCTTGCCGCATATCTTCCCCCTCCTAACGAAATCAAACAGAACTCCTTCCCAAGCGAATAGCTCGTCCCCTGGCGATGCGTACGGGGATCTTGATCGCCCTGCGCATCACGCCGTACGTAACAGGGCCGCTTTAAGGGCGCTTTTGCCAGGGGAGCCCATACCAATCAGGTCAGCCTTTTGTCGGCTGTTTCACCGTCCGCCGAGCTTGTTTTTTTAAGACGCTTCCAGTTCGTCCTTTGCGACCGCGGGGTGGGACTAGCAGGATATGCTCCTGATAAATAACCGGCCTGCCCATTTCATGTCATGTGCCTCGCGTATCCACTCATTTTTGCCATAAGATGTGAGCTTCTTCCAGGGGTATCGAAACGCCGTCGTGATACGGGAGCACCCGCGCTGTATAATCCGTCGCTGGACGGCTCGCGGGCACCTGGGCACGATAAACATACCCCCCGTCCGCAGCCGCTGGTTGCCGGACGAGCTTCATCTCCTGCCGCACCGGAGCGTTACCGTTAACGCCGCCGGCATAAAGCTCTACCCGAACCGCCTTCGGGTAGAGACCGTTGTGATAGACCTGAACCTCGAACACATGCTGCTTCGCGTCGGTCTCGATCTTCACTTCGCCGAAGCGGAGTGCGCCCCATTTTTGCTCCACCCGATGCCGCCAAGCGACCACCCGGCTTCCCTCAGCCCCATTATGTTCAGCTCGTTTGCGATAGGTCAAAGCAGCCGGGAGGTAATGCTGCTCGGTGTATTCCCGCACGGCCCGATTGGCGGAATAACGGGGTGTCAGCCGGGACATGCTCTCACGGATGCGCGCAACCCAGGCCACGGGGATGCCGTTTGTGTCACGGTCATAATACTCAGGGATCACCTTTCGCTCGAGCAGGTCGTAGAGCGCCTCTGCTTCAACAGCATCCCAGGCCGGATCGTCCCCATGTTCCTTGCCGTCGCCGAGCGCCCACCCTACTTCAGGCGTATAGGCTTCCGCCCACCAGCCGTCCAATTCCGAACAATTGAGGCCTCCATTGACAAGCACCTTCATCCCGCTCGTCCCGCAGGCTTCCCAGGGCCGTCGCGGCGTATTGATCCAGACATCCACTCCCTGCACCAGTTGTCCTGTCAGGAACATGTCGTAGTCGCTCAGAAAGACCACATGGTCGCGCGCATCGTTCCGTCGGATAAAATGGGACCATTCCTGGATCAGGTCCTGCCCTGCCCGGTCCGCCGGATGGGCCTTGCCGGCAAGGATGAGCTGCACCGGGCGCTGAGGATCGTTGAGGATGTGAAGAAGCCTCTCGGGATCGTGGAGCAGCAGGTTTGGTCTCTTGTAGGAGGCAAAGCGGCGTGCGATGCACAACGTCAAGGCATTGACGTCAAAAACACTTTTTGCGCCTTCGACTTCTTCCCGTGATGCGCCCTCGGCTTCCCGTTGCCGGAAAAGCCTGCCGCGCATATATTCGATCAAAGCCTCGCGTGCAGAAGCGCGGCACTCCCAGAGCCTTGAGTCGGGAAGTTTGCGCATGTCCTCTTCCAGGTTTTCCAGAGTTCCATGCCAGCGGTCCTTTCCGCATGCGTCTGACCAGAGAGCGTCGGTCTCTTCCGAATCCCAGCTTGACATATGGACCCCGTTCGTAACATGTCCGACCGGCACTTCTTCCTCAGGCCACCGCGGAACGAGAGGCGCAAAGAGATGCCTGCTCACCTTCCCGTGCAGTCGGCTCACCCCATTGACCGCCCCGCTCCCTCGCACGGCAAGGTAAGCCATATTGAAGGGCTCGGAAGAGTCGTTGGGGTCCTGGCGGCCTAGCGCCATGAGATCGCGGAGAGAGATGCCGAGCTTGTTCCGGGCATAGGAACCGAGGTACTGGTCGATAAGGACAGGAGCGAAGCGATCAAATCCGGCGGCCACCGCGGTGTGTGTGGTGAAGAGGTTGCCCGCCCGCGTGATGGCCAGCGCGACCTCGAAGGGCTGCCCGGTCTCTCCCATAAAGGTCCGGGCGCGCTCCAATACGGCGAAAGCAGCATGCCCTTCATTCAAATGGCAGACCTCGGGCTTGATGCCGAGCGCGGTGAGCAGCCGCCATCCGCCGATCCCGAGCACCAGCTCTTGGTTGAGTCGCAGCTCCGGGCTGCCTCCGTACAGCTCGCTGGTGATCCCTCGACGGGTCGGGATGTTCGCTGCGTCATTACTGTCAAGCAGGTACAGTTTCACCCGGCCGACCTGGACTTGCCAGGCGCGCAGCCATACCGAGTAGCCGGGCAGCTCGATCTCCAGCCGCAGCCAATCTCCGCTCGATCCTCGCAGAGGGGTGATCGGCAATTGGCCGGGATCGTTGTACGGAAAGAGGGCCTGCTGTGCCCCGTTCTTGTCTATCACCTGGCGAAAATATCCTTGTTGGTAGAGCAGCCCTACGCCGATGACCGGAACGCCCAGATCACTGGCCGCTTTGAGTTGATCGCCGGCCACATTGCCCAGTCCGCCGGAGTAGATGGGCAGGGCTTCGCTCAGCATGAATTCCATACTGAAATAGGCGACAGCGGTGAGCGGCGTCTGCGAATGATATTGCTGAAACCATGCGGGCGACTCTGCATCGCGGCGCGTGGCCCGCAAGAGGTCATCAACCTTCCTGCGGAAGGCGGGATCAGCTAGTGAGCGACGGAGCTGGTCCCGCGAGACCGTTTGCAGGACGACCCAGGGGTTGGCGGTAACCTCCCAGAGTGCGGGATCAAGCTGCTTCCACACTTCGTCGGCAGAGTGGTTCCAATACCAGTGCATATCCAGCGCCAGTTCAGCAAGGGTATCGACCCCCTCGACGTCCGCAGGCAAGAGACCGTAAAGCGGCCTGCATACACGTGTTTGTTTGCTCATGGTTGCTCCTTCAGTTATGGCCCCGATGAAATCCCTGGCTGCTGCCGGCGCGTGAATGAGCGTTCATGATTTTACCTTCATTTTTTTAAGAATGTCATACGCAGCTACTGCAGACGATTCCGGTGCAGCGCTGGACTCTAAAGCCTTTAAGAGCGTTGTGAGCAGATCGTTGAATCCTTCCTCTTTCTGGTTCGCCAAAACATGGTGCGCCCCTTTGCGCAATTCTATAGAATCCGACTTGCTTTCGACCAACGCCTGTAGTAATGATGGCCAGGCGGCCTTTTGGTACGGTATCAATGCGTCTGCAGCCAACCATGCCACGTCATGGTTGCTGTCTTCGAGTGCTTTCACCAACGATGGGATTGATCTGGTATCGCTGATACTTCCGAGCGCTTTGGCCGCTTCCCAGCGAACTTGATCCAGCTTGGAATTCAGCAATGCCTGGGTGAGGGAAGAGACGGCGGGTTCACCCAGTGCCACCAACGCTTCCCTTGCGTTCTGGCGGATCACGCCGTCCTTGCTTGCCAGCATGTCCATCAAGGTTTCTCTATTTGTGCCCGTCCCTTTTTGTTCGCTCATGATTTTACCCCCGGATTAATTTTGCCTGCGAGCCCTGCCCGCTGCGGCGCCGAACGTTCCTGCCGATCTCAGCCTGTCGCAGTCTACTCTCTATTCCGTCGTTTTCCCGTCGAAGTGTTCGTTGTCTGCTTCTGCTTCGGCGCGGGTTTGGTGGACAACGCCGTCCCGATGGTTCGGCGGCGCATAGAGCGTATAGAGCTTCAGGGAAACACTGCCGGTATTGATGATGTTGTGATTCGTCCCGGCAGGGACGAGCACGGCGAAGCCCGCGCGGATCGCCGTGCGAACACCATCGAGAACGGCCTCGCCCGTCCCTTCCTCCACGCGAAAGAACTGATCGAGCTTGTGCACTTCCATCCCGATCTCCTCCTTGGGCTTCAACGCCATGACTACGAGCTGGCAGTTCCTGGCCGTGTAAAGCACCCGGCGAAATTCTTTATTCTTGACGGCAATGTCCTCGATGTTTTGCACGTAACCTTTCATAGCAACTCCTCCCGTTGACGATCGTTTGCCTCAATGAGCTCCGTTTCGGATAGTCATCCCATTTTAATGAACATAATTATTAAGAAGACAATTTACTCACTTTCCGGCCGCTCATAGCATTTGGTCGCGATCAAAATAGACCTTCACGTAAGGGAGAGAAAGCCGGGTCAGTCCTTATCCTTAGGGCGGGTCCGGGTCACTCCGGCTATGATCGCGACGCCGACAAGTATGATGGTCGCGATCATCACGTAGCGGGTGCTCAGCCCCGCGACAGCAAGGGCCCACGCAACGCCGCCAATGACAAACGCAGAACCGATAAGATAAATGATCAAGGACATAAAGCTACCTCCTGGCTGGATCCGGCCTTTTCCTGGTTCGTGAGCTTCACTTTGGTTAAATATTGTTACCTTACTAGTGCCTGGAATGGATCAGGCCCTGTTACTCCCGCATCCCGTCATAGTTTACGACCCGCTCCGGTCTACCACAGAATAGAAAACTCATGTTCATGTGGTCACGTTCATCCAGACCGATGCGTCTGAACACATCCGCCCAGGTCGGCAGCGCTCCGCGTTCTTTCACCTGTTCATTGTTGACGGGCTGTCGCTCCCACTCCGGATGTTCTTCAACAAATTGTGCGTACACGTGTTCGGCATGGTCCTCGAACTCCGCGTTGAACAGGAACGCTCTGCGTATGCCGGTCAATGCCATCACGCGCGTTACTACAGCGTAGAAGCCGACCATAAGCAGGGGGATAGGCTGAGAGAGATACCACGGGTCCTTGGTCCCCTCCTCTTTCATCTTCTCGTTGACGACTAGAAGGTGCCAATACTCATTATCCTGCGCTTCCCGGGCCCACTTCATGATTTTGCGTGCCTCCTGCACCAAGGCCCGGTCCCGGTAACGTCGCGTCATGCGCGCATACTGACGGGTTTCCCAGGAGCGATAAGGGATGCTGGCCAGTATCTCTATCAACTTGACCTTGGGAAGCGTTATTGTTCTTCCGGTGACCAGGTCTATCGACAGGAAAAATACTTTTGCCGCAAGCGAATACCGGTAGCGCGGCCGGGCGCTGGATGCTTTCTGTTCTTTCTCTAGATCAGGTGTCATGTTTTCTCTCCCGGGCTGATCTTTCATGACAGTCCGGCGCCGACGTTAAGCGACGCCCCGCTGCTTGGGGCGTCCGCCTCCAACAACGAGCGCTCAATAATGCAAGCTCACCGTCAGATCAAGGTTCCGCCCGTCGTACGGGAAGCTGGCGGCGGAAAAGGTCGGCGCGCCGACCAAGCCTCTTGCATCGTTCGAAAAACCGTAGCCTCTTCCGTGGGGATACCCATCCAGTTGGCATCGAGCTTGCCGTTCATATTTTCATCATGAATGACGACCATCGCGTACGTTCCCGGCGGGATGTCCTCGAAGTCGCAGCGCGCTTGTGATTTTCGGATCTTGATTATCATAACATTCGTTGCCGAGTGCAGAAACTCGGCGGGGAATCCATCAGGTGATTCGAAAAGCGCACAGTCCATGGTTCCCGCGCTGTCTCTCATGTTCAGAATCTTCACGTGTATTCCGGGACAGGCGGATTGGGTAAAGGCGTCGCGGGGAAGATTCGCAAACACCAACACTGCTAACAACGCTGCGTATCGAACGTTCAGAGACAGCTTCATGTTCGAATCCTTGACTGTGCAGCCCACAGCCGGCTTCCGATTGGCTCAATCATGATCTTCTTCACAGATCCGACGTCCGTCGCCTGAGTGGATCGCATCTGAATCCGGATCTCCTTGCCGGGATCAGGCGCTTGACACAGAGCTAAGCACCGCTATGACCGGAAAAGCGCAGGGCATCACGCGGTAATGCTTCTTCACCAGCCAATCGTCTCAGCTTCTACCGGGCTTTGTGGTAGTAACGATTCAAATCAAAAAGCCCGCCCTGTACAGGCTCCTCTTCAGAAAAACGCTTCTGAAACCAATCATAGGCGTCCCATAATCTTTCGTCCGCCCGGTTTACGCCGTACTTGGCGAACCGCTCCAGATCCTTCGGACTTTTCTTGAAATTCGCCAGGAGTTCAAAGAAGTCCGGCAGGTCCTCCTCCCGGACGTCAACAAAGTAGTTCGGGTAGGATCCGATGAGACCGGGAATAATGTCGGCAATGTCATTTGCCGGATTGAGCCGGCTCTCTTCGCCAAGCATGAAAGCGACATTGTCGTGCCAGCGATTAACGACAATGGAACCCGCAACATCCTTTCCGTTCTTCAGGCGTATTCTCACATAGGCGAGATTGGCATTTTGCTCATTCATCAGGGAGAGGAAGGGTGCGCCAGGCTGGAACAGGGGGGTCATCGCCCGGAGATAATCGTCTCTTGTTTCGTATTTTTCCAGTACGCGTGAATAAGCAGCTCCGGCACGCAGATAGTTTATGGGATCGAACCTGATCTTTGCTGCGGGCAACAGGTGCTCGTTCACAAGACGTTCCATGAACTCGCGTTTCGGCTCGTCTGTTGCGAAGGGTATTTTCGCCGGCAGGGCGGACGGATAATAGCTCATCTCCTTAAGATCGACACCCTTATACCATGACTGCATGAACTCCTGCCGCTTTTCCGGGGGCAGGAAATCAAGGAAGTAGCTCTCTCCTTCGACGCGCAGCTCATCCATATAATGACGGATGGCCAACTGATGACCGGCCGTGCCGTACACGTCGAATCCCGCAACGAGCGCATAATAGATGCGTTCCAACAGGGGATAATCGAGGACCCACAGGGTTTTCGGCAGATTTCCCAGCACCCCCCTGTGTACAGAGGCGCTGTCAAAGTGGCGATAGACGGTGAGGACCGGCGCATCCGAGGCACGTCCGCCCTTCCAGATAAAATCATAGCCGAGCCCGGTATAGTTGTGCGATGCGTAGTAATCCTGCCGGGTCCGGTAAAACTCGACCGCCGCTTTTCTGTGTTCATCGGTCAGCGCCGAGAAGATGCCCTGGTTACTTCCCATTTCAATGGGCATCCTCAGCTTGTCGTTGTACAGCTTCAGAAAACCGGGATACTTCACGCTGAGATCGTGATCAGGGTCCAGGAACAGGATCCAGAAGTGATCATCGATCACATTCAGGGCGATCTGTCCTTTGCAGACCGGGCCGTGGATAAAGGTCATGAGCATGTAGAGCGAATTATCCAGCAGAAACTGATAGCGTGATCGCGGCGGGATCTGCTCGAATGTCGCAAATGGATTGGCGCTCAATTTCGGGGCATAGCCTGTCCGGTGCGGAGGTTGCAGCCACTCCGGTTGAATAAAAAGTTCTTCGAAGCGCCGCAGTTGGGCATCATCAAGGTCAAAGACCATATGGGTCTTATGGACGATGGTGGAGTGGATCTTTCTGAAACGATAGTAGACCTGCTCGACACCGGGATCGTCGTAGGGGCGCACGGTGGGGATCAGCTCAAGGGGCCGGCCAGGTGCGGTCTTCGAACGGACCAATTCATAATACTCATTGGTCGGGGTCCCGAATTTCAGATGCGCCAGGAACAGATGCTCATAGAGGTAGCGGGCCGTCATGGCGTGCTTGGCATCGTCCTGATTCAGAAATGCCTCCCATTGCTGGATGGCAAGAGCGTCCTGTGCTTTCGGCGTGGTCAGTTCAGCCTGCTGGGCTGCAGTGGGGCCTTTCGCGCCCTGCACCAGCCAGCCGGCAATGATCTCGAACTCTTCCTGCTTGAGCGGAGGAAAACCATAGGGCATGCCTCGGTTCGGGTGCTTTTTCAGGTACCCGCCCACCTCTTTCCGGTTTTCCGAGCAGGTCAGATCGTCCGTTTCAGGACTGTACTCTCCCTCGCTCTTCGGGTTCTTCATCTTATGAGACAGCAGTTGAATCATGATCGAGTCATTCCATCCGTCCGCAGCAGTACTCTCGGTAACGCTGATGAATTTCTTTGCGCGCCACTCCCCGGTCGACTGCGCATCAATAAAGAGGCGGGTCGGGTCCATGGAGGTCAGTCGCGAGGCATTATAAACGGCCTGTTTCGTAGCGCCGCGGTCCGCGCCCTCAAAGGAGTCGAGCTTCAGCTGGCAGGGAGAATTGTAGCAAGAATGGCATATAGCGCATCGTTTGTCGAGCAGCGGTTTTACCTCCTTCAGATAATCAATTGTTCTGGTCGGTATCTTTACCTGGACCGGCGGCAGCGCTTTTGCGACGCATCCTGCAAGGAACACGGCCATCATCAAATAGAGAACGGCAATACGCTTCATGAATACAACCTCCTTGCTAGTGACCTTAAGCGTTCGCTCAGTGTTCTGCCCGGTGATACATTTTCACTCGACTCTTGCTATGAGCTTGACCGAGGGAAGCGATATTGCTCTTCCGGCGATCAGGTCTATCGACGAGAATAATACCCTTGCCGCGAGCGGATACCCGTATCGCGGCCTCTCGCGGGACGCATTCTGTTCTTTCCTGTGATCGGGAGTCATGTTTACCCTCACCGTTATCTTTGTACTGTCAGCATACTCTGTCGATGACTGTTCTCAGCTTATTGCTGATCTCGGCAGCGATTGACCTTAACGCAGGATTTTCGACGGCCTGCATGGAAGCCATGGGGTCGATGGCCGTGACCTCGACCTGCCCCTCTGAAAGCTCCTGCACAATCACGTTGCAGGGAAGCATGGTGCCTATCTTATCCTCCGCCTGCAATGCCTTGTATGCAAAAGGCGGGTTGCAGGCGCCAAGGATCCTATAGTTCCTAAACTCGACATCGAGCTTCTTCTTCAACGTCGCCTTCACGTCTATGTCGGTCAGGATACCGAATCCTTCCTTCTTAAGTTCTTCCGTCACTCGGGAGAGCGCCCTGTCAAAGGACAGAATCAATGTCTTGCTGAAATAATAGCTCATAACAACCTCCTCTGTCGCCTACTGTTTATGCGGATCGGTCCTTGAGGGCCCTCTCCGAACAGTTCATCCTTCCCTCGAAGGGAGATCGCACACCGCCCAAACCGAGAAATGCGCGCCCCTTTTCTGTCCGACGCCGACCGCGCCTTTGGTGAGATAGAGCGCCCACGCCCAGTCAGGTTCGAACATGCTCGTCGTTGAAGACCAGTATCCTTCCCTGACATCCCTGAAGGGATGACCAGGAGGTAGCGCCGGGCTGTGCGCGCTGCAATCCACGAGCGATTCCAGTTCATTGATGTTCGGCAGCCGCCATGAAGAAACCCCTCCCCGCTGTTGGTTGAGGACTGCCACTGCATTAAGCGCTTCCTCCCAGGACGACGGTCTTCCGAAGAGGTCGGCCGATGAGCGCCAGCAGAGGTTCGTGAGCCGGTCGACGACCATACTTCCCGCCTCTTCAAAGCGGGGGTCAGGCCATCGCACCCCTGATCGGAATTCGCCATCCTGTCCCGATCCCGCGCAGGAGATGACCTGTCCCTGTGCGTCATAACACCGGGTCTGGCCTGTAGCAGGGAGAATTGCGTCCCCCGTTCCTCGAACAGGCCAGAGCAGGAAAAACTGCTCCTTCCGGCCGTAGAACATTCGAGCGCCCTCCATATGGACATACCACGCATAGGCAGTGTTGATCGCCGCAGTCGTGGACGTCCAGTACCATCCGCTGAATACATTGACAAAAGGATGCGCCTCCGGCAAGGCCGGTTTCCTGGTCTGGTGGCTCATAAGGCTTCGGAGCTCTCGGCGGTTGGGAAGACGCCAGTCGATCGAACCCAATACCTTGTCACGATTCATCGTTGCGATGTGATCGAGGGCTTCCTGCCACGCCAGCGGGAATTCAGCCATATTGGCGTTTCTTGTCCAAACGAGCCCTGTCAGGCGATCGAGGACCGCACCGTCAAGGACCTCGAATCGTGGCGCAGGCCAGGACACCCCGCGTTTAAGCTCCGCGTCCTGTCCGCTCCCGGTGCAATCGATCATGCAGCCCCCCGCATCGTGGCAGGTGATCTGCCCGGTTTGGAGGCAAGAGCTTATAACGGTCTGCATATTTATTTTCGTTTCATCATATACACGACACCCACAATAACGAGAATCACGATAATGATCCCGAAACCCCCTCCATAGCCCATTCCCCATCCCCAACCATGATCCATCATGCCGCCGCCTTGACCGGTGCCCATCTGGCCAAATGCTAGGCTGCTAAAAACAAACAAAACCGTTAAAACAACCATTAAGCTTTTCATCTTCTTCCTCCTTATTCATTTCATCACCGTATCAATGGGAAGCACGATTATGCACCCTGCAATCCTCATTCGACGATGATGGTCACCCGCTCTTCGACCGCTTCTGGTCATGCTCATTTTTCATTCTTGCCGAATGCCGTATTTGTGTTCAGGACACCGCCGTCATCCCGACGAACATGCCGAGCAGACAAGATAGCAACCGGTTCGGATCATCGGCCACTCATTCACCCTTCTTGTCGGGAAGGGACGCCACCGGGGGCGCATGGGGTCTGGCCTCTTCCCTTTTTCGATCGTCCGACATTTCCACGGCAATGGCCGCAGCCTGCTCGGCCGGCATGCCTTCCGTGCGGCGCTCATACTCCTTTTCGCCCCGGTCGTCCTTCTTTCGCAGCGCCGCATTCTCGATGCCTTCTGTCTCGCCGGGCAGCTCCACACGCAGCTCATCAATGAGCATCAGTATCGCCGCCGCGACCGGCAGTGCGAGGAGCGCCCCTACGATCCCCAGCAGTGTTACGCCCGTGATAAGCGAGAAAAGCACGACGGAAGATGGGAGGCGCATCGCGCGACCGTAGACTACGGGCAAGATGAGGCGGCTTTCGAGCTCTTCGTAGGCGAGCATCAGCACGAGAACGATCACGGTGACGACCGGGCCGCGGGCCAGCGCCGCTACGACGGCGGGGCCCATCGTCAGGAATGTGCCGATATACGGCAGAACGTCCGCGACGCCGCCGAACACCGAGATCGCCAATGCGTTCGGCACGCCGCACGCCGCCAGGAGAATGAACATGAAGACACCCATGAGCGCGCACGTTATGACCTGTCCGCGGATATAACCGCCGACGATCGTCTCCAGATTCATCATGACGCGGGAAAGCCGGATATGGTGTGTGCGGGGCACGATCGCGAACAGCCCTCCGCGCAGACGGTCCCGGTCGATCATCATATACAGCGCCAGGAAGATGGCGCCTACGCTGTATGCGAAGACCTCGAGAATCCGTGTCGATAATGCGAATGCCGTCGCACCGAAGGATTGCAGCAACACATCGTACTTCATGGTGCGCAGGGCCTCCGCGAGGGGGGCTGTCAGGTGAGAACGGGCGAGACGGGCGATGAGACGCGCACGCAGCGCCGGTTCTTGATCGATGAGGCTCGTCACCTGGGCCAGGAACTCCGGGAGCGTCAGGGTGACGATGGCGAGGGTGACGACCAGGAGCGTTGTGAAGACGATCGCTATGCTCAATCCTCTTCCCACACGGTGCGCTTCGAGCCACGAGACCGCCGGGCTCAGCGTACCAACGATGATGAGCGCCGCGACGAGAACGAGAACGACCGGCATGAGCTGGACCAGCACCCACAAAGCGGCGATAACGAGCACCGTGGTGATTATCGTCGAGGGTGCAAGATCAAAGCGCACGGTCCGCGTTCGTTGATTTGACCTTGGGCTTGGCAACGCTACCTCCTGTCCCCATACAAGCTGGCGTTCGTGAAGAAGAATCCTTTCATACCATCACATAACCTTGGCAAGGGTAACGACGCCCCACCCGGCAGGCCCGTACCGCTTACTCGGGCCAACTGGGGCTCATCAGCTCGATCCCCCAGGCTCCGGCCCCGTGGTGTGCAGAGCGGTCCGTCGAACCTTACGAACGCCGGCACCTCGTCCATGACGATCCCGGGTGTGATAGTCCGGCGTCCCGGCATCTTCGCCAAGGATCTCGTGCCCGGAAATCTCTTCTGCTCTTCATTTTATTCCCTTCCCTCTTCAGAATGAGGCTTGCCGTTCTTCTCATATTTTCGCAAGTCGGTTGAACATGCCTTCTCAACCGTTATTTCGTCGCATCGGTATCAGGCGACGGCGCCGGCTTCTTTGCGGGAGGCTTCACATCGTCCATCTTCATGCTCGTCAGGGTGGTCACGATGGACCCGATGGAGATCGTGCTCTTCATGATCACGGGGACCTTCCGGTTGTCGTCCGTGAGCCATACGAAGATCTCCCCCTTGTTCATGAAGACCCCTTCGTACTTGGGAAAGGTCCTGACCTTGATCGTGGCGAATTCCCCGGCAGGCGTCTTCACCTTTTCCCTGCCGAGGGTTTGGACCTCGACGGACCAGTTCTTGCCGCTGTCGTGGACTTCGATGGTGATGGGTTTGCCGACCATGAAGTCATCCCTCGTCCGGAGATAGTAGAGCGAGGACAAGGCGTCCTGTACCGGGTCCGGTATGGTCAGTGTCTCCGGCGGATCGTCATTCAGCCTGCTGACGACCGTTCGACCCGCGTGGTCGAAGACCAGCTCGCGGCGCCTCTTTTTCTTGCCGTGGTTCACATTGAGGCTGAGCGAGAGACTTTGCATGATCTCCGGGTCAAAGACGCTCTCCAGCCTGTCGTTCACACGGTAGAACGCGTTGACCAGACCGGCGGAATGTGTCGTCACGATGAACCTGAGGACCCGTTTCCCATCCGGCATCGTTCCCTCTTTGACCTCCATGACCGCGGTACCTGCCGTGACGATATTGGACCAGCTGACATCGTACATCAGTGTTTCTCCCGGCCTAAACGGCATAACGCGTGACGGTTTCGCGGCAATCGCCGGGTCTTCCGCGCTGAGCGCGCCGAGAACAAGCATGAAGCAGAAGGCGAGGGAGCATACGGCGATCGATCGTCTCTTTTTATTATACCAAAGGAATAGATTCATCGGGCTCATCATGTTCCCCGTCATCCTTCCCGGGCATCCGTCGGAGTCAGCATACAGGGTCGCCTCGTGTTACTTTTAATACGTTTCGTAAGCCTCTTCGAATGCGGTTCATGATGCGTCCTTTGCCGATATCAGCAGATCGAGCAAACGCTGGTAGGCGAAGCGTGAGGCAAGGACGCGGAGCTCGCTCGCGATATCACGATCGTAGGCCTCTACCTGCTGGGTCAGCTTCATGATCCTGTCGAGATCCGCCGCAAGAGCAGCCTCGCGAAGCAGTTTGACCAGCGCACCGGGAAGGACCGTCAGCGCTTCCTGGCTCAGCTTGCTCCTGGTGAGCTGTAACTCCAGCGCGGCGTTCAGGGCGACCATGAATTCATCTACTTTGATCGGCTTGGTGAGATACCGGAAGAACCCAGCCTGCAGACCCTTCTCGATGTCGTGCGGCATTGCATTGGCGCTGATTGCAACGAGGGGGATATGCTCCGTGGCCGGGTCTTTACGCAAAAGCCGAAGGGCATCGATGCCGCTGATGTCAGGCAGATTGATGTCCATCAGGATCACGTCCGGCTGGTTCGCGTGCGCAAGCTCGATGCCGAGGGTCCCGGTCGTTGCGGAGAGCAGCCGAAGATCGGGGCGGCGCGCGATGATCTGTTCGACCAGCTTCATATTGGCCGGGTTGTCCTCCACATAGAGCACGGTACGCACCCGCGCGCTGCTCCGGACGTCCGATTGGGCATGCGCTTCGGGTTTGCCGCTTTCAACGCCGAATTGCGGCTTGGCCGCGGCCATCAGTTCGAACCAGAACACGCTTCCCTTTCCCCCGGAGCTTTCCACGCCGATGACGCCCCCCATCAGTTCGGTCAGTTTCTTTGCAACCACGAGGCCGATGCCGGTGCCTTCCTCGGGTCCGGCCTCTTGTCCGAGACGGTTGAACGGCTGGAACAACTGCGCCAGCTTTTCCGGAGGCAATCCCGCGCCGGTGTCCTTGATGCTGACACGAATGCGTCCCGGGGAACTCACGGTGTACGCCACCTCGACCGTCCCCTGTTCGCGGTTGTATTTGATCGCGTTGGAAAGAAGATTAATGAGTACCTGCTTCAACCGGGTCCGGTCGGCATGGATAAAGCACGGGATGTCGAATTGGGGAAAGGTCATGTGGATGCTGCGCTTTTGCGCTTGCCCTTCGATCATGCCCCGGCATTCGACCAGGACCTCGTCCAGCGACACCGATTCCGGCGACAGCGACAGCTTCCCGGATTCGATCTTCGCGAGATCGAGGATTTCGTTGATCAGCTTCAGCAGATGCCATCCCGCCTGGAGGATCTGGCCGATGTTTTCCTTCTGGCGGGGCGTCGGCTCCGGGGAATCGGACTCCATTAACTGCGCGAAACCGAGGATCGCATTGAGCGGGGAGCGCAGCTCATGGCTCATGCTGGAAAGAAATTCCGATTTCGAGAGGTTCGCTTTTTCCGCTACCACCTTGGCGCTCTGCAGCTCGACGTTCTTCTCCTGCAGCACCTGGTCCAGGCGTTTGCTCTCCGTGACGTCGCGCGCGGCGGCGAACACGCCCTGCAGCTTCCGATCCCGGTCGTAGAACGTGGTCGCATTGTAGGACACCACGGTCTCCTCGTTGTCCCTGCTGCGCGCGGTGAGCTCGTAATTGGTGATTGTACCTTCGGCCAGTGCCTGCTTGATGGCCGCCTCGGCCCGTTCCGGATCGGTGAAGAAGTTCTTGAACGGCGCGCCGATCAGCTCGTCGCGCGTGCAGCCGGTGAGCGCCTCCATCTGCCTGTTGAGGTCGGTGATGATGCCTCGCGGATCGGTAGTCATGATCGCGTCGATATTGGATTCGATAAGAGAACGCGTGTAGAACTGCTGGTCGCGCAGGCGCTGATCAAGCCTCATCCGCTCCTCTTCGACCTGCTTGCGGGCCGTGTTGTCTGTGCCGATGAGCAGATATCCGATGATGGCGTCCTTCACGTCGCGCAGCGCCGTGACGGACACCACCGCAGGGAACCGGCTGCCGTCCTTGCGGATGTAGGTCAGTTCGTAGATGTCTTCGATCCCGCGCGAGGCCTTGTACACCAATGCTTCAAAACCGGGCGTGATCGGGGTCCCAAATTCAATGCTCAGCGCCTTGGCGCGCGCGATCACTTCCTGGGGATCGGAAATATCGGCAGGAGTGATCTTGTTCATCACGTCGGCGGCCGTGTAGCCCAGCATGCGCTCGGCGCCGACATTGTATATTTGAATGACGCCCTGCGCGTCCGTGGCGATGCTTGAGAAATTGGCGCTTTTGAAAATCGCATTCTGCAAGGCCCCTGCCTTCATCAGCGCTTCTTCCGCCTGCTTGCGCGCGGTGTTGTCGGTGCCGATCAGCAGATAGCCGATGATGGCGTCCTTCGCGTCGCGCAGCGCCGTGACGGACACCACCGCGGGCAACCGGCCCCCGCCCTTGCGGATGTAGGTCAGCTCGTAGATGTCTTCGATCCCGCGCGAGGCCTTGAACACCAGGGCCTCAAAGCCGGGCGTGATCGGGGTCCCGAGTTCGACGGAGAGCGCCTTGGCGCGCGCGATCACTTCCTGGGGATCGGAAATGTCGGCCGGCGTGATCTTGTTCATCACGTCGGCGGCCGTGTAGCCCAGCATGCGCTCGGCGCCGACGTTGAAGATCTGGATGACGCCCTTCGCGTCCGTGGCGATGCTCGAGAAGTTGGCGCTGTTGAAGATCGCAGTCTGCAGCGCCCCCGCCTTACGCAGCGCCTCTTCCCCCTGCTTGCGCGCGGTGTTGTCGGTTCCGATAAACAGATAGCCGATAATGGCGTCCTTCGCATCGCGCAGCGCCGTGACGGACACCACCGCGGGGAACCGGCTCCCATCCTTGCGGATTTTGGTCAATTCATAGATGTCTTCGATCCCGCGCGAGGCCTTGAACACCAGGGCCTCAAAACCGGGCTTGATCGGAGCTCCGAATTCGACGGAGAGCGCCTTGGCGCGCGCGATCAATTCCTGAGGGTCGTGCAGATCGGCCGGGGTGATCTTGTTTATCACGTCGGCGGCCGTGTAGCCCAGCATGCGCTCGGCGCCGACGTTGAAGATCTGGATGACGCCCTTCGCGTCCGTGGCGATGCTCGAGAAGTTGGTGCTGTTGAAAATCGCGCTCTGCAGGTCATCCGAGGTAAGCAGCGTCTCTTGTTGTCTGCTCCCGGTAATGACATCCACCGTGCCGGCGGCCGCATCGTTATCGTCGGTATCGTGATTTTGTTTAGACATGGCTCATTTCCTTTATCTTGCGCCCGGCGATCTCACTCTTCTTGTTTTCGTCCATTTTTTTATTCCGCATAGCAAAGCTCCCTGTTTCATGCTTGCGTCCCGGATTGCAGACAGGCCGTCGCGACCTGACTCCCTGCACTGGCATATTCTTAATAAGAAAATGAGAGCCCGACAAACCCTCTGCGTCCGAACTGATCGAATCGCATCAGGGTTTCTCCGTATCCATACCAGTACTGCAGGTACAGTGCAAAATTCATATTCGGAAGCTGCTGCCGGAACTCGAATTTGTAGGAATCTTTGTCGCTATCGCGAAATATGGGCGTTCTTATATCCAGTTGATGGTCCTTTAAGGCTCCACCCCAGAGAAAGTTTCTGACGCTGACCCCGATCTCCCCTCTCCCCATATAGTCGAGAAAGGTGCCGTCCTTGCCGACGGACTGAAGATAGGCATTCTCCTCCTCATACCCCGAGGCATTCCATAGTTTGATATACACTAACGCCTTGTCCGACAGGAAGGAATTCGTTATTGCCAGTTTTTCCTTCGATTCGAGTCCGAACTTTACCAGAACGTATTGCCTGTTCCAGCTTCGTGATTGTACGCCGGCGAGACCGTTGGATTCGTGCTCGATGGGACTTACAACGATGTTGCGCAGCTTGATCCGGCCGATGATCGCGGCATTGACCGGATAGTCCAGAAAGAACTCCGGGTTGTAATTGTTCTCCTCAAAAGGGCTGGACGGCTGGTTTATATTCCAGAGCGATTTCTGGGTGTAGGCAAAATAGGCCGGGAAAACATTATACTTGAGGACATACAGGTTCGGCGTTAGCACCCGGAACTTCATGCTGATCTGGAACTTGACTTGTGCATTGTTGTTCCCGGGCCAGCTATCTATAGCTGCATAATTCAGCTTGTGCGCGGAGAGAGGCCGATCTTCCTTTTTTCCAACGTTCTCGCTTTGGGGAGATGTCTGTTGCTGCTCGGCGGGCACGGTGACGCGAGGGTTATTCGCGTCCTGTGGCTGACTCGAACTGCCGGTATTTTGATGCACCTCCTTAGAATCATCTCGGACAAGAAGATCAACCGCGTCGGCATCGCCTGCATAAAATATCAGGGTTAATAACGTGACCGCAATTCTTTTCACCATGCCTCCCGGAGGTGCGTATGTGCGTATGGGGTCAGACGATGTCACCATCCTTTGCTGCTGCAACTTCAGACGGCAACAATAGCGTCGCGAAAAGGCTCACGTATACGAGATGCTTTCCTATTTGATCCATCTCATTTCCTTCCGATACCTGGTCAGGTGATACATATTTGCTTTCCCGCCGGGTGAGGATCCTTCTCTGCGCCGCCGATCTCAGCAAAAGCCACACGCGGTCCCTGCCCATCGCTTATGACGGGCGCATCTACTGCCAGGCCGCGAGTCCGTTTTACCCCGCTAGAGAAAGCCGCCGAATCCTATCGGTGGTTGCCATAGTTCATTTACAGATTGTAGTACAAAGCTACAATCTATTATTGAGAGAACTTGCTCTCTAACGGGGTTTACCCTCTCAGCGGCCGTCGAGGTCAGCGGCGCCACTGGACGGCGCCGAACTTGGTGTCGCCGAGAAAATTGTAGGCGAGGCTGACGGTTCCTACCGTCTGGTGCCTATCGGGCAGATCACCATAGTACGCATCCCGGTGCGAGTCGACGTACTGGATGCCGATGCCGTGGCGGCCGTAAACACGCACGGTGAACGACGCGTTCCCGCGGAAGATTATCTCCGATCCATGACGGTCGTCGGAGCCCACGCCGCTGACATAGTACTCGCGCGCCGTCAGGTCGAGCATGGCCACATCGCCGAATATAAGTCGGAGCGCGAGCAGACCCTGCGGGACGACGCCGAAGTGGTAGTCGCGCTCACCCTCGGCGGGGCTGCCCACGGCGGCGATGGTGCCGGCCGCGCCGTAGCCGATGCCGCCGAGGACCGAACCCTGGAGCGCCACTGAGCGCGAGAGCCACCACTGGGCGGTGGTACCGAGCGAGACGGCCGAGGTCGCGACGCGGAAGATCTCCGGCGATATGTAGTCGTAGCTTCCGTAGATGCCCCATATCCCGCGATAGGCGTCGCCAGACGAGTATTTTGTTCCATAGATGAGACCGCGGGTCATGATGTTCTCGAAGGAGTTGCCGTCGCTGGCGACGACGGTGAACTCGAAATGGAAGTAGTCGAAGGGGCGCTCGTATCGATAGCCGTCTTTCCCGGGGAGACCGTAGGCCATAGAGAAGTCTCCCGTCGCCTCGACCTTGTTAACGGTGTTTCCGACGCCCTGGTCCGTCACGTGGCTGGACAGGCTCGCGCCGAGCCGCAGGCGCGTGAAGACGGCCGGTTCGTTGCTCACCCAAACGGCCTTGAACCGGTTGCCGAAGGCAAGGCGGTTGAGGCCGGTGGGCGGCGAGATCGCCGCAGCGCCCAGTTCTAGCCAGAACCCCGGTTTTTCGTTGCCCTCAAGGGCATAGCTCGCCATCCGAAAGAGCGCCTCGCCGAGGAACGTCCCGCCGAAGCTGGTCATGATCTGATCATTGACGGACGGCGCTCCTGTCTCTCCGTACGTCTCCCAGACATAGCTTGCCGCAAAGGCATAGCCAAAGGACTCCCAGAAATTGAGGCCGGCTGACCGTGCGAAGCCGTAATTGATCGATCCCATGTACGGATGCATGAACATATTCATGCCGAAGGGGTCCGTGTCCACCTGCCAGGGGCCATGGGTGACGTGTTGCCAGCCGGAGTTCCAGTCCGTGCCGTAGACGTCGTTGCCGTAGACAGCGCGGTCGTACCTGTTGAGGAGCCAGAGGAAGGCCGAGATCTCGATCGCCGGGATGGCGTAGCTCTTACCGGAGCCCGTACCCCATTCGGCCTTCGACGCCGGGGAAACAGGCTCGGCGGAGACATGCTCCCCGGCATAGCCTGCAGCCCAAATGGTCTTCAATGACGGGAGAACGAGTTCGCTGGAGGCCGGCTCCGCGGCGTAGCCCTGAGCCCAATCGGTCTTCAATGACGGGAGAACGAATGCGTTGGAGACCGGTTCCGCGGCATAGCCCGCGCTCGGTGTCATGAGGGCGAGTGCGAGGGCGCCGGTGAGGAGCGCCTGTCGAACATCGCCGGCATGCCGGGACCCGCTCTCGCCTGGCACGTTGCCGGCCAGACGTTCAGGAATTGCATTCGTCGTCTTCATTTTAGTTCCTCTCTTCTGAAAATCAGCCATTTTTGCTTTCCCTGTCCAACCTTTTGGCAACATCGCGGTTTCTTACGATCCTATGGGCTCTTTTTCATGGACATGCGTCCGCGGGAAAACAATGGTTTTCCGGGTTACAGCATGTCATACAATACCATGTTTCTTTTTTTCACCAGCATTTTAAGTCTTTTGATCGCCTGATGCTCGATCTGCCTGATACGCTCCCGCGTGAGGCCGACCTGTTTGCCGATGTTCATAAGCGTGTGAGGATCTTTTCGGTTGAGACCATATCGCAACTCGATCACTTTGCGCTCGGTATCCGGCAACTGAGAAAGCCACTCGTTGATATGTTTTTGCCTGCGTTCCTCATCATACGATTGAAGGGGTGAACGCACATTGTCGTCTCTCAGCGTGTCCATGAAGGTATCTTCTTCTTGATCACTGATTCGCGCATCGAGCGAATAGACATCCCTTACAATCTGTGATAGGGCCCTCACCTTGCCGGCGCTTATCTTCATCTCCTCTGCGATCTCTTCGGTGTCCGGTTCGCGCCCGAGCTGCTGCATCAGCATCTTCACGGTGCGTGTATATTTATTTACGACCTCCGAGACATGCACCGGCAGGCGGATCATCCGCACCTGGTTCACGATCGCCCGCTCGATGGACTGCCTGATCCACCATACCGCATACGTGCTGAATTTGAAGCCCCGCTGGTATTGAAACTTCTCGACTGCCCGGATAAGTCCCAGATTGCCTTCCTCGATGATGTCCGGGAAAGGCAATCCCCGGTTGATATACCGCTTGCCGATGCCGACGACCAGCCGCAGGTTCGCCTCGATCATCCGCGTACGCGCTTCTTCGTCCCCGTGCGCAATCCGCTTCGCGAGCCCTTGCTCCTGTTCGAAGGTAAGAAGCGGGGTCTTCCGGATATCCTGCAGGTAATACTTGACCGCGTCCGGACTACTCGGTGAGGCGGCATCATTTCGTCGGCCGGTGCCGTCACCCCCATGCTCCTGCCCGTTCTCCTCAGCCGCGAGCTCAAGAACCGCCACGTTGTCGTCCTGCTGTTCCCATTCACTCATCAACGCTCCCTTCGGCTGCTGAATTATTCAGAGTTCCTGCAAACGACCATTGATCAGACTTCCTCCTCCCTGTGTACGATGCTCCTTTTTGTGGGCCGAGCATCACCACCAGCTATTTGGTTTTGACGGTCAAGGTCGCAACGGCCTGCGTGACATTATTGCCGTTGCTGGTCTGCAACGCGCCGGCAGGCAGCTTGTCATAGTAGCTGCCCCCGGCCGGCGCCAGGTACTCCGTCTTCACTCTCGTTTGAATATTCGCTGCCTCTTCACTTCCCAACGTGAATCGTTGAGAGGTTCCCTATGAGCCCGAAGACGCTCAAGAGCCAAAGAATTACTACAATAATCACCACTACATTCAGGATTTTCTTTATGGTAGATTGCATCGGTATGTAACTGTTAATCACCCAAAGTATCACCCCAACGACAACCAAAATGATCACTAATTGAATTAACGGCATAGTTCTCTCCTTTCTTATTATGTATTTTCACCTTTATATCCATCGTTCGCTTCTATCTTTAGCTAAGGTGTCTCTCAAATACCTTTCTGAAATGGAACCCGTAGATCGAGAGGGTCACGGCCTGCGCAAGACGGCCGGGACGGGTAAACATGGTCCAGAGCAGGAGTCTCCAGTAATGGAGGCGTCCTTTTCCAACGATCCCGAGGACGACGAGGGACCTGAAGAACGCTGCGATGTAGTTGGGACGAAACCGAATGGCTTTCTTCTTTTTCTGCGGCGGGCTGTATTCCCTCAGGAAGGTCCTGATCCTTTCATAGCAGTGTCCGGGTGAATAGAGGGTTTTGAGGACCTTTTTATAGCCATTGATCAGCTGATCATAGTCCATTTTGGGGATGAAGTTTGTCGCGAAAGCCGTATTGTTCCCGGAGGTTTCTTTCAGCAGCCGCTGCTCCTTTTTGAGCCTTTCATAGAGCTGGGTACGCGGCAGGGCAATGAGGACGCCGACCATGGCCGTGGCGACCCCGCTCGTTTGAATGAACCTGATCTGGGTGTCGAAAATGGTGACCGGGTCATGGTCAAAACCGACAATGAAGCCTCCCTGCACCTCGAGGCCGGACCTCTGTATTTTCTTGACACTGGCAAGGAGATCGCGGTTCTTGTTCTGGAATTTGCTGCATTCCGTGAGGCTCTGCTCATGGGGAGTCTCGATGCCGATAAAGACGACATTGAAGCCCGCCCTGACCATCAAGTGCATAAGGTCTTTATGATCTGACAATTCTATGGATGCCTGTGTATTGAAGGAGAAGGGATGTTTTTTCCCCTCCATCCATTCGACGATGGCAGGAAGGATCTCCTCCCTCAGCTTTTTCTTGTTCCCGATAAAATTATCGTCAACAAAGAAGACCTGGCCCCTGAAACCATAGGCGTACACACTCTCGAGTTCCCTGATGATCTGTTCTCTCCCTTTTGTACGCGGCGTGCGACCGCAAAGCAGGGTAATGTCGCAAAACTCACAGTTGAAGGGACAGCCCCGGGAATACTGGATATTGATCGAGGCATAGTGCTTCATATTGACGAGTTCCCACAGAGGAACGGGTGTCTGACCTACGTCTGCCCACTGATCGGTGGTATAGATATGGCCGGCAGCGCCATTGCCGAAATCTTCGAGGAACCGGGGCAGAGTGATCTCAGCCTCGTTCAGCACCAGATGGTCCACATCCCCGTATGCCTCATAATCGGTCGTGAAAAGAGGACCACCGGCCACGATCCTGACACCGGCCTCCTTGCATCGCGCCACCACTTCCTTCACCGATTCCTTCTGGACGGACATCGCGCTTACCAGGACCAGATCAGCCCACCTGAGGGCATCATCATGCAGGCCTTCCACGTTCAGGTCGACCAGTCTCTTTTCCCACGCTTGAGGAAGCATCGCTGCAATGGTCAACAGGCCGAGGGGTGGACTGCTCGCCTTTCTGTTAATGAATTTCAGGGCGTGTCTGAAACTCCAGAAGGTATCCGGGAATTCAGGATATATGAGGAGTGCATTCATGGAATACCCCTTCTCCTCTTACTTTTTCTCTTCCAGCATCAAGAGGCTCGTAACGGATTTAACACCCTTAAGTTCCTTCATCTTTTCTATTAGCCGTGCTTCGGTGTCTCTGCTGTTCACGAAGCCCGTAAGAACAACATCTCCCTTTGTTGTCGTCACATTGATCTTGTAATATTGAGCATCCGGGTCTTGAACGATGTTCCCATTAACTTGTGTCGTGATCGTCGAGTCGTCGATGTATTCACCCGTTGATGCCCCCTTAAGAAAGAAGCAGCCCTAAATTAAGGAAAACCCAAGAACCATTGATACCGTGATCAAAACAACCTTCTTCATATCGTTCCTCCTGTCTTTAGATGTGCGATCATCCGATCGCGATGTCAATAGATTCTTTCTTTCATCATGCTGTCAAGTTTACACGATAAAGCTTTAAAACCGACGAATGAGGATTCAAACAGTGCGACGTGCCCGCCCCGGATCAAATTACTATCTGAGCAGTTGCTTTTCTTCACGGGTACCGACCTTCGCGTGAGCAACAGCGGCCGCAGGGGGCCGCCCATGCTACGCTCTTTTCACCCGCGTCTCGCGGAGCCACTCCAGGGCTGTGTCGACGTCGCGGAACGGCTGGATCGCGCATACTTCTTCTACGAGGCTCCCGAGCATCCGCATCACGCCGAAGCCAAGGTCCGTGCTGACGACCACTGCCGTTGGTCCGAGTGTATGCTCTTTTGCAAAGACATTCAGTAATGAGACGATATTACGGACATCCTCTGACGAGAACTCAGGGCTCGCTGTGCGAGCATCGATGAGTTCCGCGTACGTCAACCCGTTCTCATAGCGTTCCTTGAACAAGTGGTTCCTGATGTCGCTGTAGGTTATGGGCCCGTCGGCAGTCGCGAACATCGCCTTGTTGTCATGGTCTATCCGGTGCGTAAGACCCATGAGATACCTCCTGTACCCTCGCCCTCGCAGTTCCCATAATGGGCCTCGACCAAAGCGTGAACCTCCTATTTCCTCTTTCGCATCATTGGCCAGCCCTTGAAGGCAAAGAACACGGACAGGCACAGGCACACACCCACGCTCAGGCCGACCGACACGAAAGCAATCGCGAACGCCACCAGGTACAAAAGCGTCCCATACCGGTATTGCATGTCGATTTGCCTGATCTCCCTCTGGTCGACGCCTGGCGCAAGAAGCCTTCCGTTCTTTGACGCGTGGTGCCACATGCCCTTGAACGCAAATGCGATCGCGACGAACGTGCCGGCAAAGACCGCTCCCGCAATGGTGGTTTCAGCGTGCAGGAGGTATTCCGCAAGCAAAGCCGTCGGAAAGGGCATGAACGTTATGAACAAAAGCAATAAACCGTTCCAGTATAAAAAAGGATGATCGGTCCTCTGGATAAAACTGAACATCCGGTGATGGTTCACCCACTTGGCAAAGATCGTGATGAAGCTCGTCACGAAGGCAAGGTAATGAGGCCACAATTTTATCAAAGCCGTGCCGAGACTTCCTGCCGCACCAACGTCGCGCGCAGCCGGCACCTTGATCCCGAGGACCAGCAGCGTTATGGCAATGGCAAATACACCATCGCTGAACGCCTCAATTCTCACGGTTTCATTTCGCTCGAACATCTTCGGAATATGCGTATTCTGAGGCGGTAATTCTGTGGTCTTGACGACGATGTCAGCATTAACCATTTGTCCTCGCTGCTCTTTCACTGCGTTTTCGGATTCCCATCGCCGGTATGTCCCGCTTCCCTGCATGCTAAGCGCCTGAAACGGGACGACTCCACGATCATCGTCACTGCAGCACTCATTCGAGATCATGATCATCGCGATCCGCCCTGCCCGGTCCCTGGCGGCAATAGGCTTTACTGCGGCAAGACCGCATTTCGTGTCAGCTGTATGCGTTCGTCGACGGTTCTATCGCCTCTGCTCATGTACGCCATCTCGTCCTCATACCTGTCGGCAAGCATCCATGCTTCTCTATAGAGATGTTTCGGCTGTTTCAGGATTACCCTGAATTGTCCATCCTCCAAATTCACCGGCATAAATAGTCCGGCCTCTCGAGCGAGGATATTAGCCTGCACGAACGCCCATTCGCTGCCTGTTGAAAATCCACTGTTCCGGCCGATCGGAAATCCGGCCGCAAAACCCGCCGTCAAGAGAGCGATCGTCAAGGTAATTCGTATTAGTATTTTCATTGGGCCTCCCCTGTCTCAGCAGCGCACCCTGTTTGCCCGGTTCAAATAGCAGCGTCTCTTTCGTACCTGTCAGCATTCCCGGGATCGCGCTGCCCGCCAGCCCCGTTCAGCTCGTTTTTCTCCCATTACACCGTCACCACTTTTATCGACTCCCGCCCTGCGGTGGATACAATGGTGTTGAACCTGATGTCCGGCTCTTCGCGGAGCAGTTTCATTGCCCCGTTCAAAACACCGAAATGGTCGGACCGCAGATGATTTTCCAGGTCCTCTTGGGTTTTCCATTCCTCCTCGAAGAGCAATACACCTTCATCCTCCACATCCACATAGCAATTGCAGCTCACGCAGCCACGCTCACGCCGGATCGGGCCGAGTATTGCTTTCAGCGTTTGAAGGACCTCTTTCCGTTTTTCAGCAGGCACCTTCATTTTAATGATGGCATCGAACATGGGCTTCCTCCTTGAGACGTGAGGCGTTGTAACTGCTCACCGATCCCAACCGGGCTAAAAACGTTCACTGTTCATATGGTTCTGCCTAATTGTCACCATGACCATGTCCATGGCCGCGCTGGTTATCCTCGTGTCGATCCCCATGTCGCTCGTCTTCCCCCTGGTGCTTTCCTTGCTTCTTCCACTGCCCATAAGGGATGTGTTTTTCTTTCTCGTAGAGGTTTCGGTAATTCCTGGGGACCTGGTGCACAGGGGAAGGGACATAGCGTTTATCCACGACCCTCCATGGCCCGTTGTAAGCCTTTGCGCGGTACCACCCGTCCCCCCGGGGAGACCACCAGTAGCTGTTATAAAAGAATATGTCGATCTCCGGATGGGGAACGAAATAAACCTGGGATCTTGGTATAAAAACCACTTCCGGCGGCTCGGCGACCACGATCGGTGGGGGCCCGATGTTGATATTGACCTGCACTTCCGCCAACGCCTCGTTCATTCCTCCAAGGGCAAACAGCGTCCCCAGAAGGATGGTCATTCCAAACACTCCATAATTTTTTTCTCTCATATCGAACTCCTTGACCGTATGGTCCTTATTCCATCCAGACCATGATGCGCTTGCTTTGAGTTAATGTCACCGCGCTTCAATTCATTCACGGACAAACGCCTGTAATTTCTTCCAGTCTCAATTCTCCTGCGGTTCAAGCAACAACGGCATTAATTGCCGGCCGTTCCGGGATATCCCCGTAACCAGCAGCGCGGCGAACTGCTCTGCAATGAGCGGCAGACTGAAATAGTAGCCCTGCCCCTCTTCGCAATGCTGCGCCTTCAGGAAGGCCAGCTGCGCCTGTTCCTCCACGCCCTCGGCGACCACCCGTTGCTTCAGGCTGGTGCCCATGGCGATTATGGCTCTGACGATGATGCCATTGCCGTTCGTGGAACCAATGGCATGGACGAATGACCCGTCGATTTTGAGGACATCGATCGGAAACTGATTCAAATAACTCAAACTGGAATAGCCGGTGCCGAAATCGTCAACCGCAAGCTGCACCCCGATATTCTTGAGCTGCTGAAGTATCGAGGTGCTGGACTCGGCATCACGCATCAACGCGCTTTCCGTAATTTCAAGCTGCAGGCAGCATGGATCCAGCCCGGTTTCGGTCAAGATGTCGCGCACGCCTTCAACGAAATCCTTGTGGCGGAATTCCAGTGCAGAGATGTTGACGGCGACCGAAACAGGCTTCAGTCCCGCGTCTTTCCAGCGTTTGGCTTGCGCGCATGCTTCCCGCAGCACCCAGCGTCCGATCGGCACGATCAGGCCGCAATCTTCCGCGATGGGCACGAAGCGATCGGGCAGCATCATGCCCCACTCCGGATGCATCCAGCGCAGTAATACCTCGGAACCGGTAATCTTGCCGGTATCCATATTGACCTTCGGCTGGTAATGCAATACGAACTCCTGCCGCGCCAGCGCACGCCGCAAATTGGCTTCGATGACCTGCCGCTCGACCGCGCGGACGTTCATGTCGCTCTTGAAAAACTGGTAGTTGTTGCGGCCCTTCTCCTTGGCCTGGTACATCGCGGTATCCGCATTCTTGATCATCGTTTCCGCATCGTGACCATCCGCGGGATAAACGCTGATGCCGATGCTGGCCGTCACATGCAGCACATGCTGTTCAATGGCATGCGGCGCTGCGAGCGCAGCAAGTATCTTATCGGCAGTCAGGGCAGCGTCTTCCGCGTACTTGTCCTCCGTCACCAGTATCACGAATTCATCGCCTCCCAGCCGGCTTACCGTGTCGGAACCGCGCACGCAAGCACACAGGACTTGCGCGACGGATTGCAGCAGTTTGTCGCCAATCTCGTGTCCGAGCGAATCGTTGATGTGCTTGAAATTGTCCAGGTCCAGGAACAGCGCGGCGAGATGCGTGCCGCGCCGTTTCGCCAAGGCGATCGCTTGCGTGATGCGGTCGTTCAACAGCACGCGGTTCGGCAAATTGGTCAGGAAATCGTGCTGGGCCAGATGTGCCATTTTCGCGGCCATCGCCTGCGCGGTCGTGATATCATGGAACACGATCACCGCACCGGTAATCTGACCGCTCAGGTCGTGGATCGGCGCGGCGGAATCTTCGATCGCAGCTTCGGTCCCATCGCGCCGGACCAGCATCGTGCCCGCAGTCAATCCCATGGGTTCGTTTTGCTGCAGTACCAATTCGACCGGATTGGGCTCGGGTTTGCGTGTCGTGCCATTGATGATCTGCATCACCTCGCCGATTGGATGCCCGCGCGCTTCTTCCCGCGACCATCCGGTCATGCTTTCCGCCGCAACGTTCAGATAGTCGACATTGCCCGACATATCGGTGCCGATGACCGCATCGCTGATCGAGTTGAGTGTGATCTCGGCGCGCGCTTTTTCTATGTAGAACGTTTCCTCGATCACCTTGCGCTGGATAATATTGCGCAGCGCTTGCGGCACCAGGTAGCTCCCAAAGTGCTCTTTCGCGAGATATCCTTGCGCACCGCGCTGCACCGCTTCCGTAGCGGGCGTTTCGTCTTCCAGCGCACTGAGCACCATGATCGGCGTGTGAGGCGCAACGGCGAACAACTTGTCGAATGTTTCGATGCCCCGGCTGTCGGGCAGTGACAGGTCCGTCATAATCGCGTCGATGCCGCCTGCGCTCAGCCGTTTGAGCCCGTCGGACAGTTGCGTCACCCACTCGATGGCGAAGGGACCGTCTTTTGCATTGACGAGCACATCCTCCAGCACCTTGGCATCGGTGGCATCGCACGTGATGATCAAAATTCGATTCGCCATATCGCTTCTGCCCCCGTGGATACCACGTTAAAAAATTGAAGGGACACCTTACCTATTGTCCAGCGGGTCACAACTATACTGCCGCCATGGAAGCTATCAACATACATTTCATTTTCCCGGCAGACCATGATGCGCTGACGTTCTATTTAACAACAACCTCAAATAGAACTCGCATGTTCGCTTTTGCCTCTTTTGCGTTAATGTCACCGGGTTTCACTTCATACACTGCCGGTTTTGTCCTGCCATACCTGATGATCGCGATCCTCTCCGGCGCAATGCTTTTTTAACAAAGTCATTCCCGTCCTTAAAGCCGTGTTTCTTGTCGTAAAGCTCATACGCCTTGCTCTTTATTTCCTTATTTTCTTCATTCCTCTCTTTCTGCAACATTGCGTCACCTCTCTCTTCCTGTTTTTCCATTGCAGCAGGTCTCTCTTGCCGCCACCGGTCCGCCCGAAGGTGGGGGTGACGATCGGGAGGCCGACAAACGTCGGTCTTCACTTCTTTTTCGTACCCCGTTAGGATATCTGGTTTCGTTGCATGCGTAGTGGACTGGAGCAATGTACTCAGCCTGCCAAATCCCTGATAGCGTGAATGAATGCCTCTTACGTCTTCATAATGTGTTTACCTGCTGGACGGTCCTTTACCGGACCTTTTCCACCAGGCGTCTTTGCAGCACGCGCTTTAGCTGCTTTCATTCTGCCGCCTCTGCTTTTCTTTGCCATTTCGCACACCTCCTCAACAGTAAATCCCATAATCCGATCAGCCTCGAAACGTTCTAAATCATTGTTACATTGAGGGCAACCGTCGAGGTCAACTGTGGAGTTCTTAGAATATCGGTCTGCGTCGCGAATCCGGCCAGGCTGAAGGTAAAGAAGTAATCTTTACCAGCGTCCCCCGTGAAGGTAAGTTTGCCTGCTGTGTCAGTAGTTCCGACGTTAGTAAATGCCCCTGTCCCCGCAGTTTGTCTTACTTGAACTAGCACTCCCGCCAACGGCGCACTGGCACCGTCTGTTACGGTAATGGCGACGTCACCCTGGTTCCTGGCCACTTGTTCGGTGCCACCGCTCCCGCATCCGCTCAGTAAGCCAGCGATGATAAGCAATGACCAAATTGCTGTTATTTTTATCAGGTTTCTCATAATATCCTCCTCAATTGCTCTGGGATTATTCATTATTCCCGTTACCTATGGACTTCTCTGGACTGAGTCCAGCAGCGCAAGCAGTATCGATCTCTTGCGCTTTGCGTTGCAGGCTTCGGGATCGGTTGGAGAGTGGCCCACCGCCGCTATTTCCCTAGTACCTTCTTGACCTGGCCAAACTTTTCTTGAACTTTACCGGCAATCTTTTCGGCTTTGCCTTCGGCTTCCAGTTCGGGATTATCGCTGAGTTTCCCGGCGACCTCCCTGAGCTTACCCTTTACATTGTGAAATTTGCCTTCTGCCTGGTCCTTCGTGCTGGATTTCATGGTATTCCTCCTGCCTTGCGTATTTACGGGGTTTGACCGCCGGTATGTCGGCCCCCCGGTAGTCCCCGTAATGAGATCGCGGCCAGGGCTCCCGCCGAGCTGCTCTTTCTTCTTGCTGCCGCAGGCCTCATCGCTCCGCTCCCGGTCATGCGCCGCTGAACACAGCCGGTTTGCTGTTGAATATTCCTGCAGCAGATGCAGGGAATGTGCCCGCTCCTGGATTCAAACTCTCCGCTCTGCTTTCAAGGACATTTGTTGTCAAATTCTGCGCGTGGCACCAGACGTGCCCGGACGCCTAAAGCCGGCCCAGGAGCAGCAGGATGATCAGGATCACCAGGACCAAGCTCAACCCGCCGGTCGGGCCGTAGCCCCACTGTCGGCTGTGAGGCCACGTGGGCAGTGCGCCCAACAGCATCAAGACCACGACAACGATCAAGATCGTTCCCAGCATATCGCTCCTCCCTTTTTATCAGACAACGTTCAGCCACATGGACACTATTGAAGCTCCCTGCGGCAAGCTGCAGGGAATCTTCGTTCCTCAAATTTGTCCTTCATAACCCCGGTGATCGAAACGCATTTCCTCCGATCAGCCCTTTTTGCTTCCCATGACCAGCAGCACGATGCCGCCCACGAGCGCAACACCGCCCGCGATCGGTGTCAGCGGAAGCGTTCTCGTCTTATCGGCCGTCACTTGGACGGGACCGAGATCAACGACGTTTTCCCTTGTCGTGATGCTGATGCCATGGTATGCAAAGGCTACGATCCCCACTACAATGAGGATAATGCCTATCCATGCATACGTTTTCAATTCACACCTCCTTCACATCGTCAGTTCAGCTTACGACCTCCCGCGCCCTTGAATGAAGCCGATCACAATCACGACCAGGGCAACAACCAGCAGGATGTGAACAAACCCTCCCATGGTGTAACTGCTCACCAACCCTAACGCCCAGAGAACTAACAGTATCACAGCAATTGTCCACAACATTGGAGCCTCCTTTGGCTTGCTCGGGCTCGATGCCCCGCCCTGCGGGTCATCGAGCCGGCAGCCTATTTGGTATTTGACTCAAACTACTCGATGGTCATCCGGTTCTTGACACTCTTCACACCGTTTATATCTTTGACGAGTTTCGTGACCAGGTCCTTTTCGGCAGCATTCTTGGCCTTTCCTCCCACGGTTACCGCGCCGCGTTTCGTCGTGACCGTGGTTTGGAAGGCGCTGGTCGAGCGATGGAACAACAGCGCCGTCTTGACCTGGGCGGTGATGGACGCGTCATCGATCTTTTCACCCGTTGTCTCGGGTGTCTTTTTTCCGGTCTTCGACACGGTCATCTCATTTTTGACGTCTTTGACCCCCTCGACATCCTTGGCGTATTCGGTCGTCAGCTCCTTTTGCGCCTGGCTTGTAGCATTGCCTCGCAGGGTCACGATGCCGTCTTTGGTTTCAACTTCGGTCTTCCCGGCACTCACGCTCGTATGGAACAAGAGCGTGGTTTTCACCTTCGTAGTTAGCCACGCATCCGAGTTTTCCGGGGGGGGCGTGCCTTTGACCTCCAGCTTGTTGTCCACGCTTTTGACCCCGGGCAGGCCCGCCACGGTCTCCTTGGCTAAAGATTTGTGGGATTCTTCAGCGACAGTCCCCGTCAGGGTTACGACGCCATCCTTGGACTGGATCTTAATATCATCGTCCTTGAGGTAAGTTTTAAAATTATAAGACTTCTTGGCCGATGACTCGATGCGGTCATCCGTCTTGGACGCGTTCACGGGCACGCTGTACACCAGCAGAGCGAACGCGGCCGCCATCAGAGCTGCAGAATAAATCGTTTTCTTCATCGTCATTTCTCCTTTTTGTTTTTGCGTTTTGTTCTTGCCTTTTTGACTCTTTAATGAGGACAGGCTGAATTGCACGTCTTACCTTCTTATCCTCCTTTCACACCGTAATCCTGCCTAAAATCAGCCCGCTAACCGCTTCCGCCAAGAGGTATTACAACTCTTGTGCCAAGAAAAACCACGAACTTTGCAAGAGCAAGGCATTGATTGTTTGGAATAATGTTGAGATCGATGGATTGCGAGGAAGGGGAAACCATCAGAGACAGCTGTCATATGGAACGGAACCGTCAAATACGACGGGTCGCGAAGCTATATGCTTTTATAAGTCTTATGTTGTAATCGATTGGTTCATTCGTGATAAATTGATAGTCAATACACATCGACGGAAATCATACCTCATCATGGTCGATCCTTACCATCACCAGGGATATTGGAAGAAGATGCTCGATTGGAAGCCTTCGTTTCCCGATGCGAGGTCGAGCCGGTACACCAGCCCTGACGCGGTCACCATGCGGAACCCGACGCCGTAGGAAGAACGGGTGGTGTCCCAGAGTTCGCTCCGCAGGTCCGCCACCGTCCCGATCTCGTAGAACGGAGCGATCTGGAAGGCCGTGCGGACGTCCTTTATGACAACGATATTGAACGGTGTGTATTCTTCCGTGACGTTCCAGCGGATCTCGGTCCCGATAAATTGCATGTGCGCGCCTTTGTAGCGCCCTTCGGGATAGGACCGCAAACGGTTGAGCCCGCCCAGGGAACTGGCGGTGCCGTACGTATTCGCAACAATTTCGTTATTAATGACCTGCTGGCACTGCGCCTGCTGCTGTGGATCCGCGATGGTGCTGCAGTTCAGGCCCAGGTGCTGGGCAATCGCGTCGGGATTCGTTTCTCCCTTGCTCAGCACGCAGGCATCGGACCGGAAATAGTTGAACGCCCAGGTGCTCGCCTTCCCGAGCGGGACATAGGCCGTGGCACTATAGTCCATGTAGAAGAAATCGGGCCCTAGATCCATAGGCGGCGTACTCCAGCGGCTCATCTCGAAGCGGAAACCCCGGCGGGGATCGAGATAATCGTCGGTCATGTCGAAGCGCGTTCCGAAGACGGTGGTCAGGGTACGGGTCTTGGCTGCGTCCTGGGCCTCGATGATGATATTTCCGTCCCCGTCACGGATCGACTTGAACTGTGCATGGCCGCCGTAAAATGCAGCGTAGAGTTCGAACCTCCGTTCAAAGAAGGTGGACGTGAGGCGTGATCCACCGAACGTATCGTTCCCGTATTCAAGCAGTGTATAATCGTGCTTCTCCGTTCCCATGCCCCGCTGACTATAGCTTAGTTGCGTTATGCTGCTCACATGGACCGCGCCGGCGTCCAGGATCAGCTGTCGGGGAATGAGATGGATGCTGTAAATGCCGGCGGCCTGGCCCTTGACGTCGCCGGTGAAGACGGTTCCTCCGACGGTCGTATACGTGCCGCCGATGTTCGCTGCTCCCCCCACGATGCCGTAGCCCTTCCCGACGCCGGGATAATCAAAAACGTACGGCGCAATGAGCCAGCCGGGCACGGTGGGGAACTGGTCCTTGCGCCGGTCGGGGAGGAGAGAACTGTCCGCGAACGTCGCTTGAGCGGAAAGGAGCAGGATCAAGAAGCTGGAGAGAATGCAAGCATGTTTGAAGAATCCCGCAGCAGAGCAGCGAGGATCCTTCCCCGTGTCAGGAGACATTGTATTTTCACCATGCCCGCTTGTTCCCGCTCCAGAGGAGCGGGGATTGCGCGGGCACGGCACATTCACGTCAGGCCAGCGCGTGTTCGTCTGGTGTTCCTGCAGGTCCTCGAGCATTTTCTGCGCTCTGTTCACGTTCAAGGATTTACACTCATTTCAAACCTCTGTACGCTGCAGGTTTCCATGAAGACAGCCGCCGAACAGCCGGAACATCGGCAGCGCAGTGCATGTCCGGAGCGAAGAGCGTATGATGCTGCCGTGTTTGGTTGCATTACCAGCGCTCGCGCCATGAATACCGGCAAAGAGGAGGATAGGGCTGAAAAACAACGTGATCGAGGAATAACGGGGGTGCATCGTAGCAGCAGGTATGCGGTCCGCGGTTCTGATAAACTCCTCCCGATGGAGTGAGTGCTGGAATACTACCCTGAGCCTTTTTCCCATGGGGCGAGAGAGAAATCAGCGTCTTTTCCCCTCGGGGAGAGGATTGAGGAGAGGAGGGCATGCCGGTTTGAATTTTGGGTATTCTCTCATTGGTTAGTTCCTGAATGACTTTTCCCTATAAATCCGTGTTCATCAGCTGTCGCTGAGCAGCGCCCAGTTTCTGGAGACCTGTCCAAATGCTCTCTTCCAGAATGAACCCTTTGTTATGAACGGTGGATGCCGTCCTTCCGCATCCGACCGCGAAGCGTACTGGGGTTGAGACCGAGCACGGCCGCTGCGCCTTTTTTCCCTTCGATCCTCCACTGGGTTCTCTCGAGCGCCTGGAGGATATGGTCGCGTTCCAACTCGGCAAGGGCCTTGCCGTCCTGCGCCTCCCGTTCACCGGCCTTCCGGAAATTCACGAGCCGGTCCAGTACCTGCAGCGCGCTCCCCTGGCTCGTGATCACTGCCCGCTCGATGATGCTCTCCAGCTCGCGCACGTTGCCGGGCCAGTCGTATTCCTGAAGGATGTTCAGGGTGTCTTTCGACACGGTCTCGATCTTCCTACCAATTTTTTTATTGAATTTGGCGACAAAATGATCGACGAGAAGCGGGATGTCGTCTTTGCGCTGCCTGAGCGGAGGGATCGTGATGGGGAATACATTGAGCCGGTAGAACAGGTCTTCCCGGAACGTGCCTTTCCGCACCGCCTCATCGAGGTCCCGGTTGGTGGACGCGATGATCCGCACGTTGACCTTGATGGTCCTGGGGCCCCCCAGCCGCTCGAACTCGCCGTCCTGGAGGACCCGGAGCAGCTTGGTCTGCAGCTCCAGCGGCATCTCGCCGATCTCGTCGAGGAACAGAGTGCCGTTGTCGGCAAGTTCGAAGCGCCCGATCTGCCGTTCACTGGAGCCGGTGAACGCTCCCTTTTCCCGCCCGAAGAGCTCGCTCTCGATGAGGTTCGCCGGGAGCGCCGAGCAGTTGACCGTTACCATCGGCTGGTCCTTGCGGCTGCTCCTGCTGTGAATGGCGCGCGCCACCACTCCCTTCCCCGTGCCGGTCTCGCCGAGGAGGAGAACGGTCGTGTCCTGCGGCGCCACCTGTTCGACCCGGAAGAACACGTACTGGAAGGCATTGCTTCGCCCGATGATCTCGCCGAAGTTGTACTCTCGATCGATCACCTGTTTGAGATAGATGTTCTCAGCGTAGAACCGGTCTTTTAACTCCTTGATCTCCGCATACGCGCTCCCGAGTGACTCTACTGCTTCCTTGCGCTCCACTATTTCCTGCGAGAGCTGCACGTTTGCTCTGGTCAACTCTCCTGACCGCTCCTGCACGCGCTGCTCCAGCTCGGCATGCGCCTTTAGGAGAGCTTCTTCCGCCTGCTTGTGTGCGGTGATGTCGCGTGTGACCGCCAGCACGGACTGCACGGCACCGTTCGTTGCGAATTCGGCTATGAGACGCGTTTCATAGTAACCCGTGCCGGCAGTCCCGGTATATTGGTATTCTATCGTGGCAGGCTTGCCGGTGGCGAAGACGCTACTGAGGTTCTTCTCCAAGATAGAAAAGATCTCCTGCGGCATGCCCAACTCACGGTTGGTCTTTCCCACTACCCGATCGGCGGGAAGCCCGGTGACCTGCTCGCTATGAGCATTCACATAGAGATGGCGCATCTGCCGGTCAAATCATGCTACGATGTCCGGTGAGTTATCGGCAAGCGCCCGGTACTGCTCTTTACTCTCCCGCAGCGTTTCTTCCGCCTTCTTGCGCTCGGTGATATCGAGGATCGCGGTACAAAGTGAACCGGCTTTCGTATCGATATTTTGCGTTGCGCTGCTCTGGAGCTGCGCATAAAATACCGTGCCGTCCTTCTTCCTGAGACTCATCTCGCAGGACCGCCGGGCCTCTCCGGTGAATGCCTCATTCCAGTGTTTATGAAATATTTCCCGGTCCCCTGCCTCTGCAATAAAACCGACAAAGGGTTTATTGATCAGCAATCTCCTCTCGATCCCGAGCAGTTGAGCGCCGGCAAGGTTGGCCTCACGGATCAGGCCGTCCTTGTCGAAGGTGAAATAGCCGACGGGTGCGAAATCATACAATTCCGCGTATCTGCTGCGCGATGCCTCCAGCTCCGCCTGCGCCCTCCGCAGTTCTTCGTTCTGCATCTCCAGTTCTATCTGGTGCGTCCCCAGCTCGTGGACGAGGTCCCGGATATCCTTGGAAGAGAGCTTTTGCAGCCTCTCGATCTGTGAGCGCAGCTTTTCTTCGGCCTTCTGGCGAAGGGCTGTGAGACTGTCTGTCTGTCTGTTGGATAAGGGGAATTGCTTCATGTTCTGTGGATCCCATTACTCATGCAGCATCATATGCCGATGCGAGCCTGTTGCACAAAAGAAAATCGAGATCCTTTGCAGGACCTGTAAGGATAATCCGGGCTGCGTCAGCTTTCGTGCAACAAGCTCTGAAGTATCTATGTTATTGTTATAGTATACTGTACAGCAGAAAAAATGGAAAGGGACGACGTCTGATTAATCTGTAGGATCATGCCGGATTCTATGTAGGAATTTGTATTACAAATTCGCACGGATAGAATAAACACAGTTTAATGCAAATCAAAACAATAGCTTATAGGAAAGATGAACCTCAAGCAATGAATGATAATTGATGTTGAGTTAAGCTTATGCAAGAATCTGTGTCGCTTGGAAGCGACTACTTATCACTGTCAGTAATGTTCTATTACACTCTCTTTTTTTGGTTGATTGGTTACTTCTTTATACGAACGATCCAATTTATACGAACAATCTAAAATGATGTCTTTTTTTAAATATACCCTTTTTAAATGGACTACCACAACATTTTTCCTGCTTTTTCATGGTTGCTATCTACTGCGCTCCTATCGGTCTAGAAGCCCCGGCATATGGTTGTGGATTCTTCAGGCCATTGAAATACCGTTTACGGGTGGATAGATTTACCCCTGTGAACGCCTGGCAACCCAAAAGAGTCCGCTTCCATGGGGTCATGCCAAGGAATCGTTTCATCATTGCGCCCCAGGAATAGGCTTGTCTGTTCAAGCGGGCGTAACCGCTAATGAGCTCGTCAGCAGTCATTCCTTTTGGCTGATAAAGGAGTGTATCAGGAGGATATCCACGGAGCCACCAATCACGCTCAAACAACCTGCCTTCGCTCAAGAGACGCGTATATAACCGTGTTCCCGGATAGGGAGTGAGGATCCTCAACTGGACGACATCCATGTGTGATCCCATGATGAACTCAAGGGTCTGCTCGAACACATCCTTGTTCTCGTAATCAAATCCGAAAACAAAGGAGCCGAGTATTCCGAAACCTTCGCCATGGAATCGACGCATGGCCTCATAAAAATCGATCTTCAAGTTCTTTATTTTCTTCACCTCATTCTGTGTTGCTTTCTGCACCGATTCGAACCCGATCAAAAGCCCCAGGCACCCCGAACGTTTCATCAAGCTGAGCAGCTCCGGGTCCTCGGCCAGCGACACGGTCCCCTGCGCCAGCCATCTCTTCCGAAGAGGTATCATTTCCGTAAAGAGCTTTTTCGCTACATCCCGGTTCAGTCCAAGGGCGTCATCGACGAAGAAAAGGTGGGGGGAATCAATGGACTCTATCTCGGCGATCACCTCGTGAACCGGCCTGACTCGATATTGCTTCCCCAAGGTCGAACCAATGCAACAGAATTCGCAATCATTCGGACACCCTCGGGATGTCTCGACGCCGGTCGGGATCGGAATATAACCTCTGCCGTTGGTTCCGGGGAAGAGATCTCTCCGTGGCTTCGGCAGACCTCTGAGATCGGTCATTTTACCGGCCTGATATATTTTTTGCATCTGTCCCGATGCGGCATCCGATACAAGTTGCGGCCAGACGCCCTCCGCTTCTCCCACGACTACCGCGTCTGCATGTTTTAAAGCTTCGTCAGGCAATACCGTGGGATGCATTCCTCCCATCACCACCTTCACGCCCTTCTTGCGATAGGTGTCAGCGATGTCATAGGCCCTGAGCGCAAGTTCGGTCAGGACGGTGATGCCCACCAGATCCACATCTTGATCGATGTCATCAGGAGCATGAGCTTCCTCGACAATGGTTATCGTATGGCCATGCGGGGTGAGCGCCGCCAGAAGAGGCAGATTTACCCTCTGGAACTTGAAAGGGCTGGATAGAGCATCTTTACGGTTCTCATGGGGTGCGATAAGTTTTATCTTCATGTTTTCACCTCTCCAATGTTACTTTCCATAAAATCAACCAATGCCTGTTTTGCTGAATCTCCTCCCGTGCGTGACCGTGCGAAGGGAGTACTACGCTATGATCGGCCCTCTTCCCATTTGTTGGCTAGTATGCCCAGGATGAAGACCACGGCAGCAAAAACCCCTATGACCGCGGCGTAACGCAGCGCGGCCATGTTGTCTTCAAATACCATCGATGCCCGGAGCCCCTCGTTCACGTAATACAGCGGCAGTGTCTTGGCGATCTTCTGCAGGAACCCCGGCATCAATTCGATAGGGAAGAAGCTCCCCGAGAGGAACATCATCGGGTAACTGATGGCGTTTGCCGCGGCGGCGGCGCTCTGCGCCTCCTTCACAAAGCGGGTGAGGATCATCCCGATTCCGACGAACGCGAAGACGTCAAGCAAAATGAACGCAGGGAGCCAGGCGTCTATATGCAGGCTGACATGAAACACGGCGTAGCTCACCAGCAGCATCGCGATCGTGGATAGGACCGCGAGGATGAACTGGTACAGGATGTTCGACAGTATCCAGTCGGTGCGGGTGATGGGCGTGGTGGACAGCTTCCTGAGGATGCCCTTCTGCCGCAGCTCCGTGTCCGAGTCCACCGTTCCGAACAGGCTCAACGTCATCACCGCCATCGCAATGATGCCGGGAACGAAGAACTCGATGAACCGGTATTTTTTGGTGAGGATCGATCGCTCCACCGACTTGATGAACGGCGGTTTCCCGGACATTTTCTGGTTCATGCCGGCGAGCACTGCGTTCAGGATCTCCATCTTCGTCGCCACCGAGGATGAGCTGGGGTCGTAGATATAGGTGATGGTGACGGATGCCTTGATATCGTCGAGCATCATCCTCTGCAGGAGGGACCGTTCATAGCCTTCGGGAATAACGAGGACAAGGTTCACCCTGTTGGTCCTGACGTACTGCGCGGCGTTGACGGCAGGGTCGACCGTGGTTATCTTGAATTTCCCGTTGAGCTCGAGGGTCTTGATGGACTCTGCAGACGACTGTGTCCGGTCGAGGTCCTGCACGCAAAGATGGTAGCTCACGTTGTCTTCGCTCATGAAGATCGTGCCGAACACGAGTATCAGGATTATCGGGAACGCTAGGGTGAAGAACATGGCGGTCTTCTCGCGGTAGAAGCACCTGAGTTTCACGACGAGATTTGCGGCGACGACGCGCAGGTTCATTCCGCCCCCCCCCTTCCGCCGACGGGAACGTTGCTGAGCGCCTCGCCGGTGAGCTTCAGGAAGACTTCTTCAAGGTTGGGCTTCCGGACGTCCAGGCCGAGGTACGACGCCCCGACATCCTTGATGGCGTTCAGGATATTCTGCACATCGTCCTGGTGCTCCACCCTGATCTTGATGACATTGTGGTCGTTACGGACCGGCTCGAAGCCCATCTTCCGGACGATGTCAAAGGCTTGTTCATCGACGGACTGCAGCGTGAGGACCAGGTAATTCGCGTTCTTTTCGATGAGTTCCCCGGGAGAGCCCATCGCGATGATCTTCCCCTTCGAGATGATCGCGACCGTGTCTGCAAGAAGCTCCGCCTCCTCCATGTAGTGCGTGGTCAGGAACACCGTCTTCCCCTTTTTCTTCAGGCCCTGCAGAACTTCCCAAACCTCGCGCCGTGCCCGGGGGTCGAGCCCTGTCGTCGGTTCGTCGAGGAACACGACCTCGGGGTCGTTCACGAGCGCGATCGCGATTCCCAAGCGCTGCCGCAATCCCCCGGAGAGGGTCTTGTACTGCTCTTTGGTCTTGTCCTTGAGGTTCACGAGCTCTATCAGCCCGTCGATATCGGTGTTCCTGGAGCAGAACAGCCGAGCATAGTACTGCACGGTCTCTCTGACCGTTATCCGGTCGAACGAGCTGAACTCCTGCGGCAGGACGCCGATGCGGGAGACGATGTCGTGTTTTTTCTTCGTGACGTCCATTCCCAGAAGGGTTACGTTGCCGGATGTGGGCGTGCGGATCGTCTCGATGATCTCGACGGTCGTGGTCTTGCCGGCGCCGTTCGGTCCCAGGAACGCGAACACCTCGCCTTTCCTGACGGTAAACGATATATCGTTGACCGCCGGCAGATCACCGTAACGCTTCGTCAGCCTCTCGACTTCGATCGCGTGCTCAGCTTCTTTCATCATGGATCAAATTCTTCCTCTCCGGTGCAGCGGTATTGAGCGCCGTAACGTCCGGCATTTTTCGGGCGCTGAAGACGCTCGCCCCGCCTGAGTCCATTCGCCTGCGCGGTCGGATCAAGGCGGCGAACAGGGATGTGCTCCTGCCGGCCCCGGAACCGGTGCCTGCGGGGCGGCGAGGGGGGAGACGACGGGCCTGAACCCGAGGTATCTGAGGACCTTTTCGATCATTGCCGGCCGCTCAAAAAGAAAACGGTCAAACACCGACCAGCGGTGCTTGAATAAGATAAGGTTCGGGATGAACGTCGCACCGAGGTGCGCCTTGGTTCTCTCCGCGCCCTGACCTGCGTGATAGAGGGGGATCTTTTGCTCCACGCAGAAGCGGACATTCTCAAGCCAGGACAGAACATACAGGTTGTATTTGCGGCCGAGCTCGTAATCCATGCAGAAATATTTATCCACCAACGCTTCTTGTCTTACGATGAGGAGATTGAAAGCGGCCAGTTCTTCCTGCACAAAATAGAGCGTGTACTCGGCGCCCGGGATCCTCTCGCAGATCTTTTCAAAAAATACACGGTTGTGCACGCCAAACGCCAGGGGGCTCCGCTTCACTGCTTCCCGATAAAGCCTGTAGATCCTGTCCAGAAAAGGAGCAATGTCTCGGCTTCGGACCACCCTGACCTCGTGGGAGGCGCGCATTTTGCGGTGCAGATCCTTTCTCGCGGCACCGGAAAGGCGGCTTACGTATTCTTCCACGCTGCTAAAAGCAATCGGCAGCCGGCCGCCGGGAAGCCATGGCACCCGGTTGAACTTTATGAATACGTCCCCGGGGAGTTTGCCATGATCATGAAAGTTGTAAAACACCACGACGTCGCTTTTCAGTCCGATCGCGAGCGCTTGCAAGGCGTCCAGGGCCATTTTCCATGCCGCCTCAAGGGTGCCGGCATCGATCTGAGGATCCATGCCGATCTCGCTCCATCCCCCTTCCAACAGCCCCACGCCGAGAACACGAGGATGAAAAATTGAGGGGATGAGACGGGCTGCCGCTTTCAGCGATCTCCTGGTCCATCCCTCCGCAAACGTGGACAGATCAAAATGGAATTCAAACAGAGGCAATAAGAGAATAGGGGCATCATCTTTTAACACCACGATGCTCCGCAGGTTAAAACCGTCAATACCCGATTCCTGCAGCAGACCAAGGAGCGGTGCGGTGAAAGAAGGCTCCGGAAAGAGCCGTCCCAGATCCGCCGGCGACGCTCCGTCCAGCCGTGGCACGCACTTCCAGGTAAGGTTATTCATGGTTGCCGATTGAAGCTCCCTGCGGCAGGCTGCAGGAATCCTCGATCCTCTAGGTAGTATTATTTATTCTAATCGCTCGCTGACCCCGCAGCAAGCTGCGGGGAATGCGCTCGCTCCTGGATTCAAGAGGGCGATGGAAAGCCACGTCTTCTGCCGGGGAAATGAACGTACCCCTAGGGACGAGCCGGCACGATTGGCGAACCGCACCTGGGTCTTCTTTGATAGACACACGGAAAAGGCATACCCGCCGCCCTCTTCTTCTGAAGGATGGATGGAGATTTCCCTCGGATCCACGAGATGGAACCCGCATCCGAGAGCCTTGACAACGGCTTCCTTGATGGACCAGAGCAGGGCTGATGCCTTTGCCAAATCTCCGCCTGTCAACATCGATGCATGCTGAAGCTCTTGTGTATGAAAGACCCGATGGAAGGGGTATTCTCCCCGAAATTCGTCGGTCCCTGCCACGTCGATGCCGATATCGGACCCATCCCCACAGAGGGCGGCCCAAACTTTCCCTCCACCTTCGCTGAAGGAGACAGCCGGCCCCCGATGCTCACCCAACAGGAGATGGGGCTTGCCCAGCGGGCCGCGGACCACCTGAATCGGGTTGGCGACTCTGTTGGAGGATTGACAGAATTTCCCAAGAGGGCCTTCCATCGCCGCAAGGTGATCCCACAGGATGGAGACTAAGCGGTGCTTTTCTCCTGCCTCGTTCGTCCTGTATCCGATGAGGGTTTCAGTGGCACGTGGCCTACAGGGCAAGGACGCATAGAAGACAGGTCCCCTTCGATGATCGAACGTTACGGCATGGGCGGTTATCCCTTCGTGATCCGTTGCCACATCCACTCCCCTCTTTCCCGAGCCCGAGGTGCGTTCTTACTCCACCGTCAAGGCTCAGTCCGAAACCCAGTGCATTCGCATCGTATGGACCTGCATGATGGTGCGGCCTTGATCGTCAAGCCCTCTGGCGTCCCAGGCGAGGCCTTCCGCGTCTTGCGCCCGCATTCGGGCCTCCAGGGTTATCTGTTCCCCCACCCGGCATGTTCGCAAGAACCTCATCTCCCCGATCTCCAGGGGAATCAGAGATCGTCGCTCCGATGGGTCCATTGCAGCGATATGGAAGCCGACCAGCTGTAAAAGAGCCTCGAACAGATAAGGAGAGTATTGGTACCGTGCGTTCCGCAGATGTGCGAAATCACTTGTCTCCCGGTAGGCGGTCCGGCCCCGCACCACCCCGTGACCTGCGCCGTCAAGAGCCTCCATCACGCGATACCGGCCTTCGAGGCCGCTATGGTCTGTGTAAAATTTTAACACCTTTTTATGATCCATGGGCCTCGTCCGCAGTTCGTCCATCCGGACAGGAAAATCCGGGAGCCCCTCCCCGATATCTCCTCCCCCGCCATCGAGGATCACTTGGCCCGTGCAGTGCGGGATGAAGCGGTCGGTCAATCTCCCGGTGGGGGAGATCTCCTGTGTTGCCAGAGAGACCTCGCACACCACTTCCCGAAGACCGGCGCCGGTGCCGGCCCGGCGGCAGGATATCCGGGAAGGCCGTGGAACCCCGGGAGGACATTGGATCATGTCCATGAGCCGCACCTGGCGGACTCCACGCACCTGCAGGTGGGGGTAGAGGATCCGGGCGGCTTCCATGAATGTCTCCAGGACCATGGCGGCTGAGACCAGAGGATGCTTGACGAACTTGAAGGGCCGGTGATCCGCGATCCACAGATCCTTTTCCCGGGAAAAGGATCTGAAGGCCTCCAGTTCTTGCCGGCGGAGGTCCAGGCAAGAGACCCTTTCTATCATGGGGAAGTCCTCGGGACTGAAGGACACGGTGCCTCCCTCCAGTTCTCCACCGAACGAAGGACGGATCGTATCATTGAGCAGTGACGTCCTCACGGATGGCAGTCTCCGCATGAACATCACCCAATCATCGTCCACGCGGGCGGTGAAGAGCTCCCGGCAGAAAAGCCCTGCAAGCTCATTGACGTGGATGTACGCCACGCCCTTCCGCCTCAGCAGCTCCCGGACCTCCGGATCGTCGGCCATGCCCGCTCCATCGACAGGGGGAAGCATCAACGCCTTGAAGCGGATGGCGCCGTTCTTACGGCGGAGGGTCCTGAGCAACGCGGACATCATCCGGTTGGCGGCAGCGTAATTGGCCTGACCGGGATTCCCCTGGATCGCTGCCGCCGAGGAGAGGCCCACGAAAAACCTCAAGCCGGCCCCTTCTGCGGCCGAGAAGAGATTCCAGGCCCCGAGGAATTTTACATCCGTGACCATGGAGAAATCATCCGGCGTCATTTGGCTGAGGGGTCCGTCCCTGAGGACCCCGGCGCCGTGAATGATCCCGTCGATCCTGCCGTAACGGCTTGCCACCTCGCCCAAGAGAGCGCGGACCGCATCGGGATCGGTCACATCGCAGGTATGGTACGTTGCCTCGATCCCTGCAGCGTGCAGATCAGCCAGGGTCCGAGCGATCTCCGATGCCCTGTGTTCTTCGGGGCAAGACGCAGGTGTCCTCCCCAGAAGCACCAGGCGGGGTGCGAAGGGCACAAGGCTGCGGGCCAGGTGGGCGGTAATCCCGGCTGCGCCCCCGGACATGACAACAACGTCTCCCGGGTTCAGATCCAGACTCGACAGGTCCTTGAAGTTCGACGGGCTTACCTGCCCCTCAGAGGTGTAGACGCTTCCATCACGATGGATCATCTCAACCGCGGCGTATCCTCCGTCCAGAGCACCGCGCAAGGCAGCGCGCAGGTCGGTATCCCGTCCGACTTCCAGGGTGCGGAACCGGACCGATGAATGCTCCTGCGCTGCGCTGAGAAACAGTCCGAGCATCCCCTCTGCCAGCAGCCGGCCGGGAGTTGCGGTATCCTCCCGGGAATGGATCAGCACGACGAATTTCTTGACCGGTGATCGGAGGAAGGCCTTCAGGAGGAGAAAGAGCCCCCTGAGAAGCCGCGAGACCTCTGCCATGCCTTGTAACCTTCCGGACCCGCCTTGATGCAAGGTGATGACCATCCCGGCGAGGGACGTCAGGGCCGATATGTTCTCTGACGCGCTGGTGGACCCTTCATCGGTCAGAAGGTCGTGGTACTCTTCGCCCGAACCCGGGTTCCCCTGCATGAAGTGCAGGGGAACCGTGTGAGCCCCATAATCCCGCCGGAGGATGTCCCCTGCGCTTCCGGCGGTCCCGTCATCCTGCCCAGGTGAGAGAAGAAGGACTGACTCGCCTGGGCTCAATTCCATAGGGACGGAGGCCGCCAGATCTGCAGTGACGTGGTTGAAAACGAGCCGCTTTAAACTGGCCTCGTTCTCGGGAGATTTCAGGATTTCATCCCGCGCCGGACCTGCGTCGACAGCAGTGGTGGATGGCGGCTGGCTTGTGCCTTCCTGCCTGGCGATTATCTCGGAGATCTTATCCGCGATGTCCTTCACGGTACGGACCTGGATAAAATCCTCCAATTCTATCGTGATCCCGAATTGCCGTTCCGCAGCATCCATGATTATGGGGAGGCGGCTGGAGCGGATGGAGAGGTCCCTCCTGAGGTCCATGTCGGGTTTGATCTCGTCCCTGTTGAATCCCGTGGCATCCATGATGATGCGAATAAGCGCCTCCAGGTGATCCCGGCGTTCCGGCGCCTCGCCGGGGGCAGGGGAAACCTGTCCGTCCGGGATCTCCTTCCGGCGTTCAGGGTACCCCGGACTCCCGAGCATGGATTTCACAACGGATGCCAGATCGGCTTCCTGGAATGTCGGATCAAGCTCCTGGCGGATGGCGTCCAGGATAGTGGGCTTAAGGAAGCGTCCGAAATTCTCCATCACGAAGCGGTTGATCTCTCTTTGAATGATCCTTTCCGCAGGATTGGAACCGACGAGCCCGGGCTCCGACGGTCGTGACGGCGCTGCTTGGGCGACCGGGTGAGATCCGGCAGCCTTCCTGAACGCAGGGAGGGAAACAAACCTCGGTTCTCCTGCAATCTTCAGATGCCCTTGGGCGAAGAGCTGAGCAAGGGCGGTCTTGTAGGTCAGGCTCTCTGCGGTGGGAAGGCAGGTCTGCACGCATGCCGGATCAGACAGTGTGTCTGCGATGAGACCGCTTAAAATGTCGCCGGGGCCCGCCTCCAAAAAAAGCCGGACACCGTAGTCGTTCCAAAGCGTCTGGACGTTATTCATCCACTGGACGGGAGATTCCAGGTGGGCCATCAGGATCCGCCTGATCTCGCCGGGATCCGACGGATAGGGCGCCATGGTCGTGTTGGAGATGACGGGAATGCGCGGGGAATAAAATGGGATGGTGGCAACGTACGCCGAGAGCTCATCATGGATGACCCTCATGATAGGTGAGTGGAAGGCCATGCTGACCCGCAGCAGCGTGGCCCGGTATCCCCTTTCCTTGAGGCTGTTTCCAAAAGTTTTGACCGCCTCCGTGTTGCCGCTCAGGACGACCTGCTTCGGTGAATTGATATTGCTGATATGGACATCCTCCCGTCCCCGGATCAGCTCCTTCAGCAGATCCAGAGGGGCGTCCGTGGCCGCCATGACGCCGGGGTCCACGTTCATGGCAGCGGCCTTGTCCATGCAGAGGGCACGCTTGTTCACGATCCGGAATCCGTCCTCCAGGGAATAGACGCCGGCCAGGCACAAAGCGGTCAGCTCGCCCAGACTGTGGCCGGCCATAGCCACCGGGTGAATACCAAGGGTGATGAGGTATCGAGCCATGGCGTGTTCAACGGCGAACATGGCAGGCTGCTGCCACCGGGTCTTCTGAAGATTTTCCTCCCGATCATGGAACAATAAGTGAAGGAGGTCGAAGTCCGCTGCAGCCGCAGCCCGATCCATCCACTCCTTGATGACGGGAAAGGACACGTAGAGATCCCGCCCCATTCCTGCATACTGTGACCCCTGCCCGGGAAACACAAAAGCGAGCGGTGGCGCCTGCTGATCTTCAGGGCCCAGGAAGATCCCCTGGTGCGCCAGGGACTGCAACGCCTTGGGTGAAACGGTTCCGGCTTCGTCAAGAGAGGCTGACCTCTCGATGAAATTCAGCGCTTCCTCCTCGGTTTGCGACACAACGGCCATCCGGAAGGTACGGCGGCCCATCTGGGTCCGGAAGAAGGAGACGCCCTGGGGCGGCGGTGAAGCACCGCTCTTTTCCTCAGCGAGACGGGCCCCCCCACCCGCGGAGACCAGGACCGTATCCACTTCATCCATGGCCTGCTCCACCTGCACAACGTAGTTGGAACCTCCGAATCCGAAGGCGTTGACCTGAAGCCGTCTTGGCTGGTTGTCCCTGCCCTTCCAATCGATCGGCTCCGGGGTAATGTGGAGACCCGATCCGTTCAAGCCGATTTCCGGGTCTGGATGCAGATAATTGAGGGTGGGAGGGAAAACCCCCGCCTTCATGGCCATGACCCCCCGAATGAGGCTGTTCATCCCTGAGGCGCCCAGGGTGTGTCCGATCTGGGATTTGAATGAGGTGAGCGCGGTTCGCCGGGAGGAATTGAAGACTGCTTTCAGGGCGCGGATCTCCTCCACATCTCCCTGCCGGGTGCTCGTGGCGTGGCATTCCACGAGGTCCACCGCATCGGGCCCGTAGGGCATCCCCCGGAACGAGGCCCGGATGGCCATCTCCTGGCTGACATGGGAGGACTCCACCATGCCCAGATGGTTGTTGCTCGCTCCCATGCCGGTGATGACGGCGTGGACAAGCGCCCCCCGTGCGCGGGCCAGGCCTTCCCGTTCGATGACGATCATTCCCCCGCCTTCGCCGAGCACCATCCCGTCCCGTTCGGCATCGAAGGGGCGGGATGTCTCGCGAGCGGGTCTTTCCTGTCCGGACATCCCGAACAGCGCGCCCAGGGCGGAGAATTCCAGAAAATGCAGATGGGTGAGATTCTCCTCGCCCCCTCCGACAATGGCAGCATCGATGATGCCGGTTCGGATCATCTGGACGGCGCTGTGGAGTGCGACCAGCGAGGTGGCGCAGGCAGCGGAGACCGCAAAGCTCGGCCCCGTGAACCCATACCGGTTGCAGATGAAGCCTGCCGCAGCGCAGTTGAGTCTTCCGAGGAGCGTGGTGTCATCCGGTGCCATGCGTCCGGACTTCAGCTCCTCTTCGATGGCGTTCAACTGACCTGGCGTGGCGTGAACGGCCTTCTTGATGTCGGCAAGGATGTCGTGAATGTACGCCCTGATGATGGTATTGTTGAGGGTCCCTGCCGCCTCTCCCGAGTTCTGGGCGATGAGGACCCCGATCCGTTCGCGCGGGATGTCCGACTCCAAAATGCCCGAGGCCCGGATGGCCCTGTCTGCCAGCCACAGGGTGATCTTTGTGGCCTCGGTCATGCTTCGAAAATCCTGGGGGGAGATCCCGAGATCATTACGGGAGATAGTATAATCCTGGAAGGCGCCCACCTGGCAGTAGGTCTTGTCCGGAACGTGCGGCTGGGGATCGTAAAAAAGCCCATGATCCCATCGGGAAGACGGAACCAGGGTGATCCCGCTCTTCATCGCCAGGCTTGCGGCCCAGACTTCCTCCGGACTCTTCCCCAGGGCGTTCAGGAGGCTCATCCCCGTGATGGCGATCCTTTCATGAGCGCCGCCCCGGGGGGCGACTCGCGTCGGTCCATGCCCGGCCTCGGCGGATGGGGCTGCCCCGTGCAGCACCAGAGGGCCTTCGGCCAGCTCGCGATGAAAGGACTGCAGATCCTGGACCTTGCTCATGAGACCGGCGCAGGCCCCGCTCATGAATTGCCCGCGCTCCAGGCAATCCCGCTCATTCAGAGGCGTTCCGTCCGTTCTGTCCAGACCCCGGGCCGCAGTGAAGAGGCTCCCCGCGGTCACCTCCTCCATTCTCGTCCGGAAGGAACGCTCGTCCTGGTGGCCCGCTGCAAACTCCCTCTCCAGGGATAAAAGAGCTGCCACTCTCGGGGTCCATAAGGATCGCACCCGAAGTCCGGTGTTCTGGCCGGAAACGACTGTCCCCCCTGGAGACGATTCCACGATCATCCGCTGATAGAGCGCAGTCAAGGCGCCCGTTTCAACGATCTCCCGGGTGGTCAGATAGGCAGTGCCCATCTGGATGCCGTCCGCGCCGAGCATGGCGGCCATGAATGCGGTCTCCCGATTGCAGATCCCCCCTGCAAGGATCACGCGACGGTTGTGGAAGAGGGATGGATTGCGCCGTTTCAGATCCAGCACGATCTGAGCAAGGGTGAGCGTGCTCTGTCGCCCGACGTGGCCGCCGGCCTCATATCCCTCGCAGACCACGTACCGGACGCCGGCTTCAAGGGCGAGCCTCAACAGGGCCTCATCAGGAGCGATATACATGACCTCCATGCCGCGCTCTAATAATTCTCTTACGGGGGAGAGGTCGCCTCCTGCGATCACCACAAAACGGGGTCGGTGTTTTTTTATCCAGGCAAGATGCGTCTCCCGGAAAGGGTTCTCCGCCAAAGAGACGACATTCACGGCATACGGTCGCCCTTCCATGGTCTCCGGCAAACGTCCCAGCCTCCGGTCAAGGGCCTCCGCGTCCATCAGGCCAAGGGCGATGGTCGGCAACCCGCCGGCAGCAGCGACCTTCGAGGCAAACTCCGGGACATCGGTGATGGAGGACATGGCGCCCTGAATAAAGGGATAGCGGGTTCCCATCTCCCTGGCGACAGGGCTGTCCACGAAGAAGTCCTTTTTCACCCCGGCCGAGCGGCATGCGTTCCGGATCTCGTCCGTGAAAGCTTTCACGGCCTGCTCGGTTCCAGCCCCGAAACGCTCTACGAACGAGGCGGCAAAGGCAGCCTCCACACCCAGAGGGATGACCTCATCCTGGGTAAAATCGCTCTTCAGCGGGTGGTGTGCTTTGGCAAGCACGTGGTTTACGAAGGAACGGCGGCTTTCGTCCGCGATCTCCGCTCCGCACAGCGTGTTCTCGAACGTTTTGATCTCATTGACCGCAAGAGAGTTTCCCTTGTTGAAAAGACGGCAGGGAACCTGCAGGTCCAGGCCGACCAGATCGGTAGAATCCATGCGGAGTTTGGCGAGCCGCTGGCGTTGAAGATCATCAATGACAACGAGGTCCGTCAGCCAATGGACGCTCTCGAAGACGATCCCGGAAGCCCCGGTGGACAGGAACGCCGCTGCCGCCTCAGGGGTGGAGACGCCTCCCCAGATGAGGACGTCCAGGGACTTCGAGGAGGTGCGCAGCATTTCCCTGGCCGCCGAATAGAGCACCAGGGTCGTCTCACCGCTCACGAATCCGGAGGCCTCGCATCCTTTCAGGACGATGCGCCCGATTCCCGGGCTATCCTTCAAGATCGCTGTCAGGAGATCCAGGTCCCCGACGATCGGAAAGCAACGGTGGTTTTCCGACAATTCGCTCAATCTCCGGAGAACGGTGGCGGTATCCTCCTCGAAAAACCGGGGGTGGCATTCTACCCAGATGTCTTGGACCCCTGTTTCCCGAAGGAACCGCCCCAAAGATGGATCCATCAAGGCAGAGGCAGGGATCTTGATATCTCTTACGTGGCCGGCAGGGTCAGCCTTTCGCAGGGAAGCATGCAACCCTTCCACCCCCATCAGGGAAAGATCGAAGATGGCCCTGCTCCCCGTTCGATGAGCCATGTGGATCACCGGTGGGGTGATCTCCTCAGGCCGCCAGACGAAAGCGATGATGGGAACCCGCTGCTCACCCACGATGTCAGACCTCTGCTTCAACGTCATACACTCACCTTAATAATAGCAATTCGCCGGTTGGACCAATCCCACCCGATACGGCCGGGTATCCGCGCGACCGTCAGTGCTGCAGCGCCAGGTACCACTCGGTGGCATCACTCCCTATCCCTATCTGGGCAAGCTGGCGCAGATCCATCTCCAAAACTTCGGGCGTGCTGAACTCCAGGATGCGGTATTGCGGGTCCGTCCAGACACGCAGCGTCCGACCCAAGAACTTCGTTTCTGACGGCATGGTGAGGCGAATGCGGTGGTTCAGATTGATGCCCGCCAGCGCCGCTGCCTCCACCACCAAATCGGTGCAGTTGTTGCTCCTCACGCCGAACTGGTCGTACTTCCGCTGCATCACGTATTCCTTGATCAGCTGATGCCGTCGTCGGGTAATCGGCATTCTCCAGACGAACGTGGGTGGTCGATTGGGTTTGCCGACCTGGAATTGGCCATCGGACCTCGTCTGCCACAAATACGCGATAGGATTGGGATCCCCACCCCGACCCCTCTGCATCACTTCCTCATGATAACGCGGTGCCTCCTGCCCGAAGTCGCCGGTGTGGCCGAATTCCAGACGATCCCAGGGACTTTCCAGGATGATCCAACCATGCGCCCACGGTCGCAGCCAAATTGAGAGGACCAGCGACGCCCCATCGCTGAAGTCCCAATCGGCAGCTTCGGTCAGGATATACAGGTAATACCCCTCGTCCCCCACAGGCGCTCCGGTGGCGGGATCCAGGTCGGCATCGGGGGCAAAGCGGCACACGCTCACAATAGGCTGGGCACTCCAGCCATCGGGTTGCATCGGAGCATGGAGCCGGTGGGCGCAACCGGCCGCGACCCCTGCCAGGAATATCGCCACGACGAGGATAGGCGCTCGATATTCTCGTTCGGTTGCTTTCCCATTCATTCGGTATTTCCCATTTGGCCGTCGTCGACAGAACGGTCGGCTCTCGGATCCCTGATTCTGATGATCGAGATCGCTCCTCGCAAGCAGAATGCCGGCGGTCTGCCGGGTCGAACAGGGCCTGCGCATGTGCATGCTCGATCTCTGTGCCGTCGCGTCGAATCCTGGAGGTATTTTGGGAACCCGGTGTTAGATCATAAAGCCTTTCTGAATATGCGATATTTCTTGTATATTCTTGCGCCGGCTTCCCCTATCAATGCGTTGATCGACTCATTGTCCTCCAGGGTCCAGCCCATCTCCAGATGCTGATAGTTCTTATTTTCCCGCGCAATCTTATAGATGTGGCGGAATGCCAACAGGGGGAACCCCAGCTGTCGATATTTCTCCTTTATCCCGAACATCAACAACCGCAATCCCCTGATCTCACGCTGATAGATGAGCGCCTTGAGCAGACCCAGCAGGCCGATCCGGCCGTTGAGGCGTTTAAGCAAAGGGTTGATGTCAGGAAAGATCACGCAGACCGCCGCGGGTTCATTCTCATAATAGATGAAGAACACCAGGTCCGGGTCCGCGAAGGGCTTCACACTTTTTTGAATGTCCCGCATCTCATTTTCCGTCAGGGGGACGAAACCCCAGTTGCCGGACCAGGAGTTATTGTATATCTCCCTGATCAGGGCGAACTCGGCATCCCGATTCTTCGGATCAACGTGCCTGATGTAGACACCTTTTTTTTGGGCGGTCCGCTCGGCAAGACGGTCCATCCAATCAGGAAGCCGGTAATCGCCGCCATCCAGCAGAAAGGCCAGCAGGTCCTTCTCTTTGGTGAAACCGTACGATTCGATCAGCCTGAGGTAATACGGCGGATTGTACGTCATCGACACAGCAGGCGGATAATCGAAACCCTCGATGAGCAACCCCGCCTCGTTATTCATCGACGGGCTGAGCGGGCCTCTCAGGAAGGCCATCCCCTTCTGGCGGACCCACGTCTCAACGGAAGAGAAGAGGGCTGCCGCGGCCTCCGGATCGTCGGCACATTCGAAGAATCCCCACGTGCCCATCTTTTCGTTGTGGCATTGGATATAACGATGATCTACAATGCCCGCGATCCTTCCCACCGTCTCCGAACCGCGTCGTGCCAGAAAGAGGATGCGCTCGGAAAACTCCCAGAACGGATGCTTGCGGGTGTCCAGCACCCGGCGAACCTCCTTTTTAAGGGGAGGGACCCAGTTTGGGTACCGAGCATAGATCCTCCATGGCAGATCAATGAAAGCCTTGAGGTCCGATCCTCCTTCCACGACAATGATTTCTATGCCGGCCATGTTGGTTCCCTTCGAGGGGTTATCACCGGAACACGAAATATGTTGTCCATTTTCTCACATAACGCCTTAAACGTCAAATGGCATTGCTCTTTCAACGTTTTCTTATGGAAAAGCCTGGACCGGGTATGTTCAACGACCCCAAGGATGACGTCGGTTTCTCTTTGGTCGCTCGTTCCCAGGTCTTCTTGTGTCATGATTTCTTTCTGAATTGTGACATTTCCTCTTTTACTTTTTCGTAACATTCAGGACATATGCCGTGGGTGAACATCGTGTCCGTGTGCTCCGTGATATACCACTCGACCCGCTGCCAGTAGCCTGCGTCATTGCGGATCTTCTTGCAGTATGAACAGATCGGCAAGAGCTCTTTCAGCTTCTTTATCTTCGCGAATGCATCCTGCAGTTCATGGAGGAGCTTCTCCCGCCCTTCCTCGAGCTGTTTGCGTTCCGTTATATCGACCACCGTTGTGTGGATATGACCGGCCTTATCATCGAAATTCTCCACCGCAGCGCTCTGGAGCTGGGAAAAGAACAATGCGCCATCCCTTCTCTTGAGCCTGACCTCGCAGGTATGGGGGGCCCGGGTCCGGAACGTATCCTTCCGGTGCGCATGATATATACCTCGGTCCCCTGCATCTGCAAGAAAACCGGCAAAGGATTTGTTGAGCAGCGATCCCTTCGCGATTCCCAGAAGCTGTGCTCCGGTGAGGTTCACCTCCCGTATCAGGCCGCGCGCATCAGTGGTAAAATAGCCGACAGGAGCGAAGTCGTACAGTTCCACATACCTGCTGCGCGATGCCTCAAGCTCCTCCTGGGCCCGGCGCAGCTCTTCGTTCTGCATTTCCAGCTCGATCTGGTGCGTACCGAGCTCATGAACAAGGTCCCGGACATCAAGGGTGGATAGTTTTTCCAACCTATCCATTTGCTCCTTCAGTTTCTTCTCCGCCTTGCTTCGGAAGGCAGTGAGGCTTTTCTTTTTTGAATCGGATCGTTTCATAGAACTGATGTTTATCGCCCTTCATTTTCATCTAAGGCCGAGATCAATATTTCCTGCAGGAAGCTGCAGGGAATCTTCGATCCTCAAGGAACTATCGTTATTCTCATTGCACGCTAACCCCGCAGCAAGCTACGGGGGAAACGCTCGCTCCTGGATTCAAACCCTGAGCTCGAATCGGCGCTTTATCTTTTATCGCTTATGTCTTCGATGGCCAGGAGTATGGTCCGGGTCTGCGAGTCCCGCCTGAGCACCCTGCGCGCATTGAGCAGCATTTTCTTCCGTCCGATACCCGGGAATTCATGGTCCACCACGAAATCCCGGACCTGCGTGTTCTCGGGAAGGACCTTTTCGAGAAGTTCCCTGAGCGCCGGAATGTCCCACTGACGACTGCCGAGCTCATAGATGAGCTTCTTTTCGGTATCCGCGGGAGCGACCTTGAAGGTCGTATAGAAGGCCTCGTTCGTTCGCAGCACCCGAAGGCCGGCATCGAGGACCATGAGCGGTTCCCGCACGGTCTCCACGATGCCCTCGGCGAATTCGAGGGCATCCCTGAGCGTTTCCTGCGTTTTTTTCTGCTCGGTTATATCGATGAACGTGATGACAACACCGTCAATGACGTTCGCCAGGGTGCGATACGGCATGATCCGCATCAGATACCAGCGCCCATTGGTGCCGCGCACTTCCTTCTCTCTCGAGACCAGGGTCCTGAGCACGTCTTGTGCGTCTTGCACCAGTTCCTGATATTCCAGTTTCGAGGCGATATCGCTGATCGGGCGCCCCACGTCCGTCTGGATCAGGTTGATCAGATCGATCGCCATCGGCGTGAACCGTTTGATGCGCAGATCGCTGCCTAGAAAGACCGTGGCGATCTGGGTGCCCGCGAGCAGGTTGATCATATCGCTGTTCGCCTGCGACAGATCGTCGATCTTGGTCTGCAGCTCTGCGTTCACCGTCATCAGCTCTTCATTGACCGATTGGAGCTCTTCTTTCGAGGTCTCGATCTCCTCATTGGTGCTCTGCAGCTCCTCGTTCGACGACTGCAGCTCCTCGTTCGTCGACTTGAGCTCTTCGTTGGAGGTTTCGAGCTCCTCGACGGTGGAATGGAGATGCTCTTTCGTCGATTTGAGCTCCAACTCCAGCTCGGCGATGTGCCGCAAGGCCTTTTTGGGAGGGTGTGCCCTTCCCTTCGTTGTCTTCGTCCCTTTTGCCTGCTGCATCTCGTGGAACACGATCATGACCAGGCCCCGGAGGTGCTCCGGTTTGTTGATGTACTTCAGCTCCAGGTCCGCCGTCCGGACATTCCCGTTCGTCTTGACGTGCAGTCCTGAGAAGAGAAGCCTCTTCTTCTGACTCACGATCTTGCGAAGGCCCATCCTGAGCTCAAGCCGGATCCCTTCGCGCGCCATGTCGAGGGCATTGAACCGCGCCTTGCCTGATGCCGGCTCGAGATACGCACCGGTCCTGCCGTGCACGTAAAGGATGTTGCCTTGCGCATTGACGATCACGCAGGGGGGCGTAAAGCTGTCCAGCAGCAGCTGTTCGGTCAGTACGCCGATGTCGGGTTCTCCGGGCTTTGCGGAACCGGGTTCCTTCACGGTTCTTTCGTCCCGGTCGCGCTCCGCCGCCGGGCGACGGCCATCCAGCACCTGCACGCCCGGACCGCGTTTGGCCTTGAAGACCTTCCATTTCTTGTCAAGAACGGAGAACAGGTCCGCATGGTCTCCAATGGTCTCGGAGGACCCGAGGAAGAGGACTCCGTCGGGTCTGAGGGAGTAACTGAACAGGGGCAGCACCTTCTTCTGGAGGGCCCCGCTCAGGTAGATCAGCAGGTTCCTGCAGCTTATCATGTCGAGCCGGGAGAACGGCGGGTCTTTCACGACGTTCTGTACCGCGAATACGACCATGGCACGGATATCTTCCCTGACCTTGTACGTCGCACCCTTTTTTACGAAATACCTTTCCCGTTGTTCATCCGAGAGGTCAGCGGCCACGCCCTCCTCATAGATACCGGCGCGGGCCGAATCTATGGCTACGCTGTCGATATCGGTCGCAAACATCTGGACCCTGATGTTCTTTTTCGTTTTCTGCAGATATTGGTGGAACAGGATCGCCAGTGAATAGGCTTCCTCACCGGTGGAGCAGCCGGGGACCCATACCCGGATGGGGTCATCGTAGGTCCTGTTCTTCAGCAAGTGCGGCAGGACCTTCTCTTCGATGACCTCGAATGCCTCCGGGTCCCGGAAGAAGCTCGTGACCCGGATGAGCAGCTCCCTGAACAGCGCATCGACCTCCGCCGGGTTGTCGCGAAGATAGGTTACGTAATCCGTCAGCCGCTCGATCTGATGAATGGCCATCCGCTTTTCGATCCTGCGCAGAATGGTATTCTGCTTGTACAGGGAAAAGTCGTGTCCCGTCTGCGCCCGGATCAGCACATAGATCTTCTGCAGAAGTTCCTGGGACTTCCCCGACGGTGTTTCAACCGTCAGAAGGGGCCGGGAATACGGCCGCCGGATATAGTTCAGGAGCTGTTCCGGCATCTTGTCCGGAGACAACACGTAATCAACAATTCCCGTGGCGATGGCGCTCGCCGGCATGCCGTCATACTTGGCGGTCTTCACCTCCTGCGCAAGCACCAGGCCGCCCTCGCCTTTAATGGCCTTCAAGCCGAGCGCGCCTTCGGTCCCGGTTCCGGAGAGGACGATGCCGATGGCCTTCCCACCCTGGTCTTCCGCCAGAGACCGGAAAAAGAAATCAATGGGATGCCGAATCCCAAGGCTCTTGACAGGCTCAAACAACTGGAGCGACCCGTGCAGGATGGACATGTCCTTGTTCGGCGGGATGAGGTACACGCAGTTGGGTTCCACCACCATCCCGTCCTCCGCCTGAAAGATCTCCATGTTCGTGTAGCGCTTTAAGAGATCGCCGAGGATGCTTTTGTGAGTGGGGTCAAGATGGGAAACTAAAATGAAGGCCATGCCGCTGTCGGCAGGCATGTGCCTGAAGAACTGTTCAAACGCCTCCAACCCGCCCGCTGAGGCGCCGATACCGACGATGGTGAAACTCTTGTTGTCGTTCTTGCGCAGAGGGTCTTGCTGAAAAACAGGGCGTGGAGCGTTGCCGGGCTTTTTAGCGCTGCCGGATCTATGGCGAGCAGTGGTCTTCTGAAGAGATTTCGCCTTTGCGCGCCTTTTCTTTTCGGCCATAGGGCCCCCTTTTCCCCTCATGTCTTATCCTGCCGTACATACAAGCCCGACTTCGGTTTTGGAGATCAAAACGAAAGGAATGCTTCTGTAGGTAATTTTAGCAGTAATTATGTACAAAAGCTATTGTGGGCTTGTCGATCAATACGATCGATCGGGTATGTATAGGGGATCGTGCGGAATACAGACAAGGATATGAGAAGGTGCATGACAGCAGCAACACTCTTGTCAAGCCTCCAAAAACAGCTCGGGCCGCCTCATGCGAGGCGGCCCGTTATACGATGCACGATGATCCGGCTCCCGGCTGGGATGCCCGCGGATGGCGCCCCTACTCCGTCTTCTCCCTGCTCTTCGGCCGCTTGTTCGACTCCAGGACCTTCTTCCGGAGCCGGATGGAATGCGGCGTCACTTCCACGAGCTCGTCCTCCTTGATGAACTCCAGCGACTGCTCAAGCGACAGCTGGCGGTGGGGGACGAGCCGAAGTGCTTCATCGGCACCGGAAGCGCGCATGTTCGTGAGCTTCTTCTCCTTGATCACGTTGACGTCCATATCGTTCTCGCGCGAGTTCTCGCCCACGATCATGCCCTCGTAGACCGCGGTGCTCTCGTTGATGAAGAGCTCGCCCCGGGGCTGGATGTGGTAGAGTGCGTAGGTCGTGGTCTTGCCTGCTCGGTCCGCCACCAGCGCGCCGGTGCTCCGCTTCGCGATGGGGCCCTGCCAGGGTTCATAGCCGTCAAAGAGATGGTTCAACAGGCCGGTGCCGCGTGTGTCGGTCAGGAACTCGGACCGGAAGCCGATGAGTCCCCGCGCCGGGATGCGGAACTCGAGCCGGACGCGGCCGTGGCCGTTGTTCGCCATCTTGGTCATGCGGCCCTTGCGGGAGCCGAGCTTCTGGGTGACCACGCCGATGAACTCCTCGGGGCAGTCGATGACCAGGCTCTCCATGGGTTCGTGGGTCTTCCCGTCAACGATCTTGGTGACTGTCTCGGGCTGGGCGACCGAGAGCTCGTAGCCCTCGCGCCGCATCATCTCGATCAGGATCGCGAGCTGCAGCTCTCCCCGGCCCAGGACCTTGAAGGTGTCGGTCGATTCTCCCGCCTCCACCTTGATGGCCACGTTGTACAGGAGCTCCTTCTCGAGCCGCTCTTTCAGGTGGCGGGAGGTGACGTACTTGCCTTCCTTGCCCGCGAAGGGCGAGTTGTTGATCGAGAAGAGCATGGAGATCGTGGGCTCGTCCACGGCGATGCGCGGCAGGGGTTTGGGGTCATCGGGGTTGGTGATCGTATCGCCGATGTTCACGCCCTCGATGCCGGCCAGGGCCACGATGTCGCCCACTGTTGCCGTTTCCGTGTCCACGCGCTTCAGGCCCTGGAACGCGAAGAGCGAGGTGACCTTGGTCTTCACCATCTTGCCGCCCTGCTGCACCACGCCAATGGGATCGGTGATCTTCACCGTGCCGGCGAAGATCTTGCCGACGGCCAGGCGTCCCACGTAGTCGTTGTAATCGATGTTCATGACGAGGAGCTGAAGCGGCGCGGTTTCGTCGCCTTCCGCCGGCGGGACCGTCTTCACGATGAGGTCGAAAAGCGGCTGAAGGTTCGTCCCCTCATCCTCCATCTTGAGCTTCGCGATGCCGTCGCGGGCGTTGGTGTAGACGATGGGAAATTCCAGCTGCTGGTCATCTGCGTCGAGGTCGATGAACAGATCGTAGACCTCGTTCACCACCTCGCTGATGCGCGCGTCGGGCCGGTCGATCTTGTTGATCACGAGGATCGGCGGGAGGCCAAGCTCCAGCGCCTTCTTCAGCACGAAGCGGGTCTGCGGAAGCGGGCCCTCGGACGCGTCCACGAGCAGCAGCACGCCGTCCACCATCTTGAGCGTCCGCTCCACCTCGCCGCCGAAGTCCGCGTGGCCGGGCGTGTCAACGATATTGATCTTCACGTCGCCGTACTGCACCGACGTGTTCTTGGCCATGATCGTGATGCCGCGCTCGCGCTCCAGGTCGATGTTGTCCATCACCCGTTCCTGCACGCGCTCGTTGTCGCGGAAGGTGCCGCTCTGGCGCAGCAGCGTGTCCACGAGCGTGGTCTTGCCGTGGTCGACATGGGCGATGATGGCGATGTTGCGGAGGTCCGTTCTTTTCAGCATGTTCCATTTCCTTTTCTGGGTACCGCGAAAATCAGGCCGGAGGGGAAGAACTTCCTGGTGACTGGGGTTTTCGTGGATCGAAGTGGGATCTTTGCGAAGCGGGGCTTTATACCATGCGGAGGAGCGGAAAGTCAATGAAATTGTGGAAAAACAGGCTGTGAGCGGCCGTTTCTCCTTCACGGCAAGCATCTGCCGGGGCCGCAGCCGCTGAACAGGCCCTGCCTCGTTAGGCGGGAGAGGATCTGCCTGCTTGCGACCGGGTGATACCGACCGGGCTATTGGTCGTGGTGATGATGGTGCTCCCCGTCCACCGGCTGCAGCTTGCCGAAGGCCTTCAGCACCACCTCGGACAGCGCGGGGTGGATGTGCATCCCCTTTGCAACGGACCACACGTTCCCATCGGCGGCCATGGCGTTCACGACCTCCTGGATGAGGATGGACGCGTGGGGACCGATGATGTGGTAGCCGAGGACCTTCCCGGTCTTCCGGTGCACGATCGCCTTGGTGAAACCCTCCTCTTCCCGCATGGCCTCGCCCCTCGCCACATCGGTGTACATGGCCTTACCCACCAGCACCTCCTGTTTGCCGATCAGCTTCACCGCCTCGGCCTCACCGAGGCCCACGGAGGCGATCTCGGGCCACGAGAAGACCGCGTGGGGCACCGTGAGGTAGTTCATGCGCGATTTTTTGCCGTGGACCGCGTTGTGCCAGACCAGCTCGGCCTCATGGTTCGCCGAATGCCGGAACATCTTCTTGCCGATGATATCGCCGAAGGCCCAGATGCCCTTGGCCGAGGTCTCGAAGAACTCGTCCACGATGATGTAGCCCTTTTCATTCGTTTTGACGCCCGTGTTCGTGACCATGAGGTTGTCGGTGTTCGGCTTTCTGCCCGCGGCGACCAGGAGATGGCTTGCCGTGAATTCCCTCTGTTTGCCGCTGCCCCGCTCCTGTGCCGTGACCGTGACGACCGGGCCGGTCTGCTTGACCTCGATCGCCTCCGTGTCGACGTGCACCTGCATGCGCTTGGCGAGCGAGCTCCTGAGCAGCTCCGACACCTCGGGCTCCTCGTCGGGCACGAGCCGCTTGTTCCGCTGGACGACCATCACCCGGGTGCCCATTGCCTCGAAGAAATGGGCGAACTCCGCGGCGATGTATCCCCCGCCGATGATGACCAAGCTTTCGGGCAGCGCCGTCAGCCGTAGGGCGCTCTCGTTCGTGAGGTACTCGACGCTCTCGATGCCCTTGATGGCGGGCACCAGCGGCCGGACGCCGGCAGCGATGAAAATGGCCTTTCCCTTCACCGTCTTCCCGTTCACCTCCAGCGTGCGTTCGTCCGTGAACTGCGCCTCGCCTCCGTAATAGTCGAAGTCCTCGGCGCTCTCCAGCGCCGCCTTGATCTGGTCCCGGCTCTTCCCCACATGGGAGCGCATCCGCTCCATGATGGCGGGAAAATCCACGGCCCTGATCTCCGCGAAGATGCCGAGCTTCTTCGCCTCGCGGACCTCCATCACCCGGTCAGCCGGGACCACGATCATCTTGGTCGGGATGCAGCCCACGTTCAGGCAGGTCCCGCCCGAAGGCCCCTTGTCCACAAGCGCCACGGTCTTGTTGTGCGACAGCGCGTCCTCGATAAGGTTCGCGCCGGCGCCGGAGCCGATGATCACAACGTCGAATTCTTTCATGGTATGCCTTTCATCCCTCTCCCGGGAGGGAAGAGGTCGGGTGAGGGTTGCGTAGCTAGATTGTAGCAGTTTTGCGGGGAGAGTCAATGTGGCGGGACCGGAAGCGGGGAAAAGGCGCAGGCGCGATCAAGAACGGCCGGCGGTTCAAAATCTCCAGTCGAGGACGATCCCTTTGTAGTCACTGGAGACAACCGGCATGATGGTCACGACCGCTCCTGCGCCGTTGTTCGCGTCTTTTTCCTTATGATATTTTGCAACGCTTATCCCGACGAGCGTGCCCAGCGTAATGCCGGCAACAACATCGGACAGGTAGTGCTCATTGGCCTGGAACCTCGTCGCCCCGACAAATGTCGCGGTCAGATAGAGCGGTATTGCCAGACGGAGGTCCCAGTCGTACATCTCTGAAATGGAAGCAGCCATCGTGGCTGTGAGCGATGCATGGCCGGAGGGGAACGACAAGTGGTCACTGCCGTCCGGGCGTTCCCTCCCTACCGCGTACTTCAGACCCAACGTGGCGATCCCGTTGATCAGATAGGCTTGGAGCGTCACGACGCCGGTGTCAGCCAGCCTTTTATTGTTTATCAACTCTCCCGTTCCCAGAAGCGCAAAGCTGACCACGATTTCGGGGGAGCCGGCTCCGATAATGTACCCGATGTTCTCGACGTCTTCCAGGGGTTTTCTGTCCTGGAAGTAATTCTGGACCTTATGGTCCACGGTGAATGCGAGGCCGGTCAGCCCCACGCCGATCAGCGCGAGCGGAAGATTGTCCCGGGAAAAGATCCTCTTCGTGCCTCCCCAGAGGTCGGGGAAGAACTCCTTTGCATAATATCCGATGGAAGGTACGGCAGTGCGGTCGCCGCCCGGCGCGGCAGGTGCCTCCTCCCGGCCGGGTTCTGACGTATTGAGCGCACTATCGAAGTGGTCGGGAAGGATGCGATAAGCGACGGACAGATGCCCGGCATGGTCCAGAAGAGGGAGACCGTTCAAGGAAGAGCTGATCTCATCATTTGCGGTCAGACCGAAGGCCGTCCCCGATAGAAGAAACACCGTGACAGTCAGACCTGCAGCCCAGGCCCGCATCAATTTGATCGCACCATGCATAGAGGAGAGCTCAGGATGACCCGACAAGGCAATCGATATGCTCACGAATGCATATTACTATAATGCAATAGTCCAAGTTTAGCAAGGATGCGTACATCTTTGTTGAATCCAGGAGCGGGCGCATTCCCCGCAGCGACTCGACTGAGCTCGCCGAAGTCTTGCTGCAGGGAGCTTCAATGGAGAGATTCGGTGACTTTGTGGAGTTGATGACCATGGGGAACGCAGGACGCACGCCGCTGCTCCACCTTGACTTATCCCGTGAATACCGATATAAACGAAGGTACACCCATGCATGACCAGATAGAGAAATACACGCAGAAGCTCCTGCGCGACCGGACCGCGGTGCCCGACAGCATCCGCTTCTACCGCCTCGACGATGTCGTGTCTGCGAACAGGCAGGATGAGTGGCTTCCCGTGTTCAGTTCGGTCTTTCAGGAATTGGATATCACGGCCCTGCTGTTCGCAAGGCTGACGCTGCCCTTCGCCGACCTGCTCGTGGAACGTGCGGAACCCGGAACGGACCGGCTCGAGCCCAAGGACAGCGAGACCAAGGTCTTCCTGCATGATATTCCGATCATCCGGAAAAAGGAATGGGAGAGTGCATCAAAGACCGACCTGACGACAATGATCGTCCGCTGTCTGAAAGAGCGCAAGGCCGCGATCATCCAGGGCCTGGGCGTCGTCTCGACCGGCGGGGTGACCGTAGAGCAGGCCTACATCGGCTTCTCCACCATCTTCCACACCACCTTCGTCAAGTACCTCCTCGATGTCCTGACCGACGGATTCAAGCTTCCGAGCGAGCGGATGGTCTTCAAGGGGTTCAAACAGGCATGGAACAGGACGCCGGACCTGAGCGGCCTTGCCTTTACTCCCGGGCCGCTGGAGGGAAGCACCGCTTCCCATCTTTCCCCTCACCCCAACCCTCTCCCCCAAGGGGCGAGGGAGGGGATCTATAAGGAGATCTGCCGGGTGGGTCGCTACACCGTCGAGAAAGGGTTCGTGGACTCCTTTTTCGGGAACATCAGCTACTTCGACGGTACGACCATCTTCATCAGCCAGACCACCTCGTCCCTGGATGAGCTTGAAGGCTTCATCGATCCTGTGCCCGTTGACGGCTCCTCGACTGCCGGGCTTTCAGCCTCGTCGGAACTCCCCACGCACCGGGGGATCTACCTCGATTCGCCCTACCGGGCGGTCCTGCATGGTCATCCGAGGTTCAGCATCATCCTGTCCATGCTGTGCGACGAGAAGAACTGCGACATCAAGGACTGCAACCGCCTTTGCAACCGGGCGCGCACGGTCTGCGGCGTGCCCATCGTTGCGGGCGAGACCGGTGCCGGCGGCATGGCGAAATCAGTACCCGCGGCCATGAAGGAACAAGGCGTCTGCATCGTCTACGGCCACGGGATCTTCGCCGCGGGAGAGAAGGACTTCAGGGACGCCTTCATGAAGATGGCCGAGGTGGAAAGCAGATGCCGGGAAGAGTACTTCAGGCTGGCTGAGGAACGGACGGGATCAAAGTAACCACGGATGTACACGGTTAGAAGCAACATCGTATCTTGCAAAGACGCAAAGGGCGCAAAGGAAAACCATGCAATTTCTGGATAAGATTCCCTGGGGATTACTGATCATCGCCTGCCTGACGCTGGGCCTGGCGCCCTTCTTTCCGCCGCACATCTGGGAGAAGCTGGTGATGCTGAAGGATGGCACACTCAAACGGCCGATCGACTGGTTCGACCTCGCCTATCACGGGATACCTTGGATATTGCTGATCATGAAGGCCGCCTCATTAATGAAAAAGTAAGTTGGCCCAGCAGTGTGCCGATGATCACTCCTTTTTGCTATGAAAGTCCCGGCAGTTGAGTCTTCCGGAAATTGCAGAGTATTAAGGAGTTGTATGCGCCTGAATAAAGCTACGTCTAAGATCACTAACACCCACAAAATGATCGCGGAGATCCGTTTGCGCGACATGCCCCTTCCATAATGTCCCCATTGCATCAGCGCGTATCAAAGACAGCCGGATATTGATCCGGCTGCCAATTCATTCCTGCCACTTTTATAATAGCCGTCGATCCTCTCTCGGTCAGATATCTGCTATATTTAATATTATCTCCCAATGCCGTGCACATAACGACTTTTGCGAACTGAATACTATAGTATGGCAGTCCTATGATACGTCTTTGCTTATGCCAGAATCGTCCGCCGGAAGACGTGCCAAGCTGTATCCCCAAGGCATTCATCGAGAACTTCTTTTCCGGTCGAGCGTAAATACTGTCGTGGCCTCAGACGGAGCCACAGGTCATCCACCTTGAGGAGGTGCAATTATGAAAAGGAAATGGATTTACGGTACTGCGTTGCTGCTGCTATCGCTCGCCGCTGTTCTTCTCTATTCTTCCCCCTTTGCCGGCTCGCAGCAGGCTGATTCGAACGCAAAGGGCCCACTGTTCAAACTTACAGCCTTGAAGAAGGTCCCGGCCAAGGACCGATCGGGAACGCCCGTGACGCTCTATGACCCGCGGGACCCCTACGCCATATTCATCAACTACGAACTCGGCATGCACTGCGTGGGCTTCGACATCTCCTACTGCTGCGTCATCCCGCCCTACAACAGCATCCAGGCCCAGGCAATTAGGACCGGAGTGAAGGGGGGACTTCCTCATCTCCTTTCGCCGGATGACGGGCTGCAGCTCTATTACACCGTCCGCGACAACAGCTACAGCGAAGGGAACAAGATGCGCTATTGGGAAGTGTCCAAGGACGTCCACGGCGACGGCAAAATGGACAAGCCCGGTGACAACATGGCGAACTACGTCTGGACCCATCTCTTCATCTACCAGGACCTCGAAGGGACAATCCCGCCAGACTGGACCGAGGCCAAGCGACTGCATGTGGGCAAGGAGATCCAGGTGCCGGTCGATTCGGGTCCGTCAGGCAAAAGCCTCGCGGGAGGATATCTTGCCTACGCCGGTAGCAGCGGCGGGAACAAGGTCTTTACCGATTCGCTGATACCCGAAGTGAAGAACATTCCGCTCACCCTTACCTCGTCATACCTCTGGGACGCCCTCGGCCTGCCGCTCACTGCCTTCAACGACAGCGCGAGGAAAGGCACGCTGCGCGGCATCTCCACAGCCGATTTTCAGCCCTACCAGTACTCCCAGGTACAGCTCCGCGACAAGGCGGGCAAGCCTGTGCTCACAAAGGGAAAGCCCGTGGAGTTCTTTGGCACCAACCCCGTTGATATGCCGAACTGCTACACCTGCCATTCGGGACAAGGACGGGCTGCAAAGCTCTCCCGCGAGGAAGGCCTCACACTCTTCGACAAAGAATACGACTACTGGAAGAAGAATTACGCCGACATGACGGATTTCATGGCCAGACTATCGCAGGCCTCCATAAACATTCTGGAGCTGCACGACAAGCACAACGGCACCACGTTCCTGAAGTCCTATAACTCTGGGGCCTCATCGAACCGGCTCGGATCGAACGGCCCGGTCAACTGCGCTGACTGCCACGGCGACAACGTATCGGGCAACCTCCAAATGCCGCGGCCCGGCGCAACGGGATACAAGGCAGTGAAGGCAAAGCCCCTCACCGAAGCGATCCACGCTGCCCATGCCTCGTTCGTTCCCATGCCGGACAAGGCGGGAAGGACCCAGAGCTGCCAGGCTTGCCATCCCACGCACTGGCAGGTGCGGGAGATGAACACGCCCGGCAGGAACCCCTTCGCAATCGTCGATGAGGAGGGCAACCCGAGCTTCACGAATTCCGATCTGCGCATTGCCGGCGGCGGCTGCTATCTCCGGCGGGACGCTCACACGAACCCCGCGGTCAAGCCGCCTTTCTTCCTGAACCAGCTCGGGAAGTGGTATCTCAGGGAAGTGAGCATGAAGGACGAGATGGGAAAGACTGTTAAAGAGATGAGGGGGTTGTACTGCTCGAACTGCCATAACCAGCTTGCCCATGAGCTGTACAACTTCGACGATCTCATGAATGTAGCCACCCAGGAGGGCAAGACCCTGCGGAACAAGCCGCTCGCGGAGATCGTGAAGACCGTGGCCAACAACGATGAGAAGAAGTTCAAGACCTACTTCGCCGACCCCGTCGTCGGCGCCGAGGGAGACCCGCTGTTCTCCTTCTATGGAAAGCACACGGGCGCGACGCTCGTGCGTGCCTCCAAGGACGCGGCGGGTAAGCTCAAACTCCTCGCCTGGAACGCGAAGGAAGGCGACCCGGTGCCCTACGACGGCGCCTCTGCCGGGCAAGGACTGGTGGCTTGCCGCAGGCGAGCCGCACTGCGCCGACTGCCACCTTGCACCCTTTGTCGAGAGTGAAGGCGGCGCCTACTTCCCCATCGACCAGCCGAACAAGTATTCGCTCTACCGATACTCAAAGGCGCACGGGACCATCGCCTGCCAGTCCTGCCATGAGTCGATCCACGGGCTGTATCCTGTCCGCGATGAAGGCCCGAACAAGACGGTCGATGTCACGACTCATCAGCAGGCGCTCCAGTTCAGCCCCGACGGGAAATACTCAGGCCCGGTCACCTGCGCAGCATGCCACCGGGTGAATGCCAAGGGAGTCCCGGTCCAGCTTGAGGGAACGAAGTATTATCATGATTACTGGGCATCGGTGGCCCTGCTCCATTTCATGAGGGCGGGAGACGAGAAACTGCCCATCAACAAGCTCATGGAAAAGTTCCCGTACAACAGAGCGCAGAAGGTCGTATCAGACGGATGGGAATAGCGATCCCTAAGGCCAGATCAAAAGCCCCTCGATTGAGGGGCTTTTTTTGCATGTTTTCTTGATTTTATTAGGGATATCTGATAGCGTTGTTCGGCACCAATAAGGGAGAACTTTCTTCCTGGATGCCGCGTACGCATCCCTGTGTTGATCACCACGAATAGCCCCGAAGAATTCCAGGGTAATTGTCTCTCCGACAACATTGCTGACCACAAAGATCAAAGGGACCCGGTCACTGACAATCGTTGCGTTGGTCGGACAGAGCAGAGCGGAACCTGACAATGGTATTCTAACCCGGCGTTCCACGCCGGCGGATGTGCGGCGTATGAGCTCGTCATTGGCCCTCTCATCCGTCATTACCGTTTCACTGCCCGGCAGCTCGGTATAAAGCTCATACTTTTTCGGAGGCATCCATGTTTAGCAAGCATCCACTCATTCTCATCCTCCCGGTCCTTTTTCTGGCGACGCTCACCGCCCGTGCCGCAGAGCCGAAGAAAGCCGCTGTCTGCAGTCAAAGCAACATGATGATCGACGAGGCGGACAGGAAATTTTCCGTGTTTCTGCCGAACGTGTCGGGCATGGGTCCCTCGTCGTATGATGACATCGGCTGCGCCGTTGCCTCGCGGAACAGCGAGTGCGCCACCCGGCAGATGACGTTCGACAGCAATGCTGTTGTTTACGATTATGTGACGGAGGAAGCCGTATTAGCGGAGAAGGCGTTCTTCGTTCTCACATCGGATGTCAGAACACCCATGGGCTACGGTATCGTGGCGTTCAAGGACAAGGCGCGGGCGGAGAAGTTCGCGGCGGAGCACGGCAAGGTCAAGGTGGTGAGGTGGTTCGAGCTGGTAGATGAAAAGCTGCTGTAGGGAAAAAAACGTTCAAAGTTCAACGTTCAAGTGGTACAGCCAAGGGCCAGAAATACTGGGTTCATGGCGTCATCCTTCCGAACCTTTCAACCCCTCGCCTTCACAAGCTCCGCCTTCCGCTCCAGGATGCTCTTCACCCGCTTCAGCCGGTAGAAGGCCTCCCGCTCGCGCTCCCCGATGTACTGGCCAATAGACCTGATCTGGCGCTTGATGCCCGGCAAAACCATTTCCTCGAGCACCTTGATCCTCCGCGTGGTCTTCACGATCTCGTCCCCCAGCCGCTTGAGTTTGCTCTCGTACTCCGCGATGGTCAGCATGGACTCCAGCAGCTTCTCGAAGAGATTGACGCTGTCGTCGAGGTGCGGGGTCGTGGCGGACTCGTCGTATCCCCGTTCGTCCGGCTGCCGTACCGGCGTGTCGTGGTAGGCGATGTCCTTGTACCGGAGCCCCCAGATGCTCTTTTCCTTCACCTCGATGCCGAAATCCCGCTCGGTGGCAACGGCGAGGGATTCGATCGTGTCCTTGCCCTCGCGCCCCAGCGAGATGGCCAGCTCCCGGATGGCCCTGCCGTAGGACTTCTTGATCTCTTCGCGCGAGCGCAGGAAGGGCAGCGTGGCAGCCAGGAACTCCTTGATGAGCGCCTGCTTGCGGGCCTTCAGGATGCCAATGCTGTTCACGATGGACCGTGACTTCTCCTTCAGCATCAGCAGGTTGGTTCTTGTGGGATGGATCATAAGCTTCGCTCAATTCAAAGTTCAATGTTTAATGTTCAAGGTAAGATGCTGCCATCGCTTCTTTGACCTTTAAACCTTGAACATTAAACCTGCTTCACTATTTCCGGCCTCATCGACTTCATCGCGATGATGATGACCGCTGAGGCGGCGAGCACTCCCGCCAGCATCACGACCGAGGCCAGTGCGTTGTTCAGAAGCGCCGGGTTCACGATGAGCACCGCCCCCAGCGACAGCATCATCAGCCCTGATACGAGCTTTAGCTGCCGCCCCTGCCATTCGGTCAGTTTCCTGACGCCCAGCGTGACCGTGATGACGGCAACGATGACGGCCAGGGGAACGACATAGACGATGTTGTACAGAACGAGGTACTGGTAGTATTGAAAGGAAGAGAGTTTGTGCAGTGTCAGCACGCGGGTGTAGACCATGGGGAACCCGGCCGTGCACAGCAGCTCGTAGGCGTTCGCCGAGATGGCGAGGACAATGGTCCCGGCGATCATGGCGGGCATGGTCGGGGCCTTCAAAAGACCCCGCATCCGCTCGAAGAGCTTCGGCTTCGCCGATTCCGGGATCACCAGCGATACTCCCTGTTTGAACAAGAAGAAGTCCTTCACGTTGATGCCCCCGACAGCTAATGCGACAATTCCGCCGGCTACTGTGATCGCCGCGATCTGGCCCACGACCAGGAACACGTTGAGCCATGCGGCCATGAACAAGAAGTAGATGAGGCCCGAGAAGAGCACGAAGATGCCACCGATCAGGAACATGCGTTTCCGAGACCGGGCATGGATCAGCAGGCTCAGCAGGAACAGCAGGACGAAGAAGGCGCAGGGATTGAAGCTGTCCAGCGCTCCGATGATGATGGTGAAGACCGGCAGTGACACCGATGCTGGGTCGATGCTGCCCAGGAATGGAATGCGCACGATACCCGTTGTTTCCGCATTTTGCGCCAACTCCCGCTTGCTTAGCTCCGCAACACCGTCCGGACATCCGTCTCGCACGCACCTGCTCACGGCTTCCTCAATACTCCTCCTCGTTTGATCGTTGAATCCCATGAACACCGCAGTGCCCACCACGGTTGTGGGAACGCCCGCCTGCTTGATGCCGGCCGTACGCAGGACCTGCTTGTAGAGTGCGCCGTTGCCCTTGTTCTTCCAGACCTCGTAGTCCCTGACCCGGAGGCCGGGATGCTTCTTCCCGAGATCTTTCAGAAACACCTTCTCCCGCTCGCAGTGCGGACATCCCTCGCCCCAGAAGAGCGTGATGACCGCCCCCTGCTCCGCCGGAGCCGCCTGTACGGATGGACCCGCCAGGACTGCGGCCAGAAGGAATAGCATAAGGACACGCAAAGACCTCAAGCCTTTACCTCGAGCTTGAACCGCTGCATGAGGGTGAGCCCCGCGTCCAGACTTTCCTGCACGGTGCGTCGCAATGTTCCCTGGCCGATGACCTCGCGTTCGAAGGCGTCGGCGAAATCGAGCATCAGCGCATCGGCCTTGGTCATGCCGTCCCTGCCCACGATGGACTCGAGCCGCCTCAGGTCCCTGCCCTTGGCATAGTACTTATAGAGGTGATTCGCAACGTTCCGGTGGTCCTTGCGCGTCCTGCCTTCGCCGATGCCTTTCTGCATGAGCCGCGACAGGCTTGGTAGGACGTCGATGGGTGGGAACACACCTTTCTGGTGCAGCTCGCGGGATAGAACGATTTGCCCCTCGGTGATGTAGCCGGTGAGGTCCGGGATAGGATGGGTGATGTCGTCCTCGGGCATGGTGACCACCGGCAGCATGGTGACGGACCCTTCCCGTTCCCGGATGCGGCCCGCCCGCTCGTAGAGCGATGCCAGGTCCGAGTACATGTAGCCGGGGTAGCCGCGCCGGCCGGGTAGTTCCTCGCGCGCTGTGGAGATCTCGCGCAGGGCGTCGCAGTAGTTCGTCATGTCGGTGATGATGACCAGGACGTCCATGTTCTTCTCGAAGGCCAGGTACTCCGCTACGGTGAGGGCGAACCGCGGGGCGAGCAGACGCTCCATCACCGGTTCGTCGGCCATGTTCACGAATGCCACGAAGCCCGTCTGCATCTCGTCCAGCACCTTCTGGTAGAACGAGTACTCATGGAAGGTGAGCCCCAGTGCGGCGAATACGACGACGAAGCTGCGGTCCGCCTGAGCGAGCCGCGCGTTCCTCAGGATGTAGGCCACGGCCTCCTTCGACGGGAGCCCGGCGCAGGAAAAGACCGGGAGCTTCTGCCCCCGCACGAGGGTGTTCAACCCGTCGATGGCGGTGATGCCGGTCTCGATGAAATCAGCGGGCCGCGCGCGGGCCGCGGGGTTCATGGGTGCTCCGGTGAGTGGCATCCACTTTTCCGGGATGAACAGGGGCGCGTTGTCCTTTGGTACAAAGGAGCCGTTGAAGATCCTGCCCACGATGTCCGGGGAAAGCGGCACCTTCTTGATGGCGTCGGTGAAGGTGACCGTGGTCCTCTCGATGTCCATCCCCTGCGTGGTGCCGTAGACCTCGACCAGCACAGTCTCGCCGTCGATCTCGAGCACCTCGGCGTCGGTCGTCCTGCCGTCGGGCATAACGACCCGTACGACCTCGCCGATCCTGGCCGCCTGGACGTTCTCCACGAACAGGAGCGGCCCTGCAATGGTCGAAATGGTCTTGTAGGTATGTTCTGATAATCTCATGAATGAACCTCAGAATACAAGAGTCAGGACCCGGAATTGAAGCTCCCTGCATAAGCCGCGGGGAATCTTCGATCCTCAGAGTAGTATGTTTATCCTAATCGTTCGCTAACCCCGCGGCAAGCTGCGGGGAATGCACTCGCTCCTTGATTCAGGAGAACAGCACTTCACGTCTTTGCCTCTCTTCTGGCTTTCGGCTTCTGGCTCCTGACTACTTGCCACTTGCTCCTGTTTCTTTCATCGCTTCGTCCAGCGATATTCCCTGCTTCAACTTCTCCGCAGCACGGTCATGGAACTCCACGATGGACTTGATGAGCTCCAGGGTCTTCTTCGGCGGGGAGAACGCATCGTCGCTGTAGGCATTCTGGCCCAGGAACTCATTCCGGATGCGCTCGGCGATGCGCATGACCAGCCGGTCCGCGTCCTGCAGCCCCTCGATGCCGACGATCTCGGCGACCTCGCGAATGGATTCCTCCTGCTGCAGGAGGTGGTTGCAGCGCTGCCGGAGGTCCTCCCATTCGGGCGCGACCTCACGACAGAAATGGCTGGACAGCTCTTTGCTGTAGAGGGAGTAGCTCTGGAACCAGTTGATTGCCGGAAAATGCCGGCGGTGGGCCAATGATGTATCGAGCATGAAGAAAGCTCCGGTAGTGCGGAGGCACGCCTGGGTCACGGGCTCGGTGAAGTCGCCGCCCGGCGGTGAGACCGACAGGATCATGCTGAGGGAGCCGGTCTTGCCGCTCATGGTCTCCACCACGCCGGCCCGCTCGATGAACGCCGACAGGCGCGACGCCAGGTAGGTCGGGTATCCTTCCTCGCCCGGCATCTCTTCGAGCGATGTCGATATCTCCCGCAGCGCTTCCGCCCAGCGCGAGAGGCTGTCGGCAAGGAAGAGCACATGGTACCCCATGTCGCGGTAGTATTCGGCCATGGTCACGGCCGTATAGATCGAAGCCTCGCGGGCCGCAACGGGCATGTTCGACGTGTTCACTACCAACACCGTGCGCTCCGTGAGCCGGCGCTTGGTCCAGGGGTCCTCGAGCTCCTCGAACTCTGCGATCAGGTCCGCCATCTCGTTCCCACGCTCGCCGCAGCCTACATAGACCACGATGTCCACATCGGCGAACTTGGCCACGGACTGCTCAAAGATGGTTTTGCCCGTGCCGAACCCGCCGGGGATGATGGCCGCTCCGCCGCGCGCCAGCGGGAAGAGGAAATCGATGATTCGCTGGCCCGTCACCAGCGGTGTCACAGGGGCGAACTTCTTGCGGAATGGCCGGGCCATGCGCACCGGCCATTCATGGCACCCCGGGAGTTCCACGCCGTCCTCGAATAAGCCGAAGGGCTCATCCAGGCTGATGTCGCCCGATCTGACGCTGGCGACCTTGCCCTTCTCGGCACCGCACATGATGTAATGTTTGAACGCCCCCTCCTGCACTTCACCGATGATCATGCCGTAGGACAGCACGTCTCCCGGCTTGATGTGGGGGATAAAGTTCCAGCGTTTCATGTAATCAAGTCCGTACATCTCTTTCCACGCCCGGATGAACGGCCCCATCTCCTGCCGCATCCGCTCCAGGGGGCGCTGGAGCCCGTCGTACATGCTGCCCATGAGCCCCGGCCCCAGGCGGACCGTGAGCGGCATGCCGACGCCTTTTACCGGCTCGCCCACGCCCAGGCCGCGGGTCTCCTCGTACACCTGGATGACCGCTTGGTCACGCTCGAGCCGCACCACCTCGCCCGTGAGCAGAGCGTGGCCCACGAAGACGCGCTCGTACAGCTTGAGCCCCTTGAGATCGACGCTCACGGTAGGACCTGATATGCCGAGGATCTTTCCAGTACGCATTCCTTCTCCTGTATCAGTGATCTATAACCACGGGCGGCTTCGCCGCACACGGTTCGGTATGAATAAACAAGCCGACCCTACGACCGCCTTTATCCGTATGTCCCGACGCAGTCGGGACCTGTCGTTACCATACCTGTTCCAGGTTCCTCATACGTTCAATCGCACGTGATAACCGATGGCCCGGCGGATGAGCCGCGCCGCGTAATCTTCCGCCTCCGCCGGCAGCTTCTCAGGCGACGGGAGGACCAGCAGGATGCCCGACCACCCCTGCTCCATCTCCCGCAGATGCTCCTCGACCTCACCCCGTACGAGCCGCTCGTCAATGATGACCAGGCCGTTGTCCGGTTCCGCCATGATGCTCTTGAGCTCCTCGCCAACCTCGGCCGGGTTAACGGCATGTTGTGTGATGCCGGCGAGGCTGAAGCCGTTTTCCGCATCATGGGTCGTTAGGAAAATGATCTTTTTCATAGAACATCTAAAGCTACCACGGAGCCGAGGGGTCACGGAGAAAAGCACGGAATAAACTGATTAAGGAACATACCTACAGAACAGTCTGCATCAAACTCTTACTTCCAGGATCATAATGATTATTGAAGCTCCCTGCAGCAAGCTGCAGGGAATCTTCGATCCTCAAGGTGTTCCTATTTATTCTAATCGCTCGCTAACCCGTAGCAAGCTACGGGGAATGCGCTCGCTCCTGGATTCAACAGTATGGATGTTTCGAATCTCTCTGTGCCTCCTTGATTCCATGGTTCAAGAAGTATTTCTTGGTTCACCGCACCAATTCCGCTGCGGCCTCTTCCCGCTCCAAGTCCTTCCCCTCGAGCAACAGGCTTAGGTTCATGATCTCCAGCGAGCATCGCCAGAGATAGTCGAGGATGAGTGCCGCATCCAGCGGGTCCTTGCCCTCTCCCCTAAGGAACTTCGTGATCCCCTGGTAAAGCGCTATCTCCACCTGCGTGGGGTCCGGGGATGTGATCTTCACGCCTGCCGCCTGACGGATAAGCCCCGTGACCTCAAAGATATCCTCTTTTTCGGCGAGGTCCGCCAACCGCTGGATCGGCACCGTTCCACCGGCGATGAACCGGCCGGTCTCCGTTGTCCCCGCTCTCAGGGACTTGTAGAGCGCCAGGATATTCCGGCTGTCGATTATGCGGGAAAAGAATCCATGCATGACCGGGTGGAGCGGCAGTTCCTCGACAAAGATCAGATACTGGTGCGTCAGGAACTGTTCGACGCCCCGGAGGCCGTTGCCCTCGTATGCCGCTGAAAGTTCCCTGAACCCCGGAAACAGCGCTCCGAACATCTGCTCCAGTTCGGCCAGCGCGTCGGTTACCGCGCCCGTCCGCAGGATGGCCTTCACCTCATCGGATAGCAGGCTCACGCCGAGGACCTCTCCGGCCTTCTGTGCCTTATCGCCCTCAAGGTACCGCAGGCAGATGAATACCGTGCGAAGCTCGGCGTACAGAAAATAGGGGGCGAACATCTGCCGGGTCGCTTCGTCCATCTGACCGTGGACCCACCCGTGCTCCAGCAGGAGCGCCCGCCACATGCCTTCAGCCGTACGCTCCCGGACGAATCCGTGGTACTGAGCCGACGCGAGATAATCGAGCGGGGACGCATCGTAGATCAGCGGCCGCCAGTCACTGATGAGCCGGGACCGCCTTCCGCGGATCCGGGACAGGAGGTACTCGACCGGGTAGCCCCTCGTCCGTTCCCGCTTCAGCAGCCCCCGCGGGAAGGCGCCTTTCGGACGGTCTGGCTCCGTATGGTCACGCACAATACGGTTCATGTCCCCTGACCCGTCACTTCCTTCATGATGTCGGGCAGCATCTCTTCCCACGTGCGTTCGAGGCGCTTCTCGAAGGTGTTGACGACCTTCACCCGGTCGTCTTCCGACGCCGCTTCTAGCCCGCCGATGATGCCTGGATCGGCAAGGACCTCCGCTCCGGGGAATTGTTCGCGCGCGAGCGCCACGTCCCCGGGATTCACCCGCACCGTCTTCCAGGTGAACTGCGGGAGCTCCCGCGTGAATCCGGTGAACACGTCCCGGTAGCCGGCGTTCCGCAGCGTCTGCAGGGATGCGCGGGCGGCGCTGAACAGCCGATCTGCCAGGGCCCGCTCCGCCCGCAGCCCGATCGCGCGCACGGTCCGGTTCGCCTCCGCCATGAGTGCGTCGGCCTGCTTTGCAGCTTCGGCCGCATGCTTCCGGGCGTATTCCTCCTGCAGCGCCTCGATGCGGCGCGCCGCATCGGCGCGGATCCGCTCCGCCTCCTGATCCGCTTCGATGTGCATCGCCTTGAGCTTCTCGTCCCCTGCGGCGCGCAGCGATCCGATCAGTTCCTTGCAACCCATGTTATTTCACCGTGAACAGGATCATCGTCGCCACAACGAATCCGAGGATCACCATCGTCTCCGGGATGGCCACCAGAATGATGATGGTGCCGGTCAGCTCTGGCTTCTCCGCCAGGGTACCCGCCCCCGCAGCGCCGATCTTCGACTGCGCCCATGCCGTAGCGATGGCGGGGATACCGATGGCCAGGGCAGCGCAAAACGCGATCAAAACCTTTTCGAGTCCCATAAGAACCTCCTTATAATTGAATACCTATGCAATCACAGATCAAGACAGATAAAGAAACGGTGAAGACGTTATGCGGATGTCTTTTCCGTCCTGATCCTACCTGTTTTCATCTGTGGTTCCAACGGTCGTTAGGACAATGTAGCTCTTCTCCTACCCCCGTCCGTCACTTGCTGAGCGGCTCGAACTTCCGCCCCCCGTGCTCGATGAACTTGCTGAAGAATTCCACGTAGTGAAGCCGAAGCGAGTGGATCGTGGGCGAGAAGACGCCGAGGACGATGTTCAGGATGTGAATAAGCCCGGCAACGACCACGCCCGTCACCACATCACCGGTCAGACCTCCGAGCTCATTGGCCGTGAAGGCCAGCAGCACGGACGTGAGGCCGATGGCCGTGATGCGCACGTAGGAGATGATGTTCCCGATGCTCTTCAGGAACTCCAGCGGCGCCAGGACGCCGCCGGCAAAGAACAGGAACGGCGTCAGGAAGAGGATGAGGATAATGACGGGCCGGGTGAGCACTATGGGGGCCTTGCCCGTCAGCGAAGCCAGGATGGCGATGATGCAGATGATAAGGATGATGCTCAGGACCTTGAACAGCCCTTCCCGCTTGATATGCCGCTGGAATGCGTTCACGGCGCCCAGTACGAGACCGAGGATGACGTGCGCAACGCCGATGGCCAGGGCAAAGAGCAGCATGGGAACGATGGCCGTTCGTCGCTCGATGCAGATCGGCTGCAGATGGAAGAACCGTTCCGGGATATCGCCGAAGAATTCGCCGAACATGACACCGAAGAATATCGAATAGAGCGACGCGATGAACAGGATCGTTGCCCCGCTGTGCACCGCGATGTTCTTCCGAAACCGTTTCCTCAGGAACAGCGCGAGCAGAACGAGGACAAGACCATACCCCGCGTCGCCGAGGATGATGCCGAAGAAAATGGGGAAAAAGATGCCGATGAACGGCGTGGGATCGTAGGAGGTGTACGCAGGCAGTGGCAAAAGGCTCGTCAGCATCTCGAAGGGTCGGAAGTATTGCGGATTCTTCAGTACAATGGGGACCCGCTCCAGGTCCTCCTCGTGCATCTCCCGTTCCTCCACGACGACCTTGGGGCCGAACCCTGCGTCCAGGCTTTTCCGGAGCCGCTCCAGGTCCCGCGACGGCATCCAGCCATGGATGAAGAAGCACATGCGCGTCTCGTAGGCCGACGCCGCGGTTTTGAGGAGCGCCAGACGGTCATCGATCCATGACCGGACGCTCCGGTAGAGCGGTGTCCACCGCCGGGCGAACTTGAGAAGATCCTCTCGGATCCGCTCGATCTCCGAGGAGACCTGTACCATCCGCTCCTTCACATAGGAAAGCTTCTCGGGAAAGGTCAGCGAACCAAAGGAGGCCGGGAACGTCAGCTCGGGCACATGCTCGTCGGAAAGGGTCTTCTTTACCCGGTCCGCGATGGTCTTCTCGACCGTGATCAGGCCCACCATGCTGCCGTCCGCGGCGGTGTCCGTCTGAAGCTCGTACTTCCAGTCCGTGATCCGGGAAAGCGCCTCACGGAGCTTCGGCACCATCTCGGGCTCCTGGATGGTGAGGCCAATGAAATCCAGGTCGGGCGTCTCTTTCATGCTCGTCAGCAGGGTGGAGAGCGTTCCCAGGAAAACGGTATACCGCTCGAGATCTGCACGTTCCTTTTGCAGAACGTCGCCCCGCTCCGCGAGCTCCCGGGCCTGGGCCGTGTGGCGCTCGACCGTATTGGCGATGGTATCGACAATGGTCTCGGGTTCGATGTAGCTTTCCCGCACGGCGATCGCAGGCACGAAAGAGAACAGTTCGTCGATCTTGACCCGCAGGCCCTCGAGGTAGACGCGCTCGAGGGCGGTCTTCTGGTCAAGCGAGAAGGAGCGGATGTTCTCCTCGTCCTCCTTCTCGATGAACCCAACGGATGCGGGCTCGATCTGGAAGATGCCCAGTTCCCGCAGGCGGACCAGCGCCTCCTGCAGAAGCCCCTTAGGCCCGACGATCTCGATCTTCGACATTTTAACGATCATGGTCTCATTCCAAAAGAATCCGGGGAAGTCGCTTCATGATGATCTCGGTCAGGACGGTGTCCTCCAGGTCCTGGTACCGCGCTGCCCGGGCCTCGGCGGACTCCACGGTCTGTTTTGCCCGCATCTCGGCGTCCCGCTTCGCCTCTTCGAGGGAGCGGCCGAGCGATTCTCCGTCGCTCCGCTCGGCGCGGGTGATGGCCTCAGCCGCTTCTTTCTTCACGCCGTCGAGCCAGTCGCGAAGTCGCACCTGCTCCTGCTCGATGCACTGCTGAATACTCTTCTCTGCCTCGATCACCTCGTTCAGGATGTCCTTGTCCATGGCCCTATTGTAGCAAAAAACAAGACACGAGCGGCGCAATTTTGCAATATTCTGTGCGTTCTATTGGAATATTTTTCGTTTCACGGTACAATATGTCATCGTTACCATGGTTGGTGGGCATTCTGCTTAGGGAATCCCGCAGCGCGGCTGTATCACTGATGCGCAACATCTATGCTATCACCCAGAACGGAGGAAGAGATGATCCGATACAGCGGCGTGAACCATCTTGCCCTGGCAACGGGCGACATGGACAGGACCATCCGCTTCTGGCGGGACCTCCTTGGCATGCGGCTCGTAGCCGGACTCGGCAAGCCGGGCTACCGGCAGTATTTCCTCCAAGTCTCGGAACGCGACCTGGTCGCGTTCTTCGAATGGCCCGGCGTGCGTCCCGTCGAGGAAAAGGAGCACGGCAGGCCTGTGACGGGCCCCTTTATCTTTGACCACGTCTCCTTCGGCGTCGAAACCGAGGACGACCTGTGGGAGATCAAGGACCGCATCGCCGCGGCAGGCATTTGGATCTCCGAGGTGATCGACCATGGCTTCATCCATTCCATCTATACCTATGATCCCAATGGCATCCCGATCGAGTTCAGCCGCTCCATCCCGGAGTGCGACATCGTGAAGTGCCCGGTAATGGCGGAGCGGGCGGCGACTGACTTCGCCCGGGAGGGCTCGGAACCGCAGCCCGGGAAGTGGCCGCCTGTGACTGCCCCGACGCCGAAGCAGGAGCGGAAGGTCTACCCCGGCGCAGGAAGTGAACTGTTCCATGGGAAGAAATAACTAATGGAAGGACAGGGGGGATAGGCCGATACGGGGATGACGTCCTAGAGCTCCAGGCAGGTCTTCTTTATTCCTAATTACTGAAAAAACCGTTCATCAAAGGAAACTACCGCAGTATCAGCTGTTCTCTGAACTTATCTGAACTTATCAGATCTATTCCTCGTCCAACGGGTGTTTTCTTATTATGGATTATGACGTCATCATAGCCGGCGCCGGACCGGCAGGGTCCACCTGCGCGAGGGCCTGCGCGAAAGCCGGCATCAAGACCCTGCTGCTTGAGTGGGACTCCTTCCCCCGGCCCAAGCCCTGCGGCGGCGCACTGTCGGAGCGCGGCCTTTCGCATCTCGGCTTTCCCCTCCCTCCTGAGCTCATCGAGCGGGAATGCTTCGGCGTCCGTTTGCATTATGGTCCCTACACGGTGGAGGTCCGGAAAGACCACCGTATCGCAGTGATGGTGGACCGGGAGCAGTTCGACCAGTACCTCGCGGACCGGGCAGTCGAGGGGGGCGCCGTGCTGTTGCAGGAAGAACCGGTCCAGAACATCACCATGGGCGCTGATCGCGTGGAGGTCCGAACACCGAAGGGTCAATATCAAGCGCGCTGCCTGGTCGGCGCGGACGGCGCGAACAGCGTCGTGGGCAGGACGATACGCCCGATGTTCCCGCGTGACGAGATCTTCGCGGCGCTTGTCGGGTCCTTTCCTGCAGATGACCGGGAAATCGCTGCCCGCGCCAACGGATTGCTCGAGCTCTATTTCGGCGTTGCGCCGATGGGATATGGATGGGTCTTCCCGCACAAAGGACGGTTCGGTGTGGGTGTACTGGGCCAGGCAATGGAGTTCGATGCGCCGCAAAAGGTCTTCAGCGCTTTTTCCTCGTCAGTAGGGATGCCCGTTGACAGGCCACGGGGCCATACGATCCCGATGGGTGGTATCCGGCGGACGGTCATCGGCAGGAGGACCATCCTTGTTGGCGACGCGGCAGGATTCACCGACCCGTTCCATGGCGAAGGGATGGCGAACGCCATCCTGTCCGGGAAGCTTGCTGCCCTGGCGGTTGTGGACGGCATCAACGGGAAAAAGGACGCGCTGACGATGTATCAACGCGAATGTGACCGGCTGATCGAGCGGGAGATGAAGGTCGCGCTGTCCATGGCGCAGATGCGGGAACGATACCCGAAGCTCTTCCTGGCGGTCTTCTTCTCCGATACGACGGCGTTGGATAAGTATCTCGATATCCCCGCCGGGAGAACCGACTATACGCAGTTCAGGAAATGGCTCCTTCTGAGGCTGCCGCGCTATCTCATCGCGATGCTCTTCGGCGGTGCCGCACCACGAACCTAGCACCTGCCTTACGGGACGGCAATGGAGAACAGCGGTGCGTGGATCGACTCACCCCGGCAGACCGGACACTTCCCTGGCCGGGTGAGGCGTCCGCGCTTTTCGAAGACGAACCCGCACTTCACGCATTCGGCCGGCTGGACCTCAAGATGCCTGCCGCTCCGATGGAGCGAGGCGCGGATGTGCTCGAGGTGGCCGGCGACCTCCTTTTCCGGTATCCCGACCCTGCCGGATAGGTCTCGCGCCGAGAGCGGCCCCTCTTCCAGCTCTGTCATGATGGCACGGCGCACGGTATCATGCGCCTCGGCGGGAGGCCGCGGGCCATCCCGGAACAGATCGTGCTTCCTGCTCATGGGAAAAGTATACCCCCTTTCCGCGCCTCTGGCGTTGTCCGTTGCGTTCGGAAGAACGGCCCGATTTTTCCTCATGGCCGCCTTGACAAGCACCGACGCTCTGCTACAATTCTCGTTAGAATGATAACAAACCAGCGATCCATCCCACTGCGCTGTTTGATGTAACCCTGCGAAAGAGAGGAACCCTGAACACCATGTCGACCGAAACACGAGACAAGTTCATCCATCACATCTTCACCACCGTGGCGCCCTATGTGGACACCCTGAGCCACGGGTTCAGCCTGGGGCTGGACCGCTCGTGGCGGAAGAAGGCCGTGGCCCTGTCGGGCATCCGGCCCGGCGACCGGGTGCTGGACATCTGCGCCGGCACCGGCGAACTGGCTTTCGCTCTCCTGCCCGCCGTGGGACCGAAGGGCAACATTACCGCCACGGACTTCTGTGAGAACATGCTCAAGATCGCAAAGAAGAAAAAAGGCGGGAACCACGCGAACATGACCTTCCAGGTGGCCGACGCCAAGTCCCTCCCCTTCCGGGACGGGACCTTCGACGCCGTGACCGTGGGATTCGGCATGCGGAACATCCCCGACACGATCCTGGCGCTCAAGGAGATCCGGCGCGTCCTGAAACCCGGCGGCAGGTTCATCTGCCTCGAACTGACGAAGCCGCAGAATCCCGTTATGCTCCGGCTGTACAACTGGTACCTTTCCCGGTTCATGCCCTTCATCAGCAACCTGGTGATGAAGTCCTCGGCGCCCTATCTCTACCTTCCGCGGTCCATCGAGGCCTTTTATCAGCCTCCGGAGTTCCGGGAGGTCATCGTCGGCAACGGGTTCTCCGACGTGGCCGTCGATTCCCTGACGCTGGGCATCGCCACCGTGTACCGCGCCAGCAAGCGGAAATAGCCATTCTCCCCGCGTACCCCGGCACCAAACAAGCAAGGCCGCGAAGAGGTTCTTCGCGGCCTTGTCTTTTTCGAACAGAGGACTGAGCTTCGCGGAGCTAGATCTCCGCCATAAGCTCCGGGAACCGCTGGTGCATGAACGACTCGGCCGCCTGCCGCGCAAGGGCGGCCGTGGGCTGGCGCATCACCAGGTCGGCAAGCTCTACGGCGTCCTGCATGCGCACCGAGCGGACCACCTTCTTGACCCACGGGATGGCCGCCACGTTCATGCTGAGGTACTGGAACCCCAGCCCCATGAGAATGGCCGCATAGAGGGGGTCGCCCGCCATTTCGCCGCACATGGCCAGGCCGATCCTTCCCTCGTGGGCCGCATGGGAAACCCGTTGGAGCAGGCGCAGTACGGCGGGCTCGAGGGGTTCATACATGAAGGCCACGTGTTCATTGGTGCGGTCGATGGCCAGGGTGTACTGGATCAGGTCGTTGGTGCCGACGCTGAAGAAGTCGGCCTCCTTGGCAAGAAGGTCCGCCGTCATCGCAGCCGACGGGATCTCGATCATGACCCCGATCTCGATCCGCTCGTCGAAGGGCACACCTTCGGCACGGAGCTCCGCCTTCACCTCTTCCATCACCCGCTTGATCTCCTGCAGCTCTGTCAGCCCCGAGATCATGGGGTACAGGATCTTGATTTTGCCATGGGCCGACGCCCGGAAGATGCCGCGCAGCTGGGTGCGGAAGATATCGCGGTTCTGCAGGCAGAAACGGATGGCGCGGAGCCCCAGGGCAGGGTTCGGCTCCTGTTCGCCATGGCCGGTCAGGCCGACCTTATCGCCGCCCACATCAAGCGTCCGGATCACGACTTCGTGCGGCGCCGAGCGCTCCACGACGTCCCGGTAGGCCACATAGTGCTGCTCCTCCGTCGGCAAATGCTGCCGGTTCAGGAACAGGAACTCGGTCCGGTAGAGGCCGATCCCCATGCCGCCATGCTTGGCAACCGTAGCCACCTCCTCCGGGAGCTCGATATTCCCCTGCAGATGGATCCGATGACCATCGGGAGTCTCGGCGGGAAGGTCCCTGAGCTTGTCCAGCTCCTGTTCGAAGTACTTGTACCGCTGCTGCCGCCTGAGGTAGTCGAGGAACGTCTCCTCGTCGGGGTCCACGATCACGGTGCCGTGGTTCCCGTCGAGGATGACGACATCGCCGGTCCGGACGGAGGCCGTGATATTCTCGAGACCGGCCGCGGCGGGGATGCCCAGCGAGCGCGCCACGATGGCCGTATGGGACGTGCGGCTCCCGACATCGGTCGCGAAGCCCAGGACTTTCTCCTTCCGCATCAAGAGCGTGTCGGAGGGAGCAAGGTCATGAGCGATGATGATCGCCTCCTCGCGGATGTCAACCAGGCTTTCCTGCTTCCGCCCGACAAGGTTCCTCAGCACGCGCTCCGCCACCTGCTCCACATCGTGCTTGCGTTCACGGAGGTATTCGTCCTCCATGGCGTCGAACTTCAGTCCGATGGCCGCAACCGTTTCCGTCAACCCGGCCTCTGCCTTGAGCTTCTCTTCCCGGATCCGCTTGATGGTACCTTCCACGAGCATCTTGTCCTCGAGCAGCATGATGTGCGTATCGAGGATGTGGCGATGGGCCTTCCCCAGGTCCTTGGTGACGCGCTTGCGGACGTCGTCGAGCTGGACCCGGGCCGATTCGATGGCGCGCTTGAACCGTGCCACCTCGTCCTTCGTGGTGGAATCGCTGACCCGCTGCTGCTCCGCCACGACCACCTTGCGCCGGTCGAGAAGGTATGCCCTGCCGATGACGATGCCCGGCGATGCCCCGATCCCGTTGAATATCTTTTCGCTCATAGTGTGTCTCTGTTTCCTGCCTCTTACTCTTTCTCCCCGAACTTCTCCTTGAACAGCTTCTCCATCCCCTCCAGGGCCTTGTCTTCGTCATCACCCTCTGCAGACACCAGGACCGTGGTGCCCCTTGCCGCGGCCATCATCATGATGCCCATGATGCTCTTCCCGTCCACTTCGATGCCGTCCTTGCTCAACAGGATCTTCGAGTTGAAACCGCTCGCGGCCTTCACGATCTGGGCGGCTGCCCGGGCGTGCAGACCGAGCTTGTTCTCGATCAGCAGGTCCTTTTTCTTCATTACACGATCCCTCCCAGGGCACATGCGAGGCATGCAGCGGCCAGGCCGATCATCAGATTCACCGGAGTCGCGCCGATGCGAAGCAGGGCGGTCAACGCCAGCGTGAGCGACAACCCCCCCGCCGCCATGGCCGGCGAGGGAATGGCAACAGCAGGCTGGAAATCCGGGTCCCAAACGGAGATAGTGCCGACGATGCAACCGACGATAGCAAGGGACAAGACCTTGTACCTCCGCGCCAACCTGGTAAAGTTGTACCGGGACATCAGCCCCACGACATCGCCTTGTGTCGAATAGCCGACGAACACAAGAATGAACCGCAACCCCACGTGCACAATATTGTACAGGACCAGGAACAGGAGCGGCGCCCACCAGGCCCCAGTGAGCAGCACAGCGACCGCCGCCGCCGCGGCGAAGGGCTTCAAGGAGCCCCAGAAGAAACTGTCCCCCAGCGCTCCGAGCGGGGCCATGAGGGTTGTTTTCAGCTCCGTCACGTTCAGATCCGGTTTCCTTCCCGACGCGCGTTCCTCCTCGGCCCGAGCAGCCGCCCCCAGGATGAACGAGGCGAGATACGGCTGGGTGTTGAAATACTCCATGTGCACAGCCAGACGCGACGAGAGCTCTGACCGGTCCGGGTAGAGCCGCCGCAGCGCCGGGAGGAGCGCGAACGCGAAGCCGAGTGACTGCAGCCGGTCATAGCTCCACGACGCCTGAATGAAGAAGGACCTCCAGAAGATGCCGAGCAGGTCCACGGTCCGCAGGGACACCGCGTCATGCGCCATGGGAACGCACCCCCACCCAGCCCCCCGCTGCAGCGAGCATGATGGCTGCGAGCTCCGGGACATGGAACAGCTGCACGCTGACGGCGCCGACGCAGAATCCCATGAGCAAGGTCCGGTCCAGCGTGTTCATCGAAAGTCTGCGCGCCACTGACGCTGCCCCGAGCAACGGGAGAAGGGTGACGAAGACCTCCATGGCCCGGGAGAATGGCGCCGGCAGCGACCGGAAGCCTGCGACAAGAACGAGTCCCGCAGGCACCAGCGCAAGGCACATGAAGAACGACTTCAGGAAGAATGCGATGAGCCCCGCGAGGTGCCAGGTCGTCACACCCGCCTCCGTGGGCCGTCCGCCGGACGACAGGGCGAGCTCGGGGATCTGCGCGTTCCGCTGGCGCATCAGGTGGTCAGCGAACATCGTCACGGGTACCATTGCGACGGTCATGAACAGGCTGAATCCGATCACTGGCAGGTCCGCCGGTTTGCCACTGCCCAGTACCGCGATCGCCGTGGCTGCGACGGCAGCCACCGTGGAATCCGCCGGCACGAACGTCCCGATGGGCATGTCGAGCACCCAGACCAGTTCCAGCGTCCCGCCGATGATGAACCCTGCGGTCGCGTCGCCCAGGAGCCATCCGGTCAGGGGCCCGGCGACCACCGGCTGGGATATCATGAACTGTCCCAGGGCCGTCCGGTCGAGGCCGATGATACCGCAGATTACAGCGGAGAAGAGGACCTGTGTTATGGTATGAGCATCAAACATAGTTTGCATTACGGACCGGCGAATCCAGGAGCGAGCGCATTCCTCGCAGCTTGCTGCGTGATTAGCGAGCGATTAGAATAACGATACTACCTTTTAAGGATCGAAGTCTCCCTGCAGCTTGCTGCAGGGAGCTTCAATGTGAAGCTCGAATCGACTTCAACGGAGAATATGTATGATCCCGCACTCCGTGCTCGGAACTTCCAACTGCCTTACGCTCCCAGACACACCTTAAACGCCTTCTCCAGCGGCTGGGGCTTTTCCGTCGGCACCGTCTGGATCTCGACCTTCACACCCTGCCGCAGGATGTCCTGCAGGGCCTCGAGATCAGCGTCATCGACGGCGAGGACATCCATGATCTTCCGCTTGCCCGGCACAAAGTGAAGACCACCCAGGTTGATCTTCGGAAACGACAGGCCCGCCTTCAAGCAGCGGACCACGTCAACGGGGTTCGAAAAGAGCAGGATGGCGCGTTCCGAGTCCAGCGATGATGAGCGGACCTTTTCGCAGATCTCTTCGACCTTGCCGATGATGACCTTCAGCCTTTCCGGCACGGAGATCTCCATGATAGAGCGCTGGAGCGGGTTCGCGGCCACTTTGTCGTCCGCCACCAGGATGCAGGTGGCTTTCAGGAAGTTCACCCACCCCTCAATGACCTGACCGTGGATCAACCGGTCGTCTATGCGTGCGAGGATGATCATAGAGCGCTATTTCTTCCCCTTCAGCATCTGGCTGGCGATGACGATGCTCTTCTGCGCCGCATCCTGAACCAGCCTGGCCAAGTCGGGGAGCGCCTTCTCCTCGCGATGGTTCGCGAACTTAATGATCATGGACAGGTTCACGCCGCTTACCACCTCGACGGAATCGCCGAGGAAGGCGAGGGCGATGTTGGACGGCGTACCGCCGAACATGTCGGTGAAGAGCATGACGCCCTTCTTCCGGTCCACTTTCTTGATGGCTCCCTGGATCCGGTCCCGGAGCGTTTCCGGTGCGCTGTCCTGTTTAACGCCGACGGTCTCCACCGCCTCGATCCTGCCCACGATCATCTCAGCGGCCCTGACCAGCTCTGCGCCCATGTCCTCGTGACATACGATCACCAGACCGACCATACCTCTTCTCCTTTGAAGGGCCCCGATGGTGCCCGGCCGCCCTTACCCGTTTGATCCATTATGCCCTTCGGTTGATACCATCGATGCAGCTTCCGGCGCGCCGCGTTGAAGCTCCCTGCACCAAGCGCGGGGAATACGCCCGCTCCTGGATTCAGGCCCTCATGATGTCGCGATGCTTGACGTTGACTTCGTACCCGAGTGTCCGCAGGCGCTCGGCTGCGACCAGTCCCACCGCCACGGACCGGTGCCTGCCGCCCGTGCACCCGAGCCCAATGGTAAGATAGCTTTTCCCCTCGGTCCGGTACCGGGGCACCAGGTATGCCAGGAAGTCCATGAAACGTGCGAGGAACTCTTCGGACTCCTGCGGGGCCGTCACGTACTTCCGAATCCGGTCATCCTCCCCGGTGAGCGGCTTCAGTTCGGGTATAAAATGCGGGTTCGGCAGGAACCTGAGGTCGAACAGAAGGTCCAGGTCGTAGGGAGCGCCGTACTTGTAACCGAAGGTCACGAGGGTGATTTGCATGGGCCGCCCGCCGTCACCGCCGGCATAGTACCGTTCGATCGCCTGCCGGAGATAATGGACCGTGTAGTCCGTGGTGTCCAGGATCCGGTCGGCAAGCGTCCGCACCTCGGTGAGCGCCTTCCGTTCCTGACCGATGGCGTCCAGAAGCGGGGTCGCACCCTTCGCCAGCGTGTGAGGCCTGCGCGTCTCGCTGTATCGGCGGACCAGCGCCTGGTCGGACGCCTCGAGGAACAGCATCTCGACCCCCTGGCCCGCGGCCTTGAGCGCGCCGTATCGCGCGGGAAACTCCTCGGCGAACCCCTTCTCCCGAATGTCGATGCCGATCGCTGACCAGCTCGCCTCGTCGGAACTGCGCGCAAAATCCATGAAGGCGGGGAGGAGGGGCAGCGGCAGATTGTCAACGCAATAGAACCCGATGTCCTCGAACGCCTTGAGCGCCGCGCTCCTGCCCGAGCCCGACATGCCCGTAATCACCACCATCCGCCGGTGCTTCATCGCGCAAGCCTCTTGTTCAGTTTCCTGCTCAATTCCCGGGCGGTGTAGATGCCCTGCTCCTTGAGCATCTGGTTTCTTGCCGCAACCTCGATGAGGGTCGCCATGTTCCGCCCCGGCTTCACCGGCAGCTTGAGATAGGGGAGGCCGACACCGAGGATCCTCGTGCGCCGCTCCCTGAGTCCCAGAAGGCTGTAGTGCGCCCCCTTCTTCCATTCTTCCAGCTCCACGACCAGCCCGACGCCGCAGCGGTCCGTGGTCGCCGATTCACCGTACAGCGCCTTGACATCGATGACGCCCAGCCCTCGGATCTCCAGCAAGCCCGAGCCGATGTCGGTCGGGCCGCCGGTGATGCCCCCCTCACGCCGTTCAAGCATGACCACGTCGTCGGCCGCGAGCCGGTGGCCTCGCAGGACCAGGTCCAGCGCCGCCTCGCTCTTGCCGATGGCGCTCTCGCCGAGGATAAGGATGCCGATTCCGAAGACCTGGACCAGCACGCCGTGAAGACCCACTCGAGGTGCGAGGCGTTCCGTCAACAGGCGCTCCATGCGGAGGATATTACCGCTCTTGAGCACGGGGACCCCCGCGGCGTCGGCCGCGTCCAGGAACTCGCGGCAGATTGAGCCGCCGGTGAGCACGATGCCGGCAGGTTTCTTCTTCATGATCGCCCGGGCGAGCCGCAGGCGCTCATTTTTCGGAAGCGTGCAGAGGTGCGCGGCCTGCGCAGGAGGGAGGTGGAGCATGCTGCCCCCCATGTCGCGGTAAGTCGCCCACTGGGAGAGCTCCGGCTTGCTGATCTGGGGCGACGTGACCTCCCTCTTGATGCCGGCGGTGCCGGCCACGATGCGGCCGCGGCCGATCAGGTCTTTAACGGTGGTCTTCATCTGCAGTGCAGGTATTTGTCATCCTCATCGAGGATCAGCTTCTGCATTTCCCGTCGGTCGGTGGACCGAAGGAGCTGTTCGCGCAGGACCGGGTTCCGCGTGATCCGCGCCAGGCGCCGCAGGACCGCCAGATGGTCCTCGGGCCTGCTCTCGGGCGTGATGAACAGGAAGAACAGCTGGGCGGGTTTTCCGTCCATGGACTGGAAATCAACACCCTTCCGGGAACGGCCGAATGCCACGACCACGCCCGCAAGGTCCTTCATCCTTCCATGGGGGATCGCGATCCCGTCGCCGATCCCGGTGGTGGTGGACTCGCGCTGCATGATAATGTCGTACAGCTCCTCCTCATCCCGCACCTTGCCCCGGCTCTTAAGGAATGCCGCGAACTCGCGGATCACCCCTGTCTTGTCCGTCGCCTGCAGGTCCTCGATAATGAGGTCACCGTCGAGGAGGTCCTGGATCCTGGGCATTTCGCCTCCTCACCGGGCCGGCTCGATGAGCCCCACGTTGCCGTCATTACGACGATATATGACATTGACCTGTCCGCTCGTGGCATTGGCAAAGATGAAGAATGGCTTGTCCAGGAGCTCCATCTGCATGACGGCCTCTTCGGCCAGCATCGGTTTGAGGTCGAACCTCTTGGTCCTGATGATCTGGGGAATGCGGTCCTCGGGATGGGCCGCGGCCTGCGCGACGCTTAACATCTCCGAGACACCGGTCTGGTGCTTGTGGTCCGTCAGCCGCTCCTTGTACTTCCTGACCCTGCGCTCGAGCTTCTCGTACAGAAGGTCGATGGATGAGTACATCTCTTCGGTCTCCTCCGTCGCCTGGACGAGCAGGCCGCCCGCCTTGATCATGGCCTCAGCGATGTGATGGACCTTCTTCACCACCGCCAGGGTGATGGTCGCCTGGCTGTTCCGGGGCAGATACTTTTCGAGCCGCTGGAAGCGTTCCGTCGCGTACTGCTTGAGGGCGTCGGTCGCCTCAAGATGCCTTCCGATAACCGTCACCTGCATAGCAACCTCCTGATAACTGCGAATTCCAAGTCCCCAGTCACAAATAAATTCCGACCATCAAATTCCAGACGCTTCGGTCATTCGAACTACGAATTTGGAATTTGCGGTGCATTTAAAATTCTGTGCCTGGGGATCTGGTGATGGTATTCCGTTATCCCATCCTCTTCCGCACGCTCGTGGGCGGGATCCTGAGCTCCTCGCGGTACTTTGCTACGGTCCTCCGGGCGATATCGAGACCGCGGGCCTTAAGGGCGTCCACGATCTGTTGGTCCTTGAGCGGCGCGGCCGGACTCTCCTCGCGGACCATCTTCTGGATCGTGTCCTTCACGGTAAGCGAAGAGACCTCGGCGCCGGTCCCTGCCGTGGTGAACCCAGTGGTGAAAAAGAACTTAAGGGGGAAGATGCCCTGCGGTGTATGCATGTACTTGTTGGTCGTGACCCGGCTGATGGTCGACTCGTGCATAGAGATGTCCTCGGCGACATCCTTGAGGACCATCGGCTTCAGAAGCGAGATGCCGTGTTCCAGAAATTCCGTCTGGAACTTCACGATGCTCTCCGCCACCTTGTAGATCGTTTTGTTCCGCTGCTCCATGCCCTTGATGAGCCACTGGGCCGAGCGCAGCCTTTCTTCGATATACTCCCGCGTGGTCTTGTCGACACCTTCCTTCTGGCCCAGGATCTTCCGGTAGTAGGGGTTTATACGGACGCGGGGAAAACCCTCGTCGTTGAGCTGGATAACGTAGCGGTCCTCCACTTTGGCCACGTACACATCGGGGACGACATACTGCGTGTCGGCGGATGCGAAGGGGCGGCCAGGCTTCGGCTCCAGCTCGTGGATGATGAATGCAGACGCCTCCAGGACGTCCTGCTGCGTAACGTTCAGGACTTTGGCGATATTCTGGTATTTCCGCTTCTCCAGGTCGGGGAGATGCTCCTGAATGATCTTTTCCACCAGGCTCCCCTGCAGGTCAAGATATCTCACCTGGATCAGGAGGCACTCTTTGAGGTCCCGGGCGCCTACGCCGACGGGATCGAAGCCCTGAATGACCGCGAGGGCGCTCTCCACATCCCGCGGCATCGTCCCCGCGGCCCGCGCCATCTCGTCCAGCGTAGCGCGGAGATAGCCGTCGTCATCGATATTCCCGATGATAACCTCGCCGGCCGCGAGCTGCGCGTCATCGGAGACCGACAGGTGGAGCTGCCACATGAGATGGTCGCTGAGCGAAGGCATGCGGGTAAGCGTCTGGTCGTAGGATGGGCGGTCCTCCTCGGACGGCTCGATGGTCCCGTAGTCCCGTCCATCGCTCATCTCATCGATATATTCGTCCCACCGCGTCCCGACCTGGTCGAACTCGCTCTTGAGCTCCATCTCGCCCTCGGTCTCGGCCTGGCGCTCAGGAGCGGTCGTTCCGGCCTCCATGGACGCCATCGCCTCCCCCGGCGCACCATCGCCCTCCGGAGCGTCATCTGCCGCGTCGGGTAAGACCTCCTCCAGGACCGGGTTCTCCTGGAGTTCCTGGGCGAGCGTCTGGCTGAGCTCGAGACGGGACAGCTGCAGCAGCTTGATGGCCTGCTGGAGCTGCGGGGTCATGATGAGCTTTTGCGATAGTTTTAGTTCGAGCCTTGCTTCCATAGAAGTATCAGGTTTACGGTTTAAGGTTCAAGGTCAAAGGAATAGGGACGACAACCATCAGGCCAGGTGTTGCACCAGGAACAGGGAATACGGTTCGTCCTGTCTCCTCCTTCATAACTTGAACGACTCACCCAGATAGAGCTCCCGTACGCGAGGGCTCGCCGTGATGTCCGCCGGGGTGCCTGCCTCGATGATCTTACCGTCATTGATGATATAGGCGCGGTCGGTGATAGCCAGAGTCTCCCGCACGTTGTGGTCCGTGATCAGGATGCCGATCCCCTTGTTCTTAAGCAGGGAAATGATGCCCTGGATGTCCTGCACCGCCAAAGGGTCGATCCCCGCGAAGGGCTCGTCCAGCAGGATGAACTTGGGGGACATGGTGAGAGCGCGGGCGATCTCCACCCGCCTTCGCTCGCCGCCGGAGAGGGTGTAGGCCATGCTGTTCGCGAGATGGGCGATCCCCAGTTCGGCCAGGAGGCTGTCACGACGGTCCCGGCGCTCGAAGTCGGAGATGCGCAGCGTTTCGAGGATCGCCATAAGGTTGTCAGCGACGGTCAGCTTCCGGAACACGGACGGCTCCTGGGCAAGATATCCGATACCGTTCCGGGCCCGCTGGTACATGGGCATGCGTGCGATGTCCCTGCCCTCCAGGACAACCCTGCCCTGGTCCGGTTTCACCAGGCCGACCACCATGTAGAACGATGTGGTTTTGCCCGCGCCGTTAGGGCCGAGCAATCCGACCACCTCGCCGTGCTTAACCTGGAAGCTAACGCCTTTCACCACTTTGCGGCCGCGATAGGTCTTCTCCAGTTTTTTTGCCTCAAGGGCATCCATGATCCGTTATCCGCTCCTCACCGTTACCAGGACAGGACCGGCATACGCAGCCGGGCCGAATCGATCACTTCGATCTGCGCAAAGCCGGCCTCTGCGTCTTGCTTTCTTCAGGCTTGTCCTGGTAGAACAACACGTTGCCGCTTTCGATAAGGCTCCGCTCACTCCGCATGAACATCGTTATTCGCTCCCCCCCCAACTGGTTCTCGTTCTCGATGATCCTTGGGTCGCCGGTCAGGACGATCTTCTCTTCCTTGCTGTAATAGACGGCCTTGTTCGCCAGGGCCACCCGGCCTTCCTGATGGACCACGACATTGCCCTGGGCCTCGATCTCCCGGACCCCCTTGTTGACGGCATCGTAGTACACCACCAGATGATCGGAGGTCAGGGTCATGTTCTCCTTCTTCAGGGTCACGCCGCCGATGAACATCACGGTGTTCCCCAGCCCATCCGCTTCCATGCGGTCAGACGTGACCACGATGGGTTCCCGCTTCGCCTTTTCCGGGGCATCAGGGTCCGGCGCCGCCGCCACCAGGAAGATGGCGGCAACGAGCAGCGTGCTATTCCTGAAGAACCGCCTTGACATTGCTTTTCACCAGCATTTTCCGCAGGTCCACATCGGCGGATAGTCCTTTGCCTTCGAGATAGATCTCCTTGCCCAGCACCTTGAAGGGGTCCGGTGTCGTCACGACCCGGTCACCGGCCCTCCAGAACAGGGTGTTGGTCGTCATCAGGTACCCGTCGCTCGTGACGATCCTGACTTCCCGAGCCCCCCGGCGGATCGTGGCATTGCCGTTCAGCGTGTCCATCAGCCCGGTCTCGCCGATGAGAACCGCCTTGCGTCCGTCGGGCTCCAGGAACTGGATCTCCACGTCCTGTAACCTAGCCTCCCTGCTCTCGAACAGATCGGTCCGGGAAGAGTTGATCCTCCAGGAGACCCTGCCGTCCTCGGTCTGTGCGAACCGAAAGCCGTCCATGCTGATAAGCAGCCGCTTCCCGGGGGCGGGCCGGAACAGTGAGGGGATCGAAAAATCGACGTCACGAAGAAGCCGGTAACTTCCGTAAAGGACCCCGGCAAGGACACAGAATAGGACGAGGACCGAAAAAAATCTAAAGAATGATCGTAGCATGGCCTGAAAGTTGATATGGCGACCGAGAAAGGGCCGCCATATGCATAATTTATACCATAGGCTAGGGCAGGATGTAAAGGTGAAAAAATAGCCCCCCTTGAATGTTCCGAATATTTCCCTGTGCAGAGGGTAATGGTAACTACCAGAGACCAGGAATTTAGCGGTTTACTTTTTACCGATGTTGAGGAATAATGTTCTCCGGAGCCATTTATGGATGCCGTTCTTGAGGACATCAAGTTCAACTGCGATGTGTCCGATGCCCGCTACTGGGGATATTTCTCGATCTGCGGGTTGCTGATGCGCTACCGCGACCTGTTCCGCTCGGAAAGGGGACTCGAACCGTGGTCCTCCATCGTCCGCGAGGAGATCGCCGCATGGATCGGCCGCAAGGAGTCTCGCTGGGCCGGCCTGGAAGACCGGAGTCTCCGGAACCTGACCATCAAAGGTACGGCGTATTCCCCCTTCGACATCGACGGGATCAACCAGTCCTTACATGCGGATGGTTATGTTTACGGTGCGGGATACGGCATGTATCTCAAACCCACTTTTTTCCTCGGCCGCGCCCGGTCTGTTGCCGCGATCGAGGGCCATACCGTCCATACTGCGGAACGGGAACTTGTCCGGGACCTCTTCACCGCTCCTGCCATGCTCCGGGAGTGTTCCATCTTTCTGCGCCTCGAGCCATTGAAGGCGCTCCTGTGGGACAAGTTCACTGAGCTCAGGCCTGACCGCGGGCCAGCCTTGACCGATGCATTCGGTGCATACGGAATAACGCCGGGTCAACCCTTCAGCGACGACTTCGCCAGGCGGTTCGAGCAGATGGTCCTCAACTATTCAGGGGTCCTCCTCCGCCATGAGCTGGCCGAGTCGAAGGAGGCGGTCCCGCAATGGAAAGAGCTCCTGACGCAGGCCGGGGACCGGAACACGGAACATTTCCTGCGTGCCGTCAAAGACCTGGTGGCCGACACCTCGGACACCGGGCCGTTCCGAAGCATCGTGGAGAAACGAGACCGGGGGGCGCTTGGTCTGTCCGTCGGGTTGATGGATGGATACCGGAGGCTGTTATTCCCGGAGGTCCGGGAGGCCTATGGAAGTTTCTTGGAGGACGGGGCTTGGGAAATCGTCGAGAATGCGCGCCAGCACGGGAATACCCGGTTCATGGCGCTTCGTCAGAGGATCCTCGAACTGTTCGCCAGCGGCGATGAGCGGTTCTTCCGGAGAGGCATCGCGGACATGATGCAGAATATCGCTTGAGAGAGCACCGGCCCCGGACAGGCGAATGAACCGTGTGCTAGGACCCTCGGGACCTCATGGTCTTCGCACAGTCGGCCCGAACTCTGGACACTACCTATGGCGCTGAATACCTGGCCAAAACCATTTCATTCCTTTAAAGACGTCCGTACCTTCCTGATCATTATAAGCTTCGTGGTCACGATCGGTGTGGTCGCCACCTATCTGTTCCGCTATCTGACGGTGAACGAGCTCCTCATCCAGACCGTGAGGCACGAAGCCGAGTCCTTCGCCGAGCTCATCGTGATCACGCGGCACTGGAATGCCGAGTATGGCGGCGTTTATGTGGAAAAGAAGCCGGGCATCCACTCGAATCCCTTCCTCAAGGAACTGGGCATCGATCCCGACATCCACACGGCCGACGGTAGGGTCCTGACCCTGCGAAACCCCGCCATCATGACCCGGGAGATTTCCGAACTGGCCCGCAGGGACAATAGGGCGGAATTCCATATGGTCAGCCTCAAGAACCTGAATCCCGAGAACCGGCCTGACGACTTCGAAAAGCGGTCCCTGGAGCGGTTCGAAGACGGTGAACGGGCTATCTGGCAGTTCGACCGCTCCGGGGAGAGGCCGGTCTTCCGGTATATCCGTTCCCTCGTGATAGAGGAGTCGTGTCTCCCGTGCCATGGCAAGCAGGGATACCAGCTCGGGGATGTCCGCGGCGGGGTGAGCGTCATCATCCCCGCCGCCGAACTGACGTCGCAGATGAGGACCAACCGGACCCAGATCATCATCGACGCCGTAATCACCATCGGCGTCCTGCTTGCCATCCTCTATCTGTTCGCCTGGAAGCTCGTGGTACGGCTTGATGACGTCCAGAAACGGCTGAAACATATTGCCGTGACCGACGAGCTCACGGGGCTCAAGAACCGGCGTTACATCATGGAGCAGCTCGACCGGGAATACCAGCGCTCCGTGCGTACCGGCACCTCCCTGTCCCTGGTCCTCTTCGACATCGATCATTTCAAGCAGGTCAACGATACCTTCGGCCACGCTTTCGGCGATGCGGTCCTGAAGGCCGTGGCCCTTGACATGCGCGAAAGTCTCAGGACCTATGATCTCCTGGGGCGGATCGGCGGAGAGGAGTTTCTCATTGCGTCGCCCGGTTCAACGCTTGAGGAAGCGGCCGCGCTTGCGGAGCGGATCAGGGAAAAGATCCGGGGAAAAACGATCTCGAACAAGACCTTTGAGATCACGGTTACGGTGAGCGCCGGGGTCACGTCCCTGAACGGACAGGACATACAGGCCGACTCCATGCTGGCGCGGGCCGATGATGCACTCTACCAGGCAAAACAGGGGGGACGGGACCGCGTAGTAACAGCGTAAAGAGTCCCGCTGTCAGCGCCCCGCTAAAAAATTGCCGCAATATCGCCGAACACCATCTCAAGCCTGAACAATATCCCCGGTGTGGCATCAAAGCTCCGGTCGCGCGGGAAGCGGTACTGGGGAGCGATCTCGAGGAACAGCCAGTCCCGCCAGAAACGCTGCCGGAACCGGAACACGAGCAGCTCCTCGTCCAATTCGTTGGTCGGACGTGTCTGGAAACTGTTGACCCATTCGTACTGTATTGCGCGGTTGCGGTCAAGCGGCTGCCGCAGGAGAAAGCTCAGTGCATACGGATAGCCTATCACGTTCTCGGACCAGAGCCCTTCAAGGGTCATCCGGAAGAACAGGTCCTTGGGCAGGGTCCGCTCGAAGTCGAACGTAGTCCTGGACTGCCATCGCTGGTCACTGGACCAAACAAACTCCTGGGTGAACCGCAGGGCCCAGGGATCAAGAGGGACAAGATAACGGTACCGCGGCCCTGCAAGGATGTCAAGTTTCCCGTTATGCAGCTTGACGCCGGCCCGGAGGCTAAAATTGCTGCGATCCGATTCCACGGGGAAATATTGGAGAGCCGTCGTAAGGTTTCTCTGGGGCGTCTGAGCAATATTGGTACCTGGCCCCCCCGGCTGCGCGGGCGTCGTATCGTCCCTCTCGTTCGGATCGCCCGAGATCACCAGACGGGTCTTTTTGCGGAGCTGGGGTAGCACGAGCCGGAGATCGAAATTCGGCCGCCGGTAATCCATGCCCGTACCGTCCTCACGAAACGCGTCGAAGCGGATCTTGAGCTGGGACCGGTTGATCTCGGCTTCGTAGCGTTGGTCGCCGAAGAAGGAGTCCAGCCAGGTTGCGGTCGACAGGAACCCGTAGGTGACGCCGCCGTGGAGCGTGTCGAGAATGCTGTTTTCCTCTTCAGGGGCTCCGGTCAGATCTTGATCAGCGGGCGCAGGGGTCACGGTCGGGGCCGTCGTCAAAGGCGCGGCTTGCGGCTGTCCAACTGGTGCCGGCATGACCGGTTTTTCCTCGGTCCGTTGCGGAGCTAGTCCTGATTGTGGCAGGTCCTGAGGAGAGGAAAGGATTGATGGCGCGGGGTGTTCTTCCGGCCGTCCCGCAGGCAGATCCTCCTGGGCAGGCTCAGCAGGCTCGGCACAAGCGTATGGTGTCATGACCGGACATATGAGAGACGAGTGAGCGGCCAGGGTCCAGGCGAGGACCAGCGCCATCATCCTGCTCAGTGATGGTACCTTCTTTCCCGGTTGTACTGATCGTCCATTGCCGGCTGTCATCGTGCGTTCTTTGAGAGAGCTATCGTCCAAGGGAGTACGGCGTATTTCTTTGAGAATAGGCAAACAGCCGCGCATTGTCAAGATTGACGCGGGGGAACCGGCATGACGACGAGCACATCAGAAGAGATACGGCTGCGATATCTCTACCGCCATCTTATCCTTCACGGTAAGATAAGAATCTCCCTGCGATCTGCCTTGGGGCTGATAGGGCCTGACTGTGCCTTTCACCTCTATTCCGTTAACTACCCATACACGAAACGACAGCCGCGAAAAAAAAGCCGTAGCCATTGAATCGCGGGCCGGCCGGAAGAGGACAGGTCACCTCCCAGGACCGGGTGCTCGATCTTGCTGCTGGATAGCCCGCTTTTAGCAGCAGTTACCGGACAGAAGCAGATCATATCTGCATCCGCAGGCTCTATCTCCGATAAATCACTTGCAATCAAAAAATCATTATGGAATAATTCTGTCTGTTCCATTCATCAGACAGGGAAACAGCTGGTCTCTTGACGGAGGATCCATGGCGCAAACAACAGGCACCCTGCTCATTGCTAAAGGCAAGAACGAGATATCCATCCTTCCCCGGATGGCCAACCGGCACGGGCTCATTGCAGGTGCCACCGGCACGGGCAAGACCACCACTCTCCGCGTGCTGGCCGAGCAGTTCAGCGCGATCGGCGTTCCCGTCTTCATGGCCGATGTAAAAGGCGACCTGTCGGGAATCGCCCTGCCCGGCGGAGACCGGCCCGAGCCAACAGCGCGCGCAAAGCAGCTCGGCATGGGGGAGCTCGCCTTCGAAGGCTGTCCGACCGTGTTTTGGGACGTTTTCGGACAGCAGGGACACCCGATCCGCGCGACAGTCTCCGAGATGGGCCCCCTGCTCCTCAGCCGCATCCTGGACCTGAACGACATCCAGAGCGGCGTCCTTACCCTGATCTTCAAGATCGCCGATGACAACGGGCTCTTGCTGCTCGACCTCAAGGACCTGCGCGCCATGACCCAGTTCGCAGGCGAGAATGCCGCCAAGTTCAAGACCGAGTACGGCAATATCTCTGCCGCCAGCATCGGCGCGATCCAGCGGGGACTGGTCGCCCTCGAGGAGCAGGGCGCCGGCGCCTTCTTTGGCGAACCCGCCCTTGACCTGAACGATCTCATCCAGACCGGTCCCGGAGGCAGGGGAATCATCAACATCCTGGCCGCCGACAAGCTCATGCAGTCCCCGAAGCTCTACGCAACCTTCCTGCTCTGGATGCTGGCCGAACTATACGAGAACCTTCCCGAGGTCGGAGACCCCGACAAGCCGAAGCTGGTGTTCTTCTTCGACGAAGCGCACCTCCTCTTCGTGGACGCACCCAAGGCGCTGGAGGACAAGATCGAGCAGGTCGTGCGGCTCATCCGCTCCAAAGGCGTGGGCGTCTATTTCGTCACCCAGAACCCGCTAGACATCCCGGAGACCGTTCTCGGTCAGCTCGGGAATCGGGTGCAGCACGCCCTGCGGGCGTTCACGCCGCGGGACCAGAAAGCGGTGCGCGCAGCAGCCGAGACCTTCCGAGCAGCGCAGGGCCTCGATGTGGCGAAGGCCATCACCGAGCTCGGCGTTGGCGAGGCCCTCGTGTCAGTGCTGGACGCGAAAGGCTCTCCCACGCCGGTGGACCGCGCCCTGGTCTACCCGCCCAAAAGCCGGCTCACCCCGCTCACGCCGGATGAGCGCGACGGGATCGTCAAGCGGTCGGTCCTCTTTGGTCATTACGAGAAGGCCGTGGACCGGGAGTCGGCCTACGAAAAACTGAAAGCAAAAGCCGAGGCGCAGCAGGCGGAAGAGGCGCCGGCGGCAAAACAAAAGGGTCGGGCCGAGCCCCAGTCCGACACCTCGAAGATCTTCGGCGCCATGGCTCAGAGCGCGGCCCACGCCATCGGCAGTCAGATCGGCAGACAGATCATCCGCGGCGTGCTCGGTTCGATCCTGGGAGGCAGCAAACGGCGATAACACCAGGCCGGACGGCTTGACAGAACGCAATTGCTTGGCTATAGTTTTTCCATTATTACAATTCTCGAAGGAGGTATCACCATGAAGAAGTTCGCAGTCCTGGTTGTGGCGCTGGTGCTGGTCGCGTTGGTGGCGTTCGCCGCCGGCAAGACCTATCAGTTCACCGGCAAGGTCCTGGAAGTGAAAGACAATATGATTGTCGTTGACAAGAAGGGTGAGAAGTTCGAACTGGTAAAAGACGCCAACACGAAGATCAAGGGAGACCTGAAGGTCGGCGCCAAGGTCACGGTGAAGTACGAGTCGCGCGCCACGGACATCGAGGTGAAGGCGAAGTAGCGTTCAGATTCACATGCGGGAAACAGCAACGGCCCCGGAATATTCCGGGGCCGTTTTTTTGTTATCGCCGCGATGCGCGAGCAGACCGCTGGCCGCTATTTGAGACGCGCCCGCAGTTCGGATATCTCGCGGTCCTTCTCCACGAGCCGCTGCTCCAGCCGGACGTATGCGGACATGTCGCGCGCGACCGCCTGGACGAAGCGCCTGCCTATGAGGGTAAGGCCGACGCAGCTCACCTCGACAGGGACCACGGCACCGTCGTGGCGCTTCAATCCGGCGTTCCGGAGCGACTGACCGCCCTGGACCGTCTCGGCGAGCATGCCCTGGACCGCGGACGCGTCGGCCAGGAGCTCGGCCAGATTCTTGTGCACAAGGTCGAACTTCCCGTACCCCGACAGCCGCACCGCATGTTCGTTGGCGAACACGACGTCCCCTGACTCGGACAGCACGAAGATGGCCTCATTCGCGTTCTCCACGAGCGTCCGGTAACGCTCCTCCGAGGAGCGGAGTTCCTCGGTCTTCTCGGCGACCCATTGCTCCAGTTCCATGTTCATTTGGCGGAGCTCGGCCTGAAGCATTTCGTTCTGCATGGTGTTGGACAGGATGCCCGCGAGGGTCGTAAAGAAATTGATCTCCTCATCGGTGAAGGTCTTTGCGTTCTCGTACAGCAGCTCGATGACGCCCATCAACGCGCCGTTGGAATACACATAGAGCGGGAGACAGTAGAGCGACGAGTAGCTGGACAGCGCCAGACCGGGCGCCTCTTTGAACCTGCTGTCCTTGGTAAAGTCCTTGAGCATGACCGGCTCGACCCTGCGTGCCACCACTCCCTCGATACCCTGCCCGACGGGAATCCGCACCATACCGACAGCCTCCTGGTGGTAGCCATTGGTCGCGGCCAGCACCAGTTCATCCTTCTTCCGGTCATACCGGTAGATAAGGCAGACCTCAGCCTCCATGACCCGTGACGTGACATCGGCGACATCCTTGAGCCGCTCCGGGAACAGCCGCGGCGAGTTCGCAGCATAGTTTGCATCGTGGATCCCCAGGAACTTGATGAACAGGTCGTCCTTCATGTCCAGGATCTCTTCCTGCTTGATATGCAGCTCGAGGTTTGCGTCCTCCAGCCTCCGGTAGTAGGGCGCGATCATGGTCCGGAACAGAACATAGGCCAGGATCGGAACGACCAGGAAGAACAGCAGCGATAGGGCTATTCCATGCCCGTTGTTTCGGAAGGCGGAGTAGTAGGCCACCATCGAGCCCGCGGCGATGGCAGCTACCAGTACAAGTGCCACGAGAACTATGATGCGGGTCTTGTTGGTCCCCTTCTCCGCGTCCGATAGTGGTGCGTGGTCCCTTCTCCTGATCGGCATGATGCCTCCTTCGTGATGCTGATTACTGCTGGATAGTATATCATGTTTTGAACAAACGGATCAGATCGGCAACGGCCTGGTCCACATTGACCGGCATCTTCAGGCCCATGCCTTTTTCCCGGAGCCTGTTGAAAAGCTCGGTCAGGACCGGCGGATCGATGTTGGACCGTTTGAGCGCGTCGGCGTGCGTGAAGATCTCGACGGGAGTGCCGGCGGCGACGACACCCTCCCCCCGGGCGAGGACATAGACGCGGTCGGCGAGGCTCCCTACGAGGTTCAGGTCATGGGTCGACATGATGAGGCTCATCCCGTCGCGGTTGCGCTGGTTTAGGAGTTCCACCAGCTCGGCGCGGGACCGGCTGTCCAGGCCTTCGAAGGGCTCGTCGAGGATCAGGAGCTCGGGCCGCAGGACCAGGGCGCCTGCCAGGGCGACCTTCCGTTTCTCACCGCCGGACAGGTAATGGCAGATCTTGTCCCGCAGCCGGGTGATGCCGAGCTCGGCCATGACCGCGTCCACCATCCGGGCCGTATCCTCCCTGCTATATCCATAGTTCCGGGGTGAGAACGCGATGTCCTCCCAGACCGTGGGCGAGAGGATCTGTTCCTCCACGTTCTGCAGAAGCACGCCGATGCGCTCCCGGATGTCGTTATAACCGGTCGCGGGATTTGCGCCGAAGACCGTCACCCTTCCCTCGTCGGGCTTGAGCAGTCCCAAAATATGATACAGGAGCGTGGTCTTGCCGGAACCATTTCCGCCGAGCACCACGACCCGCTCGCCGCGGTTGACCAAGAAATCCAGCCCGCAGATGTGGACCTCCGTGGTGTCGGGGAAGGTATGCTTCAGACAGCTGACGGTGACGATGTTCTCAGGCGTATTGTTCAGATTGATCATGGTCGTTCGTGGTCGTCCAACATTGGGTGGAGAATGCGCAGCGCATCATCTTATGTCCAGAACAGCACCAGCGCCAGGACGCTCATCCCGGACCCCAGCGGCAGCCAGTCGCTCCTGCCGAACGTTCCGATCGTCTTCTCGGCCATGCTGCCATTGTACCCCCGCACTGCCATGACGGCATAGAGGCGCTGGGACCGATCAACGGCACGGACCAGGAGTGTGCCGATGCCCTTGGCGATGTTCGAGCCGTTCTTCACGAGGTGCCCCGGGGAGAAGCCGCCCCGGAGCCGGATCGCCGTGCCAAAGTTGTCCATCATGTCCAGTAGGATGAAGAGGGTCCGGTAGGTCATGAAGAGACCGGCCGCCAGTATCTCGGGAAGGAACGTGCTCAGGAACGAAAATATCCTGGGGTAGGGGGTGCTCGCGACCAGCATCCCCACGGCGTACGCCGGCGTGACCGCCTTGAGCAGCAGTAGGGCATAGGTCCACAGGCCGCCCCGAAGACTGATGGCGTAGAGCAGGGCAAAGACCGCTGCGTACAGTGACAGGAAACCGACGGCCATCCAGGGGAGGCCGCTCGCGGCGGCGAGGACGATCAGCAGCGAGTACGCGGCTGCCAGCGGCACGGGGTCCTTCGTCACCACCGATGCCGTGACAACACAGAGCAGGAACAGGAGCTTGGACAGGACCGAGGCCCGGTGAAAAGGACTGGAACCGTTGGCCGCCCAGTAATCTATCCGGGCAACATCGATCATGGCTTGCACTCCTCATGTCCGCTCCGGCAGGTGTCCTTGTGCAGAACATGGCTGAGCAGGTCAGGCTTCACCTGGGAGATGAACCGGATGACGGCTCCGGTTATGGCGGCCTCAATGACCCATCCGATCAGGCCGAGGGACAGGACCATGACCGCGAAGGTGGAGACCGGCGCCGGGGCGGCTTCCTGGCCGTGATCGCCCCCCTTCCGGTCGTGATGATGGAGGAACTGGTCGCTGTCAGCATGGGAGATGGCGACGATCCCGATCAGGCAGAGCGAAACGAGGAAGAGCGTGAGCAGGGTGGCAATAGCCGCCCGCCAGTAAGTGGGAAGCCGGTCCGTCAAGAGATAGAACAGCGTATGGCCGAGCATTGCCTCGGCGCCCAGGAGAAGGGTGTTCAGACCCATGACGGTGATGCCCCCGTGGCCCAGAAGCGCCAGCATGCTGTTCACGATGAACGCAGCAATGAACCCCAGTGAGGGTCCCAGCAGGATGCCGGCGGCAACAGACAGGTTCAGGTGGTAGGCGATGGGGAGGATCTCGAGGCTCATGGCGACGAGCATGACCGCCGACAGGACGCCCAACAGCGGGATCTTCTTCTTCCGGTCCATGCCGCGGAGCCGGTAGAGGCAGAATGCGAGGACCGCGGCCATGGCGATGAATCCCGACACCCAGAGCCAGACGGGCAGGATCCCGTCGGGAATGTGCATATGCGTCATGTGTCAGCCCCCGCCGCCGTCACTGTCCGTCCCCTCCCTTCCGGGTCGTCTTGATATAGACCATCCTGCCGTCCCCGCCGACGAAGATGTTCAAGAGCCAGCTGACAAGGCTGATGATGAGTGCGCCCCAGAAGGCCGCGTAAAAGGTCTCGATGACGAACCCGGGGACCAGGTAGGCCACGAACTCGAGCATGAATGCGTTGATAAAGAGGGTGAAGAGCCCGAGGGTCACAAGATTGATGGGAAGGGTCAGGAGCAGCACCACCGGCCTGATGACCGCGTTCACGACGCCCAGGATGCCGGCCGCCAGGATACCCATGCCGAGGCTCTGGATCCTGATACCGTCGATGAGCTTCGCCGCGACCACGAGCGCCAGCAGGTTGATGGACCAACGCAGAATAAAACCGATCATGCTCCCTCCAAGGGTTGGAATAGTAGCATACTTACCAGGTGTTTGCAACCGGAGGCCCCGTCAG